>NZ_CDDH01000073.1 GCF_000819725.1 Aeromonas australiensis | reverse complement strand
CTAGTACCCCAGCCATTTTTCTGTTCTCTTCCACCTCAGTGGTTGATAACAAACGGCTATGTAGCTCAGTTGGTTAGAGCATCGCACTCATAATGCGGGGGTCACAGGTTCGAATCCCGTCATAGCCACCATTAATATTGCGGAAGTGGCGAAATTGGTAGACGCACCAGATTTAGGTTCTGGCGCCCTAGGCGTGAGAGTTCGAGTCTCTCCTTCCGCACCATTAATAGCAGTACCAAACAAACCAGCTCACGCTGGTTTTTTTGTATCTGAAATTTGTCTCTCCCCAGTTTTTATCTCGCTCCGCTATTAACCCATCCCCACGTCAATTTCTGTTCACCTCACTCTTCACTTATTCCGAGCCCCCCTTGCCAATCTTGTCTCCCGGTTTCAGAACGGGAAGAACCAGGGGATCGCCACCACGCTGACTACCATCACCAACAGGGTGAATGGCACCCCGATACGGATAAAGTCGACAAACTTGTAGTTGCCCGGCCCCAACACCAGGGTATTAACCGGTGACGAGACCGGCGTCATAAAGGCCGCCGAGGCCGCGATGGCGATGGTCATGGCGAATGGATAGGGCGAGACCCCCATCTGCTGCGCCGTGCCTAGCGCAATAGGCGCCATCAGTACAGCTGTGGCGGTATTGGAGATAAAGAGCCCGATCACCGCACAGAGGGCAAACAGGCTGGCCAGCATCACCCTTGGCCCCATCTCTCCCACCGCACTTATCAGGCCACCAACAATCAAATCCACCCCACCGGTTTTTTGCAACGCCAACGCGAAGGGGAGCATGCCGACGATGAGGATCAGGGTCGGCCAGTGGATCGACTTGTAGGCACTCTCCATGTCGATACAGCGAAATTGCCCCATCAGCAGACAGGCGATCAAGGCCGCAATCACATTGGGTACCGGGTCGGTCACCATCAACAGGATCATCACCCCCAGCGCCAACAGCGCATGGATAGCCTGACTGCGGGCGGGGGCCATCTCGTCCACCTCGGCGGGCAACCCCATCAGCAAAAAGTCGCGGCTGTGGGTCTGCAGTTGCCGGATATGGCTCCAGTTTCCCACCACTAGCAGGGTATCCCCCATCAGCAGCGGTTCATCCACCAGCTTGCCTGCCAACGCCTCACCATCGCGACGCAGCCCCACCACGCTCAGGCCATAGCTGGATCGGAAGGTCACCTCCCGCACACTTTTACCCAGCAGCTTGGACTCGGGGATCAGCGACACCTCGGCCATCCCCACCTCTCGCGCCTGATCGGAGAAGTACTCCCCACGCAGGATCATCGGCTCAAGCCGCGCCTCGGTGCAAAACGCCCGCACATCCACCTCGGGATCGGACATGTCGATGAGCAGCACATCCTTGGCCTGAAATTCACTGATCCCCGAGACCGGCATCATCACCCTACGAAACTTGCGCCAGCGCTCCACCCCGATGACGTGGGCACCATAACGGGCGCGCAGTTGCAGTTCGTCCAGGGTGTGGCCAATCAACGGGGAGTCAGGGTGCAGCGCCAGACGGCGAGCCCGACCGGCCAGCCGGTAGTCTCGGATCAGATCGCGCAGGGTGCGGCGCCCGGTCGGCTTGCCTTTGCCCTCTTCTCCCGCGCCCACTAAAGAGCCACGAACCAGCAGCATGTAGATAATCCCCAGCCCCAGGATCAGCCCCCCCATAGGAGTGAAATCGAAGAAGCCGAAGCCATGAATGCCGTGGCGCATCAGCTCGCTGTTGACCACCATGTTGGGGGGCGTGGCCACCAGCGTCATCATGCCGCTGATCAGCCCGGCAAAACCGAGGGGCATCATCAGGCGACCAGCGGGGATCCCCATCCGGTTCGCCACGCTCAGCACCACCGGGATAAAGATGGCCACCACCCCGGTGCTGCTCATCACAGCCCCCAGACTCGCCACCGCCACCATCAGCAGCACCAGCAGCTTGGTCTCGCTGCTGCCTGCCACCTTCACCAATGCATCCCCTACTTGATAGGCGATGCCGGTGCGCACCAGCCCCTCACCCACCACAAACAGGGCGGCGATCAGGATAACGTTGGGATCGCTAAAGCCCGCCAGCGCCTCCGACAGGGTGAGGGTGCCGCTCAGCACAAACAGGATGACCACGCCCAGGGCGACCACGTCCATCCGCACCTTGTTGGTCATAAAGAGATAGATGGCGCCAGCCAGCAGACAGAGCACCCAGACAAGCTCGGAATTCAATACAACCTCCTTTTATCACGTGATTCTCCTCCCGGAGAGTGGACTCTATCAGACCACAGCCATGGCGCTATCATCTTGCTACATATCAATAAAGTCCGGCCAGCGGGGGCACCATAACCCATCACTGCTGGAATAACCGGGCAGCAGCGGCGATTTCTTTGATATGGGCCAAGCCCGGGGCGGACAAAAGTCCTGCCCCTTCTCCCCTCCCCCCATTAGAATGACGCCCTTGCACACCCCCCTCATCCCTTAAGGATCAGAAAATGAGCATATTCGAGCTGTTCAGCATCAATCACACCCTGGTGACTATTCCGCTGGGTGACGGCTATGCCATGTCATGGATTGAAGCCATCGGCACCCTGTTTGGCCTGGCCTGCATCTGGTTCGCCAGTCAGGAGAAGACCATCAACTACCTTTTTGGCCTTATCAACGTCACCCTGTTTGCCATCATCTTCTTCCAGATCCAGCTCTACGGACTGTTGCTGCTGCAGCTGTTCTTCTTCTGCGCCAATCTCTACGGCTGGTACGCCTGGACCCGCCCCGCCAACGATCAGGGGGACGTCCTGCAGGTCCGCTGGCTCAGCAAATCCAAACTGATGGTGACCGCCGCCGTGAGCGTGCTGGCCATCGCCCTGCTGACCCGCTATATCGACCCGGTATTCGCTACCCTGGCGCGCACCTCGGTCTCTGTGCTCAACCTGTTTGGTGCCAACCTGGCAACCCCCGAGCCCTCCCCTGATGCCTTCCCGTTCTGGGATGCCACCATGACGGTGCTCTCGGTGGTTGCCCAGATCCTGATGACCCGTAAATATGTGGAGAACTGGATCCTCTGGGTGATCGTCAACATCATCAGCATCGGTGTCTATGCCGCCCAAGGCGTCTACGCCATGTCGCTGGAGTACCTGATCCTGCTGTTTATCGCCGCCAACGGCACTCGCCTCTGGATGCTGAGTGCCAAACGTCCACAGCAGGAAGCGATCGCATGAGCTTGCTAGCCCATCTGCAATGCCGTCCTGGCCAGATTGCCGAGCGAGTGGTGCTGTGCGGCGATCCGGCCCGGGTCGACCGGATCGCCAGCCAGCTCGAACAGTGTGAAGTGCTGGGACAAAACCGGGAGTTTCGCCTCATCAACGGCCGCTATCAGGGGCTGCCCATCACGGTCTGCAGCACCGGCATCGGTGGCGCCTCGGCCATTATCGCGCTGGAGGAGCTGGTGCAAGCCGGTGCCCGCTCGCTTATTCGGGTCGGCTCCGCCGGTGCCCTGCAACACGACATCGGGCTGGGCGACCTGATTGTGGTGGAAGGGGCGATACGCAATGAGGGGGCCTCGCAGGCCTATCTGCCAGCCGAGTATCCCGCCTGCGCCGATATCTGGCTGCAAGCTGCCCTGCTCAACCATGTGGCGGCCAGCGGCCAGCCTCATTGGCACGGGCTGGTACGATCCCACGACAGCTTCTATCGGGATGACGAGCAGGAGGTGTGCCGCTACTGGCATGCCCGCGGCGTACTGGGCGCCGATATGGAGACCGCCTCCCTGCTGACCGTTGGTCGCCTGCGCAAGGTGCGGGTCGCCGCCGTGCTCTGCAACGTGGTGCTGTTCGAGCAGGATGTGCAGCAAGGGGTGGCGGACTACGCCAGCGCCGAACAGGCAATGATGGCCGGTGAGCAGCAAGCCATCGCCGCCGCCCTCCACGCTCTGGTGCAATAAACCGCAAACCGTTAACTGCGGCACATTCGACAGGAGGCGGGCTGGTATCCGGCCCGCACTCTTGCTAGCCTCATGGCCCTCGTCATCGGTGCGACAGACACGTCATGCAGCAACAACCCTACCCCCTCGGCCGCTTTCATGCCGAACTCCAGCAGCTTGAACCCCGCTTTGCCGTGGCACTTGATGACTGCACCCTGTTTCTGCGCCGCTACCTGCCGGGCGAACTCATCATGCGCCAGGGGGAGCAGAGCGAGCAGCTCTATCTGATCGAGCGAGGCAGGATCTCCCTCAACAGCACAGTGCACTCGGGCCGCCGCTTCCAGCTTGGCGAAATTGCGTGTCAGAGCCAGATCTTTGGCGAGATGGAGTTCTTCAGCGCCACCCCGGTGCAGTGGAACGTGGTGGCCGAGACCGAACTGGACGCCAGGATCATCTGCGCCCACAAGCTGGCCCAGCGGCTGCTGGTCGAACCCGAACTGACCCTCTTTTTCGCCGCCGCACTTGCCAGCGACTATCTCGATACCCTGGAGATCACCACCAGCCGGCTGCTCCACCCCATCGCCTACAACATCGCCTATGAGCTATGGCGAGAACGCCAGCGCACTCCGATGCTGGGATCGCGCAAGCGGGCTCACGAGGCGGCCCGCTTCGGTACCACCGAGCGGGTTTACCGCCGCGCCCTCAAGGAGCTGGTCGAACAGGGCATAGTTGCCGACGGCAGTGACGGCCCCGTCATCGCCGATCTGGCCAGGCTGCGCGCCTATCTCGACCTTTGATTTCCATTCACCCACTTTAGGTTCACCCAGCCAGGAGTCACCATGTCTGCCCATCCCTATCCCGCATTCACCTTCTTCAGCCGCTTCGTCGCCGATATTCAGGCGGGCCACAAGACCATCACCATTCGCGACGAGCGCGAAGCCAACTGGCGACCCGGCCAGCGGCTAGCCCTGTTCACCAACCCGGAGCACCAGCCCTTTGGCACCATAGAGGTGCTCTCGGTCAAGGCGGTCGCCTTCGATGAGCTCAATGATGAACACGCCCGCCAGGAGAACATGACCCTCCCCGAGCTTAAAGATGTGATCCGCAATATCTACCCCGATCTGCCGCCGTTCTATGTGATTGAATTCCAGCTGCTTGAAGTCTGATTTTGTGAGCTGCCTCAGCTAACGCCGGTTGCGCTCTCTGGCTAAAGGCGCAAAATAACTGTTTTTATATACAGTTATTGGTGCGTTATGGATACACAACTTGAACCGGCCATTGCGGCCATGGTGGCGGAGTTCATTGCAGCAGGCCGCCCCAAGACGAGCAGCCTGAGCTGGCAGGAGCGACGTGAAGGCTATCTTGCTTCTGCCATATTGGGCGGTGAACGGGAGGAAGTTGGCGCCGTTGAAGAGTGGCAACATGGCCATTATTCCATCCGCCTCTATCAACCAGCGCCAGCCTCAAGTACAAGCCGTCCCACCCTTATCTACTTTCATGGTGGCTGTTTTGTCAGCGGCGATTTCGACACCCACGACCGCCAGATGCGGATGCTGTGCAATCGCGCCGAGGCACTGGTGTTCGCAGTACATACCCGCCTTGCACCTGAACATACCTATCCCGCCGCCCACGATGACGCACTGGCTGCTACGCTCACCATCATGTCCGATGTGGAGAAATGGCATGGGGACCCGGCGCGGGTTGTCCTTGCGGGCGACAGCGCCGGCGGCCACCTCGCCCTGATCACCACCTTGCGACTCAAGGAGCGAGGCGCCCCCTTGCCTGCAGCCCAACTGCTCATCTATCCGATGCTCGATGCTGCAGGGGACAGTGCAAGTTATCGACAGCTAGGGGATGACTACCTCATCACCCGCGACATGCTGTTAAGCGGTTTTAAGGCCTATCTGGGGGAGCTGCCCGCTCCTCATCCCGAAGCCAGCCCGCTCCACCATCCGGACCTGTCAGGATTACCGCCGACCCATATCGTTACGGCGGAATATGATCCACTGCGCGACGAGGGGGAAGCCCTCTATCGCAAACTGCTGCAAGCCGGTGTCACAACCACCTGTCAGCGGCAACTGGGTGTTATACACGGCTTCTTCCAACTGGCAGGAGTCAGCCCGGCTGCGCGTCAGCTCATAGAACAGACCTCACTGCTTATCGGGAGACTCTGATTTGGCCTTTACCTGGCTATATTAATAATGTGCTCTTTTGAATCAGTGAGGTAACCCGAGTGTTTGAGATAGCGAGTCTGAAAGAGGGGATGATGCACGGGGTCGAATGGTTCCAGTTACTACTGGAGCTTATCTCCATCGCCTGCGTGGTGATAGGGCTTGGCAAGACCCTCTGGCTGGCCGCGCGAGTGCGGGATCACCAGCCCGGCTTTCCGCGTATCCGCCTCTGTTTTGGCAGCTGGCTCATTCTGGCGCTGGAGTTTCAGCTCGCCGCCGACATCCTGGCCACCACAGTGGCACCGAGCAAGGAGGAGCTTATTCGCCTTGCCATCATCGCGGTGATCCGCACCTTCCTGAACTACTTTCTTGGCAAGGAGCTGGAGGCGCAGGCTGAACGCCAGCAAGAGAAGGCAGAGCGCCAGCTGGAGCCAAACGCCGAGCAGGCCAAGGCCACCCGATAACGGCTCATGCAGGGCATATGAGCAAACCGCCATCCCGACCACACAAATGGCTCTGGATGGCACCTTTGTGACCCATCCCTCACTTTTAGCCATCACTCAATAATGGAACCCTTTTCAAGGTTTCCCCTGCCCTGTTGACTGCCCGCTCATCTGCGTAAGATAGACACTCTCCTCCCCCAACCGGCCACGCTGATGAACCCGCATACACTCCACTCCCCCGATATCGACCTCGATAGCTGTGTCATCTACCAGATCTACCCCATGAGTTTTCAGGACAGCGATGGCGACGGCATGGGCGATATCAACGGCATCCGTCAGCGCCTCAACTATCTGACCACCCTCGGAGTCGATATGCTTTGGCTCACCCCCATCTATCGCTCCCCCAAGCGTGACAACGGCTATGACGTGGCGGACTATCGCACCATCGACCCCGCCTTCGGCACTCTGGCCGAGATGGAGTTGCTGATAGCCGAGGCGGCCGCTCACGGCATCGGCATCATGATGGATATCGTCGCCAACCACACCTCCACCGAGCATGAGTGGTTTGTGCAGGCGCTGGCCGGTGATCCCCGCTATCAGGAGTACTACGTATTTCGGGACAAGGCCTTTGTCGATGCCCATCCCATCACCTCTATCTTCGGCGGCAGTGGCTGGCAGTATGTGCCAGCGCTTGATCGCTACTACCTGCACAACTTCGATGCGAGTCAGGCTGATCTCGACTGGGACAACCCGGCGGTGCGGGCCGAGATGGCGGCGGTGATCAACTTCTGGCTGGGCAAAGGGATCAAGGGATTTCGCTTCGATGTGATCGATATGGTGAGCAAGGAGTGGGACCGGCTTGCCATGAGCAACGGCCCGCGCCTGCACGACTATATCCGCGAGCTCAATGCCGCGAGCTTCGGCGGCAAGGGGATCATCACTGTCGGCGAGACATGGTCGGCCGATCTCGCCCATATGCAGCACTACTCCAACACCAATGGCAGCGAGTTCAGCATGGTGTTCAACTTCGAGCATCTGGGGCTGGGCCGTGACAAATGGTCATCCCGCTTCGATCCCCTCGCCTTCAAGCGAGCCATGGCCCGCCACCAGCAAGGGCTGCACGGTCAGGGCTGGAACAGCCTGTTTCTCGGCAACCACGACCTGCCCCGCGCCGTCTCCCGCTTTGGCGATGACAGGCCCGAGTGGCGTGAAACCAGCGCCAGGCTGTGGGCCATGGTGCTGCACATGATGCAGGGCACTCCCTTCATCTATCAGGGGGAGGAGCTGGCCATGACCAACCGCCACTGGCAGCCGGGCGAGCTGCGCGATGTGGAGGCCATCAACTACCGCGCCAGCCAGCCAGGGCTGGATCCTGCCGAGCTGGGTCGGCGGCTTGATGCCATCGGCCGCGACAACGCCCGCACCCCGATGCAGTGGGACAACGGCCCCTACGCCGGATTCAGCACCACCACGCCCTGGATTGCCCTCAACGCCAACCACATAGAAATCAACGTAGCCGAGCAGCTGGCCCGCCCTGACTCGCCGTTACACTGCTATCGCCAGCTTATCACCCTGCGCAAGGCTCACCCTGTCGTTCGCCACGGCAATTTCGAGCTGCTGGATGGGGATGACTCCGAGCGCATCAGCTATCGCCGCCACTGGCAAGACCCGAAAACGGGCGAGCAACACACCCTGTTGCTGCTCGCCAATCTCACCGACAACGCCTTGCCGATGCCCCACTTTGACAAGGTAACAGACAGCATGAGCTTGCTGATAGGCAACTACCCCGGCCAGCCAGCCCCGTTATTTTCCCCTTACCAGTGCGCTGTATGGCTAGCAGATTGATCAAGTATTGATAGAAGCCAGCTCATGGCGCTTGAGCGCCAGTAGGGTAAGCAGCAATGCAAAGGTGGCAATGATTGCCATCCCGATATAAGTGGCACTGAACGCGGGGGCTAGCAGTTGCGGGCTCAATGAACTGAGCTGATCGGCACTGCCTGCGGGCAACCGGGAGTGGAACAGCATGGCGCAGATGGCCACCCCCACCGCCCCCCCCAGCTCACGGCCGAAGTTGAACAGCGACATGCCGATGCCGCGATCCTGCCGTGGCAGGGCATTTTGCACCACCACCGACAGGGCTGGCAGCACCAGACCGAGACCGATACCGGCCAAGCAGAGCGCCAGTCTGACCCAGGCGTCGAAGTGGATCTGCCACAGCGCCAGCGCTGCCAGCGCAAATCCTACCGCCACAAAGCGCTTGTAGTAACCGGTACGGCCAATCAGCTTGCCGCCAACAAAGGCCCCTGCGGTGATCGAGAGCATAAAGATAACCATGATGGCGCCGCTCTCGGTGGCACTCATCCCCTTCTGCCACTGCATTTGTAACGGCAAATAAACCAGCACCGCGAACAGCAACAGTTGGGATAACATCACCAGTAGCAGGCTTACCAGATAGCCGGGCAGCCGGACCAGATGAGCAGACAGGATGGGATCGTGAGCCCGTCGCTCAATCAGGATCAGCAGCAGCAAGGCCACCACCAGCGCACCCGCCAGCCAGATGGCGGGCAGGGCGGTCTCTGGCGAGAGCAGCAACAGGGTGAGCGTAGTGACGGTAATCAGCAGACCCGCCCCCTTCCAGTCGAAACGACTGTGACGACGGACATTGAGCTGCTTGAGATTGCGGTTGATAAGAAAGACCGCCAGCGCCCCAAGCGGCAGATTGATCCAGAAGATCCAGCGCCAACTGAGCTGTTCGGTAAAGTAGCCACCAAGCAAGGGCCCCGCAATGCTGGAAACCGCATAGACCGCCGAAATGTAGCCCTGGTACTTGCCCACCTCCCGCGGTGGAATGGTGTCAGCAATCACGGTAAAGGCGAGGGCGATCAGGCCGCCGCCACCCATGCCTTGCAGCACCCGGGCCGCCAGCAGGGTCGGCAGATCCTGTGAAAGGGCACAGGCTACCGAGCCCGCCAGAAACAGGCCAATACCGATATTGAGCATCCGCACCCGGCCAAACAGATCACTCAGTTTGCCGTACACAGGTAGCACCGCAGTAGCGGCCAGCAGGTAGGCGGTGACCACCCAGGTAAGAGCGGCACCGGCATTCAACTCGGCGCCAATCATGGGCAACGGAGTGGTGACTATGCTCTTTTCCAGTGAACCGAGCGCGATCACCAGCGCCACACTGGAGAAGACGGTTTTAGGGGATATTCTCGAGGTCATAAGGGGACTCGCAGATCTGATATGCCAAAGTATCTGGCAATGAACGGATTATTGTCTCACAAATCAGCAAGAGATAGAAAAAACGGCGACCATAATCTGTCCAACCATGAAGCCGATCCCACAAAGCGCCGACCGTTTCTGCTAGCCTGCTCTATTTGATTCAAGGATCCCCCATGAGTGAGCGTGAGCAGTACGGGTTTGATCACTACGATGCCCTGATTTTCGATATGGATGGCACTCTGGTGGATTCCATGCCCCTTCATCTGGATGCCTGGGAGCTCACCTGCGCCGAGTTTGCTATCCCGTTTGAGCGGGATCAGCTTTATCAGTATGGCGGCATTCCCACCCGCAAGATCATCGCCATGCTGGCCGAGCAGCAGGGGCTGACGGTGGACGTTGAGGCCTTCACCCGCCGCAAGATAGCCCTCTATATGGAACATATCGACCAGGTCAGCGTCTTTCCCAAGATGTGGGAGCTGGTCAGGCACTATCACGGCAAGGTCAAGATGGGGATTGGCACCGGCTCACCGCGCAGTCAGGCGGACTCCATCCTGAAAAACTCCGGGCTCGATACCTATATCTCGGTGGTGGTGAGTGCCGATGATGTCACCAACCACAAACCGCATCCCGACACCTTCTTGCAGGTGGCCGAACTGCTCGGCGCCAATCCCGCCAACTGTCTGGTGTTTGAAGATACCCGGATCGGGCTTGAAGCAGGCAAGGCTGCTGGGATGGATACCGTGCTGGTTATCGAAGGTGACCTGCACCAGCGGTAAAGGGCCCAGGGCAAGCAGGCAAACCGATAAGAGGGTGCCATCACAGTGGCACCATTTTTTGTTTACGTGAGCATGGCGACAGCGTCAGTGCCCGGACAGCGTGGCGATCGCCGCCGGAATAGTGGCAACCGTCAGACAAAGGGCGTTGGCCTGCGCCTCATCCTGTAGTGCCTGATGAGTGCGAAGCAGTTCAAGGGCTTGGGCCGGGGTATCTGCAAAGGTGGGAGTGGCGATGGCGGCAAATCCCTGTTCGACCAGTTGGCGACGCTCATCGCTATAGCTGGGCGCATTGGCATCTAGATAGGTAAGCGCCTGACCCTGCTTGAAAAAGTGATAGTTAGGCATCGATTGGCCCCGTAAAAACAAAGCGTCATTCTACTCCTTTTTGCTCCACCACTTGCGCCAATATGGGACATTAAAAGTGATCTAGTTCACACTTTTATCAACAACCCCTTACCCGTTGAGCCCCGTACAAATCCCCTCGTCACTCAGCTTCAGGCAACCCCGCCACTGTCACTCGGCGCCAAACAAAACGCCTCCGGCAAGGAGGCGTTGTGAATGAAACAGGGTGGTTCCCGTTACATGGCATTCGTCGATTCGAAGATCTTGTCGGCTGATGCTTCGACGAAACCCGGATAGAGCACGCCGTCAGCCTGCGGATAGCGCAGGGCAAATTCGTAGAAGCAGCTTGGGATGGTGCGCACGCCATCGGTGAAGGGCACATCTGCCTTGTCGGCCATGGTGGAGGATTGCTCCAGCATCACCTCGGGATCGCCCTTCACCTCACCGCCGACACTGTTGAGCACGAAGCCTGCCGCCTTGAGCGCCCCATTCACCTGCTGGATGGTGTCAAAGTCCTTCAGGCGGTTGATGTTGACGGTGAAGTGGTTAGCACGATAACCCCAGGCCGCCATCCAGGCCGCATACTCGCTCTCCGCCAGCAGGGTCTGGTAGTCGGCATAGGAGACCTGCCAGGGGGCGCCAGCGTAGAGAAATGCCGGGGTATCGGTCAGATGATCGGGCACCTGATCCACCAGCTTGTGGATGATGGCCTGCGCGTCTGCGGAGAGTTCTTCCACCTTCAGCTCGCTGATAAAGACCTTGGGCGCGTCCGGATCCTGATGCTCGAAGTGCTTGGCGTAGAGCTTCTTGGCCTTGAAGACGTACTCGCCCTTCTGCTCGTAACCGAGCGCCAGAAAGTGGGCAGCCAGCTTCTCCAGCCCCAGCTTGGGCAGGTTGTAGGTACGAAACGCCACGTGATCGTTGACGATGGGCTCGCCGCCGCCCAACAGGGTGTGCACCTTGAGGGCGCTCGGTGTCACCTTGATGTAGTTGTCCCACAGATGGCTGAACAGGGTGTCGATATCCTTTTGCATCTCTCTTTCCTTTGATTGCGGGTACAGATGGGGGCACCCGCCGGATGCCCCGTTTTGTTATTGTCAGAAGATCAGACCGGGAGACAGCTGATCCGGCATAGCGGCTTTGCTGTCTTCAACGGAGGCAACCGGGGATATGACACAGTAGTCGGCGGCGTTGAGCCATCTCTGCGGCATTGGCATCCCCATTTGATCTTAAAACGTCAAGCCAGGAGACAGCTGCTCCGGCATGGCGGCCTTGCTGTCTTCGACGGAAGCAACCGGATACGCACAGTAGTCAGCGGCGTAGTAGGCGCTCGCCCTGTGGTTGCCGGATGCGCCGATGCCACCAAACGGCGCGGCACTGGAGGCACCGGTAATGGGCTTGTTCCAGTTGACGATACCGGCGCGAATGCGCTTGAAGAAGTGGTGCCAGTCCGCCTCCTTGTCCCCCAGCAGACCGGCCGAGAGGCCGAAGCTGGTGGCGTTGCCCTGGTCGATGGCGGCATCGAAATCGTCATAGCGAATGAGTTGCAGCAACGGGCCGAAGTACTCTTCATCCGGCAGCGCCTTGACTGCCGTCACGTCGATAATGCCCGGGGAGACAAAGCCGGTACCCGCTTCCAGGTGCTTGAGAGTGAGCAGGCTCTCGCCACCGAGGCGCTGCAGGTTGGCTTGCGCCTCGACCATGCCGAGGGCCGCTCTTTCGCTGATCATCGAGCCCATAAACGGCTGCTCGGCGGCATCATAGAGACCGACTTTGATCTGGCTGACCACCTCGACCAGTCGCTTGACCAGCGCATCGCCCCGCTCGCCGCGCTCGACAAACAGGCGGCGGGAGCAGGTGCAACGCTGACCGGAAGTGATGAAGGCAGACTGGACGATGGCATGGACGGCGCCGTCGATGTCGCTCACGTCTTTCACGATCAGCGGGTTGTTGCCGCCCATCTCCAGCGCCAGAATTTTGCCCGGCTGACCGGCAAACTGTTGATGGAGGAAATGACCGGTGCGGGAGGAGCCGGTGAAGAAGAGGCCGTCGATGTCCGGGTTGCCAGCCAGCGCCTTGCCGGTCTCGACCTCCCCTTGCACCAGATTGAGCACTCCCTTGGGCAATCCGGCCTCCTGCCACACCTTGACCATGGCTTCCGCCACCATGGGGGTCAGCTCGGAGGGTTTGAATACCACGGCGTTACCCGCAATCAGCGCCGGGACTATATGGCCGTTGGGCAGATGGCCCGGGAAGTTGTAAGGGCCGAACACCGCCACCACACCGTGAGGCTTGTGACGGACAAACGCCTTGGCGCCCGGCATGGCATTTTCAACGGTGCCGGTGCGCTCATCGTGGGCACGAATAGAGATGGCAATCTTGCCCTGCATGGCGGCCACTTCGGTGCGGGTCTCCCACAGCGGTTTGCCGGTTTCGCGGGCGATGGTCAGGGCCAGCGCCTCTTTCTGCTCGCCGAGCAGGTCAGCATAACGGCGCACTATGGTCAGACGATCCTCAAGGATCATATCCGCCCAGTGGTAGAAGGCGGCACGGGCGGCCTTGACGGCGGCATCCACCTGCGCCGCGCTGGCGGCAGCACCCTGCCAGATCACCTCGTTTCTGGCCGGATCGATAGATTCGAACGGCTTGCCTTCACCGGCAAGCCATTGACCATTGATAAATTGCACTAACTGGCTCATCCATTCACTCCCTGTCGCTGACAGGCGGCCTCGGCTACCTGTCTGATAATCAGTTTGCTTGTCCTGCTTGCCTCAGTCGAGGTCAACCACCCGCACCATGTCGCCATCCTGCACCTTGATTGCCGCCGCCATCTTGGGCGGGATGATGGCTTCGTGCTTATCGAGATCGACCCGGATATTGCCGTAGCAGGCGCGGTACTGTTCGAAACGGCTGTTGCAGATAAGGTGGGTCTTGCCACCAATGGGCTCGCCCACCAGCACCCGCAGCTTCTTGCTGCGACGCACGCTGCGAATGTTCTGCACATCGCACTCAACGGTGGGGCCGGCATCGAAGATATCGACGTAGCCACGATTCACGAAGCCCTCGTCCTGTAGCATCTTGATGGCGGGACGAGTCTTCTCGTGGGTCTGACCGATAACGGCGCGGGCCTCATTGCTCAACAGATTGACGTAGATGGGGTACTTGGGCATCAGCTCGGCGATAAAGCGCTTCTTGCCAATACCGGTCAGGTAGTCGACGGTAGGAAAATCCATCGAGAAGAAATGTTTTTGCAGCCACTCGTAGAAGGGGCTGTGGCCATTGGCATCGGAGACCCCACGCATCTCGGCGAAGACGGTCTTGTCAAACAGCTCCGGGTGCTCGGCCATAAACAGAAAACGGTGCTTGGAGAGCAAGCGGCCATTAAGCCCCTCGCGAGCACATTCGCGCAAGAACAGGGTGCAGAGCTCGGAGTTGCCGGTGTAGTCGTTGGAGAGGGTGAGGGTCTCAACGACGTTATAGATGCCGAGTTTGGGAGAAGAGTGCACCACCTTGCCAATGTGGTAGTTATAAAACGGCTGAGAGAGACCGACTGCAGCATCGATGGCACAGGTGCCCACCATCTCGCCGCTCTCCAGATCCTCGGCCACGAAGAAGTAGAGGCAATCCCCCTTGCCGGCGGGCTTGTCGGAAAAAGTCTGGGTAGAGGCATCGATCTTGCGCTGCAGCAGCTCATCGTTGACAGGCAACGAGGTCATGCCGGTGCCGGACTCGATAGCGCAGGTCTTGAGCCCGGCAAAATCTTTTTGCTCGATGGGTCGAATAACCAACATAAATGACAACTCCCTTTCATTGACGACAGGTGGGGTCCCGGCTCCTGCCGGGAGGGCTCCCCACCTCAATTTGCAATCAGGCGTTAACCACCTGGGCAACCGCCTGCTCGAAGCGGGCCAGCCCTTCCTTGATGTCCGCTTCCGGGATCACCAGTGAAGGGGCAAAACGCACCACATTGGTACCCGCCACCAGTGCCATCAGCCCCTGATCGATGGCGGCCAGCAGGAAGTCGCGGGAACGCCCCTTGAAGTCCTCGCTCAGGGCGGCGCCCAGCAGCAGACCCTTACCGCGGATCTCGCTAAAGCAGTGGTATTTGGCGTTGATTGCTTCAAGGCCATCGCGGAACAGCTGTTCGCGCTGCTTGATGCCCGCCAGCACCTCCGGGGTATTGATCACGTCGATCACCGCTTCGGCGACCGCACAGGCCAGCGGGTTGCCGCCATAGGTAGAGCCGTGAGTACCCACTTTCAGGTAAGACGCAATTTCGCCGGTGGTCAGCATGGCGCCGATGGGGAAACCGCCCCCCAGAGCCTTGGCGCTGGTGAGGATGTCCGGCGTGACGCCCAGACCCATATAGGCATAGAGATCACCGGTCCGGCCGACCCCTGACTGCACTTCGTCATACACCAGCAGGGCATTGTGTTTGTCGCACAGCTCGCGCACCCCTTTGGCAAACTCGTCGGTGGGACGAATGATGCCCCCCTCCCCCTGCAGCGGCTCCATCACCACGGCACAGGTGTTGTCGGAGATCACCGCCGCCAGTGCCGCCAGATCGTTGTAGGGAACATGGGTAATGTCACCGGGTTTGGGACCGAAGCCATCGGAGTAGGCGGCCTGGCCACCGACGCTGACAGTAAAGAAGGTGCGGCCGTGGAAGCCCTGATTGAAGGCGATGATCTGGGTCTTATGCTCGCCAAACTTCTCGATGGCGTAGCGGCGAGCCAGCTTGAGGGCCGCTTCGTTCGCTTCGGCGCCTGAGTTGCAGAAGTAGACCTTGTCGGCGAAGGTGGCGGCGACCAGCTTCTTGGCCAGACGCAGGGCCGGCTCGTTGGTCATAACGTTGGAGAGGTGCCACAGCTTCTCGCCCTGGGTTTTCAGGGCCTCGACCAGCTTGGGATGACAGTGACCCAAACCGTTGACGGCGATGCCACCGGCGAAGTCGATATACTCACGCCCTTCCTGATCCCAGACACGTGATCCTTCACCACGCACCGGGATGATTTTGGCGGGCGCATAGTTGGGAACCATCACTTCATCAAACACTTCACGTGTCACTGCCAACAACTCTGACATATAGCTCTCCTTCGATTCGGCGACAGAATAATCCACCGCCCAAAAGTTAAATCCGTGTAAACGTGGCGGGATTATCACAGAAATAAAGTAAAAAGTCTGTAACAAGACGGCCTATAAGGAACAATGTTCGATTGTCCTTGAGATTTTAGGCAACCGCATTGCATAACGACTCAGGGGGGCTTGGCAAGAGATAATTTGGGCAAGAGAGGGGGTGAATAAAGTGTCAGGGAAATTTTTTTTGCCTTCTCTCGAACTTGAGAAGGCGATCACAACTTTTTATGAACGCGCCAGAAAGTTGGCCAGCAACTGATGGCCCTGTTCACTCAAAATACTCTCCGGATGGAACTGAACCCCCTCGACAGGAAGCGTCTTGTGGCGCAACCCCATGATCTCGTCAAACGAGCCATCGGCATGTTCACTCCAGGCGGTAACCTCGAAGCAGTCAGGTAGGCTGTTTTGCTCCACCACCAGCGAGTGGTAACGAGTCACCCGCAGCGGGTTGTTGAGTCCCTTGAATACCCCTTCGCCCTGATGGCGAATGAGCGAGGTTTTGCCGTGCATTACCTGGCGGGCACGCACGACACGGGCACCGAAGGCTTGCGCCAGCGACTGATGACCGAGACAGACGCCGAGAATGGGCAGCTTGCCAGCGAAGTGGCTGATGGCGTCGAGAGAGATCCCCGCCTCATTGGGCGTACAGGGGCCGGGAGAGATCACCAGAAAACGGGGGGAGAGCTGCGCGATGGCATCAAGCGTCAGTTCATCATTTCGCTTCACCACCACCTCTTGCCCCAGGGCGCCGAAATATTGCACCAGATTCCAGGTAAAAGAGTCGTAGTTATCAATTAACAGCAACATGAGATAACCAGCGGCAGATATTAACGGTCGAGAAAACGACCCTGTTCCAGTTCCCGTTCACGCTGACACTCGGCCAGATAGATGGCGGCAGCAACGGCAGGGGCTTTATGGTGTTTGTCGATGGCATTGGAGACCATTAATTGCAGGGTATTGAGGTTTTTTGCCTTGCGAAATTTACGTAGCCAGTGACCTTTGTCACTCAGCTCTTCAGCAGAAATAGTTGGTTGAACAGACATGCTTACTCTTGGGGATATGACCCACGTTAAAATAAAAAATTAAACAAAAATAGCAGGGCAGAAAATAAAGAAAGCCAGGCAAATACCCAGCTCTCTTCTACTACACCTTCCCAGTATGTCAGGCTCGAGGAACGAAGCCGACTACATCATATACGCTGGTCAGGGTTTTTTCAGCTCTTTCGCGCGCCTTTTGTGCTCCTTCTGCCAAAATTGCGATCAGATGGGCCTCATCCTGACGCAATGCGTGGAAACGGGCCTGGATCGGTTCCAGCAGCGCCACCACGGCTTCGGCAGTTTCGGTCTTGAGGTGACCGTACATCTTGCCTTCGAAATGCTGCTCCAGCTCGGGGATGGAGCGACCGGTCACACCGGACATCAGGGTCAGCAGGTTGGAGACCCCCGGTTTGTTTTCCGGATCAAAACGAACCACAGCCGGCTCGTCGGAGTCGGTTACCGCACGTTTGATTTTCTTGACGATCTGCTTGGGATCTTCCAGCAGGCCGATGAAGTTGGCCTCATTGTCATCCGACTTGGACATCTTCTTGGTGGGATCCTGCAGACTCATCACCCGCGCCCCTTCGGTCGGAATGAAGGGTTCCGGCAGGGTGAACACGTCACCATAGAGGTTGTTGAAACGGGTGCAGATGTCGCGGGTCAGCTCGAGATGCTGCTTCTGATCGTTGCCGACCGGCACCTGATTAGCCTGATAGAGCAGGATGTCGGCCGCCATCAGCACCGGATAACCGAACAGGCCAACGTTGACGTTATTCTCGAAACGGGCGGACTTGTCCTTGAACTGGGTCATGCGCGACAGCTCACCCATCTGGGTATAGCAGTTGAGGATCCAACCCAGCTCGGCGTGCTGCGGCACGTGAGACTGGATAAAGACGGTGCTCTTCTTGGGATCGATACCGACCGCCAGATAGAGGGCGGCGGCATCGAGACACGCCTTGCGCAGGGCAGCCGGATCCTGGCGAGTGGTGATGGCATGCAGGTCAACGATGCAGTAGAGGCAGTCGTACTCATCCTGCATGTTGACCCACTGACGCAGGGCCCCCATGTAGTTGCCGATGGTCAGTTGGCCGGAGGGTTGCGCCCCGCTCAATACGATTGGTTTGGTCATGAGAGTAGTAATCCTTGTTATTCAGCCAGTCTGGCGACACGCTCAGTTCAGCAGGGCATCGAGCTGGGAAAAGTGTTCAAACACCCAGTCAGGCCGGGAGTCGGCGATGGGGCGGCCATAGTTGTAGCCATAGGTGAGCCCCACCACCTTCATGCCAGCCGCCTTGGCCGCCAGCACGTCATTTTCGGAGTCACCCACCATCAGGGTGCGTACCGGGCTCACCCCCAACTCCTGGCAGGCGTGCAGCAAGGGCTCCGGGCTCGGCTTCTTGACCGGCACGCAGTTGCCACCGAGCCAGAGTTCGAAGCAATCGCTGATGCCAAGAGCATCGAGGATCGGAGCCACGAAGTCGCTCGGCTTGTTGGTGACGATCGCCTGTTTGTAGCCCAGGGTTTGCAGGCGATGCAGACTCTGCGCCACTCCCTCATACATCGCCAGCCCCTGCAGCAAGCAGGCGTTGTAGTGCTGGAAAAAGATCGGGCGGGCCTTGGCAAACAGCTCGGGGTCGGCCTCGCGGTAGGCGAGCGCCCGCTGGATCAGCTTGTCGGCGCCGTTGCCTACCCAGGTACGGATCACCGCTTCATCAGCTTGTTCCAGACCCAGATCAGCCAGCGTCAGATTGACCGCAAGTGCCAACTGGGCGGCGCTGTCGATCAGGGTGCCGTCCAGATCGAACAGCACCAAATCAAATGCGCGCTCAGCGTGTGACATGAGCCAGCTCCGCACGCATCTGGTCGATCACCGCCTTGTAGTCAGGCTGGCTGAAAATGGCAGAGCCGGCGACAAACATGTCGGCGCCCGCTTCGGCGATCTCGCGAATGTTGTCGACCTTCACCCCGCCATCGATCTCGAGGCGAATATCGCGGCCGCTCTCATCGATCAGGCGACGCACCTGACGCAGCTTGTCGAGGGTACCGGGGATAAAGCTCTGGCCACCGAAGCCCGGGTTGACCGACATCAGCAGGATCACATCCAGCTTGTCCATCACATACTCGAGGCAGGAGAGCGAAGTGGCCGGATTGAGCACCAGACCCGCCTGGCAGCCCATCTCCTTGATCAGGCCCAAAGAGCGGTCAACGTGATCGGAGGCTTCCGGGTGGAAGGTGATGAGGGAAGCTCCTGCCTTGGCAAAATCAGGAATGATGCGATCCACCGGCTTGACCATCAGGTGCACGTCGATGGGGGCCTCGATACCGTAGTCACGCAGCGCCTGGCAGACCATGGGGCCAATGGTCAGGTTGGGGACATAGTGGTTATCCATCACATCGAAGTGAACCACATCGGCACCGGCAGCCAGCACCTTGGCGACATCGTCACCCAGACGGGCAAAATCGGCAGAGAGGATCGAGGGGGCAATCAGAAAATCTTTCATCAGCATCATCCATTGGCAGCCAGGGGAAAAAACGGCGCAATTTTAACGTAAATGCGAGGTGAAAACGACTCGAATACGGGGGAAATGGGGCAATCACCTTCCCTACTCCAACCACCCGGGTTTTGGGGCATCGGCACGGGCGCGGACTTGCCCATAAGAAACGGCGCCCCTGGGCGCCGCATGGTCAGTTACGCCAGTGGCAGCAGTTCGCTGTCGCTGGGGTAGTAGCCCTGCTCAGGCTCGATCCCGGGTGGATAGAGCGCCAGCAACTCGGCCACCTTGTTACGGGTGCCGCCGTTGCGGCTGATGGTACGCTTGACCAGGATCTCGTCGAGGCGGGCACCACGATAGAGCTCGCGGGTCAGTTCGATATCGTGGTTGCTGATCAGTACCGGCACCCCCTTATGTGCCGCCGTATGACGCGCCAGGCGGGCTAGTACAGCCTGATCGTCCAGAGTAAACCCGCCAGCTGCATAGGTGGTGAAGCTTGCCGTCGTCGAGAGCGGCGCATAGGGGGGATCACAGTAGATAACCCAATCCTCTTCGGCCCGTTTGATGGCATCGGCATAGCTCTCGCAGATAAAGGTCGCTTTCTGCGCCTTTTCGGCAAAGGCCCACAGCTCTTTTTCCGGGAAGTAGGGCTTCTTGTAAGAACCGAACGGTACGTTGAAGCCACCCTTCTTGTTGTAACGGCACAGGCCATTGAAGCCGTGGCGGTTGAGGAAGAGGAACAGCAGGGAACGCTCGAAGCTGGTATCGGTCTGGTTGAACTGGGTGCGCAGCCGATAATAGGCAGCCTTGTGGTTGTGCTCTGCCACAAACAGCTTGTTCGCTTCATAAATGAAACGGTCCGGTCTCTCTTTAAGGTGGTTATAGAGGGCAATCAGATCCGGATTGATGTCATTGAGCACATAGGCATCGTAGTCGGTATTGAGAAAGACGGAACCGGCACCAACGAAGGGCTCCAGCAACACACGCCCGGCCGGCAGGCGCTCGGCAATCTCTTCAACCAGGGAATATTTTCCCCCGGCCCATTTTAAAAAAGCGCGTGTTTTTTTCATGGAAATCCGGTGTGTAAGAAGGCAAGACCCAAAAAGGGGGACGATTCTACCCCCTTATCCGGTATCAAGGCTATTGCTTCAGCTCTTTTTGTACCTGCGCAAACGACTTGGGCCATGGCTGACCTTTCAGCAGCTCGGGAGAGAGTTTACGAATCGCGTTCTTGGCTTGGGCCGAGCTGGCATAATCCCCTTGCAGCACTACATACCAGGGGCTGCCACGGAACTTGGTCTGATAGACCCATACCTTGCCCGCCAGACCATGCTCGGCAACAAACTGATCCACCGCCTTGGTGTTGCTTGCGCCCAACAGCTGAACGCTGTAGTGGTTACGCGGCTTCTGGTTCAAGGTGGCGAGCGGAGTCAGGGCAACCTTGGGGGCAGGCGCAACAACCGACTCACTGCTGGCGGTGTTGACGGCAGTAGCCACCGGGGCTGTGGTGGTTACCGGGCTCTGCGCCCTGGCCGTATTGGCAGGTGCCGTGGCCGCGACAGTGCCACTGGTGGTGGCGCTGTTCCGGCTCTTGCCAGTCAGCTCATCCACCACGTCAGTCGGCAAGGCACCACTGACTTTGGGCTCGGTCATCAGCTTTTGCACCACCTCGTCAGAGATCACCACCCGACGCCCCTCGTAATTGGTGGACTCGGTGGTCACTGTTTCGCTCTCCACCGATTTGGGCAGCACTTTCGCTTCCGGCTGCCAATCCTTCACCACCCCGTTGGGGTTGCTGGCTGCATCGCTGTTTTGCGCGCCTTGTGCAGCGGCATCAGTATTCGAACTGCCTGCGGTGAGGGGATCGCCTCCCGCAACCGGGATCGGCAATGCCATATTCTGCGCCGGATCCTGCAGTGCCGGTTTGCTTTCATTGTCAAACAGCGCAGGCAGCAGGTAGCTCAGCGCCAGCAGGCCGCCAGCGACCAGGGCGATGGCAGTAGCAATCTTCTTGACAGGCAACTCCGCCTGACGCTTCTTGGGCCTTCTGTCGGTCATGATATCCTCCAGTAACTGCATGATGGTGGACGGATGTCCGTTTGCCGTATTCAGGATCACCTCCACTTGCGACTTGGGCAAGAGGGCCGCGGGGATCTTGAGCGCTTTGGCTTTTTCATACAAGAAGATGCGCTGCTCGGGTGGGCTCAGTGGCGGCACTTCCAGCTCAAGGGCTGGCATGGCTCTGCCTTTCAGCTGCGGTCGTTGCGTGCGACACCAGACGTCACTGCCAGAGACGATAATGGCCAGCTGGTGGGGCGCCACCAGAGTATCGTTATGACGGATGATCGCCCACAGCTCTCCCAGCAGGTCGGCCGGCAACTGGTCGGCACGCTCAATCAGCAGTAGCAGGGTGACAGGCTTGCTCCCCTCCAGCATGCGAAAGAAGCTCTCCGCCAGCGCATCCTGGGGGTTGAACAGCGGCCGCGCCACCACCTGGGGCAGCAACAGCTGGCGCACATCCACCATCTTCATGGCAGGCGTACCAATCAGGCTCACCACCCGCACTTTTTCCGGCAACACGCCGAGCAGGGATTCGCACAGGGTGCCACGACCACTACCGGGTTTACCGGAGAGAAAAACAAAAGGATGATTGAATTCAATCAGATGCAGCAGCCGGTCAACCAGCTGCCGCTGGGAAGGAAATTTTAACAGTTTATTCGTCACGACCAGACTCGATCACCGCCAGCAACTCGGCATCGGACACATCCCCCACCACTTGCGCATGGCCGATGCCAACCGGCAATACCAGACGCAGCTTGCCTTCCAGCACCTTCTTGTCACGGCGCATATGGCGAATAAAGGCGGCAAAATCCATCTCGGCAGGCGCATGAATGGGCAGATTGGCGGCCAGCAGCAGGGCGCGCACGCGCGCAACGTCCGCTTCGCTCATATCGCCACGGGCCTGCGCAGTTGTGGCCGCCAGCATGGTGCCAGCGGATACCGCTTCACCGTGCAGCCAGTTGCCATACCCCTGCTCGGCCTCGATGGCATGACCAAAGGTGTGACCCAGATTGAGCAGCGCACGGACGCCGTGCTCGGTCTCATCCTGACCGACCACATCGGCTTTTATCTCGCAGCAGCGTTTGATGGCGTAGGCCAGCGCGGCAGGTTCCAGCTGTTGCAGACGCACCATGTTCTGCTCCAGCCAGCTGAAGAAATCAGCATCCCAAATGATGCCGTACTTGATCACCTCGGCCATCCCTGCGGCAAATTCGCGGGCAGGCAGGGTTCTCAGACATTCGGTATCGATAACAACCTGTTTGGGCTGATAAAAAGCCCCAATCATGTTCTTGCCGAGGGGGTGGTTGACAGCGGTTTTACCGCCGACAGAGGAGTCAACCTGGGAGAGCAGGGTGGTCGGGATCTGGATAAAAGGAATGCCACGTTGATAGCTTGCTGCCGCAAAGCCCACCAGATCTCCGATCACGCCGCCCCCCAGCGCGATCAGTGTCGTATCACGGCCATGGTTGGTCTCAAGCAGAGCAGACATGATCTGCTCAAAGGTCGCCAGGTTCTTGTATGCCTCTCCGTCAGGCAGGATCAGGTGTTCAACCTGAAAACCCGACAGCAGAGCGGTTACCCGTGCAAGATAGAGCGGCGCAACGACCGTGTTGGTCACTATCATCACCCGCTTGCCCTTGATGGTCGATACCAGCGCCTCGGGGCGCTGCAACAACCCGGCAGCTATCTCGATGGGATAGCTGCGTTCACCCAGTTCGACCTTCAACCGTTCCATGGACGTCCTCTAGATTACATACCGATCAGCTTTACAATTTGATTGGCAACGATTTTTGCGCTCTGGTCATCGGTATGCACAACAAAGTCGGCCACCTCTTCATACAGGGCATTGCGCTCTTGTGCCAGACGTTCCAGCACTTCACGTGCCGGTTCTTCGGTCTGTAGCAGAGGGCGGCGTTTGTCTCGCTGTGTGCGCGCCAGCTGCTTTTCAATAGTGGTTTCGAGGTAGACCACGATGCCACGAGCAGACAACTTGTTGCGGGTTTCGCGACTCTTGATGGCACCGCCACCCGTCGCCAGCACGATACCCTGCTGCTCTGACAATTCGCCGATCACCTTCTCTTCGCGAATCCGGAAACCTTCTTCGCCTTCAACATCGAACACCCAGCCGATATCAGCACCACTGCGGCGCTCAATCTCATGATCTGAGTCGAAAAACTCCATATGCAGTTGTTCTGCCAGATGTCTACCTATGGTGCTCTTGCCCGCACCCATGGGACCTATCAGGAAAATATTGCGTTTCTCAGCCATGTCTTTTCGTTAGTAATTACAAACTGTACGACCCCGATGAATACTGGATCGGGGTACCTATGAACCTTATCTTACGATGGATCAGGAGGGGGATTATCTCAATAGATATCGGGACTGGCAACCGCAGCCCTTACGCCCCAGCCTCATTGGGGCGTAAGGTTATATGTGTTTTACCCTCACATGTAAAGCATTCAGAAGGCGTCGGTGACTATCTTGGGGGTCACGAAAATCAGCAACTCCCGCTTTTTGTTCTCATTGGCCGTCTTGCGGAACAAAGCCCCCAATCCGGGGATATCACCCAACAGGGGCACCTTGGTGACATCCGTCTTGATAGTCTGCTGATAGATACCACCCAGCACCAGGGTCTCGCCATTATTGACCAGCACCTGAGTGGTGATGGATTGGGCATTAATGGATACTGCCGGGCCAGTAGGCGTATCGACCGTCTCCCCCTTGGTATCCTGAGTGACGGTCAGATCGAGAATTACCCGATTATCAGGGGTGATCTGCGGCGTGACTTTCAGGCTCAGTACCGCCTTCTTGAAGGTGACCGAGGTGGCGCCACTGGAAGAGGACTCCACATAGGGGATCTCGGTACCCTGCTCAATCAGAGCCGGTTTCTGGTTGGCAGTAGTCACCCGGGGACTTGCGATAATTTCCGCCTTGTTCTCACGCTCCAGCGCAGAGAGCTCGAGATCCAGCAGGGTGCCATTAGCTAATCTTGCAACCTGGAATGCCAAGGTTCCGGCCGCTCCGGTCACCGGCAGGTTGACGTTCAGCCGATTGTCAGTTGATGGCCGAGGACTGGGATTTATCGCAGAACTGCCGTTGTTATTGCCAGAGGTGTCATTCCCTTCAATAGAGCCTGAAGTACTGTTGCCATGACCATCATTCTTGGTCACCCCCCAACGCACCCCGAGCGCTTCATCAAAGCCGTCGTCAATGGTCACCATCCGTGCCTCGATCACCACCTGCTTGACCGGAATATCGAGAATATCCAGCATCCGTTTGATGCTGCTGATCACCTCCGCCGTATCCTTTACCACCAGCACGTTGGTGCGCTCATCCACACTCACCGCACCACGGGGTGACAGCAACTTGGTACTTTCAGAAGAGAGCAGGGCCGCCACTTCCGAGGCCTTGGCATAGTTGATCTGCAGATACTCGGTATGGAGCGGAGCCAAATCGGCGACCTGATTGCGGCTCTCCAGCTGTTGTCTCTCGCGTGTTGCTATCTCCTCTGCTGGCGCCACCAACAGAATGTTGTGGTCCAGCCGTTTGTCCAGCCCACGTACTTTCAAAATAATGTCGAGCGCCTGCTCCCACGGCACCCCATCCAGACGCAGGGTAATATTGCCTGCCACCGAATCTGTGGTGACCAGGTTGAGGTTGTTGAAATCGGCGATCAACTGCAACACTGTACGAACCGGAATATCCTGGAAGTTCAATGAGATGGGCTTGCCCTGATACTGCTTGGATGCGCTGGCTGTAGTCCGTTTTTTCACTTCGATAATGAACAGCTTATCGGCCTGATCGTAACGGTAATCAAACTGACCATTGACTGACAGTTCAAACAGGGTATCACTCCCCTGCCGAGAGACTTCAACCTGTGAAACCGGCGTCGCAAAATCCTGCACATTAATCAGATTAAGCAAGCCATCCGGCACCCGAGTGCCATGAAATTTAGCCAGTACGGTCTGGCCACGACTGCTCACATCCACAGCGGCCGAGCTGTTATCCAACGAGATCAGAAACTCACCCTGACCATCCTTGCCACGACGAAAATCCACCCCCGTCACCGAGTTAAAATAAGCGCCGCCCCCACTGCGCTGATAGTCGTTGAGCACCGGTTTGCTGGCAGGCTGTGTGGCTACCGGCATAGTCACGGGGGCAACAGGCATCGACCGGGCAACGACCTGAGGATTGAGCAGAGCAGAGGGAGAGGATGTAGCCACCATCGCAGAGGGCGCTGGCACAGGAGTGGCCGAGGTTGCGGGTGCAGTCAGGGTGCTCTCACTATTGATGAGCCCGGATGATACCCCCTCACCCAATGACACCAGTAATTTATTCCCCTGTTGTTGCACCTGATAGGGCGCCAGCTGATCGAGGGCGATCCGGATATCGAGACCTGCGCCCTTTCCTTCAACCTTGATATTATCGACCCCCTGACGCTTGATCGGCAGCGGGTTCACTTTAAGCGCCCCAACCGCACCGGGAACATGCAACAACAGCTGATTGGGTTGGTAAGAGAGACGGTCGGTAAAGCCTGTAACCGGCTCACTGAAGCTGAGCTCGACCAGCAATTGATCCGCAAGCTGCGGATTGACCTTGATCTCTTGCAGGGTAGCCACTGCCCACGCCTGACTGAAGGCGCTAACGCAAAACAGCAAAGCCACTTTGGTTACACTTTCGATTGTTGTTCTCATTGCTGTTCGTCCCTGATTATTGTTTTTCTTTCAAATTGGCCATCGCCAACTGGGTTTCTCTTGTTACCCAGCATCCCTTCCCGTCCGGTATGGTTTCCAGCAGATTCACCGTAGTATCGGTGATCTTGATGACCCGCCCCTGATCAAGCCCCATATACTGATTGAGCCCGACCCGCACCGCTTTGCCATCCGGGGTTCGGATCAGCGCCCACAGCTGGCCCGCTTTGCCCAATGAGCCATGCATCGACAAACTGGACAACGAATAATTTTCCAACACCTCTTTTTCTCGATCCGTCAGGGTCTGGGCGCAATCTGGTTGCGCCTTGGCACTACTGGTACCCCCGACCACCGCCTCAGGTTGGGGAATCATGAAGGGGCTGCGCAGCTCCCGCTGCTGGTAGTGCATGGGAGCAAAAGGTTTCAGCTCGGGCAAGGGTTCGATAGGTATAGGGGGCCTTGCCTTGGTCTGGGCGACATAGCTATCCATGTCCTCCTGACCACCACACGCCGTCAGCAGCAGGGCCGGTAAAAACCAGTAGATACGTCTCATTGTTTCGACTCCACTGTTTTACCGTTGTACTTGTAGGTCTTGGCCAGCATCGACATCGAAATCAGCTCCCCTGCATCCTTGCTCTGGCCCAAGGTGAAGGAGTCAAGGATGACGATACGGGGCAAGGCAGCCATGTCCGCGGTGAACTTGCCAATTTCATGGTAAGTACCCACTACTTCGATACGCATCGGTAGCTCGGTCGAGAACTCGTGCTTGACCTCAGGCTCCCAGTTGATTCGGTTCAATTTGAGGCCGTTATCGGTCGCAATAAAGCTGATGTCGTCCAGCAGGCCAGCAACTTCGTGGGTATTGGGCAACTGTTTGAGCTGGGTATCGACCAGTTGTTCAAGCTGAACCATCTGCACCTGGTATGCGCCCAGGTTGGCAGCCAGCATCGCCTTGCTTTCAAACTGGGCTTTCAGCTCGGTCTCCTTCCCCGCTTCCTGAGTCAAACTGGCCAGGGAGTTGGCAATCACGTAGTAGTAGATGGCCCCCCCGGTCAACACACAGCAAAACAGAACGAAGATCCCTTTGGCCCACTTTGGCCAATTTACTATGTCATTGATATCCAGCTCGTTGAGTTGCTGAAGGTTCATGGTTGCTCCTTGGCCACATTCCCTGCAGCCGCAGCATTGTTGGCGATCAGGAACATCATGGAAAACTGGCTCAATGACACTGGCGCAACATCAGCAGCAAAAATAGTGCTGATTTTTGATTGTCCCAACCAGCCGGAACCATCAATTCGCCGCATCATGCTAGCCACTCGGCCATAGGCTTCTGTCTTGCCATTGACATCAATAGTGTTGTTTTTCATCGAAAGGGTATTGAGGTAAACCCCGTTGGGTACCAGCAAGGGGAGTTGGTTGAAGAGACGCACCGGCACGTTGCGGCGCATCTGTAACTGTTCGATGAGCTGCATCCTATCGATCAGCTCCTTGCGACGCTCCTTGAGCAACCGGATCTCCCCTAGCTGGGCATCCAGAATGGTCATCTCCTGAACCAGCCGCTGGTTGCGCTGCTGTTGGGCCGCGATCTGTCGCTCGACCAGCCAGTTGGCAAAAAATCCCAAGGCGGCTGTAGCCAGCACAAACAACCCCAGCAAGGCCCCGAACTGTTTCTTTTGGCGCTGGGCCCGGGCTTCACGCCAGGGCAGCAGGTTTATATTTGACATGGTGTGAAACTCCTCAGAGCCAACCCGAATGCCGTCATATATTTAGCGCCATGCACCAGATCGGCCTCCCCTTTCGGTTTGCCAAACAGGGCGAACAGATCCGGGTGCAATACCTCGCAATTGACCTCTTCTTTTACCTGTACCAACAAACCGGGCAGCAAACTGCCTCCCCCCGTCAGCACCAGTGTTGCGATGTCGCGATAGCCGGATGAACTGCAAAACAGCTGGATATTGCGCCGCACTTGCTGCAGCAACGAGTTGATATGGGGCATCAGCACATCCAGCTCATGGTCTACAGGCAAGGTACCTTTGATTTTCGCTTGCTCCGCTTCATCCAGCGTCATGCCATAAAAGGAGGAGAGGGCCTGGCTGTACTGATCGCCACCGAAGTTCTGCAGGCGGGAGTAGATCACCTCTCCCTTGACCAGCGCCGCAAAGGTCATCGCACTGGCGCCGATATCGATCACTCCGATCGGCCGTTCACTCTCCTGCAATTCAGGGAGGCAGGCCACCACGGCACGACCCAGCGCATGGGCGCCCACATCCACCACCTTGACAGCAATGCCTGCTTCGGCAAGAGCGCTGACCCGACCGTTGACACTCTCGGTGCGGGCAGCACTCAGCAGCACATCCTGACGATCTTCGCTGCCGTTGGTGTCAAGCACCTCAAAATCGAGACTCACTTCATCGAGGGGGAAGGGAATGATCTGTTCGGCTTCCAGTTGGACCTGATTCTCCAACTCCTTATCACCGAGACGAGCATCGATCTGGATCACCTTGGTGATCACATTGGAGCCAGTCACTGCAGTGGCACCATAATCGCTGTGACCAGGTATAAGGCGCTTGAGGGTCTTGAGCGATTGGCTGACACGCTCGATATCCTGCAATTGATAATCGACCAGCGTCCCTTTCGGAGTTGGAACATCAGCGACCGACTCCAGATATAGCTTACCGGGGCGACCGCTGAGAGTGACGGCTTTGATGGTCTGGCTGCCGAAATCAATACCCACCAAGGGGAGGAGGGATCCCTTATTAAATAGCCCAAACATATACACATCCATGCGTTATTTGGAGTTATTCCTGGCTGAGTGTAAGACACCCGCATCAGGGGAGTGTTGCGCCCATCCTAAATGCTCTAACTATCAATGTCATAAAGTTTATACCGAAAAGTGACCCACCTCGCTTTATTCATAGCAAGCGCCCTCCTTGGTTATTGCTTGCTGTAATGCTACCCTCTCGCATCCTTTGAGGTAGGTGTCTCACCACAGGAAAACCTCGAATTCCCGATGGCAAAAGGGCTATACTCTGCGCCCGTTGGCTAATTTTAAGACGATTGGTAGTTCTTCCATGCTGAAATGGCTTGTTCGCCTGTTTATTGTCATGCTGCTGGGTGCTGTGCTGGGTGTCGCCAGCCTCATCGGCATCTACTTTTATATCAAACCGCAACTGCCCGATGTCACCGCTCTGCGTGATGTCAAGCTGGCAACCCCGATGCGGGTTTATAGCCGGGATGGCGAGTTGATCGCCCAATATGGCGAAATTCGTCGTATTCCGTTGCGTCTGGACGACATTCCGCAACCCATGATCGATGCCGTATTGGCAACCGAAGATGCTCGTTTCTACGAGCACCCGGGCATTGACCCGATTGGTATCATTCGAGCTGCATCTGTCTGGGCTGTCTCCGGCCATGCCCGTCAGGGTGCCAGTACCATCACCCAACAGGTTGCCCGTAACTTCTTCCTGAGCAATGAGAAGACCATCATCCGCAAGATCAAGGAGGTCTTCCTGGCTTGGCGGATCGAGCAGAATCTCTCAAAAGACGAGATCCTCGAGCTGTACCTCAACAAGATCCCCCTCGGTTATCGCTCCTTCGGGATCGGTGCTGCGGCTCAGGTTTACTTTGGTAAAGAGGTCAAGGATCTGGGACTGGACGAGATCGCCATTATTGCCGGTCTGCCGAAAGCCCCCTCCATGCTCAATCCGATCCGCTCTCCCGAGCGGGCCTTTGCGCGCCGCAACGTGGTGCTGGGCCGGATGCTGGAAACCGGCAAGATCACCCAGGCCCAGTTTGACGAAGCGTCCAAGATGCCGATCAAGGCCCGTTTTCACGGCGCCGAAGTGACCCTGCACGCCCCCTATCTGGGAGAAATGGTTCGCCAGAAGATGGTCGAACAGTTTGGGGAAGATGCCTACACCATGGGCCTGCACGTCTACACTACCGTCTCTGCCGAGCGCCAACGGGCGGCAAGACAGGCACTGCTGGATGGCGTTTTTGCCTATGACATGCGCCACGGCTATCGCGGCCCGACCGAACAGTTATGGAAAGCAGGTGAAACCAGTTGGGATTACCAACAGATCGTGGCTCACCTCGGCAAACAACCCACCTATGACCCGCTGATGGCTGCCGTGGTCACCAAACTCGGTGACCGCAGCGCAACGCTGGTGCTGAAAAATGGTAAAGAAGCAGAGCTTGGCTGGGACGGCATCAAATGGGCTCGTTCATTTATTACCGATGACCGTCAAAGCTATCCCCCGAAATCGGCGCGCGATGTGCTGAAAGTGGGCGCCCAGATCTGGGTACGGGAAGAGGGAGAAGTGCTGCTACTAGCCCAGGTTCCTGATGTTAACGCCGCATTGGTTGCCATGAACCCGCATAATGGCGCATTGGAGGCGGTGGTTGGCGGCTTCAGCTTCGAGCTTTCCAAGTTCAATCGGGTAGAACAGGCTCGGCGCCAAATTGGCTCCAATATCAAACCTTTCCTCTATGCCACCGCGCTGGAGCATGGCTATACCCTGGCGTCGCTCATAAACGATGCACCGATCAACCAGTGGGATCCGTCAAAAGGCCCGATGTGGCAGCCAAAAAACTCCCCAGCCGTTTATGATGGCCCTACTCCGCTGCGCCTGGGTCTGGCCAAATCGAAGAACGTGATGTCGGTTCGACTGATGCGTGCCATCGGTCTGGAGACCTATATCGACGGCCTGACCCACTTTGGCTTCCCCCGCGACTTCATCTCTCCCCATGAGTCACTGGCACTCGGCGCTGCCGAATTCACCCCCCTCGAGGTGGTACGTGGTTATTCGGTACTGGCCAACGGTGGCTTCCTGGTCACCCCTTATTTCATCGACAAAGTGACAGATAGTCAGGAGAGCATCCTTTATCAGGCGACACCGGCTATTGCTTGCACCCGTTGCGAGCAGCAAGGTGACCAACCGCTAACCTCTTCACTGAATACTGATGGTGTACCGGTTACTCCTCCTTTGGCACCGCACACCATCAGTGCCCAGAGTGCGTTCCTGATCACCGACACCCTGAGCACAGCCATCTGGGGTGGCAACGGCTGGCGTGGTACCGGCTGGCGTGCAGCCCGCGACCTGAAACGTCACGACATCTCCGGTAAAACCGGTACCACCAACGAATCGCGGGATGCCTGGTTCTCTGGCTATACCCCGGAGATTGTTGCTACCTCCTGGATCGGTTTTGACAACCACCAGCGTGGCCTTGGCCGTGCCGAGTTTGGTGGTGGCGCCGCGCAGCCTATCTGGATCGACTTTATGAAAGTCGCCCTCAAGGGGATGCCGGAGCACAAGATGCCGGTTCCCGAGGGGATTATGACGGTGAAGATTGACAGCGAAACCGGCCTGCTGGCGACCAGTGGCGGTACCGATGAATACTTCAAGGAAGGGACCGAGCCGACCCGCTACGCCGCCCCCAGCGCCAATGGCAATCAGGTCTACGGTGGTGACAACCCCGATGTGGAAGGGCCTGTCTCAACCGACGATATCTTCTAAGCTGCTCTTGCGGCAGAAGCAAATCCGGCAGCCAAGGCTGCCGGTTTTTTATTGCGCCAACTGCTTGCTCATCAGCGTGGTAATCGAGGCGGCCAGCTCGTTGAAACAGGGGCGACGTACCGAGTAGTGGCGATAGAGCAGCGAGATGGTACGCCCCGGCACAGGGTCAACCACAGGTCGATAGCTCACCCCTCCTTCATCATGATCGGCAGGTACGGCCAACTTTGGCACCAGAGTCATACCACTACCGGCGGCCACCATGTTGCGCAGGGTCTCGAGACTGGTCCCCTTGAAGCGTTGATCCTCACCTATCCCGCCAGCGAAACAGAAGCCCATCGCCTGATCCCGCAAACAGTGGCCATCGGCCAGCATCAGCAATTTCTTGCCCTTGAGATTGCCGAGTGGCACTTGTCTGGCCTCTGCTTCGGGGTGATGGCAAGGCACCGCCAACCACATCGGCTCATGATAGAGCTGGATTGAACCAAACCCCTCCATCCCCGGCATCTCGGCCAGAATGACGCAATCCAGATCCCCCTCTTCCAACCGCTTGAGCAGAGTTTGGGTCTGCTCCTCATAGAGGTAGAACTCCAGCTGGGGAAAACGCTCACGCAGGGTCTGGATAATGCGGGGCAACAGGTAGGGGCCCACGGTCGGAATAAAACCGATATGGATCTCCCCGGACATCGGCTCGGAGAAGTGCTGGCCGATGCTCTTGAGTTCGCGCACCTCCTTGAGCACCCGACGCGCCTGATGGGCCATGGCATCACCAGCCGGCGTAAACAGCACCTTGCGCGAGGTACGTTCGATCAAAATGACCCCGAGTTCATCCTCCAGCTTGCGCAGCTGGCCGCTCAGGGTGGGTTGACTGACAAAGCAGCGTTCAGCAGCTTTGCGAAAATGTTTTTCCTCATCCAGCGCCACCAGATATTCGAGATCGCGAAGATTCATACAGCAAGAGTCCTGCCTGGAAAATGGGCCATCAGCATGCACAATATCGTCCGGCTGGACAAGTCATCCGCTCGCGGTAAACCTCTCTGGCTACACCGCAAAAAACAAAAAAAGCCCGATCACCTCACGGTAATCGGGCTGTTTGACTCGCCGAGGGATTACACCCTGAAACGGCGCACCATATCCTGCAACTGGGTAGCCAGATGGTTCAGCTCGTTGCACGCCTGAGCCATCTGGGTGGCACCAGAAGCGACCTCTTCGGAAGCGTTGCTGATATTGACCACATTGCGGTTAAGCTCCTCACTCACCGCCCCCTGCTCTTCGGTGGCGGTTGCAATCTGGATGTTCATGTGGGAGATGCTGCTGACCGAACCGCTGATCTGGGAGATGGACTCGCCCGCTTCCCGTGCGGTAGCAACCGTGGTATTCATCAACTCCTGACTCTGTTGCATGGTACTGCCCGCTTGCTCGGCACGCTGCTGCAACTCGGCAATAATGGTGTTGATCTGGGTCGTCGAGTCTTGAGTGCGCTTGGCCAGAGTACGCACCTCATCGGCGACCACCGCAAACCCCCGCCCCTGCTCGCCGGCACGGGCCGCTTCAATCGCCGCGTTCAATGCCAGCAGGTTGGTCTGTTCGGCAATACCGCGGATCACCTCCAGCACCATGCCGATATTGCGGCTGTCATCCCCCAGTTGGCGGATCACCTCGGCGGTGCTCTCAATGGCACCGGCAACCCGCTCGATACGCTGGATAGAGTCATTCACCGTTTGTGCACCCAGCTCTGCCGTCTCGCTGGCGGAGGTAGCGGCACTGGCGGCATCGCTGGTATTGCGCGAGACCTCCTGAACCGTGGCCTGCATCTCGTTCATCGCCGTCGCCAGCTGGTTCAGCTCATGTTGCTGAGCATTCATATTGTTGGCTGACTGCCTTGCTACGGCACTGATCTCTTCTACCGCAGAGCTCATCTGTACAACAGAACCGGATACCTCCCCAACCAGTTTGCGCAAGTTTTCTTGCATCTGCGCAAAGCCTTTCGCCAGTTGTCCTAATTCATCCTGATTAAACGCATTCAACTCCACACGATGAGTCAAATCACCAGCCGCGACGCTACCAACAAGTTCCAGCAAGCGATTAACGGGTCGTTTGATTTGCTGACTCAAATACCATGCAATCAACACCACGAAAATGAGAGTCGCTGCGCCAGTCAAGATACTGAGGAATTTGGAGCTGGTGTATGCCTCTTCACCTTGGGCATCCATCTCCTTGCCAATACGCTCATTTATCTCACGCAAATCCATCGTTAATTTTGTTGCCTGCTCCAGCGTGGTTCTGAGATTCCCTTGCAAAATCTCTCTTGTCTTGTCACTACTCTGTTTCACCGCCTGATATAGCGGGTCATGCGCTGTAAAAAAGGCATTTCCGGCAGTCTTCAACGCGTTAAAGGTTTGCTCTTCATCAGCAGCATTAAAAGCCAATCCGCCGTAATTAGCCGCAGCCTGCTCAAAACGTGCCTTTGAATCCATCACACCTTGTTGGGTTCGTTCAATATCCGCACTGTCGTTGTAGCCCATCGCGATCACCATAGATAATTGGAAACGCCGAGCATCAAGCAGTGCGATATGCATCTGACTTGCATAGCGAACAGAAGGGATAAGGTTCTCTGCCAATACAGTGTTTTGTTGATTGAGATACGACAGTCGTGAGACGCCATACCCGGCAAGCAGGCATACGCAAAGTGCCAGCACCGCAAAGCCAGTACTCAACTTCTGGCCTATGGACATATTCTGGAGCATAGATTCATCCTTAACTGCGTGTCATCGTTTAATGTCGGTTTTGATAGGAGCTATGTGTTCATGTTTTTGTAATTGAGCATAGCCGTAGAGCTGTGCTTTTGTAGCTTGCATAAGCACCATATATCGCTATCGACACGCAGAGAGGGCCACTTTAACAACCGCAGACTATTAACAATTTACCCTATTGCACGCAACAGTCGTGGGATCAGCAACTCCGGCTCTCCCAGATACTGGTTGACCTCTATCCTTTCGAGTTTCCCCTCTCGCTCTATACCCAAAGTAGGATAACCCTGACCACCCAGCCGTTTCAGCCAGCCCTGGCTATCTGCCAGATGTTGCAGCAAGGGGGCCTGCAGATAAGCTTGCTGAAATGCCTCGGCTGCAATCCCCTGCTCTGCCGCCAGCGTGGCGAGCAACGCCGGTTCACCAATCCAGATCCCGTCCCGATAGTGGGATTGCTGGATCCGGTGCAACATGGCCAGCCCATCGTCGCCCAGTGCTGTGACGGCCAAAACCGCTCGGATCGGCGGCTCGGAGTCCAGCAGACACTCTTCCCGCAGCAGCAGTTCGTTAAAGTAACGCTCACCAAAATGCTGGCCGGTCAGCGCTTCGATCCGCTGATCATGGGGGCGCACGTAATCACGCAATGCCTCACCCATCGGCTGACGGCGGCTACCCAGCCAGAGGCCGCCCGCATGTAACTCGATCTTGAGCCCAGCAATGGTGGCTGCCGCCTGCAACAGGGGGGCGGCACCGTAGCACCAGCCACAGAGCGGGTCATAGACATAATGGAGGGTGGTTTGTTGTTCGCTCATCTTCATTCTCACTTCAATCTCGGATAAAAAACCGGGCCCTTAGGCCCGGTAAAAAAACACAGGGAAAGCAGGCTCAGTGGCTTACCACTTCATCTCGCCGGTATTGACCTTGGCACCGATGGCCAGACCATCGTCAACCGGCAGTGTCGGATAGGCCTTCTTCAGAGCCTCAATCAACTCACCGGAATTTTTCGCCTTGGCCAGCTCCTGTTCGAAACGCTCTACATAGTCACGGGTAAAGCTCACAGCAGCAGTGCCTTTGGGAGCAGTGCCCAGGAAGTGGCCCGGTACCACACGCTCGGGTTTCAGGGCCAGCAGGTTATCCAGCGCCTTGACCCAGTTACTGCGGGCCGCCTTGGTCTGGCTGTCGGCCATCCAGACATGCACCCCGTGGTAAACCGGCACACCACCAAAAGCGGTCTTGATGGAAGGGGCCCAGAGGTAGGCATTCGGGGTGTTCATCTCTTTGATTTCAATCTTTTCGCCATCCAGCGTCAGGTAGCTGGCAGTCATCACTTGCGGTACGGTCAGACTCTTCGGTGCACCCTCACCCAGGATGGGTCCCCAGTACTTCAGCTTGGCATCCTTGGTCTTGTTGATATGGTCAACCACATGCTGGTCGGCCAGTACTTTGACATCCGGGAACGCCGCCATGACAGGCTCCAGACCGAAGTAAAAGTCAGGATCACCGGCACTGATGTAGACAGTGGTCAGTTTCTTGCCGCTCTGCTTGATCATGTCGACCAGCGCCTGGCCATTTTGCACATCGAACTGGGCATCGATCAGAATGGCCTCTTTGTCACCGGTCACCAGTGAGGAGGAGGCCGGGAAGATCGCCTTCTCGCCAGGGTTGTAAACGGTCACGCTCAGGGGAGCGGCCAGTGCGGCTCCGCTCAACAGGGTGGTTGCCAGAGTCAGGTTGCGGATCAGGGTGTTGTTCATCATCTATTCCTCATTAAGTATTCGGGGGGGTCATTTGATGGACAGAGTGTATTAGATCGCCTAAGTTGCAAATACAGCGTAAAAAGCGCATCACTGTTGCATATATCGAACATATAGAGAGCCATAGATGGATCGACTGACCGCATTGCGGGTCTTTGTCAGCGTCGTCGAGCAGGGGAGCCTAAGCAGCGCCGGAGAGAAACTGGATATGTCGCGCGCCATGGTGTCGCGCTATCTGGCCGAGCTGGAGAGCTGGATGGGCGCCCGCCTGCTGCACCGCACCACCCGTCGTCTGAGCCTGACAGGGCCAGGAGAGGAGGCACTGAACCGGGCCCGCGCCATGCTGGCGCTTGGCGAGGAGATGGAGCAGATCGCAGTGAAAGGGGATGACGCCCCCAAGGGGCAGCTGCGGATCACCAGCAGCTACTCCCTGTCAGAAGCCCTACTGGTCGGCGCCGCCAACGACTATCTGGCGCAATACCCGGGAACGGCCATCGACATTCTGCTGCTCGACAGAACCGTCAATCTGGTGGAGGAGCGGATCGATCTGGCGGTGCGCATCACCAACGACCTTGACCCCAATCTGGTGGCACGCCGTCTCGGCACCTGCCACTCGGTAGTCTGTGCCAGCCCGGCCTATCTGGCCCGTCATCCGATGCCGCGCAAGGTGCAGGATTTGGCGCTGCACAACTGCCTCACCTACACCTACTTCGGCAAGAGCCTGTGGGAGTTCAATGGGCCGGATGGGCCCGAGTCAGTGCCAGTCAGCGGCAACCTGAGTGCCAACATCTCTAGCCTGCTGCTGGAGGCAACGCTGGCAGGCGCCGGGATCAGCCTGCAGCCGCGCTACTCGGCCCAGCCTTATCTAGAGCGCGGGGAACTGGTGCCCCTTCTGACCGACTGGCAGCCCAAGCGGCTCGGCGTCTACGGGGTCTATGCTACCCGCAAGCAGATGTCGCCGCTGCTACGCAGTTTTCTCGATTTTTTGCTGGCCCGCATGGCGGCGGATCCCATCTGGCAGGAGTGAACACTCCTCACTCCCAAACATAAAGAAGGGGCCGCTGCCGGCCCCTTTTCATGTTCATCCGTTGATCAAGCTTCAAAACCAAACGGACCAACCTGCGGTGGAGCTTCCTGCTGCGCACTCTCGTCCAGGAAAATATCCCGATAAGCCACATAGATGGAGTAGTTGAGCGCCGGGATCACCACCAGCAGCCCCACCAGCAGTAGCGCCGCACCAAACAGCAGCAAGATGGCGGAGAGCAGTCCCCACCAGAAGAAGGGAAAAATATTGCGCCAGCAGCCGAAGAAGCTCAGCCGTACCGCCTGCAAGACGCCAATATCGTGATGGTAGATCAGCGCCGGCGCAAAAGTGATTCCCATCAACGCGGGAATGATGAGCAGCATCCCTACCAGCAACACCAGCAGCAGTTGTTGCAACTGGCTGGTAGAGACCACCAAGGTCGCCGGATCCTGAGTCAGCAGCGGGAGCAGCCCCCACATGGAGAGCAGGCCGAGGCAGACGAGGCCCACCAGGCTGAACAACAGCAACACCAGCAGCCCTCCGAGCATCAGCGGGGTCAGCTTGTGGCGAAAACCGGCGAAGAGATCGGTGAATTGCAGCGGCTCACCCCGGTAACCCCGAGCGGCTACTACAACCCAACCCGCCCCCCACACCATATAGAGCAGTTGGGAGATAAGGCCACCCGCAGGCAGTTTCTCCAGCAGCATGCCCACCATAAACCAGACCAGCACCATGGCAACGCTTGCTCCCATCCCCTTGTTGAAGATATCGAACCCGCTGCGAACCCAGAGCCAGCTACGACCTGTCGTATACCGGGCCGGAGTGGTGCGCAAAGGGGGTAATCCGTTCATATCGTCTCCTCGGAATGTCGGTAGCATCAGTGCCGGAAGCCGATTCTAGAGCCAGGGCGGAGGCGACTCAATGGCAAAGCGGCCCGACCACGACATAAAACCTGACGCAGCGATGCACAAAAGGGGCGTCAGCCACGCCCCGCCTCTGGCTGCACCGACTATAACGAGGCACAATCTGCCCCCTTCCCCAGCCGCGCCTGTCATGGCCAGCATGTCGTGATCACCCTTTAGTGATCGACGAATACCGGACAGGGGGTTGTCATCCCGCCATCCCGGGCGCTTTAACATCGAATGGTATCGTTATGCGAGTTGTTTGTTGTCTGTTGTTGTTACTGGCCAGCCAGTCAGCCCTGGCCGAGGGTTTTATCAGTCGCCTGCTCAACCATCCGGTGCCGGGTGGCGTTGCGGTGATCCCTCTTGGCGCGTCACCCACTGCCCCCACGGCCCGCTATCACGACAAACCCGTGCTGGTAGTGCGCGAAAACAACCAGTGGATCGCCATCGTCGGCATCTCTCTGAAAAGCACGCCCGGCGCCCAGCAGCTGACCACAGGTGATGGCCGCACGCTTGGCTTCACCGTCACCCCCAAGCACTACCGCGAACAACACATCACCCTCAAGAACAGCCGTCAGGTCAATCCGCTCGCCGAGGATATGACTCGTATCAACCGCGAGCTGGCGGAGCAGAACCAGGCTTACCAGACATTCAGCCCCAACCAGCCAAGCAACCTGCTGTTCGACAAGCCGGTCAACGGCCCCCTCTCCAGCCCGTTTGGCCTGCGTCGCTTCTTCAATGGCGAAGAGCGCAATCCCCACTCCGGCCTCGACTTCGCCGTCGGCGCCGGTACCCCGAACAAGTCCCCCGCCGCTGGCAAGGTGATCCTGATCGGCGACTACTTCTTCAACGGTAATACCGTCTTTGTCGACCACGGTCAGGGACTTATCAGCATGTTTTGCCACATGTCTAAGATCGATGTGAAGCTCGGTCAGAGCCTGCCGCGTGGCGGCATCGTCGGCCGTGTCGGTTCGACCGGCCGCGCCACCAGCCCCCATATGCACTGGAACGTCAGCCTCAACGACACCCGGGTCGATCCCGCCATCTTTATCGGCGCCTTCAAACCCTGAACCGTCTGCGCCTGATAACAAGAGAGGCAGCTCATGGCTGCCTCTCTGCGGTCTGTCATCCACGCCGCTTTACCTCTATCCGGTCGGCGCATGAGCGCCTGACTCCCGACGCATCGCCCGCCACATCAGCAGCACCAGCAACGAGCTGCAGGTCGGCAACGCCAGCCAGACCCCGGGCACACCCCACAGGGTCGAGAAGCCCCACAAGAAACCGCCGATCAGTACCAGCTTGCCACCGGTGAGCAGGGAAGCGATGCGCGCCCGATTGATAGCCTGGAAATAGGTGGCACCCACCAGCAGCAACCCCTCCATCGGCAGCCCCCAGAAGTAGAGCCAGATCCCGAGGGTCGCCACCGGCAAGAGGGCAGCGTTGTCGCCGGCAAACAGATAGACTGCCGCCTCTGGCCAGAGGTAGAGCGGCACCATGCCACACAGCGCGATGGCCACCGTCACGGTCAGCGCCAGATTACGTACCCGCAATACCCGGTGCCAATTGCCCGCCCCCGCGTTGAAGCTGGCAATGGGCTGAATGCCCATGGCGATCCCCTCGAAGATGAGATAGAAGAAGGCCTCGGTATAACTGATCACCCCGTAGGCAGCCACATGCAGGGAGGATCCCACTGCCAGCAGTGCCTTATTATGCAATGCCAGCACCACCGAGAGGTAGAGGTACATCAGAAAACTCGACACTCCAAGGCGCAGCGTCTCTCCCATCAGCCGCCAGTTCGGCGTCAAGGTATCCCAACCAATCCGCAGCTTGCTGCGCGGGGTAAAAAAGTGCCACAGACAGAGTCCGCCGGTCACCGCCTGGGAGAGCATGGTGGCAATGGCCGCGCCTGCCAGTCCCCAGGGAATGACCGCCATCAGTAGATAGTCGAGCAGGACGTTGAGCAGGCCACCGCCGACCAGGATCCAGGTGGTGAGGCCAGGCCGACCATCGTTGCGCAGCAGGGCAGTAAAAGCCATCGAGAGAATGGCAAAGCCACCGAGCCAGGCATACCAGTGCAGATAAGAGAGCCCAGCCCTGAAAATCTCCCCTTCGGCCCCCATCCAGGCCAGCATGGTGTCGCCGTAACGGATCCCGACGTAGGCAAGCAGCGCCGCGGCCAGCAACACCATTACCAACCCATTGCCGACAATATGGCGGGCCTTCTGCTGCTCACCACGTCCCAGATGGAAGGAGACCAGAGCCGATGCCCCCATGCCGATCAAGGCGCCGACCGCATAGAGCACGGCACAAATCGGATAGGCGAGCATCAGACCGGCCAAACCATCCTGCCCCAGGATATGACCGACAAAAATGCCATCGATGGTGACATAGATACCGGTGACCAGCATGGCCGCCACGGTCGGGGTTACGTAACGCCAGAAAAGGCGAGATAGTGGGGCTGTGCCCAGATCAATGGCTGACATATGGGGTCCAATACAGGAAAAACACTAGGGATAATAGCGAAGCGGCAGCATGACTTCCTGTTATTTATGTTATGAATCATTAATATAGATAGCTTTACCCGCCTCCCTGCCCTGCTTTAGGCTAGAGCCACCTTTTCTGCTCTGAACGGAAACGAGCCTCATGTTGCAACGCCTGCTCGCCCTCTTGCTGCTCTCCCTTCTCTTGTTGCCGCCCGCCGTGCACGCAGACGATGCCATTGGCCAGGCTGAATCCCTGTTGCAGAGTGTGCCAAAGAGCGATACCCCGGAGAACCAGAAGCTGCGGGAGAGCTATCAGCAGGCATTGCAATTTGCCAGAGAAGCACAGCGTTATCGGGAACAGAGCAAAGCCTATCAGCAGGTTCTGATCGACTACCCCAAGGAGTCGGCACGTCTCAAAGAACGCCTTCACAACTATCAACCCGCCGCCCGTCCCCCGCTGGCCACACTCAAGGAAGAGGCGCTGCGTCAGGCCATTGGCCTTAGCAGCAACCGCCAACTTAATTTGCGCAAGGAGCGCCAGGGGGTGATGGATAGCCTGAGTCAGTTGGAGAGCATGGGCCAGGAGTATCACCTGCGGGTAGATGACCTGCGCAAACAGCTCCAGCAGACTCGCAGTCAGCTGGACCGTCTCAACGTCAGCGGTGAGTCAGACCGTCAGCAGGAAGCCCAACTGCTGCTGACCAGAATGAAGGAGCAGAGTCTCTCAGACCGGATCCAGATGCTGGAACTGGAACAGCTCTCTGCCCAGCAACGAAACGACCTTGGCAAACTGAAACTGCAGGAGCTCAATCTGGCCATCGCCGACGAGGATGAGTGGCAAGCCAGCCTGCTGACCCAACAGAACCAACTACGAAGAGAGAAGACCGAAAAAGCACTGAAGGAGAGCGAACGTCTGCGCAAGCAGCTCACCACCGACATGCCGCTGCTGCTGGAGCAGCAACAACAGAATCAGGCACTCTCCATCAAGCTTGGCACCTTGGAGGATCAGATTGAGCGGGTTCAGGACGAGCAGCGCAGCGTCGACAACAAGTTATTGGAGTTGAATGAACTGGTCAACTCGGTGCGTGAGCAGTTGGAGTGGCTGCAAATCAGTAATGCCTACGGCGAAAACCTGCGCAGCAAACTCTCCGACCTCCCTCCCCAGTTTCCCCTCGACAAGCTCGAGTCTGCCATCGTCAGCGCCCGCATGGCCAAGTACCAGTATGAAACAGAACAGGCTCGACTCAAGGATAGCCACAAGCTACGCGATCAATTGCTGGCCGCAGAGGAGGTGACGCTGGATAGGCCGCAGCAAGCTGTGCTCGACAACCTGCTCAAAGCTCGTCGCCTGCTGCTGACAAGGCTCAATGACGCCTCCGATACTCTGATACAAGAGCAGACCAGACTCAAACTTCTCTACAGTCGCCAGAACAGCAAGATCGACGAGATCCGCGATATCAGCGCACGTCACCTGTTTTGGCTACCGGATGTGCAACCACTCACACCTCAGGTAATGCTTGGTATTCCTGCCGCGCTAACCCTGGCCTTCAACCCTGAGAACTGGCTGCAACTGCCCTATGCCATCGCCGAAAATAGTCCGCTCACACTCACCCTGACCAGCGTTGGCCTGCTGGTACTGATGTGGAGCTGGTTCAAACTGGCCCGTCACCTGAGCCTGTTTAGCGACTACATAGCGCCGCGTATCGGCAAGGTGACCCAAGATAAATTCAGCCTGACCAGCCGTTTGCTGCTGCGCTCTCTGCTTGCAGCCCTCCCCTTGCCCGCCATGGTGCTGATGGTGTTCGGCTTGCTGGATGGGGCCTGGCAATACCCGTTTGCGGTAGCGGTGGCGCGCGGCCTTGGCGAGATCTGGTTTCTGCTGCTGGCGCTGCTAATGGCCCGCCATCTGACGCTGGAGCGGGGGATTTTGATCCACCACTTCCGCTGGCCCCAGGCACAGGTACAAAAGGTGTGGGGGCAGTTTCGTACCCTGCTGTTGGTGCTGATCCCGAGTTTCTTCGTTCAGGGAATGGCCAACAGTTATCAGGATCATGCCTTTTACGACACACTGGGGCGACTCGCTTTTATTGTCGGGGCTCTGTGGTTGCTGCTGTTTTTTGCCCGTCTCAACCGGGAACGACTGCCGCTCACCTGGGGCCAAAGCGACATGAACAAACCCCATTTGCTGCACCATTTCATCTGGAACAGCCTGATGCTGGCGCCACTGCTGGCAGTGATTGGCTCCCTGTTTGGCTACTTTTATACCTCCCGTACCCTGCTGCGCCAGCTGGAGCTGAGCCTGCTGATGGGACTGGGCTGCCTGCTCATCTACTATCTTGCCAGACGCTGGATGCTGATCCAGCGTCGCCGTCTCGCCTTCGAGCGCGCCAAGAGCAAGCGTGCCGAGATCCTGGCCCAGCGTGAGCGTGACGACAATCAGGAGGAGCTGAGTTCGGAGATCCCCGACGTGGTGGAAGAGACCGAGCGAGATCTCGATACCATCAGCGCCCAGTCGCTGGGACTGGTACGCACCCTGCTAATGCTGGGCTTCACCATGCTGGTAGTGGTGCAGTGGTCGGATCTCAACTCCGCCTTCAGCTTCCTCAGCAATATTGAGGTGTGGCAGGTGAGCAGCAAAATTGGCGGCATCGAGCAGTTATCGGCCATCACCCTGCAGGACCTGATGCTGACCGCCTTCGTCTTTATCCTGACCATTGTGACGGCTCGCAACCTGCCCGGGCTGATGGAGCTGACCCTGCTGCAGCACCTGAGCCTCTCTCCTGGCACCGGCTTTGCACTCGCCACCACAGGCAAGTATCTGGTGATCCTGATAGGCGCCCTCACCGGCTTCTCCATGCTCGGCATCGACTGGTCCAAGACCCAGTGGCTGGTCGCAGCCCTCTCGGTCGGCCTCGGCTTTGGCCTGCAGGAGATCTTCGCCAACTTTGTCTCCGGCCTCATCATCCTGTTTGAGAAGCCGATCCGACTCGGTGACACCGTCACCATCCGCGATCTCACCGGCACCGTCACCAAGATCAAGACTCGGGCCACCACCATAGTGGATTGGGATCGCAAGGAGATCATCGTGCCCAACAAGGCCTTCATCACCGAGCAGTTCATCAACTGGTCGCTCTCCGATGCCATCACCCGGGTCAAACTGCGGATCCGGATCGGCCTGACCCGGGATCCGAAACTGGTGCAGCGCATTTTGGAGGAGTCCATCCAGGCATCGACCCTGGTATTGGAGACGCCGACGCCAGAGGTCTTCCTGATCGAATTCACCGACTCAGCACTGATCTACGAGATCCGCCTCTACGTCAACAACATGGATCACCGGATGCCCATCACTCACGAGGTTCACTCGCTGGTGCTGGAGAAGATGCAGCAGCAGGGACTTCCCCTGCCCCATCAACAGATCGACATTCACCTGAGCCGCGGCTGATCCGCGAGGTAGAAGGAGCAGAGCATGCAGATTATTGCCCACCGTGGCGCCAGCGGTCTGGCACCGGAGAACACCCTCAAGGCGATGGCCAAAGCGCTGGAGCTGGGAGCATCAGCCATCGAGATCGACGTGCAAACAGCTGATGGCGAGTTGTGGGTCTTCCACGACCGGCGGCTGGAGCGCTGCACCAATGGCAAGGGGGTGCTGACCGAGCAATCGCGCTCCTATCTGGCGCAGCTCGATGCCGGTGAAGGAGAGGTGATCCCGACCCTGTGGCAGGTGATGGAGCTCATCGCCGGACGCTGCGATCTGCATATCGAGCTCAAAGGTGCCCATACCGCCGATGCGGTGGCAGCCCTGACCCAACGGGCAGAGGCCGAGCTTGGCTTTACTACCGAGCAGTGGGTAGTTTCTTCTTTCCATCACCCGGAGCTAGCCCGATTTGCCGCCTCGCGGCCCGATATACGGCTCGGAGCCCTGACCGCCAACCTGCCGCTCAACCTGGCGCAGTTTGCCGGCGATCTGGGGGCCTGGTCCATCAATTGCGATGTTGATTTCATCGACGCCGCGCTGGTCGATGATGCACATCGCCGTGGGCTCAAGGTGTTGGTTTATACCGTGGATTGTCCTGAGGATTGTGAAAAACTCGCCAAAATGGGTGTTGATGGAATCTTCACCAATCGACCGGATCGCTTTATCGCATCATGATGGGACGATACGCGTATGGATAAGCCCCCATTTAGGCACTAACTTTAATTCGTTGACCGGGGTAAAAAAAATTCGACTACGGCCGATAGTAACAGAGCTATAACAATAACCAGATGCCACACACTTCAGATTGACGCTCATCAAGGATGTAACTATGAACTTATCGATTAAAAACAAGCTTGTCCTGGCGATCGGGGTCATCATTCTGGTGATCACCGGCCTGCAGGTCTGGTACAACACCTCGCAATTGCGCAGCGAGACCCAGCGACTGGTCTGGAATATCATCGATGAAAGCTCCATGGCCAACGTCAAGGGGATCTCCCGCTGGGTCGACTCGCGGATCAGCATGGTCAGCACCACCAAAGAGGCATTCGCCAAAGAAGATGAGCCCGTCAGCCATCTGGCTCAATCGATGAACGCTGGCGGTTTCGACCTGGTTTATGCCGGTACTGCAGACGGCAAGATGATCCAGAGCAAACCGACCGATCTACCTGCCGGTTATGACCCCCGTCAACGTCCCTGGTACAAGGATGCGATGACAGCAGGCAAGCTGGTCATCACAGCGCCCTATGCCGACATCTCCACCGGTCAGTTGATTGTCACCATTGCCGAGCCGTTCCAGCGTGGCAATACCCGGGGCGTCGTCGCGGGCGATGTCTCCATCAGCTCGCTGATCTCGGACATTCTGGCTGTCACCTCCGAGGGCACCTACGCCATGCTGGTGGACAGCAATGGCACCATTATCGCCCACCCTGATGCCTCTCTGTCGCTCAAACCGACCACCCAGTTGGCACCCGAAATGACCGCGGCCTACATCAATCAGGTCGCCCATGATGGCAAGATTAATGAATTGGTGATCAGTGGCAAGAAAGCGGTCTACGACTTCAACCAGATCCCCAATACCAACTGGTATTACGGCATGATGGTGGATGAAGAGGTCGCCTATCAATCGGTAAAACGGATGGTCACCTCCGCACTGCTGCAAGGTTTTATTACCATATTGATCGTGGCAGGCTTCTCCTATGTCGCCATCAACGGCTCGCTGGCACCCCTGAAAACCCTGGGTGAGGCGATTGCCGATCTCTCCCGTGGCAACGGCGACCTGACCCGCCGCATCAAGATTGAACGGGAAGATGAGGTGGGTGCGGTAGCCAAACACGTCAACGCTTTCATCGAGCGGATCCATGTGATGGTACAAGATATCTCCAACTCATCCGGCCAACTCAACCAGCAGGCCAAGTCATCCCATAACATGGCGGAGAAAGCCAACCAGGGGCTGGCTCGCCAGCAAAACGAGATCTCCCAGATCGCCACTGCGGTACACGAGATGTCGGCCACTGCGGTCGAGGTCGCCAGCAACGCCGAGCAGACCGCCGAAGCAGCCCGCTCCTCCACCAGCAGCTGCGAGCATGGCAAGCAGGTGATCGCCCGCAACCAGCGCTCCATCACCGATCTGGCGACCCAGGTGGAACAGGCCTCCAACATCATTCAGGAGCTGGAGAAAAACGCTCAGGAGATCAACACCATCCTCTCCACCATTCAGGGCATCGCCGAGCAGACCAACCTGCTGGCACTCAACGCCGCCATCGAAGCGGCCCGTGCCGGTGAACAGGGTCGGGGCTTTGCGGTGGTTGCCGATGAAGTACGTGTACTGTCACAGCGTACCCACAGCTCGACCGTCGAGATCCGCAATATGATCGAAACCCTGCAACGCAATACTCAGGGGGCAGTCAGCACCATGCACGAAGGTCAGCTGCTGGCCCAGAACAGCGTGGATGATGCCAACAACGCTACCCAGGCACTGGAGCAGATCACCACCTCTATCAATCAGATCTCTGACATGGCGACCCAGATCTCCAGCGCAGCTGAAGAGCAACGCGCCGTCACCGATGAGGTGAGCCGCAACATTCAGGCGGTGAAAGATGTCTCGGATGAACTGGCAGTCGACGCCGATAGCTCGCGTCATCTCTCTGAACAACTTAAAAATATTTCGGGTGAACTAAGTAATCAGGTCGGCATGTTCCGGATCTGACCATCTTAAAAAGGGGGCCTTTACGGCCCCTTTGCTTTTTCTAAATAGCGCTTAATTTTCAGTGAGTAATCTCACCGTGCCCGGCACATCCCACGCCCTGAAATCCTTGCTGTCAGTCTGGAATTATCAAATCATCTCTGTCGCGATCATCGCAGTTAGGATTAGCTATTTCTATCCGAATCACTAAACGCCAATAATTCTCATTAAAAAATAACAATAAAAAACTTAAAATTTTTTTCGCGAGTACCTAAAAAGAGAGGCGATTCGCATTTTATTGAAAGAAAACTACGTACAATCCGAAAGTTAAAGTATGCGCACGAAGGTGTTAAACTTCTCAATAACACCAGGATATGGCGATAATAACGACATTTTCATCCAGGGAATTGGGTGTTTTATAGAAAAATAACGAAGAAAAATGGATTAAAACCTAGCTGCTTGACTTGCATCAAGCCTGAATTTTTTTCATAGAGCAAAATCGTGCCCAGCAAATCTATCCCTAAGGAGGCAGATGTGGATATTATCAAGACCGATGTTGCCATCATCGGTGCTGGCGGTACTGGCCTGCGCGCCGCTATCGCTATAGCCGAATCACAGCCAGACCTGGATATCGCCCTGATTTCCAAGGTTTACCCGATGCGTAGCCATACCGTTGCAGCCGAAGGTGGCGCCGCCGGTGTCGTGCGTGATGACGACTCCCTCGAAAACCACTTCAACGACACCGTCTCCGGTGGTGACTGGCTGTGCGAGCAGGATGTAGTCGATTACTTCGTCAACAATGCGACCAAAGAGATGGTCCAGCTGGAGCACTGGGGTTGCCCCTGGAGCCGCAAGCCGGATGGTAAAGCCAACGTGCGTCCGTTTGGTGGCATGAAGGTTCCGCGTACCTGGTTCGCCGCAGACAAGTCCGGTTTCCATATTCTGCACACCCTGTTCCAGACCTCCATCAAATACCCGAGCATCAAGCGCTTCGACGAGCACTTCTGTCTTGATCTGATCGTGGAAGATGGCCGTGTCCAGGGCGTACTGACCTTTGACATCCAGAACGGTATCACCCGCTTCATCCAGGCCAAATCGGTGATCCTCGCCACCGGTGGTGCCGGTCGCGTGTACCGTTACAACACCAACGGCGGCATCGTCACCGGCGACGGCATGGCGCTGGCCTACCGTCACGGCGTACCGCTGCGCGATATGGAGTTCGTCCAGTATCACCCGACCGGTCTGCCGGGCACCGGCATCCTGATGACTGAAGGTTGTCGTGGTGAGGGTGGCGTCCTGCTCAACAAGGATGGCTACCGCTACCTGCAAGACTACGGCTTGGGCCCGGAAACCCCGATCGGCCAGCCGAAGAGCAAATACATGGAGCTGGGTCCGCGCGACCGCGTTTCCCAGGCATTCTGGCAAGAGCAGCAGAAAGGCCGAGTGATTCAGGGCCCGATGGGCGATGTGGTTCACCTCGACCTGCGTCACCTCGGCGAGAAGTACCTGAAAGAGCGTCTGCCATTCATCTGCGAACTGGCCAAAGCCTACGTCAACGTGGACCCGGCCAAAGAGCCTATCCCGGTACGTCCGACTGCCCACTACACCATGGGTGGTATCGAGACTGACAACAAGTGTGCCACCCGTCTGCCCGGCCTCTACGCCGCGGGCGAATGTGCCTCCGTCGGTCTGCACGGTGCCAACCGTCTGGGTTCCAACTCCCTGTCCGAGATCGTGGTATTCGGCAAGCTGGCCGGTGAGCAGGCAGGTGAATTTGCCAAGACTCAGCAGCATGGCAACACCGAAGCGCTGGCCGCCAAGGCCGAGGCGCTGATCAAGCAGCACCTCTCTCTGCTCGAGGTCGACGGTACCGAAAACCCGGCTGACATCCGCAATGAGCTGGGCATGTCCATGGAAGCCGGGGTCGGTATCTATCGTACCGAAGAGCTGATGCAGGGCACCATCGACAAGATCAACGAGCTGAAAGTCCGTTACAAGAAGGTCAAGATCAACGACAAGTCCTCGGTCTTCAACACCGACCTGCTGTACGCCATCGAACTGGGCTACATGCTGGACGTGGCCGAAGCCATGGCGCACTCCGCTATCAATCGTAAAGAGTCCCGCGGTTCCCACCAGCGTCTGGACGGTTACGAAGAGCGTGATGACGTGAACTTCCTCAAGCACACGCTCTCGTTCTACACCAATGGCGAAACGCCCTCCATCGATTACTCCGATGTGAAGATCACTAAGTCCCAGCCGGCAAAACGCGTGTACGGCTCCGAGGGTGAGAAACAAGACGAGGCTAAGAAGAATGGCTGAGATGATTGAAATTGAGATCCTGCGCTACCGTCCCGAGCAGGATAACGAGCCCTGGATGCAAACCTTCCAGGTGCCCTACCAGAGAGAGATGTCGCTGCTGGATGCCCTGCAGTACATCAAGGATCACCTGGACTCGACCCTGAGCTTCCGCTGGTCCTGCCGGATGGCGATCTGCGGCTCCTGCGGCATGATGGTCAACGGTGTGCCCAAGCTGGGTTGCAAGGCATTCCTGCGGGACTACCTGCCGGGCAAGATGACCATCGAGCCGCTCAACAACTTCCCGATCGAGCGCGATCTGGTGGTCGATATGTCCGACTTCATCGAGAAGCTGGAGAGCATCAAGCCGTATATCATGCCGAGCGAGCCACGCAGTCTGTGTGATGGCGAGTACATCCAGACGCCGGCGGATATGGCGAAGTACAAACAGTTCTCCCAGTGCATCAACTGTGGTCTCTGCTACGCAGCCTGCCCGCAGTATGGCATCAACAAGAAGTTCACCGGTCCGGCGGCACTGGCTCTGGCCTATCGCTACAACGTCGACAACCGTGATGCCGGTGCCAAAGAGCGGATGCGCATCATCAGTCAGGACGAAGGCGTCTGGGGCTGTACCTTCGTGGGTTACTGCTCTGACGTGTGCCCGAAGGGCGTAGACCCGGCCGCAGCCATCCAGCTTGGCAAGGTCGAGAGCGCCAAGGACTACATGATCGCCATGTTCAAGCCAGATTGAGAGCAGGAATGAGACCATGAACAACACCAATAGCAAACGTAAGCCTTACGTCCGCGAAATGAAGAAAGACTGGTGGCTGAAGAACGCCTTCTACACCGGTTACATGATCCGCGAAGGCACCAGTATCTTCGTCTCCATCTACGCCGTTGTGCTGATGTGGGGCCTGATGCGTCTGGTACAGGGTCAGGAAGCGTTTAACGGCTGGCTGGAATCCCTGCAAAGCCCGATCGCCATCCTGTTCCACGTGATTGCCCTGGCAGCCTGCCTGTTCCATGCCAAGACCTGGTTCGCTCTGGCGCCGAAAGCCATGCGTATCTTCCGTGGTGAAGACCTGCTGCCGGAGAAGCCGATCGTTCTCGCCCAGTATGTGGCGCTGGCGGTGGTATCCCTGCTTGTCCTGATCATCGTGGCCTGAGGAGAAAACCATTAAACGTTCTGGCACACGAAGGGCGGGTTCCTGTCGGGAACCCACTCTCCCTGACCCGGCAACGTTGGCCACGAAATCTCTGTTAACGATGATTTGAGGAATAATCATGAGACGTTCTGACGAACCGATTTACTGGGGTCTGTTTGGTGCAGGTGGCATGGTCGTTGCCATGCTGCTGCCGGTCATTGTCCTCATCACCGGTCTGCTGGTGCCCATGGGCATCATGGACGTAGAGACCATGAGCTATGACCGCGTGCACGCCTTCGCCAGCTCCTGGTGGGGTGCCTGCATCCTGCTGGTGATCATCGCCCTGCCTATCTGGCACGGCATGCACCGTATCTATCACGGTCTGCATGATCTGGGGATCCACACCACCAAGCTGCACCACTATGTGTTCTATGGCTTTGCCTTCCTGGTATCTGCCATTACCGTCGGCCTGCTGATGGTGCTGGTACTCCAGTAATCACATCTGACTGATTGAGCAAACCGGGCCTCGTGCCCGGTTTTTTATTGCCCCGCTATCCCGCCTCTGCTTTTTACTCACTCAAATAATTCGATAAAAACCAGATTATCGTCCAAGCATATGGCGATCGCAGTCACATAACCCCAATACATTCGTAATTTGTAGCAAACCATTTTGACCACCATCAATTTAGTGGCATCCATATCAATTATAATTATTCAGATTAAATAATTATTCATATGGAGCTAGCTAATGACAGACAAAACACGCTCGGTGAGCATAGGCAGTTACCTGGCACTGGCCTTCGCCGTGGTCTTCTTCTCCGGACTGTTGCAATCCGGCGAGTGGTACGGGGTATTCGATTTCACCACGCTGAACGGTTCATTCGGCACCATGGTCCAGAGCGTCAGCGAGAATGGTGACGGCATCAAGACCGCCATGACCGACATGCGCGGCAAAGGGGGCAACGGGGCGAGAGACGGCTTTCTGTTCGCCCTGACCCTGATCCCCACCGTGATGTTTGCTCTCGGTATGATCAATGTGCTGGAACACTACGGCGCGCTGGAAGCTGCCCGCAAGTTGCTGACCCCGCTGCTGCGCCCGCTGATGGGGATCCCGGGCAACACCGGCCTCGCCCTTATCGCCTCCCTGCAGAGTACCGATGCCGGTGCCGCCATGACCCGTCAGCTCAAGGATGAAGGGCTCATCACCAAGCGTGAAACCGACGTGTTCACCATGTTCCAGTTCTCCGCTGGTGCCACCATCGTCAACTTCTTCTCCTCCGGCGCCGTGCTGTTCACCCTGACGCTGGCAGATGGCAGCCCGGCGGTCAGCTCCTCCATCGGTCTGGCTGTCATCGTGATGTTCGCCTTCAAATTTGTCGGGGCCAACCTGTTCCGGGTCTACCTCAATATGAGCGAAGGCAAGCAGACAGATAACAACACCCAGCAGACTCTCAACACTCAGGAGCAAGCCAAATGAACCAGGCCAACATCAAGAAACCCATCGTCACCGATATCTTCGTCGAAGGGGCCAAGAAGGGCTGGGTCATCGCCACCACCTCTACCGTTCCCAACGTACTGATGGCCTTCGTCATCATCAAGGCGCTGCAGATCACCGGCGCGCTGGATGCCATGGGAGCCATCTTCTCCCCTGTCATGGCCATCTTCGGGTTGCCCGGTGAGGCGGCAGCCGTGCTGATCGGCGCCTGGATGTCGATGGGCGGCGCGGTCGGCGTGGTCATCACCCTGTTCGATCAGGGGATCCTCAATGGCACCCACATCGCGATTCTGGCGCCAGCCATCTACCTGATGGGCTCCCAGGTGCAGTACATGGGCCGCATTCTCGGCTGCATCGGCACCGAAGGGCGTTACATCCCCATCATGGTCGCCATCTCGGTACTCAACGCCTTCGGCGCCATGCTGGTGATGAACATCCTTCTCTGACCCGAACCTGATAGTGGAGCAAGCAATGACTTTTTCTCTGGATCAATACCTGACCGAACTGGCCCCGCTGATCAATCTGGATTGCGGATCCCTGTACCAGCCGGGCATTGCGGCAGTGGCCGACCTGATGGCCGCAAAATATGAAGCGATGGGCGGCTGGCAGATCAAGCGGGTCGACTGTGGCGCCGCGGGGGTGGGGCTGGAGATCCGCAACCAGCCTGATGCGGCGCAGATCGATGTAATGCTGATCGGCCATATGGATACCGTCTTCCCCCTCGGCACCGCCGCCGCCCGCCCGATGAGCAGCGATGGCGAGCGCGCTTACGGTCCCGGTGTCTCCGACATGAAATCCGGGCTGCTCAACATCGTCTATGCCCTGCGTGAACTGCCCCGTGAGGTGCGCGATCGCCTGAGCATCTGCGTCTGCATGAACCCGGATGAGGAGATTGGCTCCCTCCACTCCAGCGACTGGCTGGCAGCGGTGGCCAAACAGGCAAAGCAGGTGCTGGTGGCCGAAGCGGCCCGCGCCGATGGCTCGCTGGTCAAGGCGCGCAAGGGGATGGCCCGTTATCGCATCGACTTCACCGGCAAGGCGGCTCACGCGGGCAACGAGCCGCAGAAGGGGCGTAGCGCCATCACCGAGCTGGGCCACTGGATCCTGGCCATCAACGCCCTGACCAACTTCGAGAGCGGCACCACCCTCAACATCGGCATTGTCGAGGGGGGCAACGGCGCCAACATAGTGCCGGCCCATGCCAGCGCCGTGGTGGATGTCCGTTTCTGGGACAATCAGGAGTACCACCAGATCGACGATCATCTGCTGACCCTGGCCAAGCAACCCCATCTGGATGGCGTCACCATCCAGCTGACCCGCGAGGCCCACAAACCGGCCATGGTGCCGTCAGAGGGCACTCAGGCGCTGATGCAGCTGGTGGAGGAGTGTGGCGCCGAACTGGGGCTGACAATCAGCTGGCAGGAGGTGGGGGGCGGCTCCGATGCCAACCTGACCGCCGCCCTCGGCATCCCCACTCTGGATGGTCTGGGCCCCATCGGTGCCGGTTTCCACAGTGACGAGGAGTATCTGGATCTGGCCAGCATTGCCCCGCGCATCGCGCTGCTGGTGAAGGTGCTGACCCGTCTGGCGGCCTGACAGACTCTCACATAAAAAAGGGCCAGCCGGTTTGCACCGGCTGGCCCTTTGCTTATCTGCTTCCCCCTCAATGAGAGCAACTCTTCGCTATTACTCCATCGGTGGCAAGAAGCGGCGCATCACCTCATCGGCATGCCCCCCTTCCTGAAATGCCACCAGCGCCTGATTGAGGTTATTCACCAGCTGGTGGCCGCGGGGGGACCCCTTGCTCACCAACAGGTAAAACTGCTTTCTGCTGGGCAGGACGAGGTTAAGCAACCCGCTCTCACTGCGGTAGATGCCAAGAGTGATGCCAGCCACCAGAGGCTCGATTTCGCTTGGCAGAAAATCACAGCGATCCCGCGCCAGCATATCGAGCGCCTGTTGCAACTGCCTCACTCGGTGCGGCTCCTGCGCCAGGCCATAGGGGGTGTAGTTGTAGCCAATCACTCCGCATACCCGGGAGCGATTGACCGTCTGCAGATCAGGTTGTTCGGGAAAGCGGCGCTTGAGATAAAAGAAGGCGAGCCGAGTGTAATAGAGAGGCACACTGTAGAAGGCAAACTCGGCCCGCTCCGGCTTGTAGCTGGCATCCCAGGTCAGCTCGCACAGACCATTCTGGCGATAATCCGCCAGCTCCTGCTGGACCCGTGCCCAGGGCAGATAGCGGATCTGGTGCGAGAGCCCGCTCTGTTGCAATGCATCGAGCACCAGCGTGGTCGCCGAACCGGTCAGGCGGCTGGTATCGGGCACCCCGTCCTTGCGCTCCCAGTAGGTAAAGGGGGCCCACTCGTTGCCCTCCCCCAGACAGATCTTCACTGGTGGCTCTTGCCCCCATAGCGCGGGGGACAAGATGGCCATCGCCAATCCCGCCCACCATGTTGCCGCTCGTCTCATCTCCCGCTCCCGGACTGTTTATCCCTCTTGCAGCTTAGCCCAGAAGGGATAGCGCTCACTTTGCAGGGGCGCTTTCATGCCACAACGCCAGCAAATTGGCCGGAATGGCACCATAACGGAGCTGCGGGGTCTGGTGCCAGTCAGCCTGCTCTTGCAGCGCCTTCGCCAACGCCCCCAGAGTACGGAGCGTCCCCCTCTTTCAGATAGGGACGCTGCATCTCGATCTTCTCAGCGGCTTGCCCCGATGAAGCAAGGGCCACACTCAACAGCCGTACTGACGCTTGGGGCCCAGTCAGGAGGTTCGCTGCAATAATCGATGTTGTATCGCTCTTTGGGGTCTGCTCTGCAGCATGCCAAATGGAGGCGCAACAAAAACAGTGCGAGATCAAGGTTTGGTCAGCACAACCACATCGGCGTGGGGGAAGCTGAGTTCGGCCTGCCAGCTGGCGGCCAGCACCTGAAACGATGCCTCGGCAAAGAAGACGATATGGGTCGGGTCGTGGCGATAGCGCCAGTTTTTAAACCGCTCGTCACTGAGCACCCGCTGGGTCTGCAGCACCAGCAGGCCACCGGGCTTGAGGCAATCCCACAACTGCGCCAGCACCGTGCGCGGCTCGGCAATGTGTTCAATCACCTCGGTACTGGTGATGAAGTTATACTGACGCGTCAGCAACTCGGGAAAATCGGCGTAGAACTTGTCATACCCCGCCATCTGGTAACCCGCCTCGCGCCCCATCGCCACCAGCGCCGGGCCCGGGCCACAGCCAAAATCGAGACCGCTGGCAGGTAGCGGCACCCGCGCCAGCACCTCGCCAAAAGCCCGCATCAGAAAGGTGCGATAACGGGGATCATCAACCCGGTTGTCGTGACCGTCATAGACCGCCTTCTCCGCCGCCTCATCCAGATGATCCGCCTCATCCAGCCAGACCAGCTCGCACGCGAGACAGCGATGATAGCGCTTGCCCGCCACCGGCAGGGGATAACTGCGATGGCTGGCACACAGGGGACAGCTGACGGTGGATGACATGACGGTACCTCTTGGGGGTTTCCTGTTGGATAACAGCGGCGCAGATTGCCTGCCCATCGCGTCGCTGACAACTTTTTTTGCTGCGTACGGGCGAGGATGGCGGTCATCCACGCTCATCGTCAGAGCCAGACTTATCCGATGGTAAGCCCCCCCAATCAGGTGCGGAATGTCAGATTTATACTTACTCATTAATTTATTCCATAAAAAACGCCCCCCATCTTGCGATGGGGGGCGTTTTATTTTCCAGCTATTGGGCCAAGCTGGCCCAATGGTCAGGAATTACAGGGGCTGTTACAGGGACTCTGCGGTCGCAACCACGTTTTCCACGGTAAAGCCGAATTCCTTGAACAGCAGCTCGGCCGGTGCAGACTCACCGAAGGTGGTCATACCGATGATCTTGCCGCCGAAACCGACGTACTTGTACCAGTAGTCAGCGATGCCGGCTTCGATAGCCACACGCTTGGTGACGGAGGACGGCAGGACGGACTCTTTGTACTCGGCAGACTGGGCGTCGAACACGTCGGTAGACGGCAGAGAGACCACGCGCACGGCACGGCCCTTGGCAGTCAGCTGCTCATAGGCGGCAACAGCCAGTTCCACTTCGGAACCGGTGGCGATCAGGATCAGCTCCGGAGTACCGGCGCAATCCTTCAGCACGTAGCCACCCTTGGCGGTATCAGCCAGCTGCTGGGCGGTACGGTCCATCTGGGCCAGGTTCTGACGAGAGAAGATCAGAGAGGTCGGGCCGTCGGTACGCTCGATGGCGTGTTTCCAGGCGATGGCAGATTCAACCTGGTCACACGGACGCCAGGTGCTCATGTTCGGAGTCAGACGCAGGGAAGCGATCTGCTCAACCGGCTGGTGAGTCGGGCCATCTTCACCCAGACCGATGGAGTCGTGGGTGTAAACGAAGATAGCGCGCTGCTTCATCAGGGCGGCCATGCGCAGGGCGTTGCGGGCGTACTCCATAAACATCAGGAAGGTGGCGCCGTAGGGGATGAAACCACCGTGCAGGGCGATACCGTTCATGATGGCGGACATGCCGAACTCGCGTACACCGTAGTGGATGTAGTTGCCGGAGGCATCGTCGTTGGTCAGGGACTTGGAGCCGGACCACATGGTCAGGTTGGACGGCGCCAGGTCGGCAGAGCCGCCCATGAACTCCGGCAGCAGCTTGCCGAACGCTTCCAGAGAGTTCTGGGACGCTTTACGGGTTGCGATCTTGGCCGGGTTGGCTTGCAGGGTTTCGATGATCTTGGCGGATTCAGCAGCCCAGTTGGCCGGCAGTTCGCCAGCGGTGCGGCGCTTGAATTCGGCAGCCAGCGTCGGGTGAGCGGCTTCATAGGCGGCGAACTTGGCAGCCCAGTCGGCTTCCAGTGCAGCGCCCTTCTCCTGACCGTTCCACTCGGCAGCGATATCGGCCGGGATAACGAACGGTGCGTGGTCCCACTTCAGGAAAGCGCGAGCTGCGGCGATCTCGTCGTTGCCCAGCGGTGAGCCGTGGCAGTCGTGAGAACCGGATTTGTTCGGGGAGCCGTAACCGATGATGGTGCGGCAGCAGATCAGGGTCGGCTTGCCGGTCTCGGCCTTGGCGGCTTCGATGGCGGCATTGATGGCCTCCGGGCTGTGACCGTCAACAGCCGGGATAACGTGCCAGCCGTAGGCTTCGAAGCGCTTGACGGTGTCGTCGGTGAACCAGCCTTCAACGTGACCATCGATGGAGATGCCGTTGTCATCCCAGAACGCGATCAGTTTGCCCAGTTGCAGGGTACCTGCCAGGGAGCACGCTTCGTGGGAGATACCTTCCATCAGGCAGCCGTCGCCCATAAAGGCGTAGGTGTAGTGGTCAACGATGTCGTGGCCCGGCTGGTTGAACTGCTCAGCCATGGCTTTTTCGGCGATCGCCATACCAACGGCGTTGGTGATGCCCTGACCCAGCGGGCCAGTGGTGGTTTCAACGCCCGGTGCATAGCCGTACTCCGGGTGACCCGGGGTGCGAGAGTGCAGTTGGCGGAAGTTTTTCAGATCGTCGATGGAGAGGTCATAACCGGAGAGATGCAGCAGGGAGTACAGCAGCATGGAGCCGTGGCCGTTGGAGAGAATGAAACGGTCGCGGTCGGCCCACTTGGGGTTGTTCGGGTTATGTCTGAGGTGGCTACGCCACAGCACTTCGGCGATATCCGCCATTCCCATGGGGGCGCCCGGGTGACCGGAGTTGGCTTTTTGAACGGCATCCATACTCAATGCACGAATGGCATTGGCAAGCTCTTTACGAGAAGGCATCTGTATCTCCTGCGATTGCTTCATTTGATGGCCAAGATTAAGGCGCGTTATTGTCCCAGCAGGGCGCGCAGCGTGCAAATATTATCTGGACGAATAAAGTGGCTTTGGGAGGACAATCGCTTTTCTTGCCCGCTATTGACCAAAGCAACCAGAGAAAAACGTTTGACTGCCATCCCTTTTGGGATAGGAGAGCATCACTTGTGACCCATTGGCCACTGTGCAACAAAATAGTGCTGGCAATCGCGGGGGGCGCTAACTAAAATAGACGTCCAGATGTAGATACCTCTACACCATCCCATTCATCCGGTTATTGCCGTGGCGATAACCCAGACAAGCTGAGACTCATATCATGGCAAAGCTGTTTACTTCCGAGTCGGTCTCCGAAGGCCATCCCGACAAGATTGCGGACCAGATCTCCGATGCGGTACTGGACGCCATCCTCAAGCAAGATACCAAGGCCCGTGTCGCCTGCGAGACCCTGGTCAAGACCGGTATGGTCATGGTGGCCGGCGAAGTAACCACCTCTGCCTGGGTTGATATCGAACAGATCGTGCGTGATACCGTACGTGAAATCGGCTACACCCACTCCGACATGGGCTTCGATGCTGACTCCTGCGCCGTACTGAACGCCATCGGCAAGCAGTCCCCGGACATCAACCAGGGCGTTGACCGCAGCGATCCGCTGGAGCAGGGCGCGGGCGACCAGGGCCTGATGTTCGGCTACGCCACCAACGAAACCGACGTGCTGATGCCGGCCCCCATCACCTACTCTCACCTGCTGGTGAAGCGTCAGGCGCAAGTGCGCAAGAACGGCACCCTGCCGTGGCTGCGTCCGGATGCCAAGAGCCAGCTGACCTTTGCCTACGACGACGCAGGCAAGATCATCGGTGTGGATGCCGTTGTTCTGTCTACCCAGCACGCCGAATCCATCAGCCACAAGGATCTGGTTGAAGCGGTACGCGAAGAGATCATCAAGCCGGTGCTGCCGGCCGAGTGGGTCAACAAGGACACCAAATACTTCATCAACCCGACCGGCCGTTTCGTTATCGGCGGCCCGATGGGTGACTGCGGTCTGACCGGTCGCAAGATCATCGTCGACACCTACGGCGGCATGGCCCGTCACGGTGGTGGCGCCTTCTCCGGTAAGGATCCGTCCAAGGTTGACCGCTCCGCAGCCTACGCTGCCCGCTACGTTGCCAAAAACATCGTTGCCGCCGGTCTGGCCGATCGCTGTGAAATCCAGATCTCCTACGCCATCGGCGTGGCCGAGCCGACCTCCATCAGCGTCGAGACCTTCGGCACTGCCAAGGTCGCCGAGGAGCTGCTGGTCAAGCTGGTGCGCGAGCACTTCGAACTGCGCCCGTATGGCCTGATCGAAATGCTGGATCTGAAGCGCCCGATCTACCAGGCCACTGCCGCCTACGGTCACTTCGGTCGCGACGAGTTCCCGTGGGAGCAGACCGACAAGGCCGAACTGCTGCGTTCCGCCGCTGGCCTGTAAGGCTCGCTGTTGTGATAAAAGGGGAGCCTGGCTCCCCTTTTGCTTATCCGCCATTTGACGAGATGTTGATGTCTGCCACTCCTGCCCAGCTTGTCGCCCTGCTGCAACAACGCGTAGAAGCCTGCTTTGTGCAGGCCGAGGCGCGCCTTGGCCGCACCTTCCCCCGCCCGCGGATCGACTGCAATATGCGGGGCCGGGCGGCGGGTTCGGCGCGGCTGCAGACCTGGGAGCTGCGCTTCAATCCCGCCCTCTATCAGGCCAACCAGCAGGCGTTTCTGGATGAGGTTGTGCCCCACGAGGTGGCCCATCTGCTGGTTTATGCCCTGTGGGGAGAAGGACGTGGCAAAAGCCGGGTCTTGCCCCACGGTCGCCAATGGCAATCGGTAATGCGGGAGGTGTTCGGCCTGGAGCCCAGAACCACCCACAGCTTCGATCTGGCGGTATTGGCCCAGCGCACCGTGCCCTATCGCTGTCACTGCCAGCAGCATCAACTGTCGATACGCCGCCACAACAAGGTGGTGCGCGGCGAGGCCCGCTATCACTGCCGCCGCTGCAAGCAGCCGCTGGAGCGGGAACGGCCGGAGCCAGAGCAGTAAGCCAGCTTGTGTCGCGCCCCTGTGGTAGGGTGCCCGCCATCGTTCGTCAATCACCCCGTTTTGCAAGGAATCCCATGCGTTTCATCTCCTCCCTCGCCCTGACCCTGCTGGCCGGTTTGCCGCTGCTCAGCGCCCCTTTGCACGCCCAGACCTTTCGCCAAGCCAAGCAGGATCTGGTGAAGCTCTATCAGACCCAGCCCACAGTCACCACCTTCTACTGCGGCTGCGACATCGACTATCAGGGCAAGAAAATGAGCCCGGATCTCGCCAGCTGCGGCTATGAGCCGCGCAAGCAGGCCAAACGCGCCGCCCGCATTGAGTGGGAACACGTGGTCCCCGCCTGGGAGTTCGGCCACCAGCTGCAGTGCTGGCAGCAAGGCGGTCGCAAGAATTGCGAAAAAGCGAGCCCCGAGTTCAACAAGATGGAGGGGGACATGCACAACCTCTTCCCCGCCATCGGCGAGGTGAACGGCGATCGGGCCAACTACCGCTTCTCCGACTGGAACGGCAAGCCGGATCAGTACGGCCAGTGCCAGATGCTGGTGGATTTCAAGGATCGTCGGGTGCAACCGCCCAAGGGGCCGGTACGGGGCCAGATCGCCCGCGCCTACCTCTATATGAGCCAGCAGTATGGGCTGCGTCTGGCAGCGCAACAGCGTAAACTGTTTGAAGCTTGGGACAGGCAGTACCCGGCAGAGGGCTGGGAGTGCGAGCGCAACCGCCGCATCGGCAAGCTGCAGGGCAATACCAATCCCTTTATTGAAAAGCAGTGCCAATAACCCCATTTGACCAGGGAGGGGATCACCCCTCCTAATCATGAAGCCCTTCCCCACTGCCACGTGAGCCTTGCTCGCCGCCTCGCAGCAGGATATGAAGGGTTTCCAAGCAAGAGACTAACAAGCAGCCATGCGCATTCCACGTATCTATGAACCGGCCACCCTGCAAGTTGGCCAGACCATCGCCCTGTCGGAAGACGGTGCCAACCATATAGGCCGGGTGCTGCGCATGCAGCCGGGCCAGCAGCTCGAGCTGTTCAACGGCGATGGCAATCAATATCCCGCCACCATAGCCCAGGTCGGTAAAAAGTCGGTGGAAGTGACCATCGACAGTTGTGACGCCCAGTCGGTGGAGTCACCGCTGGCCATTCATCTGGGTCAGGTGATCAGCCGCGGCGACAAGATGGACTTCACCATCCAGAAATCGGTTGAGCTGGGCGTCACCTGCATCACTCCGCTCTTCTCCGAGCGCTGCGGCGTCAAGCTGCCAGCAGACCGCTTGGAGAAGAAGCGCGAACAGTGGCAAAAGGTGGTGATCAGCGCCTGCGAACAGTGCGGCCGCAACCTGGTGCCAGAGGTGCGCATGCCGATGGAGCTGGACGCCTGGCTGGCAGAAGAGACCAAGGAGCTCAAGCTCAACCTGCACCCGCGCGCCGAGTACAGCATCAACACCTTGCCCGTTCCCGAGCACGGCGTGCGCCTGCTGATTGGCCCGGAAGGGGGCTTGTCGAGCGACGAGATCGCCCGTACCGTGCAGGAAGATTTCAAAGAGATGCTGCTGGGGCCACGGGTGCTGCGCACCGAAACTGCCGCCCTGACTGCGATCACTGCGTTGCAGTGCCGCTTTGGTGATCTGGCCTGAAGCAGGTTTTAAGAATCTCATTCGCAATCGAGCCACAAGAAGGATATTCGGATGACCATTAAACTCGGCATCGTGATGGACCCCATCTCGGCCATCAACATCAAGAAAGATTCCAGCTTTGCCATGCTCGAAGAGGCGCAAAAGCGCGGCTATGAGCTCTTCTATCTGGAGATGAAGGATCTCTACATGGAAGCCGGTCGCGCCTTTGGCACCATGCGCCCGCTCACCGTCAAATATGACTATGCCGACTGGTACACCCTGGGCGAGGTGGTGGATCAGCCCCTCTCCAACCTCGATGTGATCCTGATGCGCAAGGATCCGCCGTTCGACACCGAATTTATCTACGCCACCTACATGCTGGAGCGGGCCGAGGATGAGGGTTGCCTTATCGTCAACAAGCCGCAGAGCCTGCGCGACGCCAACGAGAAGCTCTACACCGCCTGGTTTGCCGAGCACACCCCGACCACGCTGGTGACCCGCCGCGCCGACAAGCTGCGCGCCTTCCACGCCAAGCATAAAGACGTGATCTTGAAGCCCTTGGACGGCATGGGCGGTGCCTCCATCTTCCGCATGAAGGAAGATGACGCCAACGTCGGGGTGATTATCGAAACCCTGACCGCCCACGGCAGCCAGTACTGCATGGCGCAAACCTATCTGCCCGCCATCAAGGATGGCGACAAGCGGGTGCTGGTGGTGGACGGTGAACCGGTGCCTTACTGCCTCGCCCGCATTCCGGCGCAGGGGGAGACCCGTGGCAATCTGGCTGCCGGTGGCCGTGGTGAAGCGCGCCCCCTGAGCGAAGCCGACTGGGCCATCGCCCGTGCGGTTGGCCCGACGTTGAAAGAGAAGGGGCTCATCTTCGTCGGCCTCGATATCATCGGCGATCGGCTGACCGAGATTAACGTCACCAGCCCGACCTGCATTCGCGAGATTGAAGCGGCCTTCGATGTGCACATCACCGGCATGTTGATGGATGCCATCGAGCGTCGGCTGGCGAAAGCCTGAACCGGCTAGAGGTTCATAACAAGAGGCAGCCCCGGGGCTGCCTCTTCTGTTTCATGCCTTGCACGTTGATATGAAGGCTTAACAGCGGAACTGCCCCACCTTCTGCTTGAGATCACTCGATAGCTGTTCCAGCTCGTGACAACTCTGGTTCATCTCGGAGACAGCCGCCGTTGATTCGGTGGCGATATGGGCGATATTGACCACGTTGCGGGTGATATCTTCGGCCACCTTACTTTGCTCCTCGGCGGCGGTGGCAATATGGGTATTAAGATCGTTAATCTTCTCCACCGAGGTGACAATTTCGCCAAGGGCCTTGCCACAGGCAAGCACGGTGCGATTGGACTCCTCAACCTGATCCAGCCCACGCACCATGCTGCTGGCTGCATCAGTGGCCCCCTGCTGCAACTTAATGATGGTCTTGCCAATCTCTTCGGTCGAGCGCTGGGTTCGCAGGGAAAGGGTGCGCACCTCATCGGCCACCACCGCAAAACCGCGTCCCTGATCCCCTGCGCGCGCAGCTTCGATCGCCGCATTAAGCGCAAGCAGGTTGGTCTGCTCTGCGATACCGCGAATGGTTTCCATCACACTACTGATATCGCGGCTGTTGTCAGCCAGCTGGGTGATCATAGTTGCAGTGTCTTGAATATGGGAAGACAACGCAGACATCCGGGCAATGGCATCCTCCACCACCAGATGACCGTGACGGGCACTCTCGTGCGCACCACGGGCTGCCTCTGCCGCACCGTTGGAGCTGTTGGCCACCTCGGCCACTGTGGCGCTCATCTGGTTCATGGCGGTGGCGGTCTGATCGGTCTCCCCCTGTTGCTGGGCAAAGCGCTGGCGGTTCTCGACCCCGATATGGGCAAGACGAGCCGACTCTTTGGCAAGCTGCTCGGACATATCGTTAATCTGGGTGATCAGGCCGCGAAAATGGCGGAACACCTGATTAAGCGATTGAGCCAGCGCCCCCATCTCGTCCAGGCGCAGCACAGGTACCTGCTGACTGAGATCGAGATCCTGCTGCATCCCGCGTAGCACCTGGCTTATGGCTGCCAGTGGCTGGCTGACGCTGCGTCCGGCCCAGATACCGAAGAAGAGTACGCAGGTCGCCCCCACCAGAAATAGCACAATAAAGAGCTGAAACAGTTGCTGTCTGAGATCGTTGAGCTCGCCGATGCTCTGCTCTGCCTCTTTGAGCTGGAACTCCACCAGCGCACTCAGCCCATCACTGAGCGGATCCATCGCCCCGTAGAGGGGCATAATACGGACAGATAGCTGATCCCGCGCAGCCCCCTGCATCTGATCTAGCACCGCCACCACTGTGGCAATCTGCTGATCCGCCGCACCAAACAACGCCTGCACCCGTGCGGCCTCCTGCTGTTCGGACTGGCTCAGCTCCTGTCCGCTGTATTTCTGCCAGATACGGGAAGTCTCTTGCTGCGCCTCCAGAATATCGGCCTTGGCCTGGGCAGGCGTAAATCCCCCTACGTTGGCCTTGTTGGCCGCATCGATCACCTTGACCGCGTAGAGATCGGCCATCTGTTTTAGCTCCTTCAGTTGCACCACCTCTCCATGATACATGGCGTTCATGCCGGCCATCAGCTGAGACATCGCTTGGGCGGCGCCTATCAACAAGGCCAACAGTGCCAACAGCGGCACCACACACCCCAGCATCAATTTCTGCCTGATTGAAATCCCTGCCATGGTGTTCTCTCCCCACCCGGATAAATGACCGACCTGCACGCCTGGGCTAAAAAGCGGTTTTGCCCACAGAGTCGAGCTGCCATAATTGCCGCAAATACCTGTGCAATATTTGGTCCCATATGCAAACACTGCAAAATCACTTCCTGCTTGCCATGCCAAGCCTGACGGATCCCTACTTCGAGCGTTCGCTGGTCTATCTGTGCGAGCACAACGAAGAGGGCGCCATGGGGCTGGTGGTCAACATTCCGGTGGATATGTCGCTGGACACCATGCTGACCCAGCTCAAGCTGGCACCGCCGCCCAGCCCCGAGCTCAAGCAACCCGTGCTGCAAGGCGGTCCGGTCCATGCCGATCGCGGCTTCGTGCTGCACAGCTTCCGCCCGGGATTCAATTCCACCCTGCAGGTGGGGGACGAGCTGATGGTCACCACCTCCAAGGATATTCTGGAGACCCTGGGCACAGACGAGGCGCCGGACCACTGGCTGGTCGCCCTGGGCTATGCCGGCTGGAGCGCCGGTCAGCTGGAGCAGGAGCTGGTGGACGGCGCCTGGCTGGTGATCCCGCCCAATCCGGACCTGGTGTTCAAGACCCCTATCCATCAGCGCTGGCAGCAAGCGGCCGCCAGCATCGGGATCAACCCTGTTCACCTCTCCAGCGACATCGGCCACGGCTAATGCAATTTGCAGTGCATTTTGCAACGCACTCTGAGGAAATTACCCAATGTCATCACGCAGTATCATGGGCTTTGATTACGGCACCAAGAGTATCGGTGTCGCCATCGGCCAGGAGATTACCGGCAGCGCCCGCCCCCTTCGCTCCCTCAAGGCCAACGACGGCATTCCCAACTGGGACGAGATAGAGAAGCTGCTTAAAGAGTGGCAGCCAGACCTGCTGGTGGTCGGTCTGCCGCTGAACATGGATGGCACGGATCAGGAGATCACGGTACGGGCCCGCAAATTTGGTAACCGCCTGCACGGCCGCTTCGGCAAGCCGGTGGAGTTCAAGGACGAGCGCCTCACCACCACGGACGCACGCGCCCGCCTGTTCGAGCGTGGCGGCTACAAGGCCCTGGACAAGGGCAGTGTGGACGGGGTATCGGCACAGCTGATCGTCGAAGCCTGGATGGAAGAGCAATACGACTGAGGCAAATCCCGGCTCCCTGTAATCCCCCTCACGAGATGGCCTATCTCTGGCCGTCTCCTCCTTGTCATACTACCGTCATCCCTTGGTCATGTCGGCCCGTTAGCGTGGTGGCATCTTGCCCGGATTCCACCCATGGGGGTCGTCATGAACAGAGAGAAGTTTGAAGGCTGGCTTATTCTTGCCGGAAGCCTGTTTTCCATTCTGATGCTCGGCGAACTGCTCTAACCCGTCAGATTGATGGACGAACAGCCCGGCATCATGCTGCCACCCGCCCTTCCAGCATGGCGTGGGCCACCTTGATGCACGCCGCGTTGGGATAGTTGAAATTGGCTTGTCGTGGTTGCATCGAACCGACTCCGCTGGTCATAGGTGAGATAAGCCATCTCGATGGTTGGTAGTACTCTTCGCTTATTCCCACAAGATGTACGCGCTATGAAGCACCGCCAAACCAATGTGAGAGTTGTGTGCAACTCGCACCGCCTCAATGGGTTATCCGTAACTTCCCCCCTTTCCCTGACAACGGGCGTATAAGCTGTAGAGGCAACGACACAAAGGGGAGGCTCGCGTGCAGACACAACCACTGATAACCCGGCTGCGGGCAGCGCTGGAGCAGGTAATTTTGGGCAAGCCGCTACAACTCCAAATAGCCCTGGTCACCCTGCTGGCACGTGGTCATCTGCTGATCGAGGATCTGCCCGGCATGGGCAAGACCACCCTGGCCCACGCCCTGGCGCAAGTGCTGGGGCTCGGGTGCCGGCGAATGCAATTCACCGCCGATCTGCTGCCTGCCGACCTGCTGGGGCTGCAAATTTTCGACCCCCAACAGCAAACATTTCACTTTCACCCCGGCCCCATCTTCACCCAGGTGTTGCTGGCGGACGAGATCAACCGTGCCAGCCCCAAGGTGCAGAGCGCCCTGCTGGAGGCGATGGCCGAGGGCAAGGTGAGCATCGAGGGCCACACGCACCCACTCCCCGATCCGTTTTTCGTCATCGCCACCCAGAATCCGACAGATCAGGCGGGCACCTATCCACTGCCGGAATCCCAGCTCGACCGCTTCGCCGTGCGACTCTCTTTGGGTTTTCCACCGCGAGAAGCGGAGCGCCAGCTACTGCGCGGCCACCAGTCGGCGGGCCCGTTGCCCGCCATGGTGGATGCTGCCGGACTGGCGGCCCTGCAAGCGGAGGGAGATGCCATCCATGTTTCCGATGCCACCCTCGACTACCTGTTGGCGCTGGTGCAGCAGAGCCGCTTTGATGGGGATCTGCCACAGCCCCTCTCCCCCCGGGCGGCCCAGACCTTGCTGGCGGTGAGCCGGGCCTGGGCACTGGTAGCAGGGCGGCGTTTCGTCACGGTGGAGGATGTGCAAGCGGTCTTCCCTTATGTGGCAGAACACCGCCTGCGGGGTAGCTTTGGCGTGCAGCACGGCGAAGCCTGTCCCCTGAGCCAGCGATTGCTGGCCAAGGTCGATCCGGATAATCCCTGATGAGCAAATTGCTAAACCGTTGGCAGCAGTGGCGAGCCCGCTGGCAGCGACGCTGGCTCGATCGCCGCATTCCCCCGGCCCGCCAGATCACGCTGGGTACCCGCAGCCTCTTTATTCTCCCCACCCGCATGGGGCTGCTCTATCTGCTGGTGCTGCTCGCCATCTATCTGCTCGGCACCAACTACCAGAACAATCTGGTACTGCTGGTGGCCTACTGCCTTGGCAGCCTGTTTATGGCCGCCATGTGGCTCACCCACCGCAACCTGTTGGGGCTGGAGCTGCTGGGGGGCCCGCTGGTGCTGGGGGAGGCGGGTAGCCAGCTTCCTATCCGGATCTTGGTGCAGAGCCCGCGCCCGGTGCAGGCACTTCACTTTAGCCTCAACGAAGGCACCCTCTGGCTGGCACAGGCCGGCGCTGTGCCTCGCACCTTGATCCTGCCAGTATTGGGCTCACGCCGTGGGCCACTCTCCCTTGGCCGATTGCGGGTCGAGAGCCGCTACCCTCTCGGCCTGTTTCGCTGCTGGTCCTTGCTGGACTTGCAGCTAGAGGGCTGGCTCGCCCCCAAGCCGGCGTTCGGAGCGCTAAGAGGGGAACATGCGACCCAAAGCGAAGGACATCAGGGCCAACCCGCTCCGGCCACCCTCGGTGACTTTGATGCCCTGCGGACACATCAAGCCGGCGAGCCACTGAGCCGGGTCGCCTGGAAGCAGCTTGCCCAGGGGCGCGGCCTGCTGAGCAAGCAGTTCAATGAACCGCAGCAGGATGACACTCACCTCACCTTGCAGCGGGTCGCGGGTGGGGATCTCGAGCAGCGGTTAGCGGTGCTGGCCTGGTGGTGCACCGATTACGGTAAGCGGGGCATCCCTTTTACCCTGACACTGGCAGGCCAGACGCTGGGGCCAGATAGCGGCGCCGCCTTTGTGCAGCGCTGCCTGCTGGCATTGGCCCGATTCGATGCCACACCACCGAAGAGCACGCCCGATGCTGCTCGATAACCACCGCCTGCTGCCACTCATCGCCCTGCAACAGCTGCTGCTGGTCGCGGCGCTCTGGCCCCGACTGCAGATCTGGGTGGTGGCAGTGGGCGCCATCACCCTCGGCGTCCGGGCCATGATGCTGTGGCGTGGCTGGCAGCCTCTTCCGGCCCGCGGGTTGACGCTGCTGACCATCACTACCTTGGTATTACTAGGATTACAGTGGCGCACATTGGGCACCCTGCCCGCCCTGATCAATCTGCTCTGGCTTGGCTATAGCCTGAAGATGATCGAGGTGCGGCGCGCGCGGGATATCGAGCAGGTGCTGCTGCTCGCCTTCTTTCTCATCGCGCTGGCGCTGGTACAGCGACAAAGCATCGGCTGGACGGCAAGCATGGCCGTGGCGCTCTGGCTGGCAGTGACCGCACTGGTGGCCGCCATCGCTCCCGAGCAGAAACGACCTTGGCGCAGCGCGGGGGGCGCCCTGTTGCTGGCGCTTCCCCTGCTTATCACCCTGTTTCTGCTGCTGCCAAGGCTCCCGCCCCTCTGGCAGATGCCCAGCACCAGCCGCGCCCTGTCAGGGCTCTCGGAAGAGCTGGCCCCCGGCGATATCAGCGAACTGATCAACTCCTCGGAACTGGCCTTTCGGGTCACCTTTGCCGATGGCCCGCCCCCAGCCCGCGAGCGCTACTTTCCGGTAATGCGGCAGGAGGTTTTCGATGGCCAGCGCTGGCTGCTGAGCCCCGAAGTGAAAGCGTGGCAACAGACAGTGCCGGTGCAAACCGGGCTGACCCTTCTGGCGTCATCTTCACAAACCAACAATCAACGGGCAGATAGTCCATTACCCGCCGGCAGCTACGAGGTGATCGCCGAGCCCCAGCGCCACCGCTGGGCCTTTGCCATGAGTGAACCGACCGTGCTGGCGGGCCCGCTGCTGATCACCCCCATCGACACACTCTATCGGCAAGGGAGTGGCGAGGTGGCGATCCGCTATCGCATTGGTCGCGGCGAAGCGCGGCCTGAGGATGACAGCCAAGCCATCCAGCGCAACCTGCAACTGCCAGCCGGGGGTAACCCGAGAGCACGCGCCCACGGCCAAGCGCTTGCGGCACGCTATCCGGCGCGCGCGGCGCTGGTCGCAACCCTGCTCGCGCAGTTTCAAAGCCAATCCTATTACTACACCCTGACCCCGCCACGGCTTGGCAGTGACGGGGTGGATGCATTCCTGTTCGATACCAAGCGCGGCTTTTGCGGTCACTACGCCATGGCGACCGCTTTCGTGCTGCGCGCTGCCGGTATTCCGGCACGGCTGGTCACCGGTTATCTCGGCGGCGAGTGGAATCCCAGGGGCAACTATCTGGCGGTACACCAGTTCGATGCTCACGCCTGGGTGGAGTATCTCGATGAAGGGGGAACATGGCGGCGAATCGACCCCACGGCGGCAGTGGCACCGGAGCGCATTGAAGGCGGCGTGAGGGAGGCCCTGAGCGACGAGTTTACCGCTGCCGACCCCCTCGCTTTGCAGCGTTATCGCAACTGGGCCCTGCTCAATCAGCTGCGCTGGTGGGGCAACAATATCGACTACCAATGGAGTCGCTGGGTGATTGGTTACGATGCGGGTCAGCTCTGGCAGCAAATTGGCCTGCGCTGGCCAACCCTGGCAGGGCACACGCCCTGGTTGATCCTCGCCAGCCTGATGCTGGTCGCCCTGCTGGTGAGCCTGCCCCTGCTATTGCCCGCCCGCCTGCCGCCAGAGCGGCGTATCTGGCAGCCCCTGCTCAAACGGGGTAAACGCAGCGGCTACCCACCAGAGCCCGCCGAAAGCATGGGGGCATGGTGCGAGCGGCTGGCACGGCTGCGTCCCGACCTTGCCCATCCCCTGCTAAAGAGTGCGTGGCTCTATCGCCGCTGGCGTTATGCCCCCCTCAGCGAACGGCAACAAGGGCGCTGCGGGCGCCAGTTGCGACGGCGTGTCAGACAGCTCGCCCAGCGCTGGGATCAACAGCCAACGAGTGCGCCATAAAAGAAGGGGGAGCCACCGGCTCCCCCTTCAGGTTTTAATCAAGAGGTTTTACTCACCGCTTGTTATTTTTTGGTCGGATTGTCCCAGATCCCTGCCTCCAGCTGGGAGCGGATCTCGGGATACTTGTTGGCATCAAAGGTAGGCAGCTTGCCCAACTTGAGCTGATCGTTGTAATCCTTGGCCAGCTTGATGGCAACACCGGAGAGCAGCAGGATAGCCACCAGGTTGACGATCGCCATCAACCCCATGGAGACATCCGCCATCGCCCACACAATCGGCAACTCGCCCACGGCACCGAACATCACCATGCCCAGCACGAATATCCGGAACAGCATCAGACCGCCCTTGTGATTGTGCTCGAGGAATACCAGATTGGTCTCGGCATAGGAGTAGTTCGCCACGATAGAGGTGAAGGCGAAGAAGAAGATGGCTGCCGCGATAAAGATATTGCCACCACCACCGATCTGGGAAGAGAGTGCCCGCTGGGTCAGCTCCACCCCGGTCACGCCGGAGCCCGGTTCAAACTGACCGGACATCAGGATCACGGCCGCAGTGCAGCTACAGATGACGATGGTGTCCATAAAGACCCCCAGCATCTGCACATAGCCCTGGGAGGCAGGATGAGGCGGATAGGGTGTCGCGGTCGCCGCGGCGTTCGGTGCAGAACCCATCCCCGCTTCGTTGGAGAAGAGACCGCGTTTGATGCCGTTGATCATCGCCTGGGAGATGGCATAACCCAGCGCACCTGATCCAGCCTGCTCAAGCCCGAAGGCGGACTTGATGATCAGCATGAAGACATGAGGCAGTTCACTGATGTTCATCGCCACAATCACCAGCGCCAACAGGATATAAGCCAGCGCCATAAAGGGCACCACCAGCTCGGCAAAACGGGCGATGCCACGAATACCTCCGAAGATAATCAGGCCGGAGAGCACCACCAGCGCCAGTCCACTGACCCAATCCGGAATGCCGAAGGCCACCTTCATCGCCAGACTGATGGAGTTTGCCTGCACCGCGTTGAAGACCAGACCAAACGCCAGGATCAGACAGAGCGAAAACACCACCCCCATCCAGCGCATGCCAAGGCCTTTCTCCATGTAGTAAGCCGGACCGCCACGGTAGTTGCCATCCTCATCTTTGACCTTGTAGAGCTGGGCCAGAGTACTCTCGACGAAGGCGGTCGCCATGCCGATAAAGGCAATCAGCCACATCCAGAAGATGGCGCCTGGACCACCCAGATAGATGGCCACCGCAACACCGGCCAGATTGCCGGTGCCGACCCGGGCAGCAAGACTGGTACAGAGGGCCTGGAAGGAGGAGATGCCTGCGTTATCCGATTTACGGCTGTTTTTCAGCACGGAAAACATGTGGCCAAAGTGACGGACCTGGATAAAGCCCAAGCGGAAGGTGAAAAAGATCCCGACCCCGATGAGCAGGTAGATGAGCACGGCTCCCCACATCAGGTCGTTTAGCATCGCAATCAAGGTGTCCATAATTCTCTCGTTGTTATTCACATCCATGGTCAGTCTGCGCTGACCGTTTTCTGTCTTTTGTGTAATTAGCGTTTCGCTAAAGGGGCGGAATCTAGCACAGCGGGAGAGCCCGGAATAGTGATCCCGGTCACTCTGGACACAAAAAACGAACGGTAAACCCCCATAAAGCGCCATTTAAATCGCAAACTTTCAACAAATCCAAGAATTCAATCCGCGCCACCACCATTAAGCCCCATAAGAGAACCATTTTGATATATCCCTGATGAGCTATCCAAAAACGCAAACGCTTGCATAAAATGGCTGTCAAACGCCGAGATATCGCCAAACGTTTTCGCTGTAATTAAATTTCAAGTGCACCGCGAGATAATTTATGTGATCGACAACACAAATATGAATATTAGCTAAAAAAGTTCCGCCGAAAGGAAACCGGAAAAGACCACACAGGAAAGACAAAAATCCTTATAAATCATATGCTTTACCTCATAAAAACAGAATGGGTTGCCAGCCTGAATATTTAACAGCCAAGCCCCCCTATTGCAGGATGCATCACATCAGTATTAATTAGGCAGGCAATGACGATGGGCCGCCCCCATCGCGCTTTTCTGAGCCTGAGGCACCAAGATCCTGTAATTTTATTTCAGAACCACCGTCTCAAGCCCGCAACCCAGGGATTACTCCCTCATTAAGAGATGATATTCGCTATGGCCGATAAATTAACCCAGCTGAAAGCCCTGACCACTGTTGTTGCCGACACCGGTGATATCGAAGCCATCAAACGCTATCAGCCCATCGATGCCACCACCAACCCCTCTCTGGTTCTGAAGGCCGCCGAAATCCCCGAGTACGCGCCGCTGATCGAAGATGCCATCAGCTGGGCCAAAGCCCAGAGCCAGGACAAGGCACAGCAAATCATCGACGCGGGCGACAAGCTGGCCGTCAACATCGGTCTGGAAGTGCTGAAGATCGTTCCGGGCCGCATCTCCACCGAAGTGGATGCTCGTCTCTCCTTCGATACCGAAGCCAGCATCGCCAAGGCCCGCAAGCTGATCCGTCTCTACAACGAAGCCGGTATCAGCAACGACCGTATTCTGATCAAGCTGGCCTCCACCTGGGAAGGGATCCGTGCCGCCGAGGTTCTGGAGCAAGAGGGTATCCAGTGCAACCTGACCCTGCTGTTCTCCTTCGCCCAGGCCCGTGCCTGTGCCGAAGCCGGTGCCTTCCTGATCTCCCCGTTCGTGGGTCGCATCCTCGACTGGTACAAAGCCAAAAATGGCCGTGATTACACTGCCAGCGAAGATCCGGGCGTGGTCTCCGTCACCTCCATCTACAACTACTACAAGCAGCACGACTACCCGACCGTCGTGATGGGCGCCAGCTTCCGCAACACCGGCGAGATCCTGGAACTGGCTGGCTGCGACCGCCTGACCATTGGCCCGGCCCTGCTGGAAGAGCTGAGCAAGACCGAAGGCGCCGTGGTACGCAAACTGGACTACACCGGTGAGCGCAAGGCCAAACCGACACCGATGACCGAAGCCGAATTCCGCTGGGAACTGAACCAGGACGCCATGGCTCACGAGAAGCTGGGCGAAGGCATCCGCATGTTCGCCATCGACCAGGGCAAGCTGGAAACCATGCTGGCAAGCCGCCTGTAATCAATTCATTTTTATGAAAAAAACCGGGCCCCTACCAAGGGGCCCGGTTTTTTCATGGGCTTTTTTAGGTCTGTCATAGAGTTGTCACGAAAACGTTTTAATTTCAAATTCGTTATGTTATACGGGTGGTGGAAACGAGAACAACCAAGGAGGGAGCCATGGAAATGTTCAACTTCGATTATGACGAGGTGGTTGAACTCGGTTCACGTAGCCGTGGGACAACGGGAAAAAAACGTAAATGGCGTGAAATCGAGGCGTTGAAAGATAGACACCGCCTGCAGAAGGAGCTGCAATCCATCGATATCGCTTACGAGGGGCTGACAGACGACATCGAGCTGTAGTCCGAGCACCACATAAAGCGCCCTGCGACAGCGGGGCGTTTTTTATTTATGCCTGATAAAACAAAGCCCCCGGCTCGGCGGGGGCTTGCAGCACTGGCTGCGGGCTTAGCAGTAGCCGTAGCCCAGCAGACGCTGGTAGCGCTGCTCCAGCAGTTGCGCGCTATCAAGCGGACGCAAGGCATCCAGATCCTGCTTGATGCGTGCCTTGAGGTTATTGGCCATCTTGGCCACATCACGGTGGGCACCGCCAAGTGGCTCATCCACGATGGCATCAACGAGTTTAAGCTCTTTCAAACGCTGGGCAGTAATGCCCATGGCTTCGGCAGCCACAGAGGCCTTGTCGGCGCTCTTCCACAGGATGGAGGCACACCCTTCCGGCGAGATGACGGAGTAGGTGGAGTACTGCAGCATATTGACGCGATCGCCCACGCCAATGGCCAGCGCACCACCGGAGCCGCCCTCACCGATCACGGTGCAGACCACCGGCACGGTCAGACCGGCCATCACCTTGAGGTTGCGGGCAATCGCTTCGGACTGGCCGCGCTCTTCGGCACCGACGCCGGGGTAAGCACCCGGGGTGTCGATAAAGGTGATGATCGGCATCTTGAAGCGCTCGGCCATCTCCATCAGACGCAGGGCCTTGCGGTATCCTTCCGGACGCGGCATGCCGAAGTTGCGCTTGATCTTCTCCTTGGTCTCACGACCCTTCTGGTGACCAATCACCATCACCGGCTCACCGTCGAGACGGGCAATGCCGCCGACGATAGCCTTGTCATCAGCATAGGCGCGATCGCCAGCCAACTCATCGAAATCGGTGAAGATATGCTCGATATAGTCAAAGGTGTAGGGGCGCTGGGGATGACGCGCCATCTGGGATACCTGCCAGGCCCCCAGATCAGCGAAGATCTTCTTGGTCAGCTCTTCGTTTTTCTTCTCCAGCCGGCGGATCTCGTCTTTCAGATCCACGGCGTGATTGCCTTCACTCACATGCTTGAGTTCATCAATCTGCGCCTGCAACTCGGCAATCGGCTGTTCAAAATCCAGAAAAAGACTCATAGGGCCTTAGAACCTCTAATCAAAAACCAATTCAACCCGCTCTCGTCCAAGCAGGACTCGCAAGTCATCTATCAGTTGATCGGTGGGCGTCACCCGCCACTCGGTACCGAGCGTCAATCGCACCCGGGAGCCGGGGCGACGATAGTTTACCTGAACCGGACAGACTCCGGCACGGGCGGGCTCCAAAATCTCGCACAAACGCGGGAAAAAACGATCATCAATCCGCTGTTCATCAAGGGAGATGCGGATTGCTCTGGCAAAACGCTCCCTCGCATCGTTGATATCCAGTAATTCTCGAGCCGACATTTTAAGGCCACCGGAGAAGTCATCAAAGCTGACCTGTCCAGAAACCACCAAAATGCGGTCTTTTTGCATCAACTCTTCATATTTTTCCAGCGCTTCACTGAACAGGGTCACATCGAGGCGACCGGAACGGTCGTCCAGAGTGAAGATCCCCATCTTGTTGCCACGCTTGGTCACCATGCTGCGGGCCGCAATCACCAGCCCCGCCGCCGTGGTTACGGTATCGCGGGAGGTGGGATGCAGATCGCACAGGCGACCCGAGGTATAACGACGCAATTCGCTGCTGTACTGGTTGATGGGGTGGCCGGTGAGATAGAGCCCGAGGGTCTCGCGCTCCCCTTCCAGCCACACCTTGTCAGGCCAGTGCGGCACGTTGGCAAACGCCTTCTTGACGTCGTCAATCTCTTCGGTGAGCACGCCGAACATGTCGACCTGCCCCACCGCCTGCGCCTTGGCGTGCTGCTCGGCGGCCCGCATCGCCTCCTCCAGGGTCGCCATCAGGGCGGCGCGGTGGGGGCCGAGCCGATCCATAGCGCCGGAGAGGATCAGCTTCTCCATCACCCGCTTGTTGAGTTTCTTGATGTCAACCCGGTTACAGAAGTCGAACAGATCGCGGAATGGGCCGTCCTGATCCCGGGCGCTCAAGATCGCATCGATGGGGCCTTCACCCACCCCTTTCACCGCCCCGATGCCGTAGACGATATGGCCATCTTCGTTGACCGAGAAGCGATAGCGACCTGTGTTCACATCCGGCGGGATCACGGTGAGCCCCATCCGCTGACACTCGTCTACTAGCGTCACGATCTTGTCGGTGTTGTCCATATCGGCGGTCATCACCGCCGCCATAAATTCGGCCGGGAAGTGGGTCTTGAGCCAGAGGGTCTGGTAGGAGACCAGCGCATAGGCGGCGGAGTGGGATTTGTTAAAGCCGTAGCCCGCAAACTTCTCCACCAGATCGAAGATCTTCATCGCCAGTTCGCCGTCGACACCATTCTTGACGGCGCCCTCCTCGAAACCGGCTCGCTGCTTGGCCATCTCCTCGGGCTTCTTCTTACCCATCGCTCGGCGCAGCATGTCTGCGCCCCCCAGGGTATAACCCGCCAGGGTCTGGGCAATCTGCATCACCTGCTCCTGATAGAGGATGATGCCGTAAGTGGGCTCCAGAATCGGCTTCAGGCTCTCGTGCTGCCACTTCTCGTCCGGATAGGAGATCGCTTCATTGCCGTGTTTACGGTCGATGAAGTTATCCACCATGCCTGACTGGAGCGGGCCCGGTCGGAACAGGGCCACCAGTGCGATCATGTCTTCGAAGCAGTCGGGGCGCAGCCGCTTGATGAGATCCTTCATGCCACGAGATTCGAGCTGGAATACCGCCGTGGTCTCGTAGCGTTGCAACAGGTCGAACGACTTCTTGTCATCGATGGGGATGGCGGCGATGTCCACTGGCGGCTTGCCCTCTTTGGCAAGACGCGGGTTTATCATGCCGAGCGCCCAGTCGATAATGGTGAGGGTGCGCAGACCGAGGAAGTCGAACTTCACCAGACCCGCGTATTCCACGTCGTTCTTGTCAAACTGGGTGACCGGGTGATGACCCTCGTCATCGCAGTAGAGCGGCGCAAAGTCGGTGATCTTGGTGGGCGCGATCACCACGCCACCGGCGTGTTTACCGGCGTTGCGCACTACCCCTTCCAAGCGGCGGGCCATGTCGATGAGGTCTTTGACCTCTTCATCCTGCTCGTAGAGCTCGGGCAGCTTGGGCTCGGCCTCGAACGCCTTGGCCAGCGTCATGCCCGGATCCGGCGGGATCAGCTTGGAGATGCGATCGACAAAGCCGTAAGCGTGGCCCAGCACCCGGCCCACGTCCCGCACCACCGCCTTGGCCGCCATGCTACCGAAGGTGATGATCTGCGACACCGCCTCCCGGCCATACATCTCGGAAACGTGGTCGATCACCTCGTCGCGCCTGTCCATGCAGAAGTCGACGTCGAAGTCGGGCATGGATACCCGCTCGGGGTTCAGGAAACGTTCAAACAGCAGGTCAAATTCCAGCGGGTCGAGGTCGGTGATCTTGAGGGCGTAAGCCACCAGAGAGCCCGCCCCCGAGCCCCGGCCCGGGCCAACGGGAATGCCGTTGTCCTTGGACCACTGGATAAACTCCATCACGATGAGGAAGTAACCCGGGAAGCCCATCTGGTTGATCACTTTCAGCTCGATATCGAGGCGCTCGTCATACTCGGGACGGCGCTCGGCCCGCACCGCCGGATCCGGGAACAGAAACTCGAGACGCTCCTCCAGACCCTCTTTCGACTTGGCCACCAGAAAATCTTCGGTGGTCATGTCGCCGGTCGGGAAGTTGGGCAGGAAGTATTCGCCGAGACGCACCGTCACGTTGCAGCGCTTGGCGATCTCCACCGTGTTTTCCAGCGCTTCGGGAATGTCGGCAAACAGCTCCGCCATCTCCTCCTGACTGCGCAGGTACTGCTGGGGGCTGTAGCGACGGGGGCGGCGCTTGTCCATCAGGGTGTAACCGTCGTGGATGGCCACCCGGATCTCGTGGGCGTCGAAGTCATCGGCGTTGAGGAACACCACCTCATTGGTGGCAACTACCGGCAGCTCGAACTCGGTGGCGATGGCCACCGCCATGTGCAGGTAGACCTCTTCGTCGGGTCGACCGGTACGCAGCAGTTCGAGGTAGTAGGCATCAGGGAAATGGGTCTGATAGAAGGCGACACACTGCTCGGTCATCTGCCGGTTGCCCTTGAGCAGGAACTTGCCCACATCCCCCTCGCGCCCGCCGGAGAGGACGATCACCCCCTTGGCGTGTTCGGCGAGCCAGCTCTTGTCGATAACCGGGCGCCCCTGCACGTGGCCACGCTGGTAGCCACGAGAGATAAGCAGGGTGATGTTCTGGTAGCCGTCGTTATCCATGGCCAGCAGGGTGAGACGGAACTGCTCGTCGCCGAGCTCATCGCTCTGCACCCAGAAGTCGGCGCCGACGATGGGCTTGATCCCCTTGCCGTGGGCGGCGCCATAGAAGCGCACCAGACCGCACATGTTCATCTGGTCGGTCAGGGCGATCGCCGGCATATTGTCGGCTGCAGCAGCCCCGACGATGGGGTTGATCTTCTGCAGGCCATCGACCATGGAGAAGTCGGAGTGGACTCGCAAATGGATAAAACGGGGGTCAGCCATCGTCATCTCCTCTCGCTGCTCAAACAAAATGGCATGGTCTACTCGATCCCCAGTGCGCGGCGCACCGGTTTGAAGCTCTTGCGATATTCGGGCAGTGGGCCACGCTCGGCCAGAATGGCGAGGTGCTCCGCAGTCGGATAGCCCTTGTGACGGGCAAAACCATATTCGGGATGACGGCTATCCAACTCGGTCATCTCTCTGTCGCGGGTCACCTTGGCCAGGATCGAAGCAGCGCTGATGGCCGCCACCAGGCTATCACCCTTGACCACGGCGCGCGCTTCCATCGGCAGAGCCGGGCAGCGGTTGCCATCGATAAAGACCAGCTCGGGGGTGATCTTCAACCCCGCCACGGCGCGCTGCATCGCCAGCATGGTGGCATGCAGGATGTTGAGCTCGTCGATCTCCTCGGGAGTGGCGCGACCGATGGCCCAGGCGAGCGCTTTCTCTTTGATCTCGTCAAACAGGGCGAGGCGCTTCTTCTCGGAGAGCTTCTTGGAGTCGTTGAGCCCCGCGATCGGATTGGCGGGATCGAGAATGACCGCAGCGGTGACCACGTCGCCCACCAGCGGGCCACGGCCCACTTCGTCCACACCGGCAACCAGCTTGTCGTCAGGAATATCGATCATCATCTTGTAGCCTTGAATCAAAACAGGCCCCGTGGGGCCTGACAGGGGTCGACTGGCGCGGCGTTACCGCTCGAAAATAGACTCACGGGTAGCGGGGCGCAATCGACGGTCCGAAATAGCGTTATCTGCCGAGCAGATCCGCCACCGCATCGGCGGCCTGCGAGTCGGCATTGCAGCGGATCAGCTGGTGCAGCTCGGTGAAGGTGTTGACCAGCGCACTGTTGTCGTGCTCGAAGTACTTGCTCACCTCTTCCACCAGATTCTCCGGGGTGCACTCGTGCTGGATCAGTTCCGGCACCAGCATGCGACCGGCGAGCAGGTTGGGTAGCGAGACAAATTCGGTCTTCACCAGTCGCTGGGCCAGCCAATAGCTGAAGGGCTTGAGCTTGTAACCGACCACCATGGGTTTTTTCACCAGCATGGCTTCGAGCGCCGCGGTGCCGGAGGCCAGCATCACCACATCGGCGGCGATCATCGCCTCGCGGCCCTGCCCTTCCAGCAGAACCATGTCGAGACCCGGCGCTACCTCGGCCTTGATGGCCATGAACTGTTCGCGCCGTTTCTGGTTGACCAGCGGCACGATAAAGCCGAGATCCGGATAGCGCACCGTCAGGTGTTTGCACGCCTCGAGAAACAGAGGGGACATAAAGCCCACTTCTGCGGTGCGACTGCCCGGCAGCACCGCCAGCCAGCGGCGATTGGCATCGATACCGAGATTGCGACGCACGGCAGCCTGATCCGGCACCAGCGGAATGTCGTCCGCCATGGTATGGCCGACAAAGCGGCAAGGGGCGTCGAAACGGTCGTAGAAGGCTTTCTCGAACGGCAGGAAGGCGAGCACCATGTCGGTGGCGGCCTTGATCTTGTGAATGCGGTTCTGGCGCCAGGCCCACACCGAGGGGCTGACATAGTGAACCGTCTTGATACCGGCGCGGCGCAGTTTCAGCTCCACCCCGATATTGAAATCCGGCGCATCCACACCGATAAAGATATCGGGCGGATTGGCAATAAAGTGGCGCAACAGTTCGCGACGGACCTTGAGAATACGCGGCAGACGGCCCAGCACCTCGGTGATCCCCATGACGGAGAGCTCTTCCATCTCGAACAGGGCCTTGACCCCGAGGGCCTGCATCCGCGGCCCGGCGATCCCTTCGAACTGCGCATCCGGGTAGCGGGCTTGCAGCTCGCGCACCAGACCGGCAGCCAGAATGTCGCCGGAGACTTCTCCGGCGACGATACCGATACGAACCGGATCAGGCACGGATGATCCCGCGCTCGTTATCTTTGAGGAAGTCCACATAGAGCTGGACGGCCGGTTCGGCTTGCGCCATCTCGATCAGCACCGGCAGCACCTCTTCGATGGTCTTGCCGGAGCGGAAGATCTCTTTGTAGGCACGCTTGACGGCAGAGATGGCTTCGGCGCTGAAACCGCGGCGACGCAGACCCTCGGAGTTGACCCCGAATGGCTTGGCGTAGTTGCCGGCGGCCATCACGTAAGGCGGCACATCCTTGTTCAGGGCGGCGCAGCCACCGACGAAGGCGTGGGAGCCGACGCGTCCGAACTGGTGAATGGCAGAGAGACCGCCGAAGATCACGAAATCGCCGATCACCACGTGGCCCGCCAGGGTCGCGTTGTTGGCGAAGATGCAGTTGTCACCGATGATGCAGTCGTGGGCAACGTGAACGTTGACCATGAACAGGTTACCACTGCCCACCTTGGTCAGGCACTGATCCTGAATAGTGCCGCGGTGGAAGGTGCAGTTCTCGCGAATGACGTTGTTGTCGCCAATCTCGAGGAAGGTGCGCTCACCGGCGTACTTCTTGTCCTGGCAATCCTCACCGATGGAGGTGTGCTGGAAGATCTTGTTGCCGCGACCAATCTTGGTCGGGCCCTTGATCACCACATGGGAACCTACCCAGGTGTTATCGCCGATTTCCACCTCGGCACCGATGACAGAAAAGGGGCCGATTTCAACCCCTTTACCGATCACGGCAGACTCATGGACGATGGCAGTATCGTGAATGATGGCAGTCTGGTCGATCACGTGTGTTAAACCTCGCGTTTGGCGCACATCAGCTCGGCGGTACAGACCACTTCACCGTCGACGGTAGCGACACCGGTGAACTTGGCAATACCGCGACGCTCTTTCAGGAACTCCACATCCAGCACCAGCTGATCACCGGGGCCGACCGGGCGCTTGAAACGAGCGTTGTCGATTGAGGCAAAATAATAGAGTTCGTTGGGGGACGGCTTGCCCACCATGGTAAAGGCCAGGATACCGGTGGCCTGAGCCATCGCTTCCAGGATCAGCACACCCGGGAACACCGGCTTGGCCGGGAAGTGCCCCTGGAAGATCGGCTCGTTGAACGAGACGTTCTTGATGGCGCGCAGGGTTTTGCGCTCATCGCTGATCTCGTAGTCGTCCACACGATCCACCATCAGGAACGGATAACGGTGGGGCAGCAGATCCATGATTTCCTGGATCCCCAGGCTCTTCTTTTCAGTAGTCAAAACAGTACCCTATACCAATCGTGATTATTCTTGATCCAGCTTCTTCTCAAGCTTGCTTAACCGCTTGTGCATCTCTTCGATACGCATCACCCGGGCGGCGGTCTTGCGCCACTCTTTATTGGTTTGTAGCGGGATGCCGGAAGAGTAAACACCGGGCTCGGTAATGGGTCGCATCACCATGGCCATACCGGTGACGGTGGCCTGGTCACAGATCTCCATATGCCCGTTAAAGACGGAAGCGCCGCCAATGATACAGTATTTGCCGACCTTGAGACTACCAGCCATCACGGTGGAGCCCGCCACGGCGGTACCGTAACCGATCTCTACGTTGTGAGCGATCTGGCACTGGTTGTCGATGATGACGTTGTCAGCGATGCGGGTATCTTCCAGCGCACCGCGGTCAATGGTGGTACAGGCACCGATCTCGACCCGGTTGCCAATGGTCACACCGCCGAGCTGGGGGATCTTGATCCACTCGCCACGCTCGTTGGCATAACCGAAACCATCGGCCCCGATCACTGTGCCGGATTGCACCAGACAGTCGGTGCCCATGGTCACATTGTGATAGAGGGTGACGTTGGCCCACAGCCGGGAGCGCGCTCCCAGCCGGGTATTTTTACCAACAAAACAGCCCGGGCCAATGCGGACATCGTCACCCAGCACCACGCCGGATTCGATCACTGCATTGGCGCCGATGGCCACTCTCTCGCCCAGTTGCACGTCAGCCGCGATAACGGCACTCGGATGAATATCCGTGGCCGGCTGCGGGGTGGTGTCCAGCAGTTGGGCTACCCGGGCAAAGCCCACATAGGGGTCTTTGAGCACCAGGGCATTGGTGGGACAAAATGGCAGATCCGCTTCTGTAATGAGCACGGCGGTCGCCTTGCTCTGCTCCAGATAGTGCCGGTACTTCTTGTTGGACAGGAAGGTGATATCCCCCTCCCCGGCCTTTTCCAGTGTCGCTACCTTGCGGATTTCCAGGGTTCCGTCGCCATGGACCTGGGCCCCCAGTTGCTGGGCCAGCTGTGCGAGAGTGAATGCCATCAATTAGTTGCTCTTGCTTACCTGAGAAATAACCTGGCCGGAGATGTCCAGCTTGCTGGCGGCATAGGGGGCGGCATTGCGCTCCAGCACCAGATCGTAACCATTGCTCTTGGCGATGGAATCGATGGCAGCCTGCACCTTGGTCAGGATCTTGTTACGCTCTTCGGACTGACGGCGACCGTTGTCCTGCTCAAAGGCTTGACGCTTCTGGTTGAACTCCATCTGCAGCTTGGCCAGCTTCTCCTGGTTCTGCTTCTTCTGCTCGGCGCTCATAAAGGCTTCATCCTTCTTGAACTTCTCGACCAGCTTCTGGCCTTCCTGTTCCAGCTTCTGCAGCTCACGCATGCGCGGCTCGAATTCACCTTTCAGCTTGGCTGCAACGGCTTCACGCTGGGGCAGCTTTTGGAAGACTTCGCCCATATCCACCACGGCGATCTTGGTTGAGGCGAAGGCAGAACCCATGCCGGCAGCCATCAGTGCAAAGCTCAAACCAGCTACTTTCAACGCTTTATTCACACTTACTCCTTGTTCCCTCATGGCGAGGGCTACCTGATTACCCGATTATGCAAGCGGCGTTAGGACCGTCTTGTTACCTGGTGAGGCACGCATACCGCGCGTCCCATCATTGAATACCCCCACCGCATGGGTGGGGGCCTTGATTGCTTAGAAAGTACGACCGATGTTGAAGGAGAAGAACTCGGTGCGATCCCCTTCATATTTCTTGATTGGTTGTGCCAAGGCAAACACCAGCGGGCCCATCGGCGAGAGCCACTGCAGGGAGATACCGGCAGAGACCCGGATATTGGCGGGATCCGAGTAGTCCTGGCTCAAGTAGTTACAATCTGCACCGTCGGCACAAGGGTAACTACCATTGGCAAAATCGGTGCTCCAGACACTTCCCGCATCAACAAACGCGGTAGTCCGGATCTGCGGACGATAGGTCTCTGAGACAAAAGGTGTCGGGAAGACCAGCTCGAAAGAGGCAACCGCCAAGGCGTTACCGCCCACCGAGGTATCGGAACCTTCGTAGTAACCTGTCTCAGTCGGAGCACTGGAGCCATTATTCTTGTACTGCTTGTAAATAGCCTTGGGACCAATGGTATTGCTCTTGAAGCCACGTACCGTATCGAAACCACCGGCATAGTAGTTCTCGAAGAACGGCAGCATGCTACTGTCGCCATAGCCGTTACCGTAAGAGACACGTCCCTTGCCGATCACCACCCAGCTGTGCTCCGCATCGAGCGGGAAGTAGTGGGCATCCTCGGCAGAGAGCTTGTAGTACTGCAGATCCATGCCCGGCACGGTCACCTTGGCATTGACCCGCTGGCGGTCACCGGCAGTTGGGAACATCCCTTTATTGAGGGTGGAGCGGGTCCAGCCAGCAGTCAGATCAATGGTCACAAATTCGACACTATCTTCCCCTTTGGCATAGAGGTCCCAGAACTGGTCCATCTGCACTGACTGTCGATTATCATTCCACAGGTCATAACAGTAGCTGTTGCTCTCAGAAGGGTTGTTGTCAGCGATACACTCGTTGAATTTTGTCTCATTGAATGACGGGCGACTGAGCTTGGAGCTCTCGATACCGGTACTGAAATCCAGCCGGTTATGCTCGTTGACCGGGAAACCGCTGGAGAGACGGAAACCGATGGTCTCGTTCTCGTAATCGACGATATCTGCCTTGTTAGCCTTGAAGTTGTTGTAATAAACACGACCTCCCAGGCTCACCCCATCCACAGTGAAGTAGGGGTCGTTGTAGCTCAGGTCAACGTTCTTGGAGTAGTCGTTGGTGCTGGCGTTGATGGAGACCCGTTTACCGGACCCCATAAAGTTGTCTTGAGAGATCCCTGCCTGCAGGCTCAGACCCGACTCGGTACCGTAACCGATCCCGGCGTTAATGGAACCCGCTGGCTGCTCCTTGACCTTGAAGTCCAGATCAACCAGGTCGTCGTTACCCGGCACCCGCTTGGTGTCCACTTCAACGCTCTCAAAGTAGCCAAGGCGGTTGAGACGACTCTTGGACTGTTCGATATTGTCGGAGGAGAGCCAGGTGCCTTCCATCTGGCGCATCTCGCGACGCAGCACCTGATCTTTGGTGGTGGCGTTACCGCTGAAGTTGATGTTGCGCACATAGACACGGGGACCAGGCTCAACGTTGACGATCAGCTCCACTTCCTTGGTCTGGTCGTTGATCTGCGGGAAGGTGACCACTTTCGGATAGGCATAACCGTAACGGCCGAGGAACTTGGAGAGCACCTCTTCGGTATGGGTCACCTTGCTGGCGGAGTAGACACTGCCCGACTCGATGGGAATCAGCCCCTTCATCTCGCCGCCACGGTCGATCAGGTCGCCCTTGAGCTGAACGCCAGAGACCTTGTACTGCTCGCCTTCCTTGATGTTGAGGGTAACGTAGACCCCCTTCTTGTCAGGTGTCATGGAGACCTGGGTGGACTCCTGCTGGAAGCGGATATAACCGCGGTCCATGTAGTAGGAGCGCAGGGTTTCGATATCACCCGCCAGCTTCTGCTTCTGATAGCGCTGATCGGCAGTGAAGTTCCACCAGGGCACTTCGTCACGCAGGGAGAGCTGGGCAATCAGCTTCTCTTCCGGGAATACGCTGTTACCAACGATGTTGATCTGCTGGATCTTGGCGGCCTGACCTTCGACAAAGGTAAACTTGAGATCAACCCGGTTGCGCGGCAGCGGGGTGACGATAGCCTTGACCTTGGCGGAGTATTTACCCACGCCATAGTAGAAATCTTCCAATCCTTTTTCGAGGGAGGTGAGTACGGTGCGATCCAGCGGATCACCTACCCGAATACCGGAGGACTCCAGACTCTGGGTCAGTTGCTCCTCCTTGATATCCTTGTTGCCGGCAAACTCGATGCTGGAGATGGTCGGACGCTCCTTGACCATCACCTGCAGCACCTGACCATCGCGGTAGACCTTCACATCCTCGAAGTTACCCGATGAGTAGAGCTTCTTGATGGCGTTGGCCAGGGTAACCGAATCGACGGTATCCCCAACCCGGATCGGCAGGTTCAACAGCGCCGCCCCCAGGGTCACCCGCTGCAAACCGTCGACCTGGATATCTTGCACCACAAAAGAGGCAGGGGCCGCCTGGGCCAGGAAACTGGCACCCAGCAGGCAACTCAACACCAATGCTTTTTTAACAGCCATTTTGTTCTTATGTGTCCTTGTTGATGCTCTGGCCTCAGAGGCGAGCGAAATCGTTAAACAGCGCAATACCCATCAATAACATCAGAATGGCTGCGCCGATCCTGAAACCCACTTCCTGTATTTTCTCCGACACCGGCTTGCCCCTGATCGCTTCGATCAGGAAATAGACCAGATGACCACCATCGAGCACCGGCAAGGGAAACAGATTGATGATGCCCAGGTTGACGCTGATCAGCGCCAGGAAACTCAGAAAATAGACCAGGCCATAGTCGGCACTGTTACCGGCCCCCTTGGCGATGGAGATGGGACCGCTCAGGTTGTCCAGCGAGACGATGCCACCGATCAGCTTGCCGATCATGTTAAAGGTGAGCGTGATCAGACTCCAGGTCTTGTCGGCTCCCTGCCACAGCGCTTGCAAAGGCCCATACTGTAACAGAATTCGATATTCATCCGGTAATGGAACCAGTTGCGGTGAAAGACCGACGAATCCAACCAGCTTACCCTGTACCTTGCGACCATCCGGGGTCAGCGTCACGTTAAGGTCACTGTTATTGCGCTCAACCACCACTTGCAATGGTTCGCCAGGTGCCTGCTGCACCATGGTAACAAATTGGGTCCACTCGGTGATGGTCTCACCATTCACCTGTTTGACGCGATCACCCACCTGCAAACCGGCCTTTTCACTGGCACTCTTGGCAACGACGGAGGCAACGACAGGCAGCACTTTACCACTCAGGGGAACAATCCCCAGACTGCCAATGGGAGACTCTGTATCCGGATCAAATTTCCAGCCACTGATCTGCAAGGTTTTGTCGATGGCATAGCTGGTATTCGGGGACTGTACCCTGAGAGTGACGGATTTATCCCCCAGATGGCGGATAAGGGCATAAGTCACACTTTCCCAGTCGCCAGTCTGCGCATCGCCGACTCCGACAATCTCCATCCCGGGCAGCACACCCGCCTCAGCTACGATGGAGGCCGGACGGACCTCGCCAATCACCGGCTTGACGCTCGGCACCCCGATCAGAAACATCAGCCAGAGGGCCAACAGGGCAAACACGAAGTTAGCCATAGGGCCCGCAGCGACAATCGCCATTCGCGCCCAGACACTCTTGTGGTTGAAGGCATACTGCTCTTCACCCGGCTTGAGTTCATCGACCCGACCATCGAGCATCTTGACGTAACCACCAAGGGGGATCAGTGCCAGCACATATTCGGTACCATCCTTGCCCATCCGGCGCCAGATCGCCTTGCCAAAACCGATGGAGAAGCGCTCAACCTTGACACCACAACGGCGGGCCACCCAGAAGTGGCCAAACTCATGCACCGCAACCAGCAGGCCCAGCGCAACAATAAAAGCACCGATATTCCACAACACACCGCCCATTAGCCAAGCTCCTCAATCAAAGTGTGCGCACGGGCTCTTGCCGCGCCATCCAGGGCAAACAGGTCTTCGAGAGAGCCAACGACGCTGCTCTCCAGCGCCAGCATCACCGCCTCGTTGATCCGGGCAATATCCATAAAGCCGATGCGCCCGGCCAGGAAAGCGGCAACCGCCTCCTCATTGGCCGCATTGAGCGCAGTGGTCGCCGCTTGACCCTTCTGGCAGGCATTAATGGCCAGCGCCAGACAAGGATAGCGATCGTAATCAGGGCGGATAAAGCTGAACTCTCCGACACTGAAAAAATCCAAAGGTTCCACACTGGAGGGGATGCGATTGGGATAAGCCAAAGCATGGGCTATGGGGGTACACATATCAGGATTACCAAGCTGGGCCAGCACGGAGCCATCCTTGTACTGCACCATAGAGTGGATCACCGACTGGGGATGGATCACCACCTGGATCTGCTCGGGTGCGGCATTGAACAACCAGCGCGCCTCGATATACTCCAGCCCCTTGTTGATCATGGTGGCGGAGTCGACCGAAATCTTGGCCCCCATCGACCAGTTGGGATGGGCAATAGCCTGCGCCGGTGTCACCTTGGCCAGCTCGCTGATCTCGGTGTAACGGAACGGGCCACCGGAACCGGTCAGCAAAATCTTGCTGATCCCCGCCGCCGCCAGATCGCAAAAACCGGGCTGGCGCTGCACGGCGGTCGGCAGACACTGGAAGATGGCATTGTGTTCGCTGTCGATGGGCAGCAGCTCGGCACCATGCTCGCGCACGGCCTCCATGAAGAAAGCCCCGGACATCACCAGCGCCTCCTTGTTTGCCAGCAAAATACGCTTGCCGGCTCGTACCGCAGCCATGGTCGGGGCCAGGCCGGCCGCACCGACGATGGCGGCCATCACGCTATGGGCATCGGGGTGAGCGGCCACATCGCACAGGGCAGTAGCACCAGACATGACCCGGGTCGCACTGCCGTGCGCTTTCAGACGGGCAGCCAGTTCACGGGCGGCACCCTCATCGACCATCACGGCAAAACGGGGGGAGAACTCGAGGCAGTCCCGCAACATGGCATCCACGTTATGGGCCGCGGTCAACGCCAACACTTGCCAACTGCCCGGGTTGTGGCGCAGCACTTTCAAGGTACTCTGACCAATAGAGCCGGAAGCCCCCAGAATAACCAATGATTTGCGCATCAAAACTCCCGACTAATCATAAGCAGAGCGATGGTATGGGAAGCCCTCGATATCACCAGTGGGTTGTGCATCAAAACTCCTGACTGAGTAGCAGATAACTGAGCAGAAACACCGGCAGGGCGGCGGTCAGGCTGTCGATCCGGTCGAGAATACCGCCATGACCCGGCAGCAGGGTGCCGGAGTCCTTGATGCCCGCTTCGCGCTTGAACATGCTCTCGGTGAGATCACCGAGTACAGAGGCAAGCACCGCCAGCAGGGAACAAAACAGCACGGTGATCATCTTGGCAGGCACAAATCCCATTGACCAGGTGACACCGATGGCCAGCAGGCTGGCGGTAAAGAGGCCGCCACACATCCCTTCGATGGTTTTGCCCGGACTCACAGCCGGTGCCAGCTTGTGCTTACCGAACGCCTTGCCGAAAAAATAGGCGCCAGAATCTGCCGCCCAGACCAATCCCATCACAAACAACAGGATCCAGGCCCCCATCATGGGGTCATGGTAAAAGTTGTAACCACGGATGGCGACCAGCGACCAGAAGAAGGGAACCAGGGTAACCAGGCCAAACAGGGATTTGAGCCAGATAGACTCTTTCCATAGCTTGGCACTCTGGGGGTAACGCAATACCAACAGCAATCCGAGCAGCCACCAACTCGCGGCAGTCCACAGCACGCCCATCACAAGGGGGTGCAACTTAGGCGTCCAGAGTTGCTCCACCGGCAACCAAAAGAGGCTGGCACCGAGTAACAGACAAAAGACGATGGGCAACCATTGTTGCGGGCTAGCAGAGACAAACCCGCTCCATTCGCGACTGGCCAACAAAAACACCAGCGCTGCCAACAGGGCAAAAAATTTCAATGGCAGAAAGAAGAGCGCCCCCAACACCAGGGGGATCAACATCAAAGCAGTAATAATTCGTTGTTTTAGCAAAAGAAACCTCTCTCTTGGGAGCGGGGTTTAGCCGGTCTGCTGCTCGGCGATCAATTCCCGTATCTGTTCACCCGTGCAACCGAAGCGACGCTCGCGGGCCACGAAAGAGGCGACCGCCTCACTGAACTCGGCCTCGTTGAAATCGGGCCACAATACCGGGGTAAAATAGAGCTCGGCATAGGCGAGCTGCCATAACACAAAGTTGCTGATGCGATGGTCACCACCGGTACGGATCAACAGGTCCACCGGCGGCAGATCGGCCATACACACCTCGCGGGTCAGCATGGACTCATCAATGTCGTCAGCGGCCAGTTCACCGGCCGCGACCGCTTTAGCCAGCTTGCGGGCAGCCTGGGCGATATCCCACTGGCCGCCATAGTTGGCCGCAATGTTGAGGGTCAGCCCCTTGTTAGTGGCGGTCAAGGCCTCCGCCTTGGCGATTCTGGCCTGCAACCGCTCACTAAAGCGAGCAGTATCGCCAATCACCTTGAGCCGGATCCCGTTGCTGTGCAGCTTCTGCACCTCACGGCCCAACACAGTGATGAACAGTTCCATCAAGGCACTGACCTCCCCTTCCGGGCGACGCCAGTTCTCGCTGGAGAAGGCAAACAGGGTCAATGCCTCGATCTTGGCACGCGCAGCAAAGGTAACGGCCTCGCGCACTGACTTGACGCCCGCCTTGTGGCCATAGACCCGGATCTTGCCCCGGTTCTGGGCCCAGCGACCGTTACCATCCATGATGATGGCGACGTGGCGGGGTAAAGATGAGTTGGCACAATCACCCAACGCAGCCAAAAGCGACATGTAATTCTCCCACAAAGACAAAAGCGCCGTGCAGGGGCACTACACGGCGCTCGTAATATACCTTTCAGAGGGTTAGATTTCCATTAGCTCCTTCTCCTTTGCGGCAAGGGCCTCATCGACCAGCTTGACGTAGGAGTCGGTCAGCTTCTGGATCTCTTCCTGGGCACGACGGTCGTCATCCTCGGAGATCTCTTTGTCCTTCAGCAGCGCTTTCAGGTCCGCGTTGGCATCACGGCGGATGTTACGCACGGCAACACGGGCGTTTTCTGCTTCGGCACGGACGATCTTGGTCAGATCGCGACGGCGCTCTTCAGTCAGCGGCGGCAGCGGCACACGCAGGGTCTGACCATTGCTGGAGGGATTCAGGCCCAGATCAGAGGTCAGGATCGCCTTCTCTACCGCCTGGATCATGGAGCGGTCAAAAATGGAGATGGAGAGGGTGCGCGCATCTTCTGCCACGACGTTGGCCAACTGTTTCAGCGGAGTAGCTGCACCGTAGTACTCAACCTGGATGCCGTCGAGCAGGCTCGGGTGAGCACGGCCGGTACGGATCTTGGACATTTGGGTCTTGAGCGCTTCTACGCTCTTGCCCATACGGTCCTTGGCGTCGTTTTTAATCTCGTTGATCACAGTGGTTTTCCTTTTGGCGAACGAGCCGCTACAGGGCCCGTGTCTATCTTATTTACTGACGTGATGGATAGGATAAGAGCGCCAGGTGGCTCACTTTTATCTTATTTACCAGCGTGGTGGATCAGAGTACCTTCCGGTTCACCCATGACGACCCGGCGCAGAGCGCCCGGTTTGTTCATGTTGAACACGCGGATCGGCAGATCATGGTCACGTGCCAGGGTAAAGGCAGCAAGATCCATCACCTTGAGCTCTTTTTCAAGAACTTCATCATAACTCAGTTCATGATACAGCACGGCATCCGGATTCTTGACCGGATCCTCGTTGTATACACCGTCAACCTTGGTGGCTTTGAGCACCACGTCGGCTTCGATCTCGATCCCGCGCAGGCAGGCCGCAGAATCGGTAGTGAAGAAGGGGTTGCCGGTACCGGCGGAGAAGATAACGACTTTGCCAGCACGCAGCTGGCTGATTGCCTCGGCCCAGCTGTAGGAGTCGCAGACGCCCTGCAGGGAGATGGCAGACATCAGACGGGCATTCACATAAGCACGATGCAGGGCATCACGCATGGCCAGACCGTTCATCACGGTTGCCAGCATACCCATGTGGTCACCCACCACGCGGTTCATACCCGCTTTGGCAAGACCGGCACCACGGAACAGGTTGCCGCCACCGATGACCAGACCGACCTGAACACCCAACTCAACCAGTTCTTTGATCTCTTGGGCCATCCGCTCCAGCACCGCCGGATCAATGCCGAAACCCTCGGATCCTTGCAGGGCTTCACCACTCAACTTCAGAAGAACACGTCTGTATGCAGGTTTGGGATTGGTACTCATGTCACTGATTCCTGGTCATATAAAGACCGCGACATAAGTCGCGGTCTGGGGAAACGGAAAAACCGGTTCGATTAGGCCTTTTGAGCGGCCGCGATTTGGGCTGCAACTTCAGCAGCGAAATCGGTCTCTTGCTTCTCGATGCCTTCGCCCACTTCGAAACGGGTGAAGGAGACAACGTCAGCGCCTTCTTTCTTCAGCAGCTCGGCAACGGTCATGGAAGGATCTTTCACGAACGGTTGACCAGTCAGGGAAACCTCACCGGTGAACTTCTTCATGCGGCCTTCAACCATCTTCTCGGCGATCTCTTTCGGCTTGCCGGAGTTGATGGCGATGTCGATCTGGATTTCGCGCTCTTTGGCAACGACTTCAGCAGACACGTCTTCAGGCTTGACGAATTGCGGGCTGTTGGCAGCAACGTGCATGGCCAGATCTTTGGCCAGCTCGGCAGAACCACCGGTCAGCTTGGTGATAACACCAATGCGGGAACCGTGAACGTAGGTACCCAGGTTGTCACCTTCAACCAGCATCACGCGACGCAGGTTCATGTTCTCACCGATCTTGGCGATCAGGTTGGTGATGGTCAGCTCGACGGATTCGCCGTTACCGAAGTCAGCGGCTTTCAGCGCGTCAACGTCAGCAATTTTCTGGGCTGCAGCGATGTCAGCGATCTTCTGGCCCATTGCCATGAAGCTGGCATCTTTGGCGACGAAGTCGGTTTCGCTGTTCAGCTCGATCATGACGGCAACGTTGCCTTCGGTGCGAGCAAAGATAACGCCTTCAGCGGCGATACGGCCCGCTTTCTTGGCGGCTTTGGCCTGACCGGATTTGCGCATGTTCTCAATTGCCAGCTCGATATCACCAGCAGCTTCTTCCAGTGCTTTTTTGCAATCCATCATGCCAGCGGCAGTGCGCTCGCGCAGTTCTTTTACCAGGGCGGCAGTAACGTTAGCCATGTCCAGTATCCTCGGTCTTGAATTGACAAGAAACAGGGGCCACAAGGGCCCCTGCTAACCAATTACATCAGCTTGGTTAATAAGGGCTTTACAGTCCTTATCAATTACTCAGCTTCAACGAAGCCATCTTGTTCAGCTTGAACAACGATGTCCTGAGCGCGAGCTTCCAGTACGGTGTCAGCTGCAGCATTCAGGTACAGCTGTACGGCACGGATAGCGTCGTCGTTACCCGGGATGACGTAATCAACGCCGTCCGGGTTGGAGTTGGTATCAACGATGGAAACTACCGGGATACCCAGGTTGTTGGCTTCTTTGATAGCGATGTGCTCGTGGTCGGCATCGACAACGAACAGAACGTCAGGCAGGCCGCCCATGTTCTTGATACCACCCAGGCTCTTCTCCAGCTTTTCCATTTCGCGAGTACGCATCAGCGCCTCTTTCTTGGTCAGCTTGTCGAAGGTACCGTCTTGGCTCTGGGTTTCCAGATCTTTCAGGCGCTTGATAGACTGACGAACGGTTTTCCAGTTGGTCAGCATACCGCCCAGCCAGCGGTGGTTTACATAGAACTGGTCGCAACGCTCAGCGGCTTCTTTTACGGCTTCAGACGCGGCACGCTTGGTACCAACGAACAGTACCTTGCCTTTCTTGGCAGCTACGGAGCTGATGAAGTTCATGGCATCGTCAAACATCGGAACGGTTTTTTCCAGGTTGATGATGTGAACTTTGCTGCGAGCACCGAAGATGTAGGATTTCATTTTCGGGTTCCAGTAACGAGTCTGGTGACCGAAGTGAACGCCGGCTTGCAGCATGTCGCGCATAGAAACTTTAGCCATTTTATACCTCTGTATGGGGTTAGGCCTCCACACATCCCATATAACCGACCCGTTAAGGCACCCCGGTATATGTGTCGATGTGTGTGTGTTATTGATTAAGGGTGATGAAATGGTGGACGCAAGTTCCCCATTCCGGCGCGCTTTATACCATAACTTTGTTCAGGACACCACCGACCAACACCCTAAACAGGTGTAAATCTGGATCCCGCCAGAGGATGCTGCGACGCCGATTTGACGTTGTGATGACAATCACACTGGAAGTGAGCTGGGGTTGCGGATAAAATTTTGCCCTGATTGCAAACGCATCTATTTTTCATTACCTGTCCTGTCTGCCCTCGCAGACCCAGCGGCAGGCCGCAAGAGAGACCCCATGTCCATTAAAATCAAGACACCGGAAGAGATTGAAAAGATGCGCGTTGCCGGCCAATTGGCCGCCGATGTGCTGGTCATGATTGCGCCCCATGTCAAAGCTGGCGTCACCACTGACGAACTGAACACCCTCTGCCACAACTATATTGTCGACGTGCAGCAGGCCATCCCGGCCCCGCTCAACTACCACGGCTTCCCCAAATCCATCTGCACCTCGGTGAACGATGTGATCTGCCACGGTATCCCGAATCACAAGAAGCTGCGTGATGGCGACATCATCAACCTGGATATCACCGTCATCAAGGATGGCTACCACGGCGATACCTCAGCCATGTTCATCGTGGGGGAAACCACCCCGCTGCGCCGCCAGCTCTGCAAGGTTGCGCAAGAGAGCCTCTACGCCGCCATCAAGAAGGTGCGTCCGGGTGCCTGCATTACCGAGCTTGGCGCCGTTATTCAGCCCATCGTCGAGCAAGCCGGTTTCTCCGTGGTGCGTGACTACTGCGGTCACGGCATCGGTGCCGAGTTCCACGAAGAGCCGCAGATCCTCCACTACCGCAACAGCGGCAAGCTGGAGCTGAAAGCAGGCATGTGCTTCACCATCGAGCCCATGGTCAACAGCAAGAAGTATCACTGCAAGGTCAATCCGAAGGATGGCTGGACTGTAACCACCAAGGATGGCGGCGACTCCGCCCAGTGGGAGCACACCCTGCTGGTGACCGAGGATGGCTGCGAGGTGCTTACCCTGCGCCCCGATGACACTATCGACCGCTTCATCAAACACAGCTAACATCGAACCCCGGCCCTTGTGAAAAGCGCCGGGGTTTTTACTGCCTGTTTCAGTCAGATGCCTGCCACTTGTGTGTGAGATGCCATGGACGCCAGCCTGCTTTCCCCCCATTTGTTACCCGATGACCAGCTCACTCGCGACAACTGCAAAGAGTACCTGAGCCGCTTTCTCGGCTGGCTGCACGCCCGTTTCGATGCCGGCGATAACATCATCGAGCTGGTTGCCACCCGCTCCGAATACATGGATCAGCTGCTCTGCCGGCTGTGGCAGAAGTTTGGCTTCGACAAGAGCGATTTGACCCTGATCGCGGTGGGGGGTTATGGCCGCGGCGAGCTGCACCCCCACTCCGATATCGACCTGCTGATCCTCTATGACGGCGATGAGCTGGATGAAGTGCTGGGGCTGCGGATCGGCGAGTTCATCACCCTGCTGTGGGATCTCAAGCTGGAGGTGGGCCAGGCGGTGCGCAACGTGGCGGAGTGCATCGAGCAGGGCAAGGCCGACATCACGGTGGCCACCAACCTGATCGAGGCGCGCTACATCACCGGCCGCCAGGAGGGCTTCCGGCAACTTAAAGAGGCCACCGGCCCCCAGCACTTCTGGCCGAGCGAAGCCTTCTTTCGTGCCAAACGGCAGGAGCAGGCCCAGCGGCACCAGCAGTTTCTCGGCACCGCCTACAAGCTGGAGCCGGATCTCAAGTGCAATCCGGGCGGCCTGCGCGACATTCAGACCCTGGCCTGGGTCGCTCGTCGCCACTTCGGCGCGACCACTTTGTTCGAGATGACCAGCCACGGCTTTCTCAACCGCGCCGAGTACCGCGAGCTGCTCGACTGCCAGAACTTCCTCTGGAAGGTGCGCTTTGCCCTGCATATGGCCATCAACAAGGGGGATAACCGCCTGCTGTTCGATCGCCAGCGTACCGTAGCCCAGATGCTGGGCTTCGAGGGAGAAGGCAACGCACCGATCGAACAGATGATGAAGCGCTTCTACCAGACGGTACGGCGGGTCGCCGAGCTCAACGAGATGCTGCTACAACTGTTTGACGAGGCGATCCTCGGCAACAGCGCCATGGATGTGCGCCGCCTCTCCGATAAGTTCCAACTCCGTGGCCGTCTTATCGATGCGGTGGATGCACAGCTGTTTACCCGTGAACCGGCCGCCATCCTGCGCCTCTTCTATCAGATGGCCCAGCATCCCGAGATTGCGGGCATCCACTCGGCCACCCTGCGTCAATTGCGCGAAGCACGCCGCAAACTCAACTGCTGGTTGGAGGACTTGCCCGACTGCCGTCGCCTCTTTATGGCGCTGTTGCGCCACCCCAACGGCATCGGTCTGCCGCTCACCCTGATGCACAAGTACGGCATCCTCGCCGCCTATCTGCCCCAGTGGAACCTGATTGTCGGCCAGATGCAGTTCGACATGTTCCACGCCTACACGGTGGATGAGCACACCCACAGGCTGCTCAAGAACATTCACCAGTTCCCCAATCCGGCCAGCCGCCAGCACCACCCACTCTGCCACGAGGTATTCACCCGGCTGCGCAAGCCCGAGCTACTCAGCATCGCCGCCCTGTTCCACGACATCGCCAAGGGGCGACGGGGCGATCACTCGGAACTCGGCGCCGTCGATGCGCTGGAGTTCTGCCAGTTGCATGGTCTGGATCGCTACGAGAGCCGGCTGGTCGCCTGGCTGGTGCGTCACCATCTGCTGATGTCGGTCACCGCCCAGCGCCGCGATATCTACGATCCCGACGTGGTCACCGATTTTGCCCAGAAGGTGCGCGACGAGCAGCATCTCGACCTGCTCTACTGCCTTACCGTGGCCGATATCTGCGCCACCAACGACACCCTGTGGAACGACTGGAAGGGCACCCTGCTGCGGGAGCTCTACTTCGCCACCCAAAAGGCGCTGCGCCAGGGGCTGGAGAACCCGCCCGACATGCGGCTGCGCATTCGCGAAAACCAGCGTCAGGCCAAGCAACTGCTGGCGCAACGGGATGTATCGGAAGAGGCAATCAACCAGCTCTGGGCCGATTTCAAGGCCGACTACTTCCTGCGCCACAGCCCGGAGCAGATCGCCTGGCACTGCCGCCACATCATCGAGCATGGTGACAATCCGGCGCCGCTGGTGATCATCGGCAAACACCCGACCCGTGGTGGCAGCGAGGTGTTTATCCATTGCCGCGATACCCCGAATCTGTTTGCTACCGTCGCCTCGGCGCTGGATCAGAAGAACCTCAACATTCACGACGCCCAGATCATGAACTCGCGCAGCAACTATGTGCTCGATACCTTCGTGGTGCTGGAGCCAAGCGGCGAACCCATCAGCCCCAACCGCACCGCAACCATCAAGAAGGCGCTGGAGAAGGCGCTGCAGGAGCCGGGCAAGCTGGTGCTACGCAGCAAGCCGCTGTCACGGCGTCATCGCCAGTTCAGCGTGCCGACCCGGGTGGTCTTCCTGCCTCATAAAGGAGAGAACCGCCACACTCTGATGGAGCTGACCGCCCTCGATACCCCCGGCCTGCTGGCCCGGATCGGTGCCGTTTTCCAGCAGTGCGGGCTGTCGCTGCACGCCGCCAAAATCGCCACCTTCGGCGAGCGGGTCGAGGACTTTTTCAGCATGACCAGCCTCGATGGAGAACCATTGACCGCCGAGCAGCAGCAGCAACTGGAAGAGCGGCTGGTGCACCAGCTCAACCCCCAGCAGTCGGTGCTGGATTAAACAAAAAGTGATTCGAAAGAGACTGGTTGGCGGGCATTTTTTGCCATGTCAAACAACTGCTTGGCGCACACCGGATGAAGAAATGGCCGCTGGCCGGAAGAATTCCGGTCAACCCCTTAAAAACAGTCGGAAAAGTGTGATACAACAAACAGAATTTTTTAAAGGAAACCTGTCATGACCGAGTTGCAACAGATCATTGAAGCGGCCTTCGAGCGCCGCGACACCATTACTCCGGGCTCCGTGGATAGCGCCACCAAGTCCGCCATCCTGCAAGCCATCGACCTGCTGGACTCCGGCAAGGCGCGGGTTGCCGAGAAGATCGCCGGTGAGTGGGTCGTCCATCAGTGGTTGAAGAAGGCGGTACTGCTCTACTTCCGCATCAACGACAACGGCATCATCAAGGGCGACGATGCCCAGTACTACGACAAGGTTCCCCTCAAGTTCTCCAACTACACCGCCGAGCAGTTCAAGGAAGCGGGTGTGCGCGTGGTGCCGCCGGCGACCGCCCGCAAAGGCTCCTTTATCGCCCCCAATACCGTGCTGATGCCCTCCTATGTCAACATCGGCGCCTTCGTTGACGAAGGTACCATGGTCGATACCTGGGCCACTGTCGGCTCTTGCGCCCAGATCGGTAAAAACGTCCACCTCTCCGGCGGCGTCGGCATCGGCGGCGTACTGGAGCCGCTGCAGGCCAACCCGACCATCATCGAAGACAACTGCTTTATCGGTGCCCGCTCCGAAGTGGTTGAAGGGGTCATCGTCGAGGAAGGTTCCGTCATCTCTATGGGCGTCTTCATCGGCCAGTCCACCCGCATCTATGACCGCGAAACCGGCGAGATCCACTACGGCCGGGTACCGGCTGGCTCCGTGGTCGTCTCCGGCTCCCTGCCCTCCAAGTGCGGCAAGTACAGCCTCTACGCGGCGGTGATCGTCAAGAAGGTGGATGCCAAGACTCGCGCCAAAGTCGGTATCAACGCCCTGCTGCGCTCCATCGACGAGTAAGCAGTTTTGCCATGACTTTAAGGGCGCCTTATGGCGCCCTTTTGATTTTGGCGCCCCTGTCACAGGCAAGCCATGAGGCATCGGTTAAGATGGATGGGACAGGATCGTTTCAAACCGAGGAAGCCTGATGTACGAGAATCTGAAGAGCCTGGGGATCCAGGATCCCGCCTCCGTCGACAGCTACACCCTGCGCCAGGAGGCCAACCACGACATCCTCAAGATCTACTTCAAGAAGCAGAAGGGCGAGTTCTTCGCCAAGAGTGTCAAATTCAAGTATCCCCGCCAGCGCAAGACCATGCTGGTCGACTCCGGGACCCATGAGTACAAGGATGTCACCGAGATCAACGCCAACCTCAAGTATGTGGTGGATGAGCTGGACAACCTGACCCAGGGCGTCCATCTGCAAGCCGACCCGGATATCAAGCAGAAGATCCTGCGCGACCTGCGCCATCTGGAAAAAGTGGTACAGAACAAGATCAGCGAAATCGAGCGGGACCTGGAAAAACTCTGATCAGCCCCACTCGCCACAAGAGCGCCCGAACGGCGCTCTTTTTATTGGCAGTGATCGGCTGACGTTATCTGGTGATGGGGTTAGCTGGCGCTGGTATGCAATAAGGTGAGCGCGGCACCTTATGCCATTGCGCCCCCCAATCCTGCCGCGATCGACCGACAGTGACTCACACGATCAGTTACCACAAATAGCAAGAGGGAGGCTTGCGCCTCCCTCTTGCTGAACACTGCGATTAAGCAACCTGATTAGTTGTTCTTGATCCAGATGTCCATATCGGTTTTCAGGTTATCGGACTTGGTACCGAAGATGGCCTGTACACCAGAACCAGCGACAACCACGCCGGCAGCGCCCAGTTTCTTCAGACCAGCCTGATCAACCTTGGCCACATCGTTCACCCCAACACGCAGGCGGGTGATGCAGGCATCCAGAGAAGCGATGTTCTCTTTACCACCGAAGGCGGCAACCAGCGCAGCGGACATTTCGTCTTTGCCTTGGCCAACGCTCTCTTCAGCTGTCTCGTCTTCACGACCCGGAGTTTTCAGGTTCATGGCACGGATAACGAAGCTGAATACCACGTAGTAGATGGCAGCGTAAACCAGACCCAGACCGACCAGCAGCAGCATGTTGTCGGCACGGGGTGATTGCACCACGAAGTCGATGAAGCCGTTGGAGAAGGTATGACCGTGTACTACACCCAGCATATTGGTCAGCACATAAGCCAGACCAGCCAGTACCGCGTGGATGGCGTACAGAACCGGAGCGATAAACAGGAAGGAGAACTCGATAGGCTCGGTGATACCGGTCAGGAACGAGGTCAGGGCAGCAGAAGCCATGATACCGACGATCTTGGCACGGTTTTCCGGCTTGGCAGCGTGGGCAATGGCGAACGCAGCAGCAGGCAGACCGAACATCTTGAACAGGTAGCCACCGGCCAGCTGACCGAAGCCGTTACCGGCAGCGCGAGTAGCATCGTTCGCAGTCAGGAAGCAGGTCATGATACCGTGAACAGTTTCACCAGCACTGTTGACGCAGGTACCAGCCTGATAGAAGAACGGCACGTTCCAGATGTGGTGCAGACCGAACGGGATCAGGGAGCGCTCAACCACGCCGTAGATACCGAAAGCCAGTACCGGGTTCTGGTTGGCAGCCCAGTCAGAGAAGGCGCCGATAGCGCCACCCACTGGCGGCCAAATCACGGACAGAATCACACCCAGACCGATGGAGACAAAACCGGTGATGATGGGCACGGCACGTTTGCCGGCGAAGAAGCCCAGATACTCAGGCAGCTGGATCTTGTAGAAGCGGTTGAAGGCCCAGGCAGCGACACCACCGGCCAGGATCCCCCCCAGCACGCCGGTCTCGATGTTCTCAACCCCCATCACGGGAGCCATCACCTTCAGGGTCGCAACCATGATGCCGTAGCCAACGATGGCTGACAGACCGGATACGCCATCGTTGTTGGTGAAGCCAAGGGCCACGCCCACGGCAAACAGCAGAGCCATCTGACCAAATACAGAGCCACCGGCCTGTTCCATCAGATGGGAAACAACCTCTGGCAACCAGCTGAAGTTTGCAGCACCGACGCCGAGCAGAATACCTGCTACTGGCAATACGGAGACTGGCAGCATCAGCGATTTACCAACCTTTTGCAGATTAGAAAACGCATTTTTCATCATGTGAGTATGCTCCTGAATGGATTGTCTTCCCTGAACGATTTATCTGGATGAACTAACGACTCTTCAACCAGATATTATCGAATGGGATTTGCTTATTTTGACCATCAGAATATAACCCAGCGGATCATAAATTGCTGCTTTTGAAGGCGGGGGGATATTGAATTTGGAGGGGAGATCACAACTTGTTTAGCGGCACAAAAACACGCTTTATATAAGTTAGAAATCTGCATAATCACTCTATTACAGAGTTATATAAATTGCAGTTTCACTTTGTATTTTAAAAATGCAACTCACATCAAAAGGAAACCAATTGTAACCCAACGTAACATATCGGTTTTTATTTATTACAGTTTACCGATTAAAAAGGCCTCCAACAAGGGAGGCCTCAATAAATATATCTGACCAGCCAAGGGTCGTATTACTCTATTTTTGCGACCGCTTGACCGCATCAATAAACACGCTTTTTGCCTTGGTTGAACCAGCCCGCTCGGCCTCGTTCACCAGCTTCATCCCCTTGTCGATATCTCCCGCCTTGACCGCTTTTTCGATCTGGCTCTGATAGAAGGCTTCCGTTTCACTTAGCATGGCCGGTGCGGGTTTGATGGTGGTTGCCACTGCAGTTGCGGTTGCAGCAGTAGCAACTGGCACAACCAGCTTGTTCGGGGTCGCATCCACAATCGGTGTATTGGCATCGATTGCTTCCTGATAGACAGGTTTGTAGAAGTTATCGCCCAGCGCACTGGCACTCATATCTTCTACCTCAATCTTGACCACACCCCAAGCCGAGTGCGGGATCAGCGGATCCTTGGCACCATAATCCTGCACACTGAGAGACTTGGCCATCATCTTGGAAGGGCTCATGGCTTGGGTGGTCTGGTTCAAGGTTGCCTGAGTGGTGTAAATCACCATATAGGTTTCATTGTTCGGATTGCCGACATAGGTGCGGTCAATGGTAAAGACCCCTTCAACCCGATCGCCATCCAACAGACGCGCTGGTTTGTAGGTAATGATGTCGGCACCAATGGTGCGGGTCGGCTTGAACTGGGAATCCAGCAGCAACACGGTGGGGTTAAACAACGTCTTGTCGATCAGACCCGCAACCGTGATCTTGAGATCGCCGGAATGGGTCGGCAGTTTGAAGGCGGCGTAATAGCTCTTGCCTTCCGGGAAGTTGAATGCCGGAGAGCTACCATCGATGGCAATCACTTTTTTCTGCTCAGCCGCCAACGGCTGATACTGCAGTTCACTGATACTGCTACAACATACTGTGGCGCTGCCGAGCTGCTGCAGTGCGCTGGCACGGCTATCGAGGATGCTCTTGTACTCCTGAGTCGGAGCCACCGTTGCCTCAAGCGACGCACATGCCGTCATCAGAGTGGAACACAAAATCGTCAACGCTACCTTGCTATATTTCATCTGCATACCCTACACGCCATCTTGAAAAAAAGAGCCCCCGACAAGCGGGGGCGACTTGAAATCAGGTGATGGAGAGATTACCACCAAGCTTCGGCTTGTACACCGAAGTTCCAAGCATTGTCTTGTGCCTTGCCGTTGCTATCAGCACGGAACTCACCGTCCTGGTCCATGTAAGAGGCGAAAACACGGATTTCCGGACGAGCCCAGAAGCCGGAGCCAGCAGACCAAGCTTGTGCGATGGTGTACTTGCTACCTTCAGTGGACTTGTCTGCAGTATTTTTAGCCTTCTCGTTATCCTTGAAGTAACCCACCTCGACGATGGTCTTCATTACGTCGTTCCACTTGTACATCGGACGAGCGACGATTGAGAAGGTATCCAGATCTTTATCCTTGCTGCCTTCCAGACCGTTGGCCTGTGCGTAGATGATCTGGTGGCCAAACTCAACCTTGTCACCTACCGGCAGTACACCCCAGTTGATCAGACGGAAACCATCGCCGCTTTCACCGTTGGCCTGCAAACCGCTGCCGGAGCCACCTTGGTAGGCAACACCTTGAGCAGCCAGACCATCTTTGAAGTACTGAGCAACTGTCTTGTTAAAACCGCCCAGCATGGATTGGGTCAGCTCAGCGGTCACCATATGGCCATCTTTCAGGTCCGGATACTTTTTCTTCTGCTGGTCAGTCGGGTTGCTCTTGGCAAAGTCATAACCCAGTTCCAGAGAGGCATCAGTCCAGAGCGGGATACCGGCATAACGGATATCAAAAGTATTGGTATCCAGAGTGTTAGTGTTGTCGCCCGCATCATACTTGTCCCACGGATCGTTACGAAGCACAGCAACAGAGAGCTTGCCAGGACCCACTTCAATGTTTTCTACACCAGCACCGGCACCAGACACATCCCAGTAGTAGGTATCGGAGATATGGATGTCATGACGTTGGTAGTAGCGCTTACCGGCCCACAGGGTTTCGTTGCCGCCAAACATATTTTTGGCTTGAACGTTGAACTGACGCAGGGCGAAGGTTGCATCGCCATCGCCTTCCCAGTCACGCTTCTGACCAGAGGTCATAGCAAACATGGAGTCTACATAGAAAGTCTGGTTATTCTTGTTATAGACCTCTTGGCCCAACTGCACTTCACCATAAGTTTCATTTTCGTTACCCAGACGACCGACTTTTTGCTTGTTGATAGTCTGCATTTCACCGTTATCGGAAACACCGACGCCGGAACGGAAGTAACCGTGGAAATCTACGGCAAAGGCGGCTTGGGAAGCCAGGGCGGCAGTAACAGCTGCTGCAATCGGGAGCCACTTCATTTTCATTGTCATATTCCTTATTTCCCGCTGTGAGGAGTGTGATCCTGAATATTCAACTTCTTATCACCAGGTAATCCTGTTGGTGATAACCGAGGTCGATTATAGGGAGCGGTTTTCACGACAAATATGAAGCGACTCACAAAATGGCGACAAATCGCTCGGCAAACGATCGCCACAACACCTGCCAGCAAAAAAACGACCAACAAAGCAACAATTAACCAATAAAGCCGCAAAATAAGCAATCACACCAAACCTGAAAGCGTTACCAACAATTAATTCGCGACTGAACCAAAGTCATTATTTTCCGATCGAATGACAAAAACATGACTGAGATCGCTTTCAAGATTGAACTTTTATTTGGCCAACGGGTCTGCGGTGCGCTTGCAACCATTACGTCGATGGCATGCCAAAAGGGGAAAATATCCCTCCGCCACTATCGACAATAAGAGTGGAAAATATACTTGCTGAGTGAGATGACATTTGTGCAAATAATAATCCCCTGCCGGTTAAGGATCAGGGGATTGATATGGCTCTATTTCAGAGAATATTCAGGGCTGAATATCCCACTTTTTCAGCCAGCTGAGTGCCACCTGTTCGGGTTCCTCGTGCACGGTGGCATCCAGCTCCAGCGCAGGGATCACTGGCGTGGCCCCCAGCTCTTGCAGCAATCCATCGAGCCGACGGCCCGCGCCACAAAAATGGGTGTAGCTGCTGTCACCCATGGCAATCAGGGCATAACGCAGCCCCTTGAGCCAGGGGGCCTGGTCAGCCAGCTCGCTGGCAAAGGGCTGCAGATTGGGCGGAGTGTCCCCCTGCCCTGTGGTGGCAGTGACCAGCAATAAGAAACGGCCGGGGTCGATATCCGCCAGCCGTGCCTCTTCGTGCAGAGAACAGTGATGCCCCTTGCGTTCCAGCTCATCTGCCAGGGTCTCGGCCACCAGCATGGCTGCGCCGTAGACAGTTCCTACCACGATATCGATCTGCGCCATTTTCCTCTCCCTGCTTGAGTCACTCTTCTGAGCAACTCTATCAGCAAGCTGGCGTCAGATGCCACCGGTTCAGGGCTGAGGATCAGCCGTTTAGTAGTCGCTCTCGCTGGCGGGCCAGCCCAGCTCGGCAAACAGACGCAGCACATCCTGACCAAGCGGTGCCTGAATGCGCATCGGTACCTTGAGCACCGGATGGGTAAAGCTCAGGGTGCGGGCCACCAGCAGCAGCCGTTCGCAGCCAAAGTGCTCGCGAAAGAAGCGGTTGTGACGACCATCCCCGTGGGTGGTATCCCCGACGATGGGGTGAAACAGGTGATCCATATGGCGGCGCAGCTGATGCTTGCGACCGGTTTTGGGGAACAATCTGACCAGGCTGTAGCGACTGGTGGGGTGCTTTTTGGAGACCGCGTGGGGCAGCTCGACCTGATGCAGGCGACGGAAGGTGGTGACGGCATCCTGCGCCGGGCGATCCGGATTGCTCATGGCATCGGCAATCTTGTCCAGCTGCTCCTTGAGGGGATAGTCGATCACCCCCTGCTCGGGTGCCCAGCCCCGCACCAGCGCCAGATACTCCTTGTGCACCTGACGTTGGGTAAAGGCTTCGGTCAGCGCCCGGGCAATCACCGGATCGAGCGCAAACAGCAGCACGCCGGAGGTGGGACGGTCGAGGCGATGGACCGGATAGACATGGCGGCCGCCGATGAGATCCCGGGTCATCTGCATGGCAAAACGGGTCTCACCCTTGTCGAGCCAGCTGCGGTGCACCAGCAGACCGGAGGGTTTGTTGACCGCCACCAGCCACTCATCCTGATAGAGCAGGGTCAGCTTCAGGTCACTCTCTTCTCGGGGTTGCGCTGGCATCATTGTTCGATCACTTTGCCAGAGAGCAGCAGATCGAAGCGGGCGATCAGCCGCAGCAGCGCTTCCACCTCGACCAGATCCTCTTTGTAGACTTCGCTGGCCATGGGATAGAGGGAGACGCTGGTGGGCAAGGGTGCCTGCAACATCACCAGCTGCTCCATGCGCGGGATCAGCACGAACTGCAGCCACTGATCAAAGCTCAGGGTATCGACACAAAAAGGCAGGGTGCTGGCCAGGGCTTGGTCACCGGGATGGTCAGCTTGCCAGCGCTCGAGGCGCTGCAACTCGGCGGTGAGTTCCCCCAACAGGCCAGCTACCAGCAAATATTGATTCATCTCGCTCTCTTCCTCATAACCACAGATTGATCCGCCGACCCGACGGGTCAGCCAGGATGCCGATACATTCAGTCGCACTGCACCGGCGGTTCAGTTAGATCGTCGACATACACGGCAGCCAGTGCGGCCTGCCGCCGGTAAAAAAGGGCGCTACTATACACCTCCCCCCGCATGGCTGCCATGTTGATATCTGCCGCAGCGCGCGTCTGCTGCCACTGGCTATCCTCGGCAAGGGCCTTATAATCGGCCCGCATCATACTCAAGCCGGAGCTCCCCATGTCTGCGACGCCGACCAATATCAATACCTTGACCGAATTTCTGACTCAGGCTGGCACCCGCTTCCAGCTGTTTGATATGGGCCGCCAGGTACGGCCATTGGCCAGCGATACCTTCGTGCGCATCGAACAGCAGCAGGAGCCCTACCCCTGGCCGCTGCAACAGCACGCCTGGCTGGGTGTGCACTTCTTCCAGCCGAGCGAGGCTCGCCACTACCTCTGGTTTCTCAAGTTTGCCCTCGATGAGCGCGGCCTGTTGATGTCAAACGGCCCCAAGCTGTTTATGGATCAGGTGGTGGAGACCCTGGGCTACAAGCTCACCGGCGATCTGGACGAGGAAAAAGCCCAGCGGCTGGCCGAAAACCCTTATACCTTCCGCCCGGCGGAGGCCAAGATGGCCAGTCTGCACGCCAAGCTGGCGCGCCAGCTGGAGCAGGCCCCTTCGGCCTATTACGATGCCCTCTGCCACTATCTGGCCGCCCCGAGCGACAGCGGTTGGCAGACCCTGGGGCTGCAGGGCTTTGCCGATTTGGCGGAGCGACTGCATGATGAGCGCAATCTGGCGCTGATCTGCAAGGCGCTGCCCAAACTGCCGCAAGAGCCGCTCTACGCCCTCTGCCAGAGCCTTGAAAACGCCCCGCTGCCACCTGCGGTACAAGGGGCCCTGCTCGAGCGGATCGGCAAGGAGCAGGAGTGCGCCGCCCCCAACCCGGAGACCCTTGCTTACCTCTGCCGCGCCATGGCCTCCTGCCCCGGCAGCGCCTTGCGCAGCAACAAGCTGCTGACCCTGCTGCAAACCCAGCCAAGCCCGGCGCTGCTGCTCGCCATTGCCGGTCGACTCTGGCCCGATCTGAACGATGCCAATCTGCTCAGCCACTATCTGGAACAGCTGGCGCTGCAACCGACCCAGTTCTTCAATCAGGTTTTTGCCGAGTTGGTCACGATACCGGCCCTGCGCAATGATATGCTGGCCAGACTGCGCGACCCCGACCGCAGCGATGCGCTGGGCCAGGCCATTGGCCGTCTGTTTGCTTCGGCCTGATCCCTCGCCTCACCCTCACGCCACGAGGCAGCACGGCGGGAAATAGAAAAGGAGATCGGGAGTGCCGTGCCGCACTCCCGGTTATCGACATCACGATAAGGAAGCCCGCCTATGGGAGAGATGCTTGGAATTCTGTTGTTGATGGGCATTGCCGGCCTGTTCTGGCTGCAGCGTCGTCAAGCCGAGCTGGCTTGGCAATATATGCGTCGCTACTGCCAGCATCACGACCTGCAACTGCTGTCGCTGGCTCGCCATCGGCGGGAGCTGGCACGTCATCCCCTGCGACTGCTGACCCACTATCAATTTGAATTCTCCAGCGATGGCGAGAGCCACTATCAGGGCACCCTGAAGATGCAGGGGCTGCACGTCGTGGCCGTCGATCTGCCACCCCATCGGATCCCCTCTGCCTGATCCCCCATCTCGTCTCTGCGCCCGCAGGCTATGCCTGTCTATAATCTCAGGGATAAGTAAAGGGAGAGACGAGATGGCACCCCTTGTCCACGATTTGCCAGCCCTGTTTGCCCAGTTGGGACTGGCCCACGATGAGTTGAGCCTGCACCGCTTTGTGCACGAGCATCACCTCGATAACAGTACCCTGCTGCCGGAGGCAAGCTTCTGGAGCCCTGCCCAAGCCAGCTTTCTGCGCGATGCTCTGTGGCACGACTCCGACTGGTGTGAGGCGATCGACCAGCTCGATGTGATGCTGCGCCAGCCCCGCTAAGGCGCCCGCCCCTTTTCTCCCCAAGCGGCTTTGGTTAAGATCCCGCTCCGGTATCACAGCCTATTCTCACCAGAGCATGCTTATGTCCGCCCAAGAGATCATCCGAATTGCCAACGAGCTGGCCGCCAAGGGGCTGACGCCCACTACCGCCATGATCAAGGCCCGCCTCAGCCAGCCCGTGCCGATGGCCGAGCTGCTAAAAGTGCTGAGCCAGTGGAAGCTGCAGCCTGTCGCGACCACCGAGAGCGAGAGCCTGCCAGAGGCGCAGCCCCAACCAGCGCCGACGCTCACCCTGCAGCAGCTCGCCGAGCAGCTCGCGCGCATCGAACAGAAGGTGGATCGCCTGACCGACCTGCTCCTCCAGCAGGGGAAACGCTGAGCCATGTATATCGTTGAACTCTGCTTTGAGTGCTATCGCGACACCTCTCTTGGCGAGGCCGAGCGGGCCATCGTCAACTACCTCGATATGCTGCGCTATCAGGGCCAGATCCTCGGGCGTGAGTTCCCCACCAGCATGCACGAGGGCTATTTCGTCAGTCGGGTGGTCTGCCCACAGCAGGATAGCTTGCACCCGGATAACCAGAGCGAGCAGGTCAAACTGGCCGAGCAACAGCTCCATCAGGCCGGGTTATTGGCGCCCAAACTCCAGCTGCAGGGGGCGGATCTGCTCTCTGACAGCACCGACCCTTGCGGCGAGCTGGGCGAGCGCCCCAGCTGGATGCTGCTCTATACCAGCTTCTTGCATACCTGCTCGCCGCTGCGCTGTGGCGACCACTTCGCCCCCATTCCGCTCTACCAACTGCCGGCCGTTGCCAACGGCGATCAGAAACAGATCATCAAGTGGCAGGAGGATTGGGAGGCGTGCGATCAGTTGCAGATGAACGGCTCCATCGCCGAACATGCGGCGCTGCACGAAATTGGCGAAGTGGGCAGCCGCCTCTACCGGCGCGGCAGCGATCTCGCCAAGCGGCTGGAGGTGCTAAGCGGCATCCCCACCTACTACTACCTCTACCGGGTAGGCGGGCTGAGCGCCGCTGATGAGAAGGCGCGTCCCTGCCCAAGCTGTGGCGGCCAGTGGGCGCTGGCAGAGCCGCTGCACGAGATCTTCGATTTCAAGTGCGATAGCTGCCGGCTGGTCTCCAATCTTTCTTGGGATTTCAAGGATTGAGGGCAGTATCCGATGCGGCGCCATCCGCTTGTCATGCCCGAAATGATGTTACCGCGCCACTCACTGTCTAGCACCGCAATCACAACAACGGCATCTCGATCGTCCGAATACGCTTCGCTATTCGAACCTACAGAACTTTACGAACGGCTGATCGCGTCAGATACGTAGGTTCAATTAGCTGCGTAGCTGCGTAATCGGACGTTCGCGTCACTCACTGTCCAGCATCGCGATCACAACAATGGCATCTCGATCGTCCGAATACGCTTCGCTATTCGGTATCTACATGCGTTCAATGGATGAGGGTGTTCACGCGGGCAGGGTCTCCAACCGTGCAAGGAATTCGGGCAGAGAGGGGGCCAGCGGCAGCCGGCGGCCGGAGTCGAGCCACTCCAGCCACACCTGACCGCTCTCGTTATCCAGCGAAATGAGCGTCATTTCGTTGCGGGTGGTGGCGATGAAAATGGAGGGCGTGCGCTTGAGCTTGCGCAGCATCAGCAGATGGCCGATGAGATTCTCCCTGAGCAGGTCGAGATCCGCCTCGTTCCACGGCAGGATCAGTTCAAGGCGCAATCCCTTGAAAAGGCAGGGGATGGGGCGGCTGAACCAGTGGCCAAACAGAGTGGTCGCAGCCGGGTGCAGAGTCAGCTCAAGAGCCTCGGCCATGGCGGTGAAATCGGCTGGCTCGGGACGGTGATAAGGACGCCAGGCCACCCGACCATCGGCGGGCTCGCCAAGCTGACAGGGGGAACGCCAATCCGCTTCCCACTCACACAAGGGCAGGCCTCGTCTGGCTTCGCCATCCCGCTGCCAGCGGGCAAAAAAGCGCTCCAGGGCAGACAACACTTGATCCGACATCGAAAATCCCCACAATTGCTGGCAAAGTCCGCTATTGCACCACCAAACCCCATAACAGACAAGGTTGCCAGCCGTGCAATAGCCTCTGTTATTCCACTAATCATCAGCACATTACGTGAGCACGCCTGTGAGCAAACAAGATAGATACGCCGGGGCAAGCGCCCTGACCGGCCTGAGCCTTGGCCAGCAATCCGATTACATCAGCCAGTACACCCCAGCCCTGCTGCAGCCGGTCCCCCGCAGCCTGAACCGGGATGATCTCCAGCTGGGCGATAATCTCCCCTTTACCGGTTGCGATGTCTGGACCCTCTATGAGCTCTCCTGGCTCAATGCCAAGGGCAAGCCGATGGTGGCGGTGGGTGAAGTGACTATTCCGGCCACCAGCGCGAATCTGATCGAGTCAAAATCGTTCAAGCTCTACCTCAACTCGTTCAACCAGACCCGCTGCGATTCCATCGAGGCGGTGACCGCCATGCTGACCCGGGATCTGAGCGCCTGCGCCGGTGAAACCGTCAAGGTGACCCTGTTTCCCCTCGACCAGGCGCCGCACCAGATTGCCCTGCTGCCCGGCGAGTGCATCGACGAGCTGGATATCGAGGTAGACAATTACGAGTTTGATGCGTCACTGCTGCAAGGGGCTGCCGGTAGCGAACAGGTAGAAGAGACCCTGCACAGCCACCTGCTCAAATCCAACTGTCTGGTGACCAGCCAGCCGGATTGGGGCTCTGTGGTGATCCGCTACAAAGGCCCGAAGCTCAATCGGGAGAAGCTGCTGCGCTACCTTATCTCATTCCGCCAGCACAACGAGTTCCATGAGCAGTGCATCGAGCGGATCTTCATCGACCTCAAGCACTATTGCCAACCTGAGCAGTTGACCGTCTATGCCCGCTACACCCGCCGTGGTGGCCTCGACATCAACCCGTTCCGATCCGATTTCGACGCGGTGCCCGCCAACTTGCGGCTGATCCGCCAATAAAGTCGAGTGACGACAGAGAGGGCGGGCAGACTGCCCTCCATAATCGGGGGAAGGTTTCAATCGATGCTTTACGCGGCAGAGATAAGGGGGCTGGATAATAAACTCCAGACGAAACCCACTTGCCGGCCACCAGCAAACCACAGTAAACGCTGGACTCGCAGGGGGGGGCTTGGATAACATGCCAACACCTCTGCGCCGTCCTTAATCCGATGAATCAACTGTTTTTTCTGGCTATGATGATGTCTTCCCTGTCAGCTCCGAACCTGGATCTGGACAAGGAGCAACTCTCTATCGATCTGCAACAGGCGCAATCGATGGTACTGACCGATCCTGCCAGATGTGTCCAGATCACCACTGCCTTTCTGACCCGCGCAGCCAATAATCCCAAGCAAATCATCAGCAATCGCCAGGAGTTCGGTTATCGCGAGCCCATCCTGAGTTACAGCACGGTGGCCCAGACCACAGGCGCCCATCTGCTCAAAGGAGAGTGCCTGCTGCAACTGGGTCAATATCAAGCCACCCAGCAAGCGCTCGATAAGGCGATGGCGCTGGCAGACAAAGAGCGGCAACCGGAACTCAAAGCCCACGCCCTCTATCTCAAGATCCGCAGTCAGGCCCTGAAACCGGATAACCAGAGCGCTAGCCGCGCCCTGATGGATCAACTGGACGAACAGCTGGCCGCCCCCACTCTCAAACAGAGCCAGTTACAGATTTATGGCCGCCTGCAACGCACCAGCTACGACATCAAGTATCACCAGTTTGATGATGCCAAGGCCCATCTGGCGGATGCACGGCACTGGGCCGCCCAAATACCCAATCCTCTCGCCAGCGCTTGGGTCAGCGCCATCAGCGGCGATCTTTATCGTGCGCAGCAACAACCACAGCTGGCGCTGGGGGAGTATATCGATGCCCAGCAACAGGCAAAAAAACTCAACGACCCGCTCTTTCTCGGCCTGCTGTCGAACCAGATCGTCAAACTCTACCAGCAGGAGCAGGAACCCCAGAAAGCGCTGCAGTATGCCAATGAGGCGGCCAACTACTTCCACTCCATCGGCAATCCCTCCCTGCTGTGCGACTCCCTGATCGTGCTGGCACGACTCAACCGCGAGCAGGGCGACCTCAATATGGCGCTGGTCTATTTCTTCAATGCCCTGGATCTGCTCGATGAGGGGGGCAACCGAGCGCAAGCCTCCCTGCTCAAATACGAAATCGGCAAAACCTACCTGCAAAGCGGCAACCTCTCGCTGGCCAGCAACTACCTCAATGCGGCCCGTCAGTCCCACGAGCTGAACGATGCCAAAGAGCCGCTGATCGATACCCTGCTGCTGCTGGGCGAGCTCTATCTGAAGAAACAGGAGGCGGCCATCGCCATCCTGCAACTGGAGAACGCCCGCGCGCTGGCCAATCAGCTCGGGGATACCCGCCGTCAGTATGAAGTTTTCCGTCTGCTGTCCCTCGCTTATGAGCAGAAGGGCTATCTGCGCCAGTCGCTCGACAGCTACAAACGCTTCCACCGCCTTGGTGAAGAGGTACGCCAGCAGGAACTGGCCATGGAACAGGCGGCGATCCGCGACAACTATGTTCAGGTCGAGCAAGTTCAACATATCAAGGAGCTGGAGCAGCGGCTTAATAACAGCCAGCACCAGCAAGAGCGTTATCTCTGGTCGAGCATCACCACCAGCCTGCTGCTGGCGCTCTTTATCTACCTCTTCTTCACCCTCTGGCTCAAGCTGCGAACCACCCGCCTGCAACTGAAACGTACCGGTGAGGCCCTGCTTATCGAACCGCGCTCTGGGCTAGCCAACTGGCAGCGGCTGATGAACCGCTGGCCACGGGAAATGGCAAAACGCCAACTGAAATCGGATCGCTGGTATCTCAGTGAACAGCCCTCGAGCGAGTTCGATGACAAGCTGCACTATCTGCTGTTCCGGGTACCCTTTTTGGTCAGCACGCTGGAGCGCCACGGCTATCAGGCCAGCAGTGAGATCGAGCTGGCATTCGGGGCCTATATCGATACCCTGACCCCGCAAGATGGCCGTATCTATGACCTGCGGGAAGGACACATACTCTATGTGGTGCCACAGCGCCACGTCAGCAACCTGCACCAGCTCGCTGGCGATCTGCTAACAGCCATCGCCGCCTTCCCCTGCACCTATCAGCTGGATCGCCGGATAAGCCTCGGGATTGTCAGTCACCCCTTTCTGCCCAAAGCGGCAACCGCACTGGATCACAATGGCCTGTTTGACCTCTGCAATCTCGCTCTGTCGGGAGCCATTCAGCTCAGTGAAAAATGCCAGCAAAACGCCTGGCTGGAGCTCGCTGCGATCGATTGCCAACAGGCGGCATTTTTTAATGGGGATGTGTGGCAATGCGGCCTGATGGCAATTGACAAGGGACTGGTAAAAGTCAATTCTTCTCATGAAAAGCAATGGGTTAATTGGCCCAGTCTGGCAAGGAAGCCAGCCGCCGATAACCATCAGCAAATGTAGATAACAGGCGAGGATCGAGACCAGGTTCGACCACTGTTTGCTATTCAACACCAAAACAATAATGACAACAGGGCGACCTGATAATGAATGACATCGCTGCCGTAACAGGACAATTGGCCAGACTCAGGGAATCCCTTCAGCAAAAACAGCTGGAACTGGATGGCGTGCTCTCGTTTTCCGATGCAGAACGTGCCCGGGGCATCCAGTTTATCAACAAGCTTATGCTGTCTTGTCGAGGCTTCGACCGCGAGCTCGATAATCGCTTCGCCAAGCTCAAGCAGAAACTGGATAACAACCCGGCCTTTACCGCTCTGGATGAGGATCTGCTGGCCATTGAAAAACGGCTGCAGCTGCACAGCAATGAGCAAGAAGAGGCGATAGTCCTGACCCAGAGTGCCATCGAGCTTGGCTCCAAACAGCTGAAAACCCTCAAGGGTTTCCCCGAAGAGACCCGCAAATCCCTCAAAGAATTTCTGGCAAGCCCGGCCGGTTACGGCATTGCGGATCAGCAAAAGAAGGTGATCCGTCTGCTGGAGTTCTATCAGCTGGCGATCAAGATCCAGCAGTTGCCAAGCCAACCCCAGCAGCCACCGTCAGAGGCTGCTCAACAAGAAAATGAGGCGACCAGCAACGATGACCAACCCGATGTCGACCCGTTTGACCTCAAGGATCACGCTCGCATCGCCGATGAACTGCAGCGGCTGATCACCGAACTGGACTTTGCCGGCTCCATTGGCGAGAGTCTGGGGGATATCCGTCGTCAACTGCTGATCGGTATCAACCCTGCCACGCTGGCAGAAACCTGCCTGCTGGTGATCGAGCTGATCATAGAGGGCACCCGTGAAGAGCGCACCGCCTCCCGCGCTTTCCTCTGCGCCCTCAATGAGAGCCTTTCCGCCGTTCACGTTGGCTTTACCGAGTCGCTGGATGAAGGACGGGCCCTGCAAAACGAAACCCGCGAGACCCGCGAGGCGCTGGTCAACGAGTTGCAGGCCATCGATCACTCCCTGGCCTGCCATAACTCCATCGATGCGCTCAAGCGCGCCATCTCCGGCCATATGGGCGCCATCAACCTGCTGTTGCAAGAGCGCGAAAGTACGGCGGCGCGGGAGCGTCACCTGCTCACCCGCCTCTCCACTATGGAGTCCAAACTGCGGTTGATGAAGGAGGAGACCGCCGAGTACAAGAAGCGGCTGACCATTCAAAAGCACAAGCTGTTCCTCGATAGCCTGACCCAGGTACACAACCGGGCCGCCCTCGATGAACGGCTGGAACAGGAGTACAAACGCTGGTTGCGCTACCGCACCCCACTCTGCATGGCGATCATCGACATCGATCACTTCAAGAACATCAATGACAACTACGGCCACATGGCCGGTGACAAGGCGTTGAAGGTCGTCGCCAAAGCGCTGCAGAGTGCGCTGCGTGATACTGACTTTATCGCCCGTTTCGGCGGGGAAGAGTTCGTGGTGTTACTCCCCAACGTCAATCCGGACAAGTTCCAGAAGCCACTGGAGACCCTGCGCCAGACCATCAAGAGCATCCCGTTCCGTTTTCGTGATGCCAAAGTGGAGATCACCATCTCCATCGGCGCAACCCTGTTCAAGGATGGGGACAACCCCTCCGATGTATTCGAACGGGCAGACAAAGCGCTTTATCACTCCAAACATACCGGGCGTGATCAGGTGACGCTGGCCTGACAAGTGACGAAAAAAACAGCGAACAATCGCTCACCTATTTCCCTCACCCCGCCATTACCACTACTATCGATCTCAGGGGATGCAACATGGCATCCCCTTTTCTCCCCAGGGAAAAACACAACGATAACAAGTGAGTAAAGGGGAACCCTATGATTACCCACATCAATCCCGTCGGCAGCATGGATTTGCTGTCACAACTCGAGGTGGATCGCCTCAAGCAGACTGCTTCCAGCGATATCTATCAACTGTTTCGCAACTGCTCGCTGGCAGTACTTAATTCCGGTAGCCATACCGACAGCTCCAAAGAGATACTTGAACGTTTCAAATCGTTCGATATTCATGTGATCCGGCGTGAACGTGGGGTCAAGCTGGAGCTGTTCAACGCCCCCGAGCATGCCTTTGTCGATGGCGAGATCATCCGCGGTATTCAAGAACACCTCTTCTCGGTGCTGCGTGACATCCTCTATGTCTCCAACCAGCTCGAGTCCAATCGCTTGGTCAATCTGACCAACTCCACCCATATCTCCAACGTGGTGTTTGCCATTCTGCGCAACGCCAAGGTGATCCTGCCTGGCGCCGACCCCAACCTGATTGTCTGCTGGGGTGGCCACTCCATCAACGAGATCGAGTACCAGTACACCCGGGTAGTCGGCAACGAGCTGGGATTGCGCGAGCTAAACATCTGTACCGGCTGTGGCCCGGGCGCCATGGAAGGTCCGATGAAGGGCGCCACCGTTGGCCATGCCAAACAGCGGGTGCGAAACGGCCGCTACATCGGCCTGACCGAGCCCTCCATCATTGCGGCCGAACCCCCCAATCCCATCGTCAACGAGCTGGTGATCCTGCCGGATATCGAGAAACGACTGGAAGCCTTCGTGCGCCTGGGCCACGGCATCATCATCTTCCCGGGGGGGGTTGGCACCGCCGAAGAGCTGCTCTATCTGCTCGGCATCATGATGCACCCGGCCAACGAACGGCAGCCTATGCCCATCATCCTGACCGGCCCCAAAGAGAGTGCGGACTACTTCAATGCCATCGACGACTTCATCAAGGCGACCTTGGGGGAGCCGGCCACCAAGCTCTACCGGATCATCGTTGGCGATGCGCCGGAAGTGGCCCGGGCGATGAAAGAGGCGATGCCGAAAATCCGCGAATACCGCAAGTCGGTCGGCGACGCTTACTCCTTCAACTGGTCCCTCAAGATCGAGCCGGAGTTCCAGCTCCCCTTCGAGCCGGATCACGCCAGCATGGCTGCACTGGATTTGCACCGTAACCAGCCACCACAACTGCTCGCTGCCAACCTGCGTCGTGCCTTCTCGGGTATCGTCGCGGGGAACGTAAAAGAGGGCGGTATTCGGGCCATCGAGAAGAAGGGCCCCTTCAAGCTGCACGGTGACAAGGAGCTGATGCAACTGATGGACAAGCTGCTGGAGAGCTTCGTCAGGCAGCAGCGGATGAAACTCCCTGGCAGCCAGTACGTACCCTGCTACGAAATCGTCCGCTAAGGTACAATGAGCCACTGCATCGACAGAGGGGCGCATCGGCGCCCCTCTTTATTGACTCTATACCTTCCCGACAGCCATCAATCCCCCATCAGGCGAGCGGTTTGTTACAATGGGGCGTCCCGACCGCCAAGAGTGCCCCATGTCTACTATCCGGCCACACCTGCTTATCATCGATGCCCTCAACCTCATTCGCAGACTGCACGCGGTACAAAGCCAGCAAGCGCTGACTCCAGCCCAGGCGCTGGTCGCTACCCGTGCCAACCTTATCAATACTTGCCGCAAGCTGCTGGCCAATAGCGAACCGACCCATGCTATTGCCGTGTTTGATGGTGAGGTACACAGCTGGCGCAAAGAGGTTTATCCAGCCTATAAGGAGGGGCGAACCCCCATGCCCCCAGAGCTGCGCGAGGGTCTGTCAACCCTGCAGGATGCTTTCTGGGAGTGCGGTGTCGATGCCCTGCTCTCCGAGACCGATGAAGCGGATGATCTCATCGCCACCCTCGCCAGCGGCATTGCCAGCCACGGCCATCAGGCGACCATCATCTCTACCGACAAAGGATTTTGTCAGCTCATCTGCCCACAAATCCGCATCCGCGACTACTTCAACAAACGCTGGCTGGATGCGGCCTTCGTCCAGCAACAATATGGGGTAGCCCCCGCTCAGCTGGTCGACTTCTGGGCCCTGACCGGTATCAGCGGTTCCAATATCAAGGGGGTTGCCGGGATTGGCCCCAAAACCGCCACCCAGCTGTTGCAGCAATATGGCAATCTGGCGGTAATGATCGAAGCCTGTCAGCAAGCGGAGACCGCCAAGCCACTGCTCAAGCTGCGCCTGCATCAGGATGAGGCGCTGCTGGCCCAGCGGCTGGTGCGCTTGCAGCGGGATATTCCACTAGGGTTCAACCTGCGGGATATCCGTTACCCACCCCAGCCGGACTAAATGGCCGAACAAAAATGCAGGTAAGGACGCGAACCATGACGAGACTCACCTCCGCAGTTGTCGAAAGCGAGTAGAATGTAAAGGAATGTGGTGAGATTGCTAAGCAAATGCTATAAAGCAGCCCCATCCTCCCCTGTACCCTGGAAGTGGAACCCTCTCATGTCGAAAAGAAAAATTACCGTGATCCCCGGCGATGGTATTGGCCCCAGCATCATCGAATCAGCCATCCAGATCCTGACTCACGCTGGCTGTGACTTCGAATACGAATATGCGGATGCCGGTCTGGTCGCGCTGGAGAAACATGGCGAACTGCTGCCCCAGGCTACCCTGGATCTGATTGAGAAGAACAAGGTGAGCCTGAAAGGGCCGTTGACCACACCGGTCGGTGGCGGCTTTACCTCCATCAACGTCTCCCTGCGCAAGAAGTTCAACCTCTACGCCAACGTGCGTCCGGTCATCTCCTTTAAGGGGACCAAGAGCCGCTACGACAACATCGATATCATCACGGTGCGCGAAAATACCGAAGGGATGTACTCGGGGGCTGGCCAGAAGCGCAGCGAAGACAATCGCAATGCGGAGGCAATGAGCATCATCACCCGTGAAGGGGCCGAACGTATCGTCAAATTCGCCTTCGAGCTAGCCCGCCAGGAGGGCCGCAAAAAAGTCACCATCATCCACAAGGCCAACATCCTCAAGTCGACCTCCGGCCTGTTCCTCGAAGTAGCCCGTGAAATCGCCAGCCACTACCCGGATATCCAGAGCGAAGAGATGATCGTCGATGCCGCCTGCATGAATCTGGTGATGTATCCGGAGCGTTTCGATGTCATGGTCACCACCAACCTGTTCGGCGATATTCTCTCTGATCTCTGCGCTGGTCTGGTCGGGGGGCTGGGCATGGCGCCCGGCGCCAACATCGGCGATGGAGCCGCCATTTTCGAAGCGGTCCATGGCTCTGCACCCGATATCGCAGGCAAGAACATTGCTAACCCGACCTCGGTGATCCTCGCCTCCATCCAGATGCTGGAGTACCTCGGTATGCAGGATAAAGCCGAGCGGATCCGCGAGGCAGTACGAGCCACCATCGAATCCGGTGATCGGGTCACCCGCGATCTGGGCGGTACGGCGTCCACCAGCGAATTCACCCAGGCCATCATCGATCGGTTGTGAGTTAATCCATTGATTTAAAAAAGGGGAGCTTCGGCTCCCTTTTTTATACTTCCGAATCCTTTGCCACACCCCAGACAGCAGCTATGTTCAATAGAGAAGAAGAACAGGGAGTGTTTTTCATGAAGGGATACGGGTGCTATCTGGTGTCGGGTCTGCTGCTGGTGTGTGGCACTGCCAGTGCCTTCGAACAGGCTCAATCAAGCCAAACCGCCAAACTGCCACAGCAGGAAAAACGGACGGCCACCGAGGTATGGCGCTCCAGCATGGATACCAATGATCTGCTCAAAGCGCCCAAACCCCTGTCGTTTGGTATTGAAGTCTCCATCGACAACTTTGGTCATCAAAAGCTCACCTCCTACCCGCAGCTCAATCTGACCCCGGAAAAGAGCGTCAGCCTGTCGGTTGAACGCTTCAGACCCAAGGTCAAGTTCAAGGCTGGCGGAATGAACACCGCCCTCAGGCTGAGAGGAGACGGGATAAAAATGCAATTCAATCCGGTCGACAAAACCATCCCGCTGCAGCTCGAGATCAAGGTGACTGACGATGAATCTTCCCTGCGCCTCGATTACCGTTTTTGATTGTTCGAGCCCTGAATAGCACAAGGCCGACAGGTTTCCCTGTCGGCCTTGGTATTTATCGTACGGGCACAACGGCTACATCACGCCTTCGGCTCGAGTTTGGAGACCCAGTACTTGTTGTAAACATGCACGGTGATCTCTTCCCGATCGTGGTAGAGCTGCTTGGCCTGGATCACGAACGCATTGTCGATCTCCTTGAGCATCTCGCGCAATACCTCGATATTGTGCACCGACTCGGCATACCGCTTCTTCATCGGCAGCTTGAGGTTGAACATCGCCTCCTGGCAGTCACCCTCGCGGAACCAGTCCGCAATCATGTGAACGACCCGCGCCGGTTTATCGACCATATCGCACACCAACCAGTAGGTGTTCTTCTTGCTCGGACGCCAGACGAACCCGTCATCCCGGATATGCTTGACCTGACCGGTATCCATCAGGGATTGGGCCATCATGCCGTTGTCGACCGCCGTCACCATCATGCCACGGCGCACCAGCTGATAGGTCCAGCCACCCGGGCAAGCCCCCAGATCCACCGCTTTGATGCCAGAGCAGAGACGCACATCCCACTCTTCCCGCGGCACAAACACGTAAAATGCCTCTTCCAGCTTGAGGCTGGAGCGGCTCGGCGCATCGGCCGGGAAGCGCAGACGCGGGATCCCCATGTGGAATGTGGAGTTATTGAAGGAGTAGGAGTACCCCAGCAGCACATGATCATTGGCCATGAAGAAGGCGTGGAACACCGGACGGTTCGGCGTCTCCTTCTTGGTCAGGATCTCGTTGCTGCGCAGTGCCTGACGTAGTGGCACGGTGAACTTGCGGCAGAAGGCCGACAGCTCTTTCGCTTCGTTGGTATCCGCGGTCTCGACTCGCAGATCGCCGCAAATGGTGTACTCACGCACGGCTTCGATAATGGGGGTGATCCTGTCCGCGACATCCAGCCCCTTCAGCTCATGGGTGACCACCAGCATCTGGCGGATGAAGATGAGCTCCCGGAACGGCAGCTTGCGCGCCAGCAGGTCCGCCTGCTCCTCGTCATACAGTTCGAAGATCACATAACCGCTGTCGTCCTTGACCCGGGCGAAACCGTAGCACTGCATGTTACCGGCACGCTCGGTGATCTCTGCAGCCGCCTCTTTCTCAAAACCGGGGCGGCAATAAAGCAGCAGATTATTCATTTTTTCCTCCAAGACGACAGCCAGCCCAGCAGAGGGCCGCCCATCCCAACATAAAACAGAGGCCACCAGCCGGGGTAATCAACCCCAGCCCCTTGCTGCCAAGCAGCACCATGGCGTAAATACTGCCGGAGAATCCGATGATCCCCAGCACAAAAGCGGTGCCAGCCAGGTGGATCACCTTGCTGCGCACACCACACCAGCCCAGAACCAACAGGGCCAATGCGTGAAAAAACTGATATTGCACGGCGGTATTGAATGCCGCCAGACGCTCGGGCGTAATGCCGGTCGCCGCCAATCCATGGGCGCCATACGCCCCCAGCATGGTGGCCGTCAACCCGAAGAGACCGGCCAGTATCAGCCAATGTCGATGGATCTGCATCCTCACTCTCCCTCTCTCATCACAGCTGGCAATCACACCAACCCTCTCGTGCTATCCGTGCCGGGCCACAAACTGGCTGATGGCCGCCGCCGCATGCTGCATATTCTCCTGCTCACTCACGCCACTGGCTTTACGCGGTTTGAAACCATGATCACCATCGGTCAACCAATGGAGCGATACGGCGGGTGAGAAGGGGAAATCTGCCAGTTCGGCGCGACTACCGAAGGTATCGCGCTCACCCTGCAACAGCAGGGTTGGCACTGCAATATGCTTGAGTACCTCGCCTCGCCAGCTGTCGGGCTTGGCCGGAGGGTGGAAAGGATACCCGAGAATGAGCAATCCTGCAGCATTCATCTCACCCTCGCCTTCACGATACAGTTCCGCCGCCATCCGCCCGCCCATCGACTTGCCTGCCAAAAACAGCCGAGGATGGGCAAACTCGCGGATCATGTCGTGCCAATGGGTGAGCAGCACAGGCGCCCTGTCCGGCGGGCGGCGCTTGCCATCCTGTGCTCGCTTGGTCATGTAGGGAAAGTTGAAGCGCACCACTTCGATGTCGGGGCCAGCCAGCAGGCGTGACAACTCGGCAAGAAAGGCATGATCCATCCCTGCACCCGCACCGTGGGCCAGCAAAATGCGAACGGGGGCATCCATTGCCCCCTCGCGGATCACATCAGGCATCGGCGAGCCTTGCCCTGCGACGTGCCTCTTCCTGCTCCACCAGCTCCAGCATCCAGTCACGGAAGGCAACGATCTTGCCCTGATCCGACTGTTGCTCCTGGCACACCAGATAGAAGGCATTTTTGCTCACCAGCACCTGCTCGAACGGGCAGATAAGGCGGCCGGCCTCAATCTCGGGTTGTGCCAGCACGCTGTGGCCAAGCGCCACCCCCTGGCCGTGGATCGCCGCCTGGATCACCATGGTGGAGTGGCTGAAGATGGGCCCCTGATTGACGTTGGGTGCATCGATATCAAGCTGGCGGAACCAGGCCTTCCAGTCGCGACGGGAGGTATCGTGCAGCAGGGTATGAAGAGTCAAATCTTGCGGCGTACGCAGCGGTTTGGGCCCGGTCAGCAGCAAGGGGGAACAGACCGGGATCAGGTATTCGGTATGCAGCTTGTCCGAGCGCAGACCCGGCCAGTTGCCGCGCCCGTAGTAGATGGCGACATCCACATCATCGGTAAGCGATCCTTCATCGAGATCGACCGCCTTGATCCGTACATCGATATCGGGGTGGCGCTCGCTGAACTTGACCAGCCGCGGCACCAGCCACTGGATGGCAAAACTCGGCTGCAGACTGACAGTCAACGCCCCCTTGGCACTACGGGCCAGCAGCTTGTCGGTCGCCTCAGAGATGGAGGCAAAGATATCCTTGATATCAAGGAAGTAACTCTGCCCCTCTTCGGTAAGCAACAAGGAGCGATTTTTGCGGCGGAACAGCTTGATGCCAAGATACTCCTCCAGCGCCTTGATCTGGTGGCTGATGGCAGCTTGGGTCACAAACAGCTCTTCTGCTGCGCGGGTAAAGCTTAAGTGACGAGCCGCTGCTTCAAACGCCTTGAGGGCATTGAGCGGGGGTAAACGACGAGACATGACACCAGCCGAAGATGAGTTTTTCTAATGGGGCGCATTATAATTTGTCGGTTGCGGGTCGACCAGTGAATAAACATAATTCGCCCAGCAATCAGTCGTCATATGGCTCACATTTTCTACTACATGTTGGTTTGCATGTGTTTTTCGTGAGTATTTCGACTGTGATTGTGGTGTTGTGTTTCTTCCTCTGCGGGAAGAGGGGCTCAAATCTCACCGGTTTGACCCAGTCTGTCATCTGAATGTGTTTGGCGCCTCCAGCTGGATGGCGCCTTTTTTTATCCTTTCTATACCTTGAACTGCCCCACCAGTTGCTGCTGTTTATCCGCCAGAGCCGAAAGCTCGCGGCCATTTTCGGCAGAGCTCGCAGCTTCAGCCCGGATAGTGTGGCTTACATCGCGAATGTTGCTGACATTACGGTTGATCTCGTCCGCCACCCGGCTCTGCTCCTGCGCCGCCCGGGCAATCTGCTCGTTCATCTGATGGATGGTGGAGACCGACTGGATGATCTGCTCCAGCACCTGCACCGAGAGATCCACCTTGGCAAGGGTCTCGCCAGCCTGCTCGTGACCATCGCTGATCGCCTTGACCACAGCACCGGTACCGGATTGCAGCTGACTGATCAGGTTCTGGATCTCGACAATAGCATTCTGGGTACGACCGGCCAGATTGCGCACCTCATCGGCCACTACGGCAAAACCTCGGCCCTGCTCACCGGCCCGCGCCGCTTCAATAGCCGCATTCAGCGCCAGCAAGTTGGTCTGCTCGGCAATCCCCTGGATCACGATGAGGATGTCATTGATGTTGTCGCTGTTGGCCGAGAGCCGCTCTACCACCGGCTGGGCATTATTGATGATGGTCATCAGCTTGCGCATCGCCTCCTGAGTGTCAGCCACCACATATTTGCCCTCTTGCGCCGCGGCGTCAGTGGTGTTCGCCGCCGCTACTGCGGCAGCGGCATTACCACTGACCTGCAATGCAGTGGCACTGAGCTCTTCAAATGCCGTCGCCACCAGGTCGATCTCCTGATATTGAGCCTGCATACCACCACTCGTTCGCTCCGCAACCAGGGCCGCTTGTTCGGCACTACTGCGGGTTCCTTCAACTGTCGTAATCACCTGACGGATGGTGGATTGCAACTTGTTGAGGAAGCTGTTGAACCACTTGGCCAGCTCACCGATCTCGTCTTGCCGCTGGATCTCGATACGCTGGGTCAAATCCCCCTCGCCGCTGGCAATGTCCTTTAGACGAGCAACCACGGCGCGGATGGGCGCCACAATCTGGCGTGCCATCAACCAGATAAAACTCAGTGCCACCAGCGAGATAAGCACTCCGATCGATAGCTGCGAGACCACGCTGCGCTTGGCCTCACTGGCCAGATCATCCTGCAGTTGCTGGGCCGAGGCCAGCACTACGGTCCGCGGCAATTCAATGTAGATACCCCAATGACGGTCGGTGCCACGCATGGAGAGCGGAACAAAGGTCTGCAACAGGGCGCCATCGCGGCTCCAGCGCGTCAGCGCCTGACCCTGAGTAAGCCACCCTTTCAGCTCGCTGGCCAACCCCTGATACTGCTGACCCAGCCCCTGCCCCAGAATCACATCAAACTCATCGGCGCCCGCCACTTTTCCCTCGTGACTGACCAGCAAGATTCTGCCCTTGCCGTCATAGAGCGCCTTGTCCATGGCACTGACCAGACTCTGCAAGGTGGACAGCGAAATATCGACCCCGACCATCCCCAACACCCTCTCCTGCTCCAGTAGTGGCACCGTCACCGAGGTCATCAGCATCTGTTTGTCGCCCACATCATCAAGATAAGGCTCCAGCAGGCAGAGGGCCCGGGTGCGAATACTGCAGCGATACCACTCGTTCTCGATGCCACCAGCTTCGGTCGGGCTCTCATCGGCCAGCACATCCTCATCCTGTACCTCAGACACTATCTTGCCGTTGTCATAGGCCCAGTAACTGGAGAAACGCCCCTTGTCGTTGGAGCCTAACTCCGTTGAGCCCTGATAGTTGCTATCTTCCCCATCCAGCTGATCAGGCTCGAACACCGCATAGACACCAAGCAGATTGGTCGATGAGGCAACGGCATCGTGCAATTGCTGATTGACAGCGCTGCGCAGCACTTGTGAATGGACAAAGTTCTCGGCCGCATTCTTGCGCTGGAACAACACGCTATCGGCCAGCAAACTGGCCCGGAAATAGGCTTCATCGAGATAACTGGTCACCTTGGCCGCCTGCTCCGATCCCATCGCCTTCATCCAGTTTTCGGCCGACTGCTGCGCCTCGTGCAGGGTGGCTTGGCGCACCTGCTGTTGCATCTTGTTCGCGTTGTAAATCGAAGAGGCAACCAGAGCGGCGGCTGTCACCAACAGACAGCAACCGGCGATCAGGGTAATCCGACCCTGGACAGAAAGAGCACTCATGCCAATATTCCTGTTTCATACAGATATGGATAGATTATCGACTTTATAAACAAAAACTTAACTCTCTCACAGCAAATCCAGCGAGAGTTGATTAACTTCACCCTCTTTTGGCAAACCCACCACCAAGCCCAGCAGGCGAACCGAACGCCCTTGCGCCCGTTGTAACCCCTCTTTGAGCAGGGGGGTAAACAAGGCTGACTGATAGCCCCCCTGACTGCGATAAACGGTGGTCTGCTGGAAGTCGGCAAATTTGAGCTTGATTCCCTGCCCCATCACCTGCTCGACAGGACACGCCAGCTGAAAGCGTCGCTCCAGCTCCGGCAACAGTTGTTGCAATACCGTCAGGCAGGCGGCTTCGTCACAGAGATCGCTCGCCAGCGTGGTCTCCACCCCGATGGTTTTGCGGATCCGGTGCGCCTGTACCGGCTGCTCATCCACGCCCCAGATCCGGGTAGTCAGCATCTCCCCCAGCTTGCCAAAGCGGCTGCACAGCTCTTGTGCCGACAAGGTCCGGGCATCCTCGCAGGTATAAAGCCCCTGCGCCTCCAGCCGCTCGGCGGTCTTGCGCCCCACCCCGGGCAGTTTGCCGAGGGGCAACTGACAGACAAACTCAGCCACTTCGTCGGGACGAATGACAAACAGACCATCAGGCTTGCGCTGCTCCGAGGCGAGCTTGGCGAGAAACTTGTTGGGAGCCACTCCGGCCGAAGCGGTCAATCCCAGTTCGGTGACGATGGCTTGCCGGATCTCTTGGGCCATCAGGGTGGCGCTGCCGCCACAGCAGCGGCTGTGGGTCACGTCGAGGTAAGCCTCGTCCAGCGACAGCGGTTCAACCTGATCGGTATAGCGCAGGAAAATGGCCCTAAGCTGACGGGAGATATCCTTGTACACAGCCATCCGCCCGGGAATGAGCACCAGCGGCGGGCAGAGTTTTTTCGCCAGTGCGCTCGGCATGGCGGAGCGCACCCCGAACCGGCGCGCCACATAGTTGCAGGTCGAGATGACGCCGCGCCGCTCGGAAGCCCCGCCGATGGCAAGCGGCACCTCCCGCAGCGCCGGATTGTCCCGCATCTCCACCGCGGCAAAAAAGCAGTCCATGTCGATATGGATGATCTTGCGCATACCACTGTATAAATAAACAGACACAGCACCATCTTACCCCAAGGATAGCCGCAGCTCTATCTCTCTCGTTGCGGCTAAAATGGTAGACTCCAAAGAGGCCTTTACCACCACAATAACAAGGAGCGTTCGGGATGAAATATCTTTGGTTGGGACTCTGCTTGCTGCCGCTAACCGGCATCGGCAAGAACAACCCGACGGCAGAGTGTCGCTGGCTATACGACCGGATTGGGATACTGGAGCAGGCCATCAAGAAAGGGGACAAGCTCGGCACAGAGCAGGAGTTGGCACGCTGGAAAACGGAGTACAACAAAAAACAGTGCTCACAGTACGACTACTGAGCAGGACAAGATGGCGTGACCGACAACGGCAGATAACAAACGGGCCCCGATCAAGATGATCGGGGCCCGTGTTGCAATGCATGATCAGCTGGATTCAGCAGCCGTGTGCGCTCAAGGCAGCACCATAGGGCCAGCGACAGTGGCCGCCAACTCATCCCCACGCAGTACCCGTACCAGTTCAAGCGCAAACTCGATGGCACTGCCCGGCCCCTGACTGGTGATAAGGCGATGAGCCTCATCCCTGACTACCCGCTCATGTGACAACTGCGATGCTGGCAGTTGGGGCTGAAAGCCGGGATGACAGGTGACGAGGGCACTAGCCAGCAGAGCGTGATGTTGCAACACCACCACAGGGGCGGCGCAGATGGCAGCGCGCCAGCGGCCAAGAGCGGCCTGCTCTTTGAGCAGAACGATAGCCAGCGGGGTATCGCGGATCACTTCGCTGCCGGGCAAACCGCCAGGCACCACGATCGCTTCAAAGTCCCGACGGGTCAGCTCGTCGATATGACAATCGGCCACCAGCTGGACCCCGCGCGACGCCCTCACCTACCGGGCTCCGGCAGGACAGCAAGAGGCCAGCACCACCTCGATGCTGGCGCGCACCAGGGTATCGACAATGGCAACCGTCTCTATCTCTTCCGACCCGGGGGCCACCAGCACCAGTACACTCATGTTCGCCTCCTTGCTGCTTGCTCTGCCATATAAAAGATCAGACGGCCTGACTCTTCTCTTTGATCGCCTGATAGAGACCCTGATTGACCGGTACGGCAATGCCATGCCGGGCAGCCTTGGCCAGCAGGAAACCGGTGATGGCCTCAATCTCGGTCTCGCGTCCCAGCTCCATATCCTGATACATGGAGGAGTAATTGTCAGCGGTCAGTTCCACCACAGTCATCACCCGGCGCTGCAACTCTTCGGCCGTGGCTGCAACTCCTTCGGCGCACATCACATCCGCCACTTCCACGCAGATCTGCTGCAGGGCATCGGCAAAACGGGGGCCAGCCAGCTCGCCATTTTTCAGCTTGTAGAGGGCCGTCAGGGGGTTGATGGCACAGTTGATGGCCAGCTTTTGCCACTGGCGCGTCAATACCTGCTCATCCCAGCCAGCCTGCCCCAGTGCCAGCGCCAGCTCATCCGCGAGCGCGGCATGGGCCTTGGCGGCATCGTTGATCGGGCCAAGCCAAGTTTCGCCCTTGCCAGTATGACGGAACACGAAATGACCGCCCTGCATGGCACCATGGCTGGTGACGCCGGCAATCACCGGATTGTGCGGGAACATCTCGACCACCTGCTCGGCAATACCCATACCATTGTGCAGCAGCACGATCGGCACGCCGGCATCCAGATTGTCCACCAGCGGTGTCAGTGCGGCAATCACCTGACTGGCCTTGGTCATCACCAGCAGACGCTGGATCTTGCCGGGTTTGCTGACAAATCCGCGCTCGATATTGAGCAGTTGTACCTGCCCCTCCAGCGAGGTGAAATCGAACCCCGGATGGAGCGTTGACTTATGATGTTCGCGCAACAAGACACGGGTGGATTGACCACTCTGGGTCAGCAGGGAGGCAAAAACGCCGCCGAGGGCGCCACAACCCAACAGCGACCACTTCGGAGTAACGGGTGGAATAACGGGCTGTCGGGAATTTTTTAATCCGCTTGGCATGGTGTGACTCTGTCAGGGTAAGGGTTGCAATCCTCTCAACCTGTTACCGGGGATAAATGAAGATATCGCTGATGGACACTAACGGGTCCACCCGTTCTGTGCGCAGGGGATTCTAGCAGAGCAACCCCATCAAAATCAGCAAATTTGCCCGTTTTCTGGTAGATTTGCCCCCCGATAACGCAACATGAGGAGCTTCGGCTATGCCGTCATTCGATATTGTCTCTGAAGTCAAAATGAACGAGGTGTTGAACGCAGTCGACAACGCCAATCGTGAACTGGCCACCCGTTTCGATTTTCGTGGGGTAGAAGCCAGCTTCGAGTTGAACAAGGAAGAGGTAAAACTGGAAGCCGATGCCGATTTCCAGCTCAAGCAGATGGTCGAAATCCTGCGCGGTGCCCTGCTCAAGCGCAACATCGAAAACAGCTCGATGGAAGTGGGTGACTCAGTTCACTCCGGCAAGCGCTTCCACCTGACCGTCAAATTCAAGCAGGGTATCGAGAAAGAGATCGCCAAGAAGCTGGTGAAGCTTATCAAGGACTCAAAAATCAAGGTACAGGTCGCCATCCAGGGTGATGAAGTACGTGTCACCGGCAAGAAGCGTGACGACCTGCAAGAGACCATGGCACTGGTCCGTGGCGCCGAACTGGGTCAACCGATGCAGTTCCAGAACTTCCGCGACTGATTTATCCACTCAGCCGTGGCGCACTTGATGACTCGCGCCACGCTATCTAAATCGCGGCCATAAAAAAACCGGAGCAAATGCTCCGGTTTTTTGTACCCCAAGTTTTATTAGAACTTGTAGGTAGCGGCAAAATAATGACCAACACCTGAAGTATTGTTGGTTGCCCCAGTGAAGTTCTGAGCACCATCTTTAAAGAAGGCCATATTGTTGTATACCTTCAGACCATAGCCCAGAGCAAAGCGATCACTGTGCCAATAGAGGCCGTTGAACCACTGCAGCGACTCAGAAGTACGGCTTGCATCGGTTTTTTCCAATTCATCGGCACCAAACATGTAATCCAGATAACCTTGGTAAGCAATGAAAGAGCCGTTGGAGAAGTTGTATACCGGTTTGAACCAGTTGGTGGTAAGCATGTAACCATCCCACTTACCTTCATTTGATGCGCCATAGTTCTCACGAACATACCGACTCATCAAATTCAAACCCATTTTGCCCATAAATGGGACTTCAACGTCGGAGCCCAGACCAATATAGGTTTCAAAAAGACCTTGGTCAGCAATGTTAGTTACTGACGCTACATAAACTTCTTTTACCGGACCAAAAGAGAGATCTTTACCAGTCAACCCATCAATGGACATGCGAGGGGCAAACTTCATAAAAAAGTTATCTTTGTTATGGAAATTATCTTTGCCTTCGTTGAACACATCCAGAACATCAATGTAGCCGTAGAGATCGAAGATACCGGAACGACCGCCGAACTCCATTTCAAAGTAGTTATTATCAGCATTATTGGAGAACGGCAGCTTGTTGTTCTCACCATGCATGATATTGAACTGGAACCACTTGTAGTCATTCTTGTGGATATCACCGCTGTAGTCAGCAGCAAAGGCCGGGGTGGCGGCGGCAGCCATCAGGCCGGCAGCGATCAGAGTCTTGGTAAATTTGGCCATTTTATTGGTCTCTTGTGCGTTAGTTGAGGTTTTCCGTAGCCTGCCCACAAGGAGCGAGAGGGATTCTAATCAAATAAAATTGGGGGTGAAACCACTTCTCGGGAACTTTCTCCGGAAGTGTGAATCTAATCACCCCCGATTCTACGCAAACGCTTGCTATTTGTCAGCCGCTGAGAGCAACTCACTCCCTTTTCTGGCGACCAGCACAATCAACAACAACACCGGCAAGCCCAATAAACTGGTGCCGACAAAGAAGGCACTGTAGCCAATCTGCTCCACAACCTGCCCGGAAAAACCGGCCAGCAACTTGGGTAGCAGCAACATTACCGAGCTGAACAGGGCGTACTGAGTGGCCGAAAATGCCACATTGGTCAGGCTGGAGAGATAGGTCACGAAGGCCGCTGTGGCGATACCGGCACTGAGGTTATCCAGCGAGATGATCAGGGTCAGCAGCTCCAGGTTGTGACCCACCTGATGAAGCAGCGCGAACAGCAGGTTGGTACTGGCAGTGAGCAGCGCCCCCAGAAACAGGATTCGCAGGGTGCCAAAACGCATCACCAACACCCCCCCAAATGCAGCACCGACCAGCGTCATGATGACACCAAACACCTTGGTAATAGTGGCCACTTCAGTTTTGCTGAACTGCATATCCACATAGAAGCTGTTGGACATCACCCCCATCACCACATCGGCAACCCGATAGCAGGCGATAAGCAACAAGATCAGCAGCGCCGAGCTGCCATAGCGACGAAAGAAGTCGGCAAACGGGCACCAAATAGCCTCATAGCCCCAGGCTCCGGCACTTGCCAGCGCAGCAGGCCACCCTTTTTGCAACAGCAGCGCCTTGCGCTCAGCCTGTTGCCTGCCCTGCCCGGCCAGATCGATATCCGGCTCGTGACAAAACAGGGTAGTGATCACCCCGAGTGACATCAGACCCGCCATCACCAGATAGGTGAACTGCCAGCCGCGATAGTCATAGCCACTGTTGCTGCCAAACCAGGCGGCCAGCGCCAGCGCACCGGCCCCCGCCATGATCATCGCCAGCCGGTAGCCGGTCATATAAGAAGCAGCCATCGCCGCCTGCAGTCGCTCCGGCGCCGACTCGATGCGATAGGCATCGATCACGATATCCTGGGTCGCCGAGGCAAAGGCCACCAACAGGGCAAATAGCGCCAGTTGGGCCAATTCGGTCTTGGGATCGCAGAACGCCATGCCGACCAGCGCGGAAGCAATCAGCAGCTGGGAGAAGAGCATCCAGCTGCGACGACGGCCCAGCAGCCTGGATAGCAGCGGCAGCGGCATGCGATCCACCAGCGGTGACCACAACCATTTAAAGCCATAGGCGAGCGCCACCCAGCTCATATAGCCGATATCGGTCAGGCTGACATCGGCCTCGCGCAGCCAGAATGAGAGGGTACCGAATACCAGTAACAGCGGCAGACCCGATGAAAAGCCCATGGCAAAGAGAATGAGCACTCGGGCTTCGAGATAGACAGCGAGAGATTCCCGCCAACTCGGTGTGCGGACCATATTCAACTACCTGACGACGTTGGAAAAGTGCGCCATTTTGGCAGGTTGAGGAGAGATAGCCAAGGCAAGCCGGGAGATTGTCACAAACAAGCGCAGATAGAGAAAAGGCCCATCCCGAACGGGATGAGCCTTGTATTGTGGCCTAACTGAGGCGAGGTAACGAACCGCACCCGGCGAGGCTTACTTGCCCGCTTTCTTGTCTGCCGGGGTATCCGCCAGCAACACCACCTTCTTGAGGATGATAGGGCTGGAGGGCACATCTTTGGCGCGCAGAATCGGGCTATAGCCGGTCTGCACCTGAGCCAGTTTGTCCAGCACAGCCATCCCCTGCACCACCTGACCGAACACGGTATAGCCGGCACCGGCATTGGCGTTGAGATTGTTGTTGTCGACCAGATTGAAATAGAACTGGCGAGTGGCGCTGTCGACCGCCTGGGTGCGAGCCATAGCGATGGAGCCACGCTTGTTGGGCAGCCCGCCGCGTGACTCGTTGACTACCGGCTCATAGGTAGGCAGTTGCTGGAACTGCTGGTTGTAACCACCGCCTTGCACCACGAAGTCCTGGATCACCCGGTGGAAGATACTGCCATCATAGCTGCCATCCGCGACATAGCGCAGGAAGTTCTTCACTGTCTGGGGGGCTTGCTTAGGTGCCAGTTCCACCACGATATTGCCGTGGTTGGTCTCCATCCTGACTTTCGGGCCCGCGAACGCCAGCGGGGCGATCAGCATGGCCAACAACCAGAGTTTTTTCATCATCAGACCCCTGCACCGTTCGGTTGACCTTTCAGGTAACCGCGCAGCGCATCATCCGCCATGATCTGCTGCAGCACGCTACCCAGTTGCAGGTTCAGTGTAGACTCCAGATCGGCCATGCTTGGCTCGCTCGGGCTCTCCTTGCTGGAGGACATGTTGAACTGCTTGGTCAGACGGTTACCCTGAAAATCAGCGATCACCTGCAGGCTGACGCGAGATTTGGTGACATAGGTAAAGGTCTTCTCTTCCACATTGACTGCGGCGTTGGAGATCACCAGTGTCAGGTTGGTGGTGCCACTATTGCCCACCTCCAGACCCTGGCTACGCAGCCCTTCGGCCAGCCGCTCGGCCATCAGCAGGTTGAGCGGGCGCTCGCTGTTGACCAGCACCGGCGCTTTCTCTTTATGTTTGATGGAGAAGACATGGGCAGCCTCACGCTTGTCCACCCCTTCCATAGTGATGCGATTGCCAGAGTAGTATTGCTGGTTGGCGGGGATCACCTGCGGATTGAGCAGCGCTGTCTCCGGCCAATGAGTGGCACACCCGCCCAGCATCAGGGCGGCCAGCAGCAAGAGTGACTTTTTCATCATGGTTTCCTTTGGCTTTAGCGTTTGATGGCTTTCAAAATAACGAATTTGCTGTTCGACGCAACGACTTGTGCGTTGGCAAACAAGCGCTTGAGTTTGTTGTGATAGTCCAGATGACGGTTGCCTACTATCCAGAGTTCCCCCCCTTGAGGCAACACCCGGTGCGCATCGATGAACATCTGCCAGGCGATATGATCGGTGATCGCCTGCAACTGATGGAAAGGCGGGTTGCAGAGGATCCGATCCGCCGCGCCGACCGCCACCCCGTCGAGACAGTTATTGACCATAAAGCGGGCGCGCGGCAGGGCATCAGGCAGATTGTGCTCGACGTTGAGCTGTGCCGAGGCGACCGCCATATAGGATTCATCGATAAAGGTCACCTCCACCTCGCTGTCTTTGGCGAGCAGCGACAGACCCAGCACCCCGTTGCCACAGCCCAGATCGATCACCTTGCGGGCACTGTGGATGGGCAGGTTGTCCAGCATAAAGCGGGCACCGATATCGAGACTGGTGCGCGAGAAGACGTTGGCATGGTTGTGAATGAGCATGCCACTCCCCTCCAGCGGCCAGACTGTCGGGAAGGGGTTGGCCAGCGCGGGACGTTCTGTCTGCGGCTCGCAGTGAATGAGGCGCGCCTTTTTCCAGGCAAGCGAGGTCCGGGTCGGCCCCAGATACTTCTCGAACAACTTGAGGGTGGAGGTATGAATATCCTTCGCCTTGCCCGCCGCAATAACGCGGGTTGCCGGTGTCACCACCTCGCGCAGCGCCAGCAGTTGCTGCTCCAGCAACGCCTGATATTTGGAGACCTTGATCACCACAAGTGCTGGGGCATCGGGGAGCGGCGCCAGCGCATCCTGCAAGCGGATCCCGCCCGCATCCAGCCCGTTTTCGGCCAGATTGGCCAGGGTCGCCCGTTCGCTGATGTAAGAGTCGGTAACGCAGCAGGGGGAGTGCGGATGCAGATAGGCGGCCAGCGCGCCAAAGCCGTCATTCATAATGATGACGGGGCCCGCCTGCTCGAGGGGAGACTCAGCCAGGGTATTGATCAGGTATTCATCAGCCGCATCCCAGGCTTGCAGGGTCTCCTGACTCTGGCGCGGATAGCGGTAGAGCGTAAACCGGCAATGGGGGGTGTCGAGAAGGGTTTGCATAGGAAGAGTCCAACCTCAACTTGATTCGTGTATACAGGCGTCAGGGGCGACGCAAAGTGGCGCTATTCTAGCGAGGACCAGGAATTTCACCAGTTCGATGCGCATCAAGGGGACAACTGACCGGTGATTTCCCCCTTACGAGGGCTTATTCGATCCCGCGACAGCCGATAGAATGGCTCGACATTCACTCTGGAAGCCGATCCTATGACCATCCAACAACTGATTGAAGCCAAGTTGACCGCCGCGCTCTCCCCCACCGTGCTGGAGGTGATCAACGAGAGCCACATGCACCGTGTGGAACCAGGTTCAGAGAGCCACTTCAAGGTGGTGATCGTCAGCGAACAGTTTGCGGGACAGCGGCTGCTGGCCCGTCACCGCCAGGTCAACGCGGTGCTGGCCGATGAACTGGCCGGTGCAGTGCATGCACTGGCGCTGCATACCTACACAGAGACCGAGTGGCAGCAAAAAGGCATTGCCCCGCGCACCCCGAGCTGCGTTGGCAAACCGTCACTGACCTGAACCGGACAACACGCCCCCCATCGATAACCTGCCAACAAAAATGAAACACATTTCCCCCATTGGCTCCGAAAAAGCTACATCCAAGGGGGTATTTTTCAGCATCAAGGCTTTTTGCGGATAGTTGAAACAGCGACAAATACCCCCATAGAGGTATCGAAATAAAAAAACCTTTAAAACCACGACTTACAAGGTCTATGGAGCTTATTTATTGCGGGTTAATTTTGTGATGGCACGGGGATTTTGCCCATTTGGCATGGCAGAAAATGCGCCTTGAGTGGTAAACTCAAGCGCTTTTGAGTGAGCCTGCATGTTAAATAATTGTTGCGCCCGTCCATCTGGCGCAGCCGTGACATCGACTCATTCAACCACCCGCCGTGATCTATTTCTCGGCGCTAACCAACCTCTCCCGTAACGGTAGTGCAATTGAGTATGATTACAATCAAAAGAGGACTGGACATCCCCGTGCTGGGTGCGCCAGAGCAAGTAATCTACGATGGCCCCGCCATCACCCGTGTTGCGACACTGGGCGAGGAGTTTGTGGGGATGCGACCTACTATGTTCGTCAAAGTAGGCGATCGCGTCATCAAAGGTCAGGATCTTTTTGAAGACAAGAAGAATCCGGGCGTTAAATTCACAGCTCCTGCCACCGGTGTGGTTTCAGAAATCAACCGCGGTGCCAAACGTGTTCTCCAGTCCGTGGTCATCGACCTCGATGGTTCAGATGAACAGGTGACATTTGAGCAGTTTGCTTCTGCCGAGCTGGCCAAGCTCGAGCGCAGCAAAGTGCAAGAGATCCTGGTCGCATCTGGTCAGTGGACTGCGTTGCGTACTCGTCCATTCAGCAAAGTCCCTGCGGTCGGTTCAGCCCCGCGCGCCATCTTTGTGACTGCAATGGACAGCAACCCGCTGGCAGCCGATGCCGAGCTGATTATCAAGGAACAGTCACAAGCCTTCCTCGATGGTCTGGCCGTATTGACTCGTTTGACCGACGGCGCCGTCTACGTCTGTAAAGGCGAAGGCAGCCTGCCCCACTCTCCGCTGGCTCAGGTCAAGGAAGAGATCTTCGTTGGTCCACACCCTGCCGGTCTGCCTGGTACCCATATCCACTTCCTGGATCCGGTCAGCCGCACCAAGGTGCAGTGGCACATCAACTATCAGGATGTAATCGCGCTGGGCAAGTTGTTCACCACCGGTCAGATCTGCACCGACAAGGTGATCGCCCTGGCTGGCCCGAACGTACTCAAACCACGTCTGCTGCGTACCCGCATGGGCGCAAGCCTTAGCCAGCTGACCAACAATGAGTTGCGTGCCGACGAAAACCGCATCATCTCCGGTTCTATCCTGAGTGGCGCCAAAGCCGACGGTGTTCACGACTACCTGGGTCGCTACCACAATCAGGTTTGCGTGCTGGGTGAGGGTCGCGAGAAAGAGTTCCTGGGCTGGATCAACCCCAGCGCCAACAAGTTCTCTATCACCCGGACCACCCTCGCTCATCTGATGAAGGGCAAGCTGATCAACTTCACCACCACTACCAACGGTAGTGACCGCTCCATGGTGCCTATTGGCAACTATGAACGGGTGATGCCACTCGACATCCTGCCGACCCTGCTGCTGCGGGACATGATCTCTGGCGATAGCGATGGTGCACAAGCACTGGGCTGCCTGGAGCTGGATGAGGAAGATTTGGCGCTCTGTACTTTTGTTTGCCCCGGCAAAACAGAGTACGGCCCGATCTTGCGTGAGTGCCTGACCAAGATTGAACTGGAAGGTTAAGCGATGAGTTTCAAGCAACTTCTTGAAAATATGGAACACCACTTCGAGCCGGGTGGCAAGTACGCCAAGTACTATGCCCTGTTCGAAGCGGCGTACACCCTGTTTTATACCCCGGGTTCAGTTACCCGCAACGCCTCCCACGTTCGTGATGCGCTCGATCTGAAACGCATGATGATCATGGTGTGGCTGGCCGTATTCCCGGCCATGTTCTGGGGTATGTATAACGTTGGCAACCAGGCAATTGCAGCCATCGCCCATCTGGGCACTGCCGCCGGTGCGAGCAGCTGGCAATATGCCCTGGCCACCATGCTGGGCGCCTCCCTCGATCCGGCCGTGGCCGGTGTCGGCAGCAAGATGCTGATTGGCGCCACCCACTTCTTCCCGATCTATATCACCGTCTTCCTGGTCGGTGGTTTTTGGGAAGTGCTGTTCGCCATGGTACGCAAGCACGAGATCAACGAAGGCTTCTTCGTGACCTCCATCCTGTTTGCCCTGATCGTGCCGCCCGAGCTGCCCCTGTGGCAAGCTGCACTGGGTATCACCTTCGGCGTGGTGATGGCCAAAGAGGTGTTTGGTGGTACCGGCAAGAACTTCCTGAACCCGGCCCTCGCAGGTCGTGCGTTCCTGTTCTTCGCCTACCCGGCTCAGATCTCCGGCGATGCCGTGTGGGTTGCCGTTGACGGCTTCTCCGGCGCAACCGCACTGAGCCAGTGGGCCCAGGGTGGCCAGATGGCACTGATCAACGGTGCAACCGGCCAGGCTATCAGCTGGATGGACGCTTTCCTGGGTAACCTGCCGGGCTCCATCGGTGAAGTCTCTACCCTGATGATCCTCATCGGTGCCGCCATGATCGTCTACATGCGCATCGCCTCCTGGCGCATCATCGCCGGCGTGATGATCGGTATGATCGCCACCTCCCTGCTGTTCAACGTCATCGGTTCCGATACCAACCCCATGTTCAACATGCCGTGGCACTGGCATCTGGTACTGGGTGGCTTTGCCTTCGGTATGGCCTTTATGGCGACCGACCCTGTCTCCGCCGCCTTTACCAACAAAGGCAAGTGGTGGTATGGCGCCCTGATCGGCGTCATGGTGGTGCTGATTCGGGTAGTTAACCCTGCGTTCCCGGAAGGCATGATGCTGGCCATTCTGTTTGCAAACCTGTTTGCTCCCCTGTTTGACCACTTCGTCGCTCAGGCAAACATCAAGCGGAGGATTGCTCGTGGCGTTTAATAAAGATTCAACCATCGGCACCGTTAGTGTCGTTGTCGGTCTCTGTCTGGCTTGCTCTATCGTGGTCTCCGTTGCCGCTGTGGGGCTGCGTTCTACCCAAGAGGAGAACAAGGCGCTGGACAAGCAGAGCAACATTCTTGCCGTCGCCGGTGTTGACATCCGTACCGTGGCCAAGCGCGACCTGGTCAAGCTGTACGGCGAGCAGATCGAAGCCCGTCTGGTGGATCTGGCGACCGGTGACTTTGTTGACGGCGATGCCGACAAGTTCGACAGCAAGCAGGCGGCCAAAGATCCGGCCACCAGCACCCGTCTGGCGGCAGCCGACGACAAGGCTGGTCTACGTCAGATAGCCAACAAGATGCCAGTGTTCTTCGCCAAGGATGCCGACGGCAAGGTAGACAGCATTATCCTGCCCATCTACGGCCAGGGTCTGTGGTCTACCATGTATGCCTTCGTCGCCGTTGCCGCTGATGGCCAGACCATCAAGGGCATCACCTACTATGACCACGGTGAAACCCCGGGTCTGGGTGGCGAGATCGAAAACCCGGCCTGGCAGGCGCTGTTCAAGGACAAGAAACTGTTCGACCAGAATGGCATGCCAGCGCTGCGGATCATCAAGGGCCATGCTCCGGCTGGCTCAGAGCATGAGATCGACGGCCTGTCCGGCGCGACCCTGACCGGTAACGGCGTACAGCACACCTTCGACTTCTGGATGGGTCCCAAGGGCTTTGGTCCTTTCCTGGCCAAGGTTCGTGCAGGAGAAATCAACAATGGCTGACAAGAGCGAAATGAAAAAGTTGCTGTTGACGCCAGTGCTTGGCAACAACCCCATCGCCTTGCAGGTGCTGGGTGTCTGTTCTGCACTGGCGGTTACCAGCCAGATGAAAACTGCGTTTGTAATGACCATGGCGGTTATTGCCGTAACCGCCTTCTCAAACCTGTTTATCTCCCTGATCCGCAACCAGATCCCGAACAGTGTCCGGATTATCGCCCAGATGGCGATCATCGCCTCGCTGGTTATCGTGGTTGACCAGGTGCTCAAGGCCTATGCCTATGAGATCTCCAAGCAACTGTCGGTCTTCGTGGGTCTGATCATCACTAACTGCATCGTAATGGGCCGCGCCGAAGCATACGCCATGAAGAGTGCCCCGCTGCCCTCCTTCCTGGATGGTATCGGTAACGGTCTGGGCTATGGCGCTATTCTGCTGAGCGTAGCTACCGTGCGCGAAGTGCTGGGCTCAGGTACCTGGTTTGGTATCGAGCTGTTGCCGCTGGTCAACAACGGTGGCTGGTATGTGCCCAACGGTCTGCTGCTGCTGCCACCGAGTGCTTTCTTCATCATTGGTTTGATCATCTGGGGCGTGCGCACCAAGGATCCCAAGCAGGTGGAGGCGAAGGAGTAAAAGATGGAACACTATCTGAGTCTGTTGGTCCGTACTATCTTCATCGAAAACCTGGCACTCTCCTTCTTCCTGGGGATGTGTACCTTCCTGGCGGTATCCAAGAAGGTAAAGACCTCTATGGGTCTCGGTGTCGCAGTAATCGTGGTGATGGCGATTGCCGTTCCGGTCAATAACCTGATCTACAACTTTATACTCAAACCGGGGGCGATCTCCCCCAGCCTTGACTTGAGCTTCCTGAGCTTTATCACCTTTATCGGGGTGATCGCGGCGCTAGTACAGATCCTGGAAATGGCGCTGGACAAGTACTTCCCGGCGCTCTACAACGCGCTTGGTATCTTCTTGCCGCTTATTACCGTGAACTGCGCCATCTTCGGTGGCGTCTCCTTCATGGTGCAGCGTGACTACAACTTCGTGGAGTCCGTTGTCTATGGCGTGGGCTCTGGCACAGGCTGGATGCTGGCGATCGTTGCGCTGGCAGGTATCCGTGAAAAAATGAAGTATTCCGATGTTCCGGAAGGTCTGCGTGGCCTTGGCATCACCTTCATTACTACAGGTCTGATGGCGTTGGGCTTTATGTCCTTCTCCGGTATCTCCCTGTAATCGGCTTTCCTGCAATAAGAAAGGAACGATAGATGGAAATTATTTTGGGTGTGGTCATGTTTACCGCCATCGTGCTGGTCTTGGTAGCAGTGATCCTGTTCGCCAAGTCCAAGCTGGTGACTGCGGGTGACGTGACAATCAGCATCAACGGTGATCCGGCAAAGGCTGTGGTTGGCCCTGCTGGTGGCAAGCTGTTGGGCGCCTTGGCTGGTAGCGGTATCTTTGTCTCCTCCGCCTGCGGCGGCGGCGGCTCCTGTGGCCAGTGCAAGGTGCGAGTTAAATCCGGTGGTGGCGATATCCTGCCAACCGAGCTGGATCACATCAGCAAGGGTGAAGCCCGTCACGGTGAGCGACTGGCCTGTCAGGTTACCGTTCGCTCCGACATGGATATCGAACTGCCGGAAGAGATCTTCGGGGTGAAGAAGTGGGAATGTACTGTTATCTCCAACGATAACAAGGCCACCTTCATCAAGGAGCTCAAGCTGCAGATCCCCGATGGTGAAAGCGTGCCGTTCCGTGCTGGTGGTTATATCCAGATTGAAGCCCCGGCTCACCACGTGCACTACAAGAACTTCGATATTCCCGAGGAGTATCGCGGTGATTGGGATCGCTTCAAGATTTTTGAGCTGGAGTCCAAGGTCGATGAGCCGATCATCCGTGCCTACTCCATGGCCAACTATCCGGAAGAGTTCGGCATCATCATGCTGAACGTGCGTATCGCCACGCCGCCCCCGAGCAACTGGACAGCCCCTCCGGGACAGATGTCCTCCTACATCTTCAGCCTGAAGGCTGGCGACAAGGTGACCATTTCAGGTCCGTTCGGTGAGTTCTTTGCCAAAGAAACTGAAGCCGAAATGGTATTCATCGGCGGTGGTGCAGGTATGGCGCCGATGCGTTCCCATATCTTCGACCAGCTGCGTCGCCTGAAGTCCAAGCGCAAGATGAGCTTCTGGTACGGTGCCCGTTCCAAGCGCGAAATGTTCTATGTCGAAGACTTTGACATGCTCGCGGCCGAAAACGAGAACTTTACCTGGAACGTTGCGCTGTCGGATCCACAACCGGAAGACAACTGGGACGGCTACACCGGCTTCATCCATAACGTGCTCTACGAGAACTATCTCAAGAACCACGAGGCACCGGAAGATTGCGAGTTCTACATGTGTGGACCTCCGGTGATGAATGCTGCCGTCATCAACATGCTCAAAGAGTTGGGCGTTGAAGACGAAAATATCCTGTTGGATGACTTTGGTGGTTAATCCATGCACAGTGTTGTAAAGACCTGGCTAGCCTTCGGGCTAGCCTTTTTCTTGACTGGGTGCGGTCAGGAGACGGTCCAATCCAAACCGGAGATCCATATCACCGGTAGCACCATGGGCACTTACTACTCCATCAAGGTGGCGGACAGCGCCATCAGCGATCCGGCCAAGCTTCAAGCTGAGGTGGATGTCTTGCTGGAGCGGGTCAATGACCAGATGTCGACCTATCGCCCCGATTCCGAACTGTCGCGCTTCAACCAGAGCCGTGACAACAAACCGGTAGTGGTCTCCCGCGATACCGCACGGGTCGTCACAGAGGCCATTCACATTGGCCGTGAGAGCCAGGGGGCGCTGGACGTCACCGTAGGCCCCTTGGTCAATCTGTGGGGCTTTGGCCCGGACAAAAAGCCGACCAAGATCCCCTCCGACGAGCTGCTCACCCAGACTCGCCAGAAGACTGGTCTGGGCAACCTGCACGTCATCACCTCGGTGGATGCCGACACCCTGCAAAAAGACATTCCGGATCTCTATGTCGATCTCTCCGCCATTGCCAAGGGCTTTGGGGTAGACAAGGTGGCCGAGTATCTCGAATCCCTGGGGGCACGCAACTATCTGGTGGAGATTGGCGGCGAGCTGCGGATCAATGGCGTCAACGGCAAGGGCCACCCCTGGCGGGTCGCCATCGAGAAGCCCACCGCAGGCACCGGCACGGTGCAAGAGGTGATCGTGCCCGGTGACAACGGGGTTGCCACCTCCGGCGATTACCGCAACTACTATGAACTGGATGGTCAACGCTTCTCCCACACCATAGATCCGCGCAGCGGCAAGCCGATCCAGCACCGTCTGGTTTCAGTTACAGTGATCCACCCCTCCTGCATGACTGCAGACGGGCTGGCCACCGCATTTATGGTGATGGGGACCGAGAAAAGCCTGGCCTATGCCCAAGAGCGGGGACTGGCAATTTTCGTGATCACCAAGACGGATGATGGCTTTGAAGAGGCCTATTCAGACGCCTTCAAGCCCTATCTGGTCAAGAAGTAAGAGGTAGAGATGCAGATTTTTCTGATCACCTTCGGGGTATTCATGCTGGTGATAGCCGCCATGGCTATCGGTTACATCTTCCAGAAGAAGAGCATCTCCGGCTCCTGCGGTGGCCTGGGGAGCGTTGGCATCGAAAAAGAGTGCGATTGCCCGGAACCCTGTGACAACCGCAAGAAGAAGATGGCCAAGGAAGAGGCCCGTCGCAAGATGCTGGAAGAGAACCGCATCATCTGATGCCCCTGACCTTTCGGTAAACAAAAGCGCGCCATCGGCGCGCTTTTTACTGGGCGTTATCATGGATTAACGGTCAGGGCAGACGTTCGATATAGAGGATCACCTCTCCAAGATGGATGCCGAACTTGCTGATGGTGGCGCGGTTGATCAAACGATCCTCATCCAGCAGATACATCCAGTCATTGAAGCTCACCCGCACCACCTCGCCATCCGGCAGAGCCAGATCAAGCTGATAACGCCAGTTGAGGGCAAACCCTTCGCTTTTACCCACCGCCTCCCCCACCACATCGGAAGCGGTACCGCGCCAGTGACCATCAGCGCCCTTGCTCAGATACCAGGTGCGGGTCTGCTGACGACCATCATCAAAGTAGAACTGCTCAAACAGCTCTCCCTTGCCATCCTTCCAACGACCTACCATCTCGACCCGAAAGCGACTGGTCACTTCGCCGCTGCGGTCGGTCACCAGGCCGTGAGCCACCAGCTTGCCGCTGAAGAAATGGGCAAGATCCCACGTTGGCCCCTGCCCTCGATAATCATCGAGACTGGTACCACAGCCGCTCAGCAGCAGAAAGGGGAGCAACAGTAACCAACGGCATGCACGATAAAAAGACATCAGACACTCCATGTTCAGGGTTGACCACGCAGGCGGCGGGTCAGGGCAGGATTACGGCTGTTATCAGCCAGCCAGATGGCGAGGAAGGCCGCCGAGAAGTTCGGATCAGCCAGGGTGCCAAGGGGCCTCTCCTGCCACCAGAAGTGGCCAACCCCTACCTTGTCGACATAGAAAGCAAGCTGATCACCCGCCTGTACATCGGGCCAAAGTGCCGCCAGCTGGTCGAGCCAACGCTGACGCTCGGGAACAGTGCCCAGACCGAGCCGCTGCCACTCGGCAGCGGTGGCACTCAGCAGATCTTCCCGCCCTATGGTTCTGGCATAGGTGAGGGTCAGGGCCTGTGGATAGTGGCCGGGCTGATAGCGCCCGCTCGCGCTGTAGAAGGTGGCATCGTAGAGCTTGAACCAGAGCCAGTTCATCTCCCCCTGCCCGACCGGGCGCAGCTGCTGCCAGGGGGCGGCTGAGGCGTGCACCGCGGTTGCGGCAAAGAGCGTAAACGCCAGCAGTAGCAGGTTAACTCCAGCCCATATGCCAATGGTCGGGATCTTCCAGTTCATGCCAATCTATCTCCTGTTCCTGCAGGGTATTGATATCCTGCATCACCACCTGCACCAACTGCCCCTGCGCATCCCGCTGGCAGGCAACCACCAGATAGAAACGATCAGTGAGCTCATGCTGGCTCTCTTTGGTCCATTTGGAAAAAAGCAACGAGTCGGTTGAAAAGGTGTTTGTCATGACTCACCCTCCAGCTTGACCATTACCCACAGGAGTACGGGTAACCACCACATCCAGATCACTGCCAGCAGCGCCGTGCTGATCCAGATGCCCCAGGGTAAGTGTACTGCCCCCATGGCGGCCCCCGCCACATAGGAGGAGGCACCGCCAAACACGCCAAACAGTGCCTGCTGCCAGCGAGGCAAGCGCTGCAGCCAGCGCATGCCGTGGGCCAGCGTCAGGGCAAAACCGAGCCAGAGCAGTACCAGCCAGAGGGGAAAACCAGACGGGAACCGGAACAGGCCGAGCTGCCAGAGCAGGGCATCCAGCAGACAGCCGGCAACCGCAATGGGGAGCAGCCGCCAGTCACGCTGGCGGCTGGGTGAGAAGAGAAAGTGCAGCAGCAACATTGCCAGCAGCGGGCCCGGCTGCTGCCACTTCACCGCCAGCAACCAGTAGAGGTTGAACCCCAGCAGGTGAGCCCACTGCCACATGGTCAGTGACCGCTTACTGGCACATCACCCGACCAGCCAGCGGGCCCCGGCTTGGCGGCCTCCAGCTGCACCAGACTGATGCTGCGCTCCCAGAATCCCCCCTCGCAATAGGCGAAGTAGAAGTGCCACAGCCGGATGAAATCCTGGCTGTAACCTAGCTTGGGCAGCTCGGGCGCCAACGCCAGAAAGCGCTCGCACCAGTGAGCCAGGGTGCGGGCATAGTGATGACCATGATCGTGCAACCGCACCAGCTGCATGTCGGTCTCCCGCGCCAGCAACCCCGCCATCTGGGATACGCTCGGCAGGCAGCCACCGGGGAAGATATAGCGCTGGATAAAATCGACCCCGCGCAGATACTGGGCGTGGCGCTGATCGGCGATGGTGATGGCCTGGATGAGCAGACGGCCACCGGGTTTGAGCAGCCGCGACAGCTGGCGGAAATAGTCGGGCAGGAAGGCGTGGCCTACCGCCTCGATCATCTCGATGGAGACCAGCTTGTCATAGGTGCCCTCCAGCTTGCGGTAATCCTCCAGCAGCAAGGTGATGCGATCCCCCAGCCCCTCCCGCGCAATCCACTCCTTGGCGTAGTCATGCTGGGCCCGGGAGATGGTAGTGGTCGTCACCCGGCAGCCATAGTGGCGGGCGGCATAGACGGCAAGGCCGCCCCAGCCGGTGCCGATCTCCAGCAGATGATCGTCAGGGCCCAGCTCCAACCGCTCGCAGATGGTACGCAGCTTGGCCTGCTGCCCCTCTTCCAGAGTGGCGTCGGCGCTCGGATAGATAGCGCTCGAGTACTGCATATGGCTGTCGAGAAAACCCTGATAGAGGGTATTGCCGAGATCGTAGTGGGCGGCGATGTTGGAGCGCGAGCCGGTCAGGGTATTGCGGTTGAGCCAGTGGCGCACCTTGTTGAAGGGGAAGCTGAGCCAGCCGAGGCGCCGTTCGAGGGAGTCGAGCAGGGTCAGATTGCGGGCCAGCAGCCGCACCAGCGCCACCGGATCCGGGCTGGTCCAGAGCCCCTCCACCCAGGTTTCTCCGGCGGCAATGCTGCCCCCCAGCAACAGGCGACGATAGAAGGCAGGATCCAGCACCACCAGTTCGGCATGCAGATCGGTGCCCGCGACGCCAAAGCTGTGGCGCTCACCGCCATCCCGCAGCAGCAGTTGGCCATGTTCGAGGCGACCCAGCAGATTGAGCAGCAGTTGTCTTGCCCCCTTGTCGATGAAAGAGGCAGAGAGGGTTGATTGAGCAAGTTCCATTAGCGGCTCTCCGGATGGGTAAAAATCGGTGTTCGTTTGATAAAAAGACGCAGTGCCTGCCAGTAGATCCCGAGCAGCACCTTCATGGTCATCCATGGCCAGCGGGCCAGCAGGGCCACCAGCCCCTTGCGCGACAAGGGTTCGCGAGTGAGCGCCAGGGTAGCGTCAAACAGCTTGGCTTCACCGGATACGGGATGGCTTTCGATATGGATCAGCGTCTCCTGCGCGGGCGGCCTGATGCGCCAGTGATAACGCATCGCCAGCCCCATAAAGGGGGATACGTGAAAATCCTTGTCATGGGGTGCCAGCGCCGCCAGATCGAGCAGGTAGTAGTGACGCTCGTTCCAGGGGGTGTTCGACACCTCTGCCAGCAGATAGCGCGCCTCGCCCTGCCGGTAGCAGAAGTAGAAGTTGACCGGGCTGAAGTAGAACCCCAGACAGCGCACATTGCCGAGCAGCAGTACCCGCCCCTCGGGCTCGGCATCGCCACCCAGCTCGCTCACCTTCTGCCACACCGCCTGCTTGAGGCTTCCCTCACTCCCCTTGAGATAGTCATGGCGGTGAAACGAAAGCAGCCCCGAGCGCTCCACCCCGAACCAGCGCCCCTGATCGAGCTGTGGCAGCTCGTCGAGATCCAGTCCCAGCATAAAAAGGCTGTAGGAGAAGGCGTGAGCCCGCGGTGCAAAACGGCGGTGGCGCACCGAGCCCAGCCAGATGGCGCTGGTGACGCCAGACAGTTCGTCGGCACCCTCATGTTCGGTGGCCACGGTGGCGCCGTTCATAGCTCGGCTCCGAAGCGCCTGGCGACATCCAGCGCGCTGCGCACCCCATCCTCATGGAAGCCGTTGTACCAGTAGGCACCACAGAAGTGGGTGTGTTGCTGGCCGCAGATCTCCGCGCGCCGCTGCTGGGCGGCAATAGAGGCCTGATTGAACACCGGATGGTGGTAGATGAAGCGGCGCAACACCTTGCTCTCATCCACCTTGCCCTTGGGATTGAGGCTGACGCAGAAGGGCTCTGGCGAGTTCACCCCCTGCAGGATGTTCATGTTGTAGCTCACCAGCGGCCGCGCCTCGTCATTGCCATCGAGCTGATAGTTCCAGCTGGCCCATGCCTTGCGGCGGGTGGGCAGGCAGCGGGCATCGGTATGGAGCCAGACATCGTTGGCCTGATAGGGCATGTCGCCGAGGATGGCCTGCTCCCGCTCGCTGGGATCCGCCAGCAGCGCCAGCGCCTGATCGCTGTGGCAGGCGAAGATCACCTCATCAAACCGCTCCTCGCCGTAACTGCTCTGGATCACCACGCCATCTGCGTCCCGCCGTACGCTCTGCACCGGACAGGCGAGGCGGATCTGCGACTGCCAACCCGCGGTAAGGGGGCCGATATATTCCCGCGAGCCGCCCGGGATCACGTACCACTGGGGGCGATTGGCCACATCCAGCAGGCCGTGGTTGGCAAAAAAGCGCAGGAAGAAGCCAAGGGGGAAGGCACGCATATCGGCCAGGGTCGATGACCAGATTGCCGCCCCCATCGGCAAGATGTAGTGGCGGGCGAAGTAGTCGCTAAACTCCCCCGCCAGCAAAAAATCCCCAAGGGTCAGCTCGGGGCCAGCCCCCTGATGTTGACCATCTGCCAGCCAGGCCCGAGCCTCCCGGTTGAACCGCAAAATCTCGGCGACAAAGCCGTAGAAACGGTGGCTCAACAGATTGCTGCGCTGGGCAAACAG
>NZ_CDDH01000072.1 GCF_000819725.1 Aeromonas australiensis | reverse complement strand
AGTGACACTGTTTCGGCGGCGGGGTATCAGGGTTGTGGGTGACAAGGCGCAGTGCCAGCGTTACGCGGCGCATTGTGGCCAGCGACGATGTCACCAACCTTCACTTTGAGCAGCTGCACACCACTTTGATTCCCCAGCATCGCTTTTGATGCCATGGCAGGAGCTGGCTGAAAAACCACTTTTTAAGCCAAAATCGCAAGCTCTCCTCCTCTCTGAACCGAAGCTCTCAATGATAGTGCTATCACGGCCGCCACCGCCAGCCATACCAAGGCTTGCTCAAAATAGTGGGTGTCCCAATAGTTGCCTCACTTGAGATGCGTTACTTCATCAGCTCAAAGAAGCTAGGGCGTGACGCATTTGCCCAAGCAGTACGGGGTCACTGGGCGATAGAAAACAGCCTTCACTGGGTACTGGATGTCACCATGGGTGAAGATGCCTGCCCCATTTATCGTGGTGATGCCGCCGAGAACCTGGCATGTATCAGGCATATGGCGCTGAACATGCTCAGGGCCGAGACATCACGGAAAGCAAGCATCCGGCGAAAGCAAAAGATTGCGGGCATGAGCAGTGAATATTTGGAAGCAGTCTTGGCCGCAGGCATCCAGAAATTGACTGTCAGTTAACAAAATATTCACGCTCTCGCCCTGCACCGCCAGCCACACGAAGGCTTGCTCAAAATGGTGGGTGTCCCAATAGTTGTTAGTGGGTGTCCCAATAGTTTTGAGCAGGTGATCCGCACCCAGCCTGTTCTGCCCGACAGTCAGCGGCTGGCGGTGGGTGATATCGACAAGGTATTGAGCGCGCTGCGCCCGCTTCAGCTGCTGGGTCAGCGCACCGGTGCCACCCATGCGGCTGTGCATCTGGATAGTGAGGGCAATATTCTCGCCATTCGCGAAGATGTGGGGCGCCATATTGCGCTGGACAAGCTGGTGGGGCACTTGTGCCGCGCTGGCCGCCGTGACGGTGCCATTCTGGTGACCAGCCGCGCCAGTTTCGAGATGGTGCAAAAGTGCGCCAGCGCCGGGGTGGAGATCTTGCTCGCCATCTCCGCCGCAACTGAATTGGCAGTCGAGCGAGCCGAGCAGACCGGCCTCACCCTGGTGGGCTTTTGCCGCCCCGGGCGGGCCGAGATCTACAGCGGGTGCCAGCGCATTCTGCTCAAATAATGGCAAGGTCGCAAACCCGCTAAACGGGTCATAAAAACTGGCAATGAAAAAGGGCGGGGAGTGTGACTCCCCGCCCTTGTTGTTTCTGCCTCTAGCTTGCAGTTTAGCGCGCCAGCAGGATGCGCAGCATGCGGCGCAGCGGCTCGGCGGCGCCCCACAGCAGCTGGTCACCCACGGTAAAGGCGGCCAGATACTCCGGGCCCATATTGAGTTTGCGCAGACGACCCACCGGAATGCTGAGGGTGCCGGTAACGGCCGCCGGAGTCAGCTCGCGGGCGGTGATGTCGCGATCGTTGGGGATCACTTTTACCCAGTCGTTGTGGGCAGCCAGCAGGGCTTCGATCTCCGCCAGCGGCACATCCTTTTTCAGCTTGATGGTGAACGCCTGGCTGTGGCAGCGCAGGGCGCCGATCCGCACACAGAGACCATCCACCGGAATGACGGCGTTCTCGATACCCAAAATCTTGTTGGTCTCGGCCTGACCCTTCCACTCTTCGCGGCTCTGGCCGTTGTCGAGCTTGGTGTCGATCCAGGGGATAAGGCCACCGGCCAGCGGCACGCCGAAGTTGTCGACCGGCAGGGTGCCGGAGCGGGTCTTCTCGGTGATCTTGCGCTCGATATCGAGAATGGCGGAGGCAGGGTCTGCCAGCTCAACTGCCACTTCGTCGCGCAGCATCCCCATCTGGGTCACCAGCTCGCGCATATGGCGGGCACCGCCACCGGAGGCGGCCTGATAGGTGGCCACGCTGACCCACTCCACCAGATCGGCCTTGAACAGGCCGCCGAGGGCCAGCAGCATCAGGCTGACGGTGCAGTTGCCGCCAACGAAGGTCTTGATGCCATCGTTCAGGGCCTGCTCGATGACGTCGCCGTTGACCGGATCCAGAATGATGACGGCATCTTTCTCCATCCGCAGGGAGGAGGCGGCGTCAATCCAGTAACCCTGCCAGCCAGCGGCTTTCAGGCGCGGATAGACATCCTTGGTGTAGTCGCCGCCCTGGGCGGTGATGATGATATCCTGCTTGGCCAGCGCCTCGATATCGAAGGCGTCTTGCAGAGTACCGGCATCGACGCCGAAGTTGGGCGCGGCCTCACCGGCCTGGGAGGTGGTGAAGAATGTGGGTTGAATATGGGCGAAATCCTGCTCTTCCTGCATCCGGCTCATCAGAACCGATCCCACCATGCCACGCCAACCGACCAAACCTACTTTTTTCATATTGTCCTACCCTGGATTGCTGCTAAAGAAACTCGTGGTGACACCCGTAACCCCTTGTCTGGCGACGCCTGTTTACAAGCGGTTTACAGGCCATTTAAAAAATATGCGCTGCGAAAAATGCGTCTATCCACATTACGGATTGTGGCGGCTTGCGCAAGTCGAATTGCGCAATATTCTGTGCCGTTTGCTGCATTAACCGGCAGCCAGAGCACCGCTCAGGTAGACGGGGAGGGAGAAGGTCAACATCAGACGAAAAGGCCACCGTTTATGGCGGTGGCCTGTCAATAAAGCGGTTGAGAACATCCTCTGCTGCTGTCTGGGGGCGCAGTTGGCGAGTGAAACAACCCGACCTGTTATGCGCTTAGCCGTAACGGGCCAGAGTGAGCCCCTCATCACTGATGGCGGGCGCACTGCCGCTGATAAGATCGCACAGCAACTGGCCCGAGCCCGCCGCCATGGTCCACCCCAACGTGCCGTGGCCGGTATTGAGCCAGAGACCGGGAATGGGGCTTGGCCCCACCAGCGGGGTGCCGTCCGGCGTCATGGGGCGCAGGCCGGTCCAGAACTGGGCCTGGCTGATATCGCCCCCTTGGGGGAAGAGATCCCCCACCACCATCGCCAGGGTGTCGTGACGTCTCGGATTCAAGGCGAGGTTGTAGCCCGACAGCTCCGCCATGCCGCCGACCCGGATCCGCTCATCAAAGCGGGTGATGGCCACCTTGTAGGTCTCGTCGAGCACGGTGCTGCGCGGTGCGGCCTCGGCGTTGATCATCGGCAGGGTGAGGGAGTAGCCCTTGACCGGATAGACCGGCAGCTCCAGCCCGAGCGGGCGCAGCAGCGGCCGTAAAAAACCGGTGGCATAGCTGCCGAGCGCACAGACGATGGCATCGGCGCGATAGCGTTGCTCGCCCGCCCGCACCGCCACGGCGCGGCCGCGGGCTTGCTCAATCTCGTCGATATCGCAGTTGAAGACAAACTTGACCCCGAGCTTCTCGGCTGCAAGAGCAAGGGCTTTGGTGAAGCGGAAGCAGTCGCCGGTCTCGTCGCCGGGTAGACGCAAGCCGCCGACGATTTTGCCGCGCACCCTTGCCAGCGCAGGCTCTGCCCCTTCGCAGCCGCTGGCATCCAGCGACTGGTAGGGGACGCCATACTCCTCCAGCACCTCGATATCGCGCTGACTGGCATCGAGTTGGGACTGGCTGCGAAACAGCTGCAGAGTGCCGAGCTGGCGCCCTTCGTAATCTATGTTCAGCTCATCGCGCAGTACTTTCATACAGTCCCGGCTGTATTCGGCCAGGCGCACCATGCGCCCCTTGTTGGTGGCATAGGCGCTCGGGGTGCAGTTGGCCAGCATCTTCAGCATCCAGCGCAGCTGGAAGGGGTCGGCGGTGGGGCAGACGGTGAAGGGGGCATGTTTTTGCAACATCCACTTGGCGGCCTTGAGGGGAATGCCGGGGGCCGCCCAGGGGGCCGCATAGCCGGGGGATATCTGCCCGGCGTTGGCATGGCTGGTTTCAAGGGCAACGCCCCCTTGCCGCTCCAGCAGGGTCACCTGGTGACCCGCTTTGGCCAGATACCAGGCGCTGGTTACCCCAATTACGCCGCCCCCGAGAACCACTATCTCCATATCGTCTTTCCTTGACTGATCTCCTGATGTGGCCACCACCATAATCAGCCGCCACAGGATATTCAACCGCTCTGCACAGGATTGGGATCTCCGTCTGCCTGCCGGTCACAGGCTGGTGTTTGGTGCGATGGTGAGCCTGATTGCCAGCGTAAATCGCTGCGCTGTTGTCAGTGTGAATGCGCCTGGGGACATGGCCCGCTTACAACTGCTCCAGCTTGATCAGGTACTGCTCCGCCGTCGCCAGAATGGCCTGCTGCTGCGCTGCGGCTTGGCCATCCCAGTTGGCATAGGGGAGGGCGAGGCGAGGGTTGTTGCCGAGCTTGTCCCGATTGCGCCAGAGAAAGTGCCAGTAGAGGCTGTTGAAGGGACAGCTCCCGTTGCCGTGGCGGGCTTTGACCTGATAGTGACACCCCTTGCAGTAGTGGCCCATCCGCTCGAGATAGGCGCCGCTGCTGGCGTAGGGCTTGCTGCCCATCAGGCCGCCATCGGCAAACTGGCTCATGCCGCGGGTGTTGGGCAGCTCCACCCACTCGATGGCATCCACATAGATGCCGAGATACCAGGCATCCACCTCGTCAGGATCGATCCCCGCCAGCAGGGCAAAGTTGCCAGTCACCATCAGCCGCTGGATATGGTGGGCGTAACCATGCTCAAGAGATTGCTTTATGGCGTGGCGCACGCAGGCCATCCTGGTTTCTCCACTCCAGAAGAAGCCGGGCAGCGGCCGGTTGGCCCCGAGAAAATTGCTCTGCTGGTAGTCGGGCATCTTCTCCCAGTAAAGGGCGCGCACAAACTCGCGCCAGCCGAGGATCTGGCGAATAAACCCCTCCACCTGCGCCAGCGTGATGGTGGCCTGATTGGCCTGCCAGTGGGCTTCGGCGGCCCGGATCAGCTCAAGGGGATGAAGCATCTTGCTGTTGAGGGAAAACGACAGGCGGCTGTGAAACAGGCTCCAGCCCCGCTCGCTCAGGGCATCCTGATAGCGGCCAAAGTGAGGCAGACAGTGGGTCAGAAAATGGACCAGCAGCTCGCGGCTCTGGCGCCTTGTGATGGGCCACGGCAGTCTGCTGGCATCCGCCTCGCCGATGGTACTGACCCCATGGCGGGTCAGCATGGCATCAATCTCGCTCACCTCGTTGGCAAAGGTGAGGGGTGCCGGAATTGGCTGGCTCGCCGGCAGCTTGGCGCGGTTCTCGCCATCAAAATTCCAGCGCCCGCCAAGGGGTTGGCCGCGCTCATCGAGCAGCACTTGGTATTGCTTGCGCAGGGCGCGGTAGAAGAACTCCATCCGGCTGTGGGGGTAGCGCTGCCAGCCATCGCGGGGAGTGAGAAAATGCTCGCTCTCCACCTCGGTGGCAGGGATGGCAAGGCCCGCTGCCCAGCTTTTCAACTGGCTGGCGAGGCGCCACTCGTCCGGGCTCTGCCAGGCAACGCTGTCGGCCTGATGTGCTTCGAGCTGAGCCTCCAGCAAGCCGGGTAAATCGGGCCAGCGGGTGCTCTCATCAAGAGTCAGGTAACAGACGCGGTGGCCCGCTTGGGTGAGGGCCGCTGCGAAGGCGCGCATGGCGGCAAAGAAGGCCAGCACCTTCTGGCGATGGTGGCGGCAGTAATCGGTCTCCTGGCGCAGCTCCGCCATCAGATAGCAGATTGCCGGATCCGGGGTGCGAAACCAGCAGTGACCGGCGTTCAGCTGATCGCCGAGAATCAGGCGCAGCTCCATCAGACTGGCTCCCAGTTATGTTGGCAGCTGCGCTGACGAGCGTGGCGACAGCGCTCGCTACAGTAGCGAACCTCCTCCCAGCTTCGTGCCCACTTGCGCCGCCAGCTGAAGGGGCGTTGGCAGACGGGGCAGATCTTCTCGGGCAGATGGGGTTTGCGATGCATGATAGCTTCCGGCCCTGGCTGATGGGGGATGTGGCGTGTGGGTAGGGAGAATAACGAACCGGGGGCGCGGGCGGATCAACCTCACTGCCGGTTTGCCGCGCAGATGCGCGCTTTGTGAGCGGGCGCACAGCCCGCCGCTGCGCCCCTTGTTTGCAAATTAACCTGCCGTTAACGTGGCCCGGCTGCCCGCTGGCAGCATCCATCTATGGACATGGTTTCATCGACATAGTTGGCCACCGACTGTTTACAACCGATATGGAGGGGAGTGATGCCAATCATGACAGCCATGCCCCGGGCAGCTTGCCTGCTCGCCCACTGGTATACCCGGGATCCCATTCTTACCTTCGACTTTCCTCACCGCTGATTGGCGGCAGCCGCCGTTTGAATTTGTCAGCCGGACGCCCCTGAGCGCCCCGGCCTCTTTGCCAATTCCAATTTCAAACACACTGGCCTTGCGCCGGTGAGGAGTCTTTTATGCGTCGTATACCCGAGCCGTTTCGTATCAAGATGGTCGAGCCCATCAAACAGACCACTGGCGCCGAGCGTCGCGCCGCCCTCGAGGCCGCTGGCTGGAACCCCTTCCTGCTGCTGGCCGAAGATGTCTATATCGACCTGCTGACCGACAGCGGTACCGGTGCCATGTCCGACCGTCAGTGGGCCGGCATCATGATGGGAGATGAGGCCTATGCGGGCAGCCGCAACTTCGTCGAGCTGGAGCGCACGGTGCGCGAGATTTTTGGTTACCAGCATGTGATGCCCACCCACCAGGGGCGCGGGGCCGAGCAGATCCTCTTCCCCGAGCTGGTCAAGCGCTGCAAGGGCAAGGCGCCGGTGTTTATCTCAAACTACCACTTCGACACCACCAAGGCCCATGTGGAGTTGGCTGGCGCGCGGGCCATCAACCTGCTCACCCCGAAAGCCCTCGACACCACGGCCCCTTATGCCTGGAAGGGTGATTTTGATCTCCCTCGCCTGAGCGACACCATCGAGACCCTGGGGGCCGACAACGTGGCCGGCATCATCATCACGGTCACCTGCAACAGCGCCGGCGGCCAGCCGGTCTCCATGGCCAATATGGAGGCGGTCTCCGAGCTGGCCCGTCGTCACCAGATTCCGGTGGTGATCGACGCCGCCCGTTTCGCCGAGAACGCCTGGTTTATCAAGGAGCGGGATCCGGCTTATGCCAAGTGCAGCATCAAGGAGATAGTGCGCCAGATGTTTGCGCTGGGGGACATCTTCACCATGTCGGCCAAGAAAGACGGGCTGGTCAATATCGGTGGGCTCTGCTGCTTTAAAGAGGATCTCGACCTGTTCCGCGCCGTGCAGGTGCGCTGTGTGGCGATGGAGGGATTTGTCACCTACGGTGGCCTTGCCGGACGGGACATGGCGGCGCTCGCCATCGGCCTGCGGGAGGGGATGGATGAGGAGTATCTCACCTACCGCATCAGTCAGGTGGCTTATCTGGGCGAGCGGCTGGCCGAGGCGGGTATTCCGATCCAGACCCCCACCGGCGGCCATGCGGTCTTTGTCGATGCCAAGAAGCTGCTGCCCCATATTCCGGCCGAGCAGTTCCCCGCCCATGCGCTCGCCTGCGAGCTCTATCTGGAAGGGGGCGTGCGCGGGGTGGAGATTGGCTCCCTGTTGCTGGGGCGTGATCCCGCCACCGGCAAGCAGGAGGCGGCGGACTTTGAGCTGTTGCGTCTCACCATTCCGCGCCGGGTCTACACCCGGGATCACATGGACTATGTGGCCGACTGCCTGATCGCGGTGAAAGCGCGGGCCAGCGACATTCGCGGGCTCACCTTTGCCTACGAGCCGCCGCTGCTGCGCCACTTCACGGCGCGGCTGAAACCGGTTTGATCAGCAACCGGTCAGACGGGGTGATCAACAGCGCCAAACCCTGAGGATCACCGGCGATTCCCGGTTAATGGCCAAGTAAAAAAGCCCCCGCACCAAGGTGCGGGGGCTTTCGTTTATCGAAGCAAACCGGGTCAGACCGCCTGATACTCCAGCTCGACCGAGCCCAGCGCCTTGAGGGTGGACTGGGCGGAATCACGCTGGCTGATCTGGCCGTTTTTATTCTCCAGCAGCACGGCGCGGCGGATGGTGGCGAGATCTTCGCCATTAAGCACCGCATGGGCGCAGGCCATCTGCATCGGCGGCAGGCTGGGGTTGAAGGCGGCGTTCTCGGCGTAGCGGCCAGAGAAGATGCGGCCATCGGCAAACTGCAGCGCCACCGCGGCATAGCCCTGACTGTAGGGGGCGTAGCTTTGACGGGCGGCGGCGAGCGCGGCCTGCCACAGTGGGTCTTCGCTTTGAAGCGTGAGCTCGGCGTGATCCTGCGGGCTCATCAGCGCATCTGTGATCTCGAGATCCGCCGGGCCAAATGAGTGAGGCAGGAAGGATTGCAGGGTGCTCAAGTCATCTGGCAGGGAGACTTTGAGGATCTTGGCGGTGCTCAACTCGTTCATAAACTGACGGCAGTGGCCGCAGGGGGTGTAGTTGACGGTGATTTCGCTGATCCCGGTCTCGCCACCCAGCCAGGCGTTGGAGATGGCGGACTGCTCGGCGTGAACCGAGTGGAACAACCCTTGCCCCGCAAACTCCATATTGGCGCCGAAGTACCAGCTGCCGCTCAGGCCACAGGCGATGGCACCGACATAAAACTTGGAGATGGGGGCCACCGAGCAGGCGGCTGCCAGCGGCAGCAGGGCGAGGCGCAGGGCGCGATCATCGAGACCGGTGGCGGCTTTCAGGGTGGCGACTTGCTCCGGCGTGAAGCGGGCGTTGAAGTCGGCACTATCCAGCATGGGCTGCACGGCTGCTTTGAGCGGGGCAGAGAGGCTATCGAATGGCTTGGCAAAACGGGGATGCATAGTGTGTCCTCAAAGGCCAATTGGGGGGCCATTGTAGGGAGCAAGCTCGGGTAAATGTGTGAGCAGGCTCACGCCCTGACGGGCAAACGGAGAAGGATGGTAATGGAAACGTTTGTCTTGTGCAAATTGTGCGGCAGGTCGCACCCGGAGCGACCTGCAGGCCACTCCGGGTGGTGCATTGGTGATCAGATCAGCCAGTGATAGATGGCAAACAGCAGCGGGGCGACGGCGGCGGTGAGGATGCCGCACACCACCATGGCGAGCGAGGAAAAAGCCCCCTGGGTGATCCCCTTCTCGGCGGAAGTCGCAGTGCCGATGGCGTGGGCACAGGCGCCCATGGCGAGCCCTTGCGCTTCCGGATCGGTCACTTTCAGCAATCTGAGCAGCGGGTAGCCGATCAGGGCGCCGACAATTCCTACTACCACCACCACAGCAGCGGCAATGGCGGGAATGCCGCCAATGGACTGGCTGACGCTCATGGCGAGCGGGGTGGTGATGGATTTGGTCGCCAATGAGGCGAGCAGCGCCGGATCTGTGCCCATAAAGTGACCGATCAGCAAGGTTGTGCACACCGAGATCAAGACGGAGGCGAGGGTACAGATTAGGATGGGCTTGAGCTTGGCCTGGATCTGGCGCGCCTGCTGATAGAGCGGCAGCGCGAGCGCCACCACGGCGGGCTCCAGCAGCATGGTAATGGGGCTGCTGCCACGCTCGTACTGCTCAAGGGGCAGGTCGAACCAGAGCAGCAGGCCGATGATCACTGCGGTCGGCACCAGCACCGGGTTGATAATGGGCCAGGGCAGGCGGCGATAGAGGGCGCGGGTGGCGAAATAGAGCGCCAGGGTCAGGGGGATGGCGAGCCAGAATATCATTTGTTCATCCTCTGGTAGAGCCGACCGACGGTGGCGAGGATCAGCACGATCCCGAGCACGATACAGAGCATTATCACACCGAAGGATTGGCGCAGGGGCTCAAGCCAGGCCACCAGCCCGACCGCGACCGGCACGAACAAGACGCCCATGTGGCGCAGCAGCAAGCCTGCGCCCAGCTCGACCCAGTGCAGCTTGATCAGCTGCAAAGAGAGCAACACAAACAGCAGCAGCATACCGATGATGCTGCCGGGAAAGGTGAAGGGCAGGATGGCTGCCACGGTTTTGCCTGCCAGCAGGCAGGCGACGATGACCAAAAAGTCACGAAGGTAAAGCAAGGCGCGTTGCGCGATCACGTGAGCCTCATCGACTGGGAACAAAAATCACAGTTTATCAGAGAGGCCGGATTGCGGCATTAAAACAATAACAACTGAAATCAGTTCATTTGAAGCCGACTGGTATGACAATGAGCTGTTGAACAAGCTATAGAAGATCGTCTGATAGCACCCTTTTCGAACTACAAGGAGTAGTGATGACATCCCTCTTGTCCCGCGTTCGCCAACTGGCGAGCGATAATGCGTTGCCATCCCATCTGCTGCAAACCCGCCAGTGGGAAGGCCCCCTGTGCCGGGTGCGGCTCGACAACACCGGGTCTGATGCCACCCCGGTTGAGCGCTGGGTACTGTTTGACGGCAAGCTTGGCCTGCCGCTGGAGAGCGCCATCTATGGCGAAGGATTCCAGATGCTGGCCCAGACCATGGGCAGTTGGCAATCACCGCAACATGTCGGCCGTTGCCCCGATGCCAGCGTCTATCACATCACAGATGACAACGGCTACCACACCATTCACAACCTGCTGCTGGTGGAGCACAACAAGGGGTGGCTGCTGCTCGCTTTTGCCAGCTGTCACCGTTTTGGCGGGGAGTTTCGCCTCTATCCCGATGGTCGCCTGCAGATCCTGATGAACTGCGAAGGGCGAAAACTTGCGGCCGGTGAGCACTGGCAGAGCGAGGCGCTGATCTGTCTTGAAGGGGCGGAGCGCGAAGATCTGCTGGCCGAGCTGGCACGGCTGATCGAGGCTGAGCACGGCTCGCTGATCGGCCAGGTGAGTGATCGCCCGAGCGGCTGGTGCTCCTGGTATCACTACTACGCCGAGGTGAGCGCTGCCGATATTCGCGAAAATCTGCAGGTGCGTGCCGAGCGCTTCCCGGCGCTGCGCTATGTGCAGATCGACGACGGCTATCAGGCCAAGATGGGCGACTGGTTCACTCCGTCGGCCAAGTTCGAGCAAGGGGTGGCCTCGCTGGCCGCAGAGATCAAAGGGGCTGGCTGCGAGCCCGCTCTCTGGGTCGCCCCCTTTATTGCTGAACCCGGTTCGCAAGTGTTTCAGGAGCACCCCGACTGGTTTGTGAAGGGGGATGACGGTCTGCCGCTCCCTTCCGAGCGGGTCACCTATGGCGGTTGGCGCTGTACCCCCTGGTATGTGCTGGACGGCACCCACCCCGAGGTGCAGGCGCACCTTGAGCAGGTGTTCCGTACCCTGCGCGAGCAGTGGGGCATCCACTACTTCAAGCTCGATGCCAATTTCTGGGGCGCTATCCACAGTGGGCGTTTCCACGATCCGGCTGCCACCCGGGTCGAGGCCTATCGGCGCGGCATGGCGGCCATTTTGCGTGGTGCAGGCGAGGGTGCCTTCCTGCTCGGTTGCAACGCACCTATCTGGCCAAGCCTTGGTCTGGTGCACGGCATGCGGGTGAGTGATGATGTGGAGCGCAACGGCCACCGCTATCGCCAGATCGCCCGCGAGGCCTTCTGCCGAGCCTGGCAGAACGACAAGCTCTGGGCCCTCGACCCCGACTGCATCTGTTTGCGGGATCTGCCGAGTCAGCAGGCAAGCAAAGCTGATTACCGCTTCCATCTGGCCGCCCTGGTGGCGAGCGGCGGTATGATGCTGGCAGGGGACAGGCTGCAAGATCTCGATGAGGCGCAGGCTGGGCAACTGCGCAAGCTGCTTGAGCTCTGTGCGGCCCGAGCCCCTTCTGCCCGTTTCGAGGCGATGGACTTTGCCTGTGGTGAAGTGACCCTGCCTGAGGGCGGCACTCTGCTCTGCCTGTTCAACTGGGAGGCGCAACCACAGGAGTTTCTGTTGCCGCAAGGGGGACGTGATTTCTGGGATGAGAGGGAGGTCACTACGGCCGTGACCCTGCAAGGGGGTGAGGGGCGGGTGATCCGCTACCCCTGATCACAGCCTCACCACATACAATTCAGGCTCCATTACGGAGCCTGAATTGTTTCAACCAGCGGTTATCAGCCACGATTTTCAGTAACGCCGTCAGTAACGCCACTCAAAACCGACGGCGTATTGGGCCGAACCATAGCCCGGAATATCGTTACTGGAAGCGATTGCCTTGAGGGTCAATAGCGAGGTAATGGGCACCCCCAGACCCACACCGATGGCCAGCTGATCGTTGGGATTCCCCATCAGATCGACCCGCATCACCCGATAGAGGGACATATCCTCGCTCAGGTGCATATAGGCTTGCGAAGCGTGGTTATAGGCCTGACCAAATAGCTCCAGCTGGAAGCCGGACTGGGCGCTGATGGCCAGCGGCACCCCGACAAACTTGTAGAGATGGGAGCCGTTAAAGTAGCTGTTGGTGACCTGTGGGGTGAAGTCAGTCTGCTGATAAAGGGTATTGAAGTTCTGCTCGACGATGCGATAGGTCTGCTCAGGCAGGCGAGCAAGGTAATCCGGTACATCGAAGCGGTATGCCGCGTTGGCTACCAGTGGCAGCAGGGCCAGTAATCCGAGTTGTACGTGGTAACGAGGCATCAGCAAATGGCTTCCGTTCGGCCAAAGAGATCGCTTGCTTGGGAGACATCCGCTCAGGATGTTGCAAGATATTGGTTTTTGGGGAAATCCCCTTCGTCATTATGACCTGAAGAAGGGGATGGGCGGGAAGGATTTATTGTGAAACTACTCACAACTTATAACGCTTCCAGATAGTGATAGAGACTCTTAAGAATCGCAAAGTTCCGTTCGTTACTCTGGTTCTGCTCGGCCAGCGCCTCAAGACGAGGGACATAATCGGGCAGACGGCGGCTGAAGTAGTCGCTGCAGTGCAGGCGCCAGCGCTTCTGCTCCGCTTCGCTCAAGGTGTGGGGCCAGTTGCGGGCGCGGTAGCGAAACAGCATCTCTGGCAGGCGCGGGTCACTAAAGGCAAATTCCCGCTCACCCAGCAGGTCCGCCGGGGTTGCGCGCACCAGATCCATGGTGGACTTGTCGCCGTGGCCAAAGAATCCGGCGTAGAGCTGGGTATCGGGGTCGCTGTCACTGCTGCCAGCAAACTCCTGATTGAACACTTCCACCAGTTTTTCCCGCACCTCCGGGTGGGCGCGCAGCAGATCCAGGCTCTTGCGACACTGCTCCCGGTCGACACCCAGCTCATCGGCCCGCTCCGCCGTCAGGGTGGCGGCCGGCGCCAGCACCGGGCATTTGTTGATATGCACCAGTTTGACCGGAATGCCGGCCAGATCCCCCAGCTCCTCTTTTTTGGTGTAGAGACGCTCGCGGATCTCCTCGCTGGTGAGTTCGATAAGCGGGGTGGGGTCGCGGGTGAGATCCACCATGATCACCGCATTCTGATTGGTGGGGTGCCAGGCGAGCGGCGAGACCCAGCTCACGCACCCCTGCCAGGGAGAGAACATGCCGGAAACGTGCACCAGCGGTTTCATGGTCACCACGTCGATCAGCGCCTTCACCTTGTTTTTGTTACGCAGATCAAACAGATAACCAAACAGCTTGGGTTGGGCCTTTTTCACCCGCTTGGCCATCTCGATGGTGGCCAGCACGTCCGAGAGGGCATCGTGGGCATTGGCGTGAGTCACGCCGTTGGTGACCGTCAGTTTTTCAAGTTTGAAACTCGGCTTGCCCTCATCGTCAAAGGCCCACTCTATCCCCTCCGGGCGCAGGGCATAGCAGGCCCGCAGCATATCGAGAATGTCCCAGCGGGAGTTGCCGTTTTGCCACGCGTAGCCATAGGGGTCATAGAAGTTGCGATAGAGGGTGTAGCGGGTCACCTCATCATCGAAACGAATGCTGTTGTAGCCAAGCACGCAAGTATTCGGGGTGGCGAACTGTTCGTGGATCTGGGCAATGAAATCCGCCTCGCACAGCCCATCCTTCATCGCCTTTTGTGGCGTGATGCCGGTAATGAGGCACGCCTCCGGATCCGGCAGATAATCAGCCGGCGGCTTGCAATAAATCACCAGCGGCTCGCCAATGAGGTTGAAATCCGCATCGGTACGAATACCGGCAAACTGCGACGGCCTGTCCTTGGCGGGGCTGATGCCGAAGGTCTCGTAGTCGTGGAAATAGAATGTTGGCTCATTGCCCGGTTGTGCTGTTTTGCTCATGTTGCTTGCGATGAGGTATCCGATGATGGCGGCCAGCGCCAGGGTGGGCGGTGCCAGGCACCACAATTGCCTGCATGGTAAACCATAGCGCAGGCAGAACGAAGGGCGAGCCGCGCAGGTGGTGGTTTATTGGGCGAAAGTGCGCAGTGGAGGTGGTTGTGGTCTGGAATGAGTGACTTTATCAAGCAGCGTTGGGTGCCGCGATGGCTAATGCAGATGAAGAAGCGCTGCACTATATGACCACCTTTGAGGATGAGTTCTGATGGCCGGTAGCTTTATCGCCATCAGCCACCACGGGGTGGATGATGCCTTTGAGCTGCTGGCCAAGCTCTATCAGAAAACCGGTGACCTGAGCGAACCGCTGGCAGATATAGGGGAAGGGCTGCGGCTGTCGCACCGGGATCGCTGGGATGCCCAAGAGAGCCCGGAAGGGGAGCCCTGGGCCCCGCTCTCGGATAAGTACCGTGCCCGCAAGCCCCACCATGCTGATGAGGTGCTGCGCCTGAACGATGATCTGCGCGATACCCTCGACTATCAGGCCGAGCCCCAGACCCTCTACTTCGGTACCCTGTTGGGGGATGGCGCCGCCCACCAGTTCGGCCGTCCCGAGATCAACCTGCCAGAGCACCGCGCTTTGGGGCTGTCAGAAGGGGATAAACAGAGCGTGTTGGAGACGCTGGAGGGGTATCTCAGCCCCGAGCGATTGTGAAGCCTTATAGTACGATGATGACCCTAGGCTAAAGGGATGGCGCAGAAGGGAGGTCTGGAGTTCTTTATGGAGAGATTTAAACAGTTTTAAACACCATATCTAGTGAGTGTTGCCCATCTTGATGAGATTGTTCTGGATGATTAATGACCAAACTCAAATTTAAAATGTGATGTTTATCAATAATTTTGGTGAGGATTAGTGAAAGGTCTATTTTTCGATTGGAACTGTAGTTATAGTGCGCGGGCATTCACGGCCACGTTGTGGTTTGAACGAGAACATCACGGGTTAGCGAAAGCTAAAGATAGGAGCGAAAGCTCTGTGGAGTGCAATGTGCTCTGACTGATCCGGTGAGGCGCCCACGCGAACTGTCGCCACGGCGCCCGGATCGCCCCGCTGTGAGCGGGGCAGGTTAGTTCCACAGGTAAAACCCCTTATATCTCGTAAGTGTGGACTTAGTTAATACACTGTGAGCATCTCAATTTCGGGGTGCGTATTGCTAAGGAGTCCAATTTGAAACAATTGCAGAAACACTTGAATGCTCTTAAGGGGCGACTGATTAGGATGTTGGGTGGTCTCTTAGGCCATCCAAAGGTGGTAAGCTTAGTAACCTGGCTTGTTGGCCAACTCATACTGTGGGGGGCGAAATGCGCCATCGCGATACTACTTTCCAAAGTAGGGATTATCCTTCCTATCTTGTAACACCTAGTGTTATCGGGGTCACCTGTGGGGCGCACAACCTATGAGTTCATATCATATATTGAAACAAATTCGTCTGATTTGCGGTTTACCTTATGATAAGGTCTCAATGGAGACAGGTTTGCTTGTTAGCCATCTACAAGAGATTGAGGATGGTTCATGCAGCATTTCTCCAAAGTTGACTCCATATTATGCAGCTCAGATGCGAGTTAGTTCATCTCTTCTTAATGCAATTTTAGATGCAAGCGATGGCAGACTAGGTTTTTTTTGCCAGAGACTATCACGATTTTATTCTTTTTACTTATCATGTGTTTTGAAACTACGAGGAAATGATGAGTAGAGTAAATAACAAGTCATATCCGTTGAACCAGAGCCCTCTTTTTAAGATAAACTCTCCTGCAAGGCTAGCGAAGATATTGCTTGTTAGTGATGCATCTGTTCTTATCAAGCTAAAAGAAAAGGGGGAGAAAAACTACTATTTTGGCTCTACAGATAAGGGACGGGACATTGAAGTCCCATTGTCTCAGTTAAGTCGTATTCATAGTCGGATAAATAAACTTTTATCGAATATTACGCCGCCTGACTATCTTTACTCTGGCGTAAAAAAACGTTCTAATGTGAAAAATGCCGCAGTTCATGCTGGTAATAAAAAACTACTAAAGATTGATATTGCAAAATATTATCAATCAATAAGCGAAGAGCAAGTTTTTAGGTGTTTCAGAAAAGTGTTTCAATGCGCACCAGAGGTGGCGTCGCTAATAGCCTCGCTTTGTTGTGTAAAAGGGCATTTACCAACAGGCAGCACTATTAGTCAGTCTCTTTCATTTGCAGTGAACAGACCAGTATTTGATAATATAAATATATATTCTCACAGTAAAGGTATTAAATTCACTTGTTATGTAGACGACCTTACATTTTCAGGTGATGAGATTCCATCAGGATTTTGTGACTACATTGTCGGTTATATAAAAAAGAATAGAGGATACAAGTGTCATAAAATTAGACGATATAACGCAGAGACTGATAAAAGAGTTACTGGTGTTATTATATCTGATGGAAAACTAAAGGTTATGAATCGACATGTAAGGGAAATTAACTATCTTTACAAGAATGTAAATAGCATGCTTAAAAAGCATGCGGCTACAGACAAAGAGTTGATTCATTTTTTCCAACGCCTTCAAGGCCATCTCTTTTCTGCAGGGCAAGTAAATTTAAGATACCGTAGGTTAGGTGCATCTGTGGTTCAAATTCGTAAATCGTCAGCAGTTCCTGCTTTGAATCAAAATACCATGTAAAATGAAGCCCTTTAGCTTAAAGGGCTTTTAGTTCATTGTTAGGGGGAGGCTAGCTCTTGGCCGGTGCGTTACCCCGGCCTCCACCAGAGACGTTTCCTGTTGTGCTTGGCCAGTTACCACCGGGGCCAGGATGGCTAGAGGGACCACGCCCGCTGCTACCGTTACCTTTTGCAGCACTACTTTTCCCACCACCGCTGTTACTACCACCTTTCGCCATATTGTCCTCCTATGCGTGATGATGGCCCAGCAACAGCTGCTGAGCTCAGTAAGCCTAGTCAAACTGCTAAGCATTAACCCACCATAAACCCCATCCCCCTTTATGCCGCCGCACTATGGCGGCATGAACATATCCAAGACCCCATACTCAGTGCCTTTCGTGGCCATCCTCCAAGCCAACCCCGTCAGCGGGGAGCGGCTGGCGGTGCTCGATGCGCAGCTCACCCCTCAAGGCGATGGCTGATACCAACTGCTGCCGGTCGGCCCGTTCAAGGCTCGTGATGGTCGCCCGTTCGATGTGGCGAGTGCTCACTGGCAACTGGACGGGCAGATCGCTGCAGCCCTGATTGCCCGTGCCAACGCCTTTGGGCAAGGGTTCCTCAACGATTACAACCGCCAGACCCTATTGCTGATCAGCATGGTCAGCTAGCGCTGCTGTGGTGGGCAACTGTCAGGTGAATAGCTGCTTTATCTCCACCACTTGATCGGGCCATACTTTTTGCTACCGCATCACCTGCAAATCCGCACTCTTGAGCTTGAAGGTACAGCCTTGCTGGATAAGCTCCTCCCGGTTGGCCAGCACCAGCGGGTAGAGCAGGGGATGTTGTTGGTGTTCGCCGTTATAACTCACCTGCATCCGCTCCAGTGCATAGTGCATCAAGGGGATGCGCTGGCTCAGCAACAGCTTGCCATCGGGCATGGCGTAGTCGTTGGCAATGATGGCCTGTTGTCCTTCACTGAGGCTCGGGTTAGGGATAACCACGGCGGTCACCTGGGTGTTCCACTCCCGATCCTGATCCCGGCCGTGAGGGGAGGCATCCAGCAGATCCGGTTCGCCGCGAAAACGGCTCATCACAAAATCCAGATATTCCCCCTTCTTCTCGCAGTAGGCGCGTACGTGCCAGCGGATCCCGTCATAGACCAGCGTATGGGGCACGATATTGCGGCCACTCTGCTCCTCTGAGCTCAGTGATACGTAATCGACATCGACCCGCAGTTGGCCACGCGCCGCCTGCACCAAACCGCGCACGATGTTCGGGTCGATATGGCGGTTTGGCACATCCAGGATCTCGATGTGGCCGTAGCGCAGATCCATCAGCGGCAGGGTCAACAGGCCCGCTTCATGTTGGCGCTGGTGCTGCTTTTCACGGTGTAGCAGCATCAGGTACTCATCGACTTTTCCTTCACTAAAGCGCGGCACAAACTGCGCTGTGGGTTTGTATCCCTTCAGGCTTCTGTCATAGACCAGCCCTTGCGGCGAGTAGTGGGTCAGGTAGTGGTTGATATCCCGTGACGCCTGTTGACGGCCGATATTGAAAGCGGTCATCAGGTGGTTGGTGGTCAGCCGTCCCTCCCACTGCAAGACGATCTCCAGCAGACGAAAACGCAGGGTTTGATCCCAGGTGAGCTCTTTGGGTGCCATACGTGCTCCAAAATGCGACATGTTTATGTAACCAGTATCGGCATGAGTATACAGGCTACATATAATGAGTCCATCGAAACGAGCGCCAAAGGAGCAGGTTATGAACGGGAAGCTGGACAGTGCATACAGCCATCATGCCGCGTGCCGGATGCAGCAGCGCGGTATTGCACCCGAGCTGGTGGATCTGCTGCTGAGCATCGGGCGCTCGGCTTATCACCAGGGGCGCGAACTGGTTTATCTCGACCGTAAAGGTGTGGCCATGCTGCAAGCCGGAGGCGGATTGCCAGCGGAATGTTGCCAGCGTCTGCGCCGTCACTATCTGGTTCTGCAAGACGGCGAGATTGTCACCGTTGGTCATAAAACCACTCACTTCAAACGGGATCGTCACTGAGGCGCTATGAATTCAACTCTGTTATTGGATCAGGCGGCCACGCCCCTGATCAGGGGGATCTATTGCCTGCTGTCAGCCGAGCGAGCTGGGGAGCTGACCGCTCTGCTTGCCAAAGGTCCGTGTCACCAAGAGGGTGAGACTTCAGTGCTGGCGGTGGTGACGGCATTGGCTATCCATGTCGAGCAACATCGGCTGGATTGCACGCCACAGCCTATCTATCTGGGGCGTGAACAACTGATGACCGGTGCAGCCGATTTACTGGGGGAGGCTGCTTGCTTTGAAGATCAGGATGCGTTGCGCCTGTTGGCGCTGCTACTCGACAAATTGCTGCGAGGGGGGCGTGGCAGCCGTCAGGCCAAGCTGGATGGACTCACCCCAAGTGTGATGGAGCAGCGGGCGCTGGCGGCCAGATCCCCGAATACCGGTGCTGTGGTGCGTGGCAGCTGGCGGCGCAAGGCACGCAATCAGCTGGGCCATGCCAGCTGGCTGGATGTGGTGGAAGCGGCCCTCTGGTGCTTCTGGCATGGTGACGATTTAGCAAGCGGCGAAGTGCTACTCGGTGTGCTGCTGGGTCGGGATGAGCGAGTACGGCTTGTTTATGGTCTGCTGGCCGGGGCTTTCTATCTGCCAGAACGGGCGGCGTGAAGAGGCAGGGCTGTCATGACACCGCCATCTTGCTCGCAGTTAACCCGCCATTTCTACCACCGGATAACAGGCATCTCCCCACAGGGTATCGGGATGGGCCATCATCAGTTCGATGATCACCGGCACCAGTTTGCCGAGCAGGTTGGCACAATCCTTCAGTTGTTTGCGATTGACCGAGCTGTTCCAGGTCGCACCACCATGGATTAACTGGTTGCGCAAGGTATAGAGGCGGTTAAACACCACGCCCAGCAACTGCGGGGTGTTGCCGCTGGCGAGTGCCTGGTTTGCCATCTTCTTGCCTTGTGTCAGCCGCTCCTTCCACTGGGATTCGCTTATTTTGCCGCTGTGATAATCCCAGAAGCCTTGTAGTACAAACGGGGTGTCCAGCAGGATGCGGATACTGCCAGAGAACTCCTGCCAGACCAGATGTTCGATCTTTTTGTGCTCATCCAGGTCGCACAGTTTCTCCAGAAAGCCTTTGAAGGTCTCCTGTTCCGAGAGGCGACGATCGTCATCGATTTCAGTGGCATAAGCCGCATTGAACGCAATCCAGAGAAAGATAAAGCGGCCATCTTCATCTTCGGCCATTTCAGCGCGTTGCAGCCAGCTTAAGGCTCGATGCACTCGCAGGTTGAGGTTGCTGGGGGCGTGTTCACGCAGTGTCCGGTGACGGGTTTTCAACTGTTCAAAATTCAACGACGATCTCCTTCTCAATCAGATGAATAGCCAGTTTCGGCAACCATGCCCGCTCTCTTGTGGCTTGATCATCTGGTGGGTGGCCAACTGGCTGGAATAGCAATGTGGTGATAGCAGCGGCTACTTGCGGATGACACCCTTCAGGGTTGCAATGGCCAGCTCCACCATGGTGGCCGATGATTGTTCCAGTGGGGCATGGTGGCACTCGGGACAGGTCTCAAACCAGGTATGGCCACGTACCATAACATCGCTCTTGGGAACAACCGTCTTGTGCCAGCCACAGGTTGGACAGCGATAAGTAGAAGGGGGTGGTTGTATCGGCATGATATCCCTCAGGCAAGTTCCATTTGGCCTAGAGTAACACGGCTCAAATTATTGCAGTGAGCTCCTTGTTCACACTCTTTAGAGTCAAAGTTGTATCCGCCTGAAAACACGACATGTGCAAAACCCCAGTATCGAAGCTGTGCGGCTGGCCCGGTATAGTCAGCCGAGTTCACATCAGAGGGGATATGCGATGAGTAACCAACCCGGCTTTTGGTTAGTGACACGCCCATTGTCATTAATCGCCCTGTTGCTGGGCCTAACGCCGCAGATCGTGTTTGCTGCAGACTGCACCTATCGGGAGAATGCGCTGGGCAATACTATTTACCAGTGTGATGATGGCAAACAGGGCACTCTGCGTGAGGATGCACTGGGCAACATCAAAGACTCGGGTACCGGCATCACCTGGCGCACCGATCCGTTGGGCAACCTCAAGGGCAGCGATGGCACCACCTACCGCAAAGACGCACTGGGCCATGTGCGCGACAGCAATGCCAAAACCGGCGAACGGGTGACGTGGCGTGAGGATAGTCTCGGTAACCTGCGTGCCTCTGATGGCACCGTCTGCCGAACCAACGCGCTGGGGCAACTCAAATGCCGTGGCGAGAGTACACCGCCAGCCTTGCTTGAAGGCAAATGATGGCTTTTGCAGCAAACGGTCGGCGCATCACCCTCTGATGTGATATCGGGCATGGTTGCAACAGGGCCAAGTGGGTAAACTCGTCTGCAATATTTGGCACCGCAACCGGTAAGGTTGTGAATCTCTGCCTCTTTTCGTTTTCCCTGCGCTCTTGGCGCAAACTGACTCTCATCGGAATACCATGACTCATGGCTATCAAGAAGAACGAACTCTACTCATCCCTCCTGAAACAGGGGATGATGCAGCGGTTGTTGACCGGCTGCATCCGCCTACCGCAGGAGGCGTGATGGAGAGCATTAATAATCAGGTGCGGTCGGTACGCCAGTTGCTGGCCATTCCCCAACTGGCCATCCCAAGCTATCAGCGACCTTACCGCTGGGGTGCCAAGAATATCTCTGATCTCTTCACCGATCTGGCGACTCATCAGGACAAGAGCGCCTACCGGCTGGGCTCGGTGGTGTTTCATCAACATGCCGATAGCAAGCGGGGCGAGATGCTCGACATCGTCGATGGCCAGCAACGCACCCTGACCCTGATGTTGACCGTCAAGGCGCTGATCGAGGTACTGGATAACGAAACTCGCAGTGGCAAAGAGAAGAGTATCCGGTTTCAACGTCAGGATCTGCGTGAGCTATTGCAGGCCTTGCGTGGACCTATCGATGCGTTTATGCAGCGTCAGCACTTCCCCAGCCGGGATTCGGAGTTCAACCTCAGACGCAACTATCTGGAGTTGCGTCGGCTGGTGGCCCGCCCTGAGTTTGACGAGCAGCAAATCGACTTTCTGCTCAACCGCTGTCAGGTAGTCTGCTTTGTGCTGCAGGATATCTCGGAGGCGTTCCAGTTCTTCGATTCGCAAAATGCCCGGGGGCGCGATCTGGCTCCTCACGATCTGCTCAAGGCATTTCACCTGCGCGAGTTTGCCGACCATGAGGCCAACCTCAAGGCCGAGGCCGTCGCCCATTGGGAGCGCTTGCCAAGCGACGAGCTGGCCAATCTGTTTGCTCTCTATCTCTATCGGGTACGCCAGTGGGCCGAGGGCAAGTCGGCCCGCTACTTTGGCAAGGGGGAGGTGGATCTCTTCAAGGGGGTCAACCTAGATCGGGTAGGGCACTTCCCTTACGTGGAGTCGCTGCGTATCGCCCACCACTTTGTCGATGAGTACAACAGCCAGTACCAGCGCAAGATTGACGGCCAGCGCATGACGTTTCCCTTTCATCTCGACCAGATGATCATCAATGGTCGGCGCTTTTTCGAGATGGCCGAGTACTACCAGACGCGGGTCGCCGCCATCGTGGCCGAGGAGTCTGATTCCGGCAAAACGCAATCAGCCACCCTGCTCGGCGAAACGCTGACGCCGATGGCCAGCAAGGTGCTCTCGACCCTGGGCAGCTACGAGCGTCGCCACCGCACCGGGGATCGTTATGTGAGGGCCATGTTCGACTGCGCCCTGATCTTCTATATCGACAAGTTCGGCAGCCAGGGGCTGTCACTGGCCATCGAGAAGTGCTTTATCTGGGCCTATCGCTGCCGTATTCGCCAGCAGGTGGTGCAACTGGCGACCATGGATAACTACGTGCTGGAGCACAATCTGATCCGTGCCATTCGTGATGCCCGTCTGCCGGGAGACCTGCACGGCTTCCCTTTGCCTAGCATGAGCAGTCGAGAGAACAAGAACAATCGCAACGGCGCCGAAGATGAACTGGTCGGGCTGTTTCGGGAGATGAAATATTATGAGTGATGCAGGCGTCCACCCCTTTTCCATTCGTGCACTGCTTGAAGATCGCGCCCGCTATCTGGTGCCCATGTACCAGCGCAACTACGCCTGGGGCGAGGGAGAGATCACCCAGCTGCTGCAGGATGTGCTGGATTATCAGCAAAAATCGGTCGGAGCCAAGGAACAGCAAACCTACTATATCGGCACCTTGGTGGTATTTGCCCGGGACGATGGCAGTTTCGAGGTAATCGATGGCCAGCAGCGCTTTACTACCCTCTCTCTGCTGGCCAATTGGCTCAAACATCACGCGATAGATTCGGTGGATATGAGCTGGTATCAGACCATCAACCTCGCTTTTGAGAGTCGCCCGATATCGAGCCATACCTTCGAGCGCTTATGGCAGGGTGTTGCCCCCCACGATTTGCGGGGGAGTACCTTCAATGAAGGTCTGGTGAACGGTTTTGAGCTGATTGGCAAGGCAATGGCGGATCTTGGTTTGGTGGGGGCTAAACTGACGGCCTTTTGCGACTACCTCTTCAAGCATGTGCAGATCTCTCGTATCGAAGTACCCAAGGATACCGATCTCAATCACTTCTTCGAGGCGATGAACAATCGCGGCGAGCAGTTGGAAAAGCATGAAGTGATCAAGGCGCGGCTGATGGAGACGCTGAACCAGATACCCGAGGAAGAGCATCGTCGCCAAAGTATTCATATCCTGACCCGGGTATGGGATGCCTGCGCCAATATGGAGCGCTATATCCAGTACGGCTTTACCCCGCAAGAGCGCCACCGTCTGTTTGGTGAGCGCGACTGGGGCCAGTTTGTGCCCCGTGATTTTGCCCATCTGCTTGATCTGCTAGGGTCCCCTAACACGGCCGACGCTGCCGATAAAAACGGGGCCACTGCCGGTAGCCAGGGGCGTACCTTGTTGGCCATTTTGCAGGATGACAAGCTCGATGGTGAGCAGACGTTGGAGGAGGAGAGCGCAGGCTCCGAACGCTTTAACAGCGTCATCAACTTCTCCAACTTCTTGCTCCATGTGCTGCGACTCGTTAGTCGCGACCCGGGTGATACGGAGGGGGTGCCGCTTGATGATAAACAACTGGTTGATCAGTTTGAGCTGCGAGTGATAAGGCAACCGGATCCAGTAGCGGCAGTTCAGCGTTTTATCTATGGGCTGTTAAAGAGCAAGTATCTGTTTGATCAGTTCATCATCAAGCGCGAGTTTGCCGATGGCAAGGATGGTTGGAGTCTGAAGCGGCTGCACTGGTATTCGGAAAAGAGCGTCAGTTACATCAATACCTTTGACAAGGATGAAAATGAGATTGGTTTCTCTGGTGTTAACCGGCGGATCCTGATGTTGCTGTCGGCGTTTCATGTGTCGACCCCGACCTTGGTTTACAAACATTGGCTGAATGGTGCACTGAGATATCTGTTCGACAATTGTCACCCTGATCAACCGGTAGAGGCAGGGGCTTATCTGTCCTATCTGGAGAGTCAGGCTCGCCGCTTTGTCTTCCAGCGCTTTTTGGCGCCGGGTGAAGGGGCTTCCTATTACCAGATGCTCTACCTTGATAATGCCCTGTTGCCCGCCATCAATGTGGATGAGAGCTGGCACAAGGTGATTACATCCAAACTTCGCTTCGGTCATATCGAGAACAACTTTGTCTTCAACTTCCTCGACTATCTGCTGTGGGTACGAGATCGGAATAGCGACAAAGTTGCTGGCCCCTTTGAGTTCACTTTCCGCAGTTCGGTGGAGCACTTCTCACCCCAGCATCCGATGGATGGCTATAAACCGGTTGAGCAGAGTGCACTCCATTCGTTTGGCAACCTTTGCCTTATCAGCCACAGCAAGAACTCGCGCTTGAGTAACTTCCAGCCGCAACAGAAGCAGGAGCACTTTGAAGCGAGCCTTGCCAACAACCAGATTGATAGCCTCAAGTTGCTCGCAATGATCAGGCTTATGAAAGAGAAGGGTCGCTGGCAGGAGGATGAGATAGCTGAGCATCAAAAGCAGATGTTGCAAGTGTTGTTATCCAGCCAGATTGTGCAATAACAGGCTGAATCTATTTATTAAATTTGGCCGACATCAACTAATGACAGTTAAGTTGATAGTATGATGAGTTGACAAGGAAGGGGGGCTAAACGCCCCCCTTCTTTACGGCAGTTTGCCGCTATCCTGTCGTGATACATCAGCGTAAAACGTTTCACTTGTTGACCCTAAGAATGGAGAAGATTATGTCGATTGTAGATACCTCTGCAGCAGAGACGCTCAATCAAGGAGAGGCAGATTTTGTTCTGACTTCCCTCGAGGCTATGCGTAAGAAGTTGCTGGATCTTACGTCTCGGAATCGACTACTGAACTTCCCAATCACACATAAAGGGTCTTCACTGCGCATTGTTGATGAATTACCTGACCAGCTCTATGAAACTCTCGGTTCGGAAACGCCGATGGAGTTTGCTCCTGTTCCAGATCCAACCAGGCAGCAACTGCTAGACCATGGCTATCTCAAAGTTGGGCCGGATGGTAAGGATGTACAGCTAAAGGCAAATCCAAGTGCCAAGGATTGGGCTCAGGTATTGGGGATATGCTCCGATTTTGACTTACCCAGTAGCCACAGAAACCCAGTTTCAGAGTCAAACAGGGGGCTGCTGGAGCAGGCTCATCAGTTTATTTGCCAATATGTGCAGAGGCAAAATGGTAAATTGACTGGGATCCGAACTGAGTATGCCAAGCAAGGCATCAATATATCTGTATTGACGACGGCCTGCCGCTTGGCGGGCTATGAAGGACTTGAGGATTTTGAGCGGCAGGCAAAAGCAGGGAATGAGCTCTCTATATCGTCTTCCAATCCCGGTCATGATGATAACCGGATACAGGTCCTGTTATATCCAAATGAACTTGAAGCTTGTTTGCGTGCCATTTACGGTAAGGCCCAAACTGCTTTGGAGGAGAGTGGTGCCAATATCCTGTATTTGGCGTTGGGTTTCCTCGAGTGGTATGAAAGTGACTCATCTGAAAAGGCTCGTTACGCCCCTTTATTCACGATTCCGGTGAGATGTGAGCGTGGCAAATTAGACCCCAAGGATGGGCTTTACAAATTTCAACTCCACTACACGGGCGAAGATATCTTGCCCAATCTCTCCTTGAAGGAGAAGCTACAAGCTGACTTTGGTCTAGCCCTTCCCCTATTCAATGAAGACGCTACACCCGAATCTTATCTCGCAGCGGTGAAGAAGGTAGTCGAGCTGCACAAACCCAAGTGGTCAGTGAAGCGTTATGGCTCACTGAGCTTACTCAATTTTGGCAAGATGATGATGTATCTTGACCTCGATCCGGCTCGTTGGCCTCAGGACAAACGTAACATCTTGTCTCATGACGTGATTCGTCGCTTTTTCACCAGTCAGGACGCTGCTGATAATAGTTCCGGTTCAACCGGCAGCTTCGGTCAGCATGAATATTGCATCGATAGTTATCCTGATATTCATGACAAGATCCCACTCATAGATGATGCTGACAGCTCGCAGCACAGCGCGCTGATCGATGCCATCCACGGTCATAATCTTGTCATTGAGGGGCCACCCGGTAGTGGCAAATCACAGACAATTACTAACCTGATTGCCGCGGCCCTGCTCAACGGCAAGAAGGTGTTGTTTGTAGCCGAGAAAATGGCTGCTTTGGAAGTCGTCAAACATCGCTTGGATCGTGCTGGCCTAGGTGATTTTTGCTTGGAGCTGCACAGCCACAAAACGCATAAGCGTAAGGTTCTGGAAGATATTGCTGCACGTATAGCTCACCAGTCCACAATTCCTACGACAGAAGAGATCGATGCCCGGATTTTGCGTTATGAAGATCTCAAGCAGAAGCTCAATGAATATGCCGTATTGATTAATACCCAATGGGAAAAAACCGGTAAAACGATCCATCAGATATTGAGTGGTGCAACCCGTTATCGTCACAAATTGGATATCGATGCAAACGCGCTCCATATCGAAAATTTTTCAGGTAAAAAACTGGATGCAGTTACCAGGTTACGGCTAAGCGAACAAGTTGTCGAGTTCAGTCGTATTTATAAGGAAGTAAGAGAGCAGGTTGGGCCTGATGCAGAAATTTATGATCATCCCTGGAGTGGTGTGAATAACACTAAAATACAGTTGTTTGACCGGGATCGAATAGTCGAACAGCTACAAGCTTGGCAGACATCAATTAGCGAGTTTAACGATGACTATCAAGGATATCTAGACAAGTGGTCTTTGAAAGATGAGAACCTTGATACGCTTCAGCATATTGAGCAACTTATAGAAGATCAGGCCCATCTGCCTGCACTCGACGGATCAGAGTTGTTTGCTGCGCTTCCTGAGTTGGATTCATCAGATGCCATCGTGCGGGTGCGTCATTACCTACATAGATTTGATTTGCTACAAGGGCATTATGAGGCCTTGAGCCAAGTCATCGAGCACCAGAAACTGCGTTTGTTAGAGCAAGGGCAGCAATGTGACTTTCCTCGAGACGAGTTGGCAAAATATGGTGTTGCGGAAGATTTCACCCTTCGTGACTTGGTGAGATGGCTTGAGTCCATTAAGTCTATTCACGCTGAGTTGTCAGCAATTTACGAGCAACTGAGCGAATTCAAAAGTGCCTTACCTAGTGATATCGCATCATACATTGATGCTTCACAGGCAGGATTGCTGTTCTGTGCAGAGTTGCTTTCCATTATTGGCGCCTTGCCGACAGAGCTTATCAAGGCTCGTGACCCACTCTTTGATGACGATGATATTGATGCAGTACTGCTTGAGTTAATGCATCAGATCGAAGCATTGCGCCCCTTAAGAGATAACTTATCTGACTTGTATCAACTGGACAGGTTGCCTTCCCATGAAACGCTCGCGCATGCTGTTACTGTTATCCAGCAAGGAGGCTTCTTTGCATGGTTCAAGAGTGATTGGCGTCATGCCAAGGCTTTGATCATGGGGCTATCTCGCCAACCTGGAACCAAGTTTGCCGAGTTGAAGCGTTGGGCGGCTAATTTGGTCAAGTACTCGGAATTACAGCAGCAGTTCGAGCAAAGGGCATTTGGTGATCACCTGGGTAATGCCTATCGTGGACTGGACACAGACTGTGGACAGCTAATGCAATTGCGTGATTGGTACAAGAAAGTCCGATCTTGTTATGGCATTGGCTTTGGCAAGCGAGTTGCAATAGGAACGGGATTATTTGGTCTGGATGGCGAGATTGTAAAAGGTGTACATATTTTCGAGAAATCTCAGGTCAGCTCGAGATTAAGGGCCTTGGTAAATCAAGCTGAGTGCGAGGCCAAATTGCTGCCGCGTATTTACAGCCTTCTGAGTGAGCCTGCTTCTTGGTTAGGTGAGCAAGGTGTATTGAGTCAAGCATGCCAGCAGGTGCAAGACACATTGATCGCTTTGCAAGGGTGGTTTGTCAGCCCAGAGATGTCATTGGGGCAGATGACACACTTTGCCGATCTTTTGCAGAAAATAAATGTATTGCAGGCATCCCTTGAAAATGACAAACCTCATTTGGGGGTATTGTCACAATTAAAGCCCTTGGCTTTCGGGATACATAAAGACAATCAACAAACCTTGAGTATTATCAACAGTACGTTGGAGTTTGCTGGGAAACTGGTTGAGCAGATAAGTTGTGCAGCCTTGGCTACCAGGATCAGGGCACTGGAGAGTGGTAGCGACTACGAATTACTCCGTCGTGATGGTGCGCAAATAGCTATGGTGTGGAGTGAGCAGGTCCAGCATGCTGCGTCATATGCGCAAGAAACGATGCTGGATATAACTCAATGGAGCAAGTCGACAGATGGTTCCCTTCGGACATTATTAGAGAGAAATGCAAGGGCAATACAACAGCCTCTCTGGTTGAATGGATGGGTAAACTTTATCCGTTGTTACGAGCAAATGCATGAAAATGGCTTGCAGCGTATCTGGTCTGCCGTGCTTTCTGGAACACTCCCTATTGAAAAAGTCGAGCTAGGTTTGGCATTGGCACTTTATGACCAATTGGCCCGAGAAGTTATTACTGCTCATCCAGAATTGACGCAGGTTTCAGGCTCCCAGCGTAATGCATTGCAAGAGTCTTTCAAAGAATACGATAAAAAACTGATTGAATTGCAGCGTCTGCGAATTGCAGCAAAGATTGCTTGCCGTCATATACCAGAAGGGAATGCTGGGGGTAAGAAAAGTGAATATACGGAACTTGCCTTGATCAGAAACGAACTGGGTAAAAAGGCCAGACACATTCCAATCAGACAATTGGTTAATCGAGCCTGTAATGCTCTGGTTGCTATTAAGCCTTGTTTTATGATGGGGCCAATGTCAGCTGCTCATTACCTCGAACCTGGACGGATGGAATTTGACTTGGTTGTGATGGATGAAGCATCTCAGGTGAAACCAGAGGATGCGTTGGGCGTCATTGCAAGAGGAAAGCAATTGGTTGTCGTTGGGGACCCTAAGCAGTTGCCGCCAACCAGCTTCTTTGACCGTAGTGCTGATGGTGAAGATGACGATGATGCTGCAGCTTTGAGTGATACCGACAGCATCCTTGATGCGGCCTTACCGCTGTTCCCTATGAGGCGTTTGCGTTGGCATTATCGTTCACGGCACGAAAAGCTGATTGCTTACTCTAACCGACATTTCTATAACAGTGATTTGGTGATATTCCCCTCCCCAAATGCTGAGTCGCCGGAGTATGGGATAAAATTTACTTACGTGTCGAAAGGGCGTTTCTCTAACCAACACAATATCGAAGAAGCCCAGGCAGTTGCTGAAGCGGTACTTCATCATGCGCAACACAGACCCGGTGAGTCACTAGGGGTTGTTGCTATGAGCTCCAAGCAACGCGATCAGATTGAGCGAGCGATCGATGAACTGCGCCGCAACAGGCCTGAATTCAACGATGCAATCGATGGCTTATATGCCATGGAAGAACCGTTGTTTGTTAAAAACCTCGAGAACGTTCAGGGGGATGAGCGTGATGTAATCTTTATTTCGTTTACCTATGGACCTTCTGAACATGGAGGAAAGGTTTATCAACGCTTTGGCCCAATCAATTCTGATGTCGGTTGGCGTCGTTTGAATGTGCTCTTTACTCGTTCGAAGAAGCGGATGCATGTGTTTAGCTCAATGCGCTCTGAGGATGTCGTAACTAGTGAAAGCAGCAAACTCGGGGTTGTTTCGTTGAAAGGCTTCCTTCAGTTTGCCGAAAATGGCAAATTGGATTCAGTAGTTACCCATACAGGGAGAGCTCCTGATAGCGACTTTGAAGTTGCTGTAATGGAGGCACTCAAGCGTGCAGGGTTTGAATGTGAGCCACAGGTGGGAGTTGCCGGATTCTTTATTGACCTGGCAGTAAAAGATCCTGGTTGCCCAGGTCGGTACCTAATGGGCATCGAGTGTGACGGTGCGTCCTATCATTCTGCTAAATCTGCCCGTGACCGTGACCGCTTGCGCCAAGAGGTGTTGGAGCGTTTGGGTTGGAAAATTAGCCGTATCTGGTCCACAGACTGGTTCATTAACCCTGACGAGGTTCTGTCACCGATCATCCGCAAACTCCATGAGCTTAAGACCTTGGCTCCCGAAGTGGCCCTACCTTCATACGAGTATGTTGGGACGAGTGAGCAGAACGATGAAGATGCATCTGAGTCAATCGATTCCTTTATGCCAGGCTTGGGACTGAAGGATCAACTCAGACATTTTGCCAAGCATGTGATTGAGGTTTCGTTCCCCGATGTCGATGAGGATCGTCGTTTATTGCGGCCAGCCATGCTTGAGGCTTTGCTAGAGCATCAGCCTCTATCACGTTCTGAGTTTGTTGAACGCATCCCTCACTATCTGCGGCAAGCGACAGATGTAGATGAAGCGCAGCGTTTTCTTGATCGGGTACTGGCATTAATTGATGGTGCAGAGGCGGAAGCGCAAGATGCTGAGTTTGAACCTGAATTGGCATAATCAGAGGTAATAAGAACAGTGACAACTGTCGGCCAACGCTGAAACCGATGTTAACAGACTCCCACTTGGTATATGGTCCGAAGAAGGCCGTAGTGAGAGATGTACAGGGGGACGATAGCGTAACAACTAAAAAGGCAGCGGCTAACACCGCTGCCTTTTTGATCACCAGATGGGCTGGGTCAGGTAGGGATTGCTTACCTTCTCGCGACCGAAGGTGGAGCTGGGGCCGTGGCCCGGGATAAAGACGATCTCGTCACCCAGCGGCAGCAGGGTCTCGGTGATCGACTTGATCAGCGTTCCGTGATCACCACGGGGGAAGTCGGTGCGGCCGATGCTGCCGGCAAATAGTACATCGCCAACCCAGGCGAGTTTTTCGGCCTGACTCAGCAGCACGATATGGCCCGGGGTGTGGCCGGGGCAGAAGTAGACCTCCAGTTCGCACTGACCCACTTGTACCTTGTCACCCTGCTCAAGCCAGCGATCCGGCGTGAAGGCGGGGGTATGGGCGAAGCCGAACATCTGGCTCTGCTGGGGCAGCATATCGAGCCAGAAGGCGTCCTCCTTGTGGGGACCGGTAATGGCGACGCCGGTTTTTTCCCGCAGCTCGGCGGCGGCGCCGACGTGATCCAGATGACCGTGGGTCAGCAGGATGCGGGTCAGGGTCAGGCCGCGCTTGGCGATGGCCGCCAGCAGTTTGTCCGCTTCGCCACCCGGATCGATCAGCGCCGCCTGATGGGTCTCGTCACACCAGATAAGGGAGCAGTTCTGGGCGAACTGGGTGACCGGGATCACCTCGAATTTCAACATAGAGTTCCTCTCTTGGGATGGTCAGCCGCGCAGCGCGTTGGCATGTTGCTCGGCGAAGTAGTCGAGACAGGCCTGCTTGTCACCGCGAAATACGATGCGCTCCTGCTTGTTGCCAAGCTGATAGAGATACATGGGGTCGTAGTAGCGGGTCAGCAGCAAGGTGATCCAGGCCAGATGCAGCCCGCTATCGCCGCTCTTCTCCTGCTCGGTGAGAGCGGTCTGCATCAGGGCATCCAGTTCGCGGTGGGCCTGATCGCCAAGACGGCGCTTGAGACGGGCCAGTGCATCGGTGAGGTAGGCGGCAAACAGCGGCCAACCGGCCTCCTGGCCATACATGGCCTGATAGCGCAGCCAGAGATCGTGCACGTAATCTTCACGGATCTGCTCGGCGCGCTCGCTTTGCGGAACATCCACCACCACCAGCGGTGCCTGACTCATGGCCTCATGGAGGGAGAGGGGCAGGCAGCAGCGACCAATCAGGCGGCTCTCGTCCTCGACCACGAAGGCCTGCTCGCCCTGATGGCGGCGCTTGAGCAGCTCGATGGCGAGGTTATTTTCGAAATTGATATTGCTGGGCTGGCCGCCGGGCAGTTGACCAAAGGAGGATCCCCTGTGATGGGCGTGTCCTTCCAGATCGAGCGCCTGGGCCACGTGGTCCAGCATATGGGTCTTGCCGGAACCGGTCATGCCGGTCAGCACACTCCAGTGACACTCGGCAGAGGCCTGATCCTGGGTGTCGATCAAAAAGCGACGCAGCTCCTTGTAGCCACCGGCGACGCGGGGGCGCGTCACCCTCGCATCTGCCAGCCACTGTTGTACGGTTTGCGAGCGCAGGCCGCCGCGAAAGCAGTAGAGCACGGCATCGGGCTGCTGGCGCAACTGCGCCAGCCAGCCTTCGAGTCGCTCGGCACGTACGGCTCCTCCCACCAGCTTGTGTCCAAGCTCAATGGCGGCGGCCTGACCCTGCTTCTTGAAGCAGGTCCCCACCTGGGCGCGCTCATCGTCTGTCATCAAGGGCAGATTGGTCGAGCAGGGGAAGGCCCCCTCCTTGAACTCGATGGGGGCGCGCACATCAATCAAGGGCACATCGCCTAAAAAAATCTGGGCGTAGTCCGTGGCCAGTGGCAATTCACTCATTGGACAATCTCGATAAAGCGGGCCCCCTCAAGGGGCTTGATCTGGCCGATGGGCGACAGTTCTAGCCCAGCTTCGCGCGCGATGGCGAGCAGCTCGGCTTCGCTCTCTTTGCCCACGGCGACCAGCAGGCCGCCGCTGGTTTGCGGATCGCACATGATGTTGCGGGTGCGATCGTCCATGGCATCGAGCTTATGGCCGTAGGAGTCGTGGTTGCGCAGGGTGCCGCCCGGTACGCAGCCCTCGGCGAGGTAGTAATCCACCTCGTCCAGCAGCGGCAGCGCCTTGAAGTCGAGGCGGGCGCTGACATTGGATCCTTCGCACATCTCCAGCAGATGGCCCGCCAGACCAAAGCCGGTCACGTCGGTCATGGCGTGGACACCCGGCAGCTCGGCAAAACGCTGGCCAATCTTGTTGAGGGTGCACATGGCGTTGGGGGCCAGCTGCTCGTGCTCAGGTTTGAGCTTGCTCTTCTTCTGGGCGGTGGTGAGGATACCGATCCCCAGCGGTTTGGTCAGATAGAGGGTATCACCCACTTTAGCGGTGTCGTTCTGCTTGATGGCATCCAGAGGCACGATACCGGTCACCGCGAGGCCGAAGATGGGCTCGGGGGCATCGATGCTGTGGCCACCGGCCAGTGAAATGCCCGCTTCATGGCACACCTGACGGCCGCCGTCGATCACCTGCTGGGCCACGTCGGCGGGCAGGGTATTGATGGGCCAGCCCAGAATGGCGATGGCGACGATAGGTTTGCCACCCATGGCGTAGATGTCGCTGATGGCGTTGGTGGCGGCGATGCGGCCAAAGGTGAAGGGGTCATCGACGATGGGCATGAAGAAGTCGGTGGTGGAGACAATGCCCTGACCGTTGCCGATATCGACCACGGCCGCGTCATCCTTGCTGCTGTTGCCAACCACCAGGGTCGGGTCGTTGAAGCCCGGGATCTGGCTCTTGAGAATGGTGTCGAGCACCTTGGGAGAAATTTTGCAGCCGCAGCCAGCGCCGTGGCTGTATTGGGTCAGACGAATGGAAGACATGATTACCCCTTGTTTGGCTCTCTCTTGGGATGAAGCCGCGTAGATCAGGTAAAAGGAGATGACCCTGGCGGGCCATTTGACGGCACATTATGCCACAAGGCGGCTATGGGTTCGAATCTCAATGGTTTGTCATCCTTGCCACCTTGACAAAGGCGGTTGTCCTCTTCTTATCTCAAAGGGTTTACTTCACACAGGCAGAGGTATTGAGATGAAAACATGGATGATCGGATTGCTGCTGGCGCTGTCGAGCATGGGGGCTCACGCAGCCACGGTAACGGCGGCGCAAGATCCCTGGCCACCCTTTGTCATTGATGCCAATAAAGGCATCTCGGTTGAGTTGGTCAAGCAGGCGTTGGCGACTCAGGGGTATGAGCTCGATATGCGGATCATGCCGTGGGCCCGCGCCTTGTCAGAAGTTGAAGAGGGGAATATCGATATTCTGGTGGGGGCCTGGTTTACGGAAGCGCGAACCAAAACGCTGCGATTTAGTGATGAGTATCTGAAGAATCAGGTGAAGTTTATCCAGTTGGTGGGGGGCAGTTTCGAGCTGGATGGATTGGCCAGTCTCAAAGGAAAGAGCATAGGTATCGTGCGTGGTTATGGTTATGGCGATGAGTTTATGCAGGCAGATTTGAATCGCCAGGAGGCCAGTGACTTGCAGACCAATTTGAAGAAACTGCTTGATGGGCGTATCGATCTTACGCTGGAGGATGAGGTGGTGGCGAAGGCTATCATGGCTCAGCAGGGGATGGATGTCAGCAAGTTTGCCTTTACCGCCAATGCACTTTCAACCAATCCGTTACACATCGCCAGCGGAGTGAAAAATCCGCGTAGCCAGGAGTTGCTTGATGCCTTCAACAAGGGGTTGGCCGTCATCACTGCAGATGGCACCCTGGACAAGATCCTGACCAGTTACGGTGTGAAATAAAGCCAACAGCGGTGAGCCATATCATGGCTCAACCCGCGTTCAAGGGGCCACCTTATGAAGGTGGCCCCTTTTTCAGGTGATTGGGGGAGGCAAGGGGCCTGAGTGATCACCAGGGGAGGGTAGTTGTCGATCAGCGGGCCCGTACCACCAGACCCTTGAGGTAGAAGCCTTCCGGATAGGCGGTACCGATGGGGTGATCGGAGGCCTGGGAGAGCAGCTCCAGGATCTGGGCATCGCGACCGGCATCGAGCGCCGCATCGGCAACGATCTTCTGGAACAGGCTCTGCTCCATCAGGCCGGAGCAGGAGTAGGTCAAGAGCACGCCACCCGGCGCCAGCAACTGGAACGCCAGCATGTTGATGTCCTTGTAGCCACGGCAGGCACCCAGCAGCTGGGCCTTGCTCTCGGCAAACTTGGGCGGATCCAGCACGATGACATCGAACTTCTCGCCCTTCTCGCGATATTCACGCAGCAGCTTGAACACGTCGTGACGGACGAACTGGGTGTTGCTGGTATCCAGCCCGTTCAGCTCGGCATTCTGGCGGGCGATATCCAGCGCATTTTGGGAGAGATCGACGTTGACCACTTCCTTAGCGCCGCCCTTGAGGGCATAAACGCCAAACCCGCCGGTGTAGCAGAAGCAGTTGAGCACCCGCTTGCCTTCGGTGTACTTGGCTGCCGCCTGACGGTTATCCCGCTGATCCAGATAGAAACCGGTTTTATGGCCGTTGCGAATGTCTACCAGGATCTTGACGCCACCGTTCTCTTCGATGACCACCGGCTCGTTCGGGGTCTCGCCATAGATGACGCCGGTGCGCTCTTTCAGCCCTTCCTTCTTGCGCACTGCCACGTCGGAGCGCTCATAGATGCTGCACTCTGGGTAGAGGGTACGCAGTGCTTGGGTGATCAGCTCGCGCTGGAACTCGGCACCGGCGGAGAGAATTTGGCACACCAGAAAATCGGCATAACGGTCGATGGTCAGACCCGGCAGGCCGTCAGATTCGGCGGCGCAGAGGCGATAGCCGGTGAGGCCCTGACGCTTGATCAGCGGATCGCGAGACTCCTGCGCATATTTGAGACGACGGATAAAGAAGTCGAGATCGACACTCTCATCCTTGTCGAAGGTCCAGACCCGGGCACGGATCTGGGAGCTGCCTGACCAGGCGCCACGGGCGAGCCACTTGCCATCGTTGGCATAGATCTCGACGGTATCGCCGTCAATGGGGTTGCCCTGAACCCGCTCAATCCCCTTGGAGAAGATCCAGGGGTGGCGACGCAGCAGGGATTTTTCGCGGCCTTTGACGAGATAGATGGAAGCGCTCATGGATGTTTGCCGATGGTAGAAAGAAAAGGGGCCACATTCTATGTGGCCCGCAGGTAAAACTCAAACAACCCGGTGCATCAGCGTACCCGAGCCGGCAGTGACTGATGGATCAGATCCTGATTCCCTCAAGTGCCTGGGTCAGCTCGCTGGCGGTGGCTTTCAGCCCTTGTGTGCCGGCTACCGAGGCGCTGGCAGACTCTTCCACCTGCGCCGCCTCATGGCGCACCTGATCGAGATTGTGGGTGATTTCGGCGGCGACCGAGCTCTGCTCTTCGCTCGAGGTGGCGATCTGGGTGCTCATCTCCAGTACCGCATCGCTGTGGTTGCTGAGCTTCTCGATATCGAGCCCCACCTCGCTGATGAGCTGCTGGCTACTGGCGGCGCGACCAACAGTCTTCTCCATGATGTCGTTAAGGGCGCCGGTGCCGGCCTGCAGCTCTTCGATCATCTGCTGGATCTCCACCGTCGCCTGTTGGGTACGGCTGGCGAGGGTACGCACTTCATCTGCCACCACTGCAAAGCCGCGACCCTGCTCACCGGCACGGGCCGCTTCGATGGCGGCGTTGAGGGCCAGCAGGTTGGTCTGCTGGGAGATGGCGTTGATGACGTTGACCACCTCGTTGATCCGGTTGGCGTTGTGGGTCAGCCGCTCGACCGCGCCGGAGGCGTTGCCAATCTCGTCGGCCAGGGTACGGATCGCCTCGATAGTGCGGGCTACCCGGTTGGCGCCATTGGCCGCCTCTTCGCTCGACTGGCGGGTCTGCTGCAGGGTGTCGTTGGCATTGCGCGCCACTTCGCGGATCGCTGCCGACATCTGCTCCATGGCAGTAGCCAGTGAATCCATGTGCTGGCGCTGGGAACGCGCCATGGTCTCGCCTTCGCGGGCGTGATCACGAAACTCATCGGCGGCCATGGTCAGTGCTTCGGCAGACTCTTCGACCAGTTTGACGATCTGGTGCTGGCGGTCGGTAAAGCGGTCGATGCTGCCCGCCAGGGTGGAGAACTCGTCGCGCACCGGGAAGAAGTTGAGGCGGAAGGTGAGATCTCCGTCCGCCACGGTTTGCAGCGCCTTGTTGGTGGAGTAGAGCGCACCGGAGACAAAGGTCATCATATAGTGGATCACCAGTGCCATCAGGGCCGCCAGCGCGCCGATCAGGAGCAGGGTCGAGCCCTGACCCTGCCACATGGAGAGGTTGCCCGTATCCAGTTCGCCGGTGATATAACCGGCCTGACCCGCAGAGGCGGTGAAACGATAGCGATCCCCTTGCTGTTCAAGGCCGTTTATCCCCTGAGGCTGCTGGCGCAGATCAGCAGGCAACACCAGAGTGGGCTGCTGGCTGACCAGTTGTGCCGTGGTCTCGACTCGTTGCTGCAACTGCGCCACCCGCAGGGAGATCTCCTGCTGATGGCTGGCAGCCAGCAGATACCAGCTGAGAAAGGCGATGATGAAGAGAGGTAACCAGAACGCGATATGGAATTTTTCACTGATGGTGAGGTGAATGAGATAGCGGTCAACCCAGCGGAATTTAACTTCTTTCATAATGGTGCTGCATCCTGCAAAGATAGAGTGTCGGGCACATTATCGTCGCGGGACATTTTTTCTTAAGTGGAAGGTGCGAGAAATGGGAGAGCGATCGTTTGTCATTCGGGTGTGGGGGCAGGTGCAGGGGGTGGGATTTCGCTATTTCACCCGTGAGCGGGCGCTGCAACTGGGTTTGCGCGGCCATGCCTACAACCTGGAGGATGGCTCGGTGGAGATCCTCATCAGCGGCCCTGCGCAGGGGGTGCAGATGATGCTGGGGTGGCTGGAGCATGGCCCGCGCACCGCCAGGGTGACCCGGATGGAGTATGAAGAGGCGCTGCCGCCCACCGGTCAGGGCTTTCACACTAACTGAGCTGCCGGGGAGCTCATGATTGCCGATATGCGTGATCCCTTGCTGGCGCAGGCCCGGGTACCGGTTGCCAGCTTTCGTCAGCAACAGTTGCGACGCTGGTATCGGCTGCCCCTCGAGATCAAGCAGGCCTGTTATGGCGTGGGACGGTTGCTTGATCTGGGAAGTGGCGATCCCGGCTGGCTGAGCAGCCTGCAACTGGCAGGAGCGACTTGGCCAGTTGCAGGGGTGGTGTCAATGGCGGCGCAGGTTGTGAGCAGAGCAGGGGCTCCCCCACCAGCAGACGAAACTGCGGCTGCAGCTTAAGGGGAAGATGGCCCCGCCAGCTTGTCCAGTGCTGCCACCCGCTTCGGGAGAGTCCCCGCTGACAGGTACGCTATGCGGCTCAACTCACGGATGAGCTAAACCAACGCTATGTGAGAACTCAGCTGACTCGCTGTCTATCCCCTCATGCTCGTCGCCATCTTCACCATCTGACTGCGCAGCAGGTTGTACGCCAACAGCACGCCATCGACGGTGCCGGGTAGCAACGTCCTCTTCGTCGAGCAGGGGGGGAACTCGGGGGAGTGGGGGCAAGAGTGACTCAAACCGGGCGGCATAACGGGCATGGAGGAGGTCGAGAGCCCGCTCGCAACGCATAAAAAAATCCGAAACCAAGCAACAGGTTTCGGATTTTCATACCGACGAAGGTTCGGTCAATGGATCCTTAACTGGTCAACATTCGCCAATCTGGCCGGTTTTTCACTATATGACGATGGCTAGCCTCTGGGCCTGTGTATCAGCTCGCAGTCCACTCTCAGGGGTGGCTGGCAACCAGCAAGACCTGATCCGGGTAGGCGCCAACGACGCGAAGACCGATATCCCCCGAGGTGATATCGAGATACGCCCGCTGGCCATTGGCGGAGGTCACCGTGCTGCTCATCAGATAGACATAGCCCTCATTGACCTCTTTACCGTCCCCCGCCATGGCGCGCGGGAAGATGGCTTCATTGAGGGAGGGCTTGTAGCAGGCATGCTCGACCAGAGTCGCCAGCTCCTTGATGTCGGGCAGACGCCACTGGCTGATACCGCCGAAGTGATAGAGCGCATGGCTGCTGTCACTGCGGATCCGCTCCGCCACTTGCAGCCCCTGCTGCCAGTAGTAAACGGTCGGTTCCCCCAGGCAATTGCTGCCACTCCATCTCTGACCCAGTTTGCAGCGCATCCAGGTGAGGCCGGTGTGTTGGTCGGTGACGGTGCCGTTGCCATGGTCAAGAAACCGGGCAGAGGGGGCGGTGCGATCCATGGTGTCATCACAAATGGCCGAGCCGTGGGCAAGGGGGGCCAGCAGTGCCAGCATGGCGAACGAAAAACGATAAAGGCTCATGATATTCCTCGGATTATTGGGGAGTGGCGACCAGTCGTACCTGCATCAGCTCGATATAGGTATCTTGCTGCACCAGCGCGGGATAGGTGGTGCCCGCATCTTCTCCCAGGAGCAGGACTGTGCGTTTGCTGATAGGGCCACCGGAGAAGCGCTGGGCGGTGGTGCTGGTAGCGCTCCAGTAGTAGCCATGGTAGGTGCCATCTTCCGAGGGGGCGATATCCGGGAAGTAACGGGTATCCACGATGATGCGCTGACCCAGCGGATCCTTGGCCAGGCTACCGTAGTGCAGCAGTGACATCAGCTCACCCATGGTGGGCAGCCGCCACTGGCTGATGCCGCAGCGCTGCTCGCCATTGAGCCACTGCTGATAGGCGCGGGTGGTCAGCATGGTGGTCAGCGCCTGTGCCCGGGCGAGGGCCGCCAGATCTCCTTCGGCGGTGAGCTGTTCGATCCTCTTATGAATATGCTGGTAGGCCTCTTGCTGCTCGCCTGCGGTTGCGGTGAGTTGCTCATCCTCATAGGCAAAGGGTCTGCTTTTCCAGGCCGGACTCAAGGGATCGTCCGATTTGACCTCCCACACCAGACCGGTATTGAGATCCTTGACGCACTGCCAGTTCGGCGCGTTGTCGGGCAGCACCTGACCGCGATCATCAAGCTTGCGATAGGCAAGCTGGGGACGAGTGCGATTCCAGCTGGCATCTTGTCCCGGATAATCGGCAGGTTCCCGTTCCAGCAGCGGATCGTTGCCATCACTGAAGGTGGTGACGCCGCTGACGGTCAGCAGGTTGCGTGGCTGTTGTTGCGCCAGCAGGGTCAGCAGCTCGCTTTGGGTCTCTTCGGTAAATCGGCCGTGGCGCTGCCACTCCTGAGCCAATTGCCCCAGCATCAGGCTGATGGCGCGATAGCTGGTGGTAAGCAACTGGGTCTCTTTGGCGTTGGCAAGGCGGGTTCTGGCCTGTTGCTGCAAGCTGATCGCTATCTGCTGCAGCCCCTGATCAAACTGGCCGAGACTTGCGAGGGCGGCGCGGTCGCTGCCCGGTTGCAGCGGCGCGAGATCGGTCAGCAGCTGGGTCAGTGCGCGATCGGCGGCCATCCCTTCGGCAATACGGCTCTGCCACAGGGTGCTGAGCAGGGTCGGTTGCAGCCGTTGTGGATCCCCTTTGGCAGCCGGATGCGCCAGCAGCAGGCCTCCGCTCCTCGGTACGAACAGCAGGGGCGAGTTGACGATGTTCGCCGAACCGCTGATAAGGGCCACAGCGCCTTCGCCGCTGACGGCTGGGTCGGCAGGATCACATTGCCAGTTCTGATCCAGATCGGCGCACAGGGTGCCGGCTGCAGGTAGGGCGACATCGACCCGGTAGTCCGGGATCGCCAGTGGTGCGCTATCTTCCCCGCCGCCACAGGCGCTAAGCAGAGCTGAGAGGGTTGCAATAACCAGTACGGATGGTTTCACTTCACATTCCTTGATTCGGTCACAGGTTCACGGGGGCGGTGACCCCCGTGGTACAGGGTTCAACGGCGCAGGGGGATCCGGCGCCAGAGGCGGGGCCACAAGGCCAGCAACAGCAGCAGAGGAGAAGTGCTGCCGCCGCCCCCCTCATCTTGCTCAAGGGGGATGATGCCGGTGTTGGGCAAGGCTTCATCCTTGCTGCAGCGAGCCCCTACCTGCTGGGCGACCCGCCAGCTGCGCAGTTGGCCGCTCTCCTCTGGTTTGGTGTCGTTGATTTCCAAGAGCCAGCGGCCGGCGAGTGGTTCGCCGTGCAGCTTATCCAGCGATTCGAACGGTACTAATTCATGGGGGTACTCACCTTTCAGCCGGGTATGGTTGGCAAAGCCCTTGTTCCACAGGCTGATCCGGGTGCCGTAAGGGGAGGTGAGCCAGATCTCCAGCTGCTCCAGCTTGCTGTGCTCCAGATCGAGTGCCACAGAGAAGCCGTTATCGATGGTTGCGTTACTTTCGGGCAGGGTGAGCGTGAACCGGGAGAGCCCATGGCGCACATCACTTGCTGCATCCTTGATCTGGCCCCCCTGACCGATGGCCCGCTGCCAGCGTGGTTCGCCGATCGGCAGTTGCAGATCGAGGCGGGTCTGGCGTTCGGTGGGGCTGGGCAGGGTGAGCTGGAACTGCAGCGGCAAGGTGACTGCCTCACCACAGGTAAGGTTGCTGGCCGCTTCCAGTGGCAGGATCCAGCGACCGCTGCCATCCGTTTTGAGCTCTCCCTGCCAGTGGCCATCCGCGATGATCCCCTTGGTCGGCAGCAGGCTTGCCTCCGCCACGGTCAGCAGGCGACCGCTCTGGTTGGTTAGTTCGATGGCGAGGCTCTTTTTCTCCCCGGGCAGCAGGTAGCTGTCATCGGCAAGGCGGGCCGCGATGGGGGTGGGCAGCAGGGCGTGGTGGCGGAAGGCCTGCTCCAGCAGCTTGCCATAGCTGCGCTCCGGATAGAGGCGGTTGGCGGTATCCACGGTGACCCGCGCCAGCTGGGGCATCCGCACCTCTGGGCCGAGGCCGAAGTGGGATTCAATCAGCAGGATATCGAACTCGTCACGGGCTACCTCGCCATACTGTTCAACGGCCTGGCGCAGCGCGGTGAAGAGCGGGGTGCCCCACAGCTGGTCGCCGTTGCTGCCGTTGATGGTGAGGTGAGCCGGATAGAGGAAGCCCGGGTGATAGCGCGCCCGCAGATCATCGAGCTGACGGGGCGTCCGGCCGCTGATCCTGGCATCCCAGTTGAAGACCATGAAAGGCTCGAACTGACGGGCTTCGGGACTACGCTGGCGCCAGCTGGCGGCCAGATAGTCGCTAAAGCCCTCGCCGATGGCCCCCCAGTCCCCCTCGTCTCCCATGTCGGGCAGGATATGGTGCTGCACCGCATGGCCAAACTCGTGCCAGATCACCATGGGATCTTCTGCATCGGGCACCCCGACCCGGCCAATCTCCAACCGGCGCAGGAAGGGGTCATAGAGGGAGTTATCCTGGGTCCCTGCGTCGGTATCGATGGTAATGGGGCCGCCCATCAGCGTCGGGTAGCCAAGGGATTCCACATGGCGTTGGGCCAGATCCAGATGATAGTAAGCGTTGATATCGAGGAAAGCCGCTTGTTGATGATCCAGCTGGAAGCCCTCGGGACTGTTGCTGACAAAGGGGGCCGTATCAGGTGCCGTGCCGTTGACCACGCGGGCGCGGGGGCCACTCAGTTGGTAAACCCCTGCTTCCTTGGTGACCGGTAACGACACGGTGCGATAGGCCCCGTTGTCCAGCACCAGATCATGGCGCCACAGCAGGTTGCCATCTTGCAGCTGGGTGCGGGGGTCGAGGGCAAAGACACGGGCCTGCACCGTGGCCGCTTCCCCTGCCAGCGGGACCGCTTCGGCACGGGTGTTGGCCTCTTGCAGTGTGCGCCCCAGCAAGGCGCTGCCATCGCAGGTGACAAACAGCTGCCAGTGGCTGCTTTTGCTGTTGTCCGGCTGGCTTTCCACCGCCAGCAGGCGCCAGGCGGGGGTCAGGGTGTCGCCATTCAGCCAGTACCAGGGCTGGGCCTCGTCGCTGCCGGCGAATTGCCACACAGTACCATCCAGCGTGGCGGTATAGGCATCCACCCCGGCGCGGCTTGTTTCCTCACAAGGGGCAGCGGTGCTGCCTGGCTGGCGGGTATTGTGATAGAGACGCCAGGGGCGACCCTGATCATCGAGACTGACCGCGGCCATCAGACCGGCAATCGGTGCGCCATTGAGCTGTTGGCGATAATGCAGATAGTGTCCCAGCTTGCTTTGGCGCTGATAAGCCGGGTCATTACTCAGGGTGACGCCGAGCTGCTGTTCGAGCCAGAGGCGGGGATCGGCCGGGGCGTCCTGTTCGACAAAACGCAGTTCGGCGGCCTCGGTGGCAAAGCCAGCCAGCCCCAGCAAGAGGGCGGGCAACAGGGGTTTCATAGTGGTACTCCCAATCAATGGCTGGATCATTGGTTGATCCCCGCCAGGTGCAACAAGAAGGCAAATTCACGAGCCCGATCACCACCACCGGCGCGGTGGCCTCCCTCCAGCTCGGTTAGCAGCAGATAGGGACCGGAGCCGGTGCTGTGCTCCCGCAGGCGGGCCAGCCACTTGACCGGCTCCCAGTAGGGCACCTGACTGTCATGCAAGGCAGTGGTGACCAGCAGGGGCGGATAGGGGGCGCGGTGCAGGTTGTCGTAGGGGCTGATGCGGCGCATCGCCTGATATTCGGCGGGCTTGGCCGGATTGCCCCACTCCTGATACTCCTGACGGGTCAAGGGGAGGGCGGGATCGCTCATGGTGCCGAGCATATCGACGAAGGGAACCTGCAACACGGCGCCGCTAAAGAGGGTCGGTTGCTGGTTGAGGGCTGCAGCAACCAGCGTGCCTCCCGCGCTGCCCCCCATGGCAAACAGGGGCAGGGGGGCTGAGTCGGGCGACCAGTGGCGCAGGGTGTTACCGGCGGCGATAAAGTCGCTGATGCCGTTCTGCTTGTGGATGCCGCGGCCATCGCGGGTCCACTGCTCCCCCAACATGCCGCCGCCGCGCACATGGGCGATGGCGTAGACAAAGCCCCGATCCAGCAGGCTTAACAGCTCTTTCTGATAGTAGGGGCGCATCGGCGTGCCATAGGCGCCATAGCCGTAGAGCAGTACGGCGCGGGGGGCCAGATCCTTGCGCCACACCAGCGAGACAGGCACCCGGGTGCCATCGGCAGAGGTGATCCAGCGCCGCTCGCTCTGATAGGGCTCTGCCTTGTCGTCACCGGTGTGCCGGTCGTTGATCCACTGGCCGCTGTTTAAATCCAGCCAGCGTTGGCCGGGGGGCTGGCTCAAGCCCTGACTGCGCACCAGAATACGGTCGCTGGCCGGGTCATGTTCTCCTTGCAGCCAGCCGGTACCGGCGCCACTGGCCAGCGGCAGGCGCTGGCGTTCATGGCCGTTGCGATCGAGCAGGGCGAGCCAATCCTCCCCCTGCTGGCGAAACTGCACCACCAGATGGCGATCAAACAGTCGCCACTTCTCGGGATCGCCGAGATCCTCCTCTTTGGCGGGCCACAGGCGCTGCCACTCACCGAGCGGCGTGCTGGCTGAGTAGAGGGCAAACGCCCCCTCCCGGTTGCTCTTGATCACCCAGCCGGATTGGCTGTCGAGATAATATTCCACCCCGCGTTGGCGGGGTTTGACCTGCTGCGGCTTGCCCGAGTCGAGCAGGTACTGATCCGAGCTGTCGTGGTTGTTGCCCTGCAACACCAGATGCTGGCCATCCGTGGTGCGATAGAGGCTGAGCAGCCAGGCGGGATCCTGCTCCTCATAGAGGGTCTGCTCCTGGCCATCCTGCCAGCCGCGCAGCTGCCAGGGGCGCAGGGTGTCGCGCTCGTTGGCGATGGTATAGAGGGTGCGACCATCTTGTGACCAGGCGAGATCAGCGCTGCGCTGCGCCAAACTGGCCAGCGCCGTGCCGCTCTGGAGATCGAGCAGGGTGATCTGATAGTCGAGATCGCCGCGCCTGTCTTCGGCGATGGCCAGGGTGCGGTTATCCGGGCTCAGGGCCCAGCCACCCGCGTCGTAATAGCCCTCACCCGCTCTGGCGGGAAGTCGTTGTTGTACCTTGCTCCCGTGGCGTTGCCAGAGTGAGCCATCCGCGCGCAGTTGCCATGCCTGATCGCCGCGGACAAGCCAGTTGTCCGGTACGGCTTCACCTGCCGGATGACGGGCAAACTCGGCCCGCAAGGTTGCTTCCAGCGGCTGCTGGGCGGCGAGTTGCTGCTCGCTCCAGCGATTTTGCTGCTTGAGCAGGTCGAGTATGGCCGGGTTGCTGCGGCTCTCGTCCCGTAACCAGAAGTAGGGATCCTGACGTACGGGATTGCCTGAAATCAGGTGTGGCTGGGACGGGATGGGCGGTGGCAGGGCCTCTTGCCCCCATGCCAACGGGGCGGCCAACAGGGCCGCCATGATTGCATGATGTTTCATCACATCCCCACGAAACGGTAGCTGAGGCTGGCGGACAGGTAGCGGCCACTCTGGCTGTAGAGGGAGGTGTCGCTGCCAGCCGGCAGTCCGGCTACATCCTGATAGCGGACATAGCGGGTATCGAGCAGGTTGCCGATGGTGGCATTGACCTTGAGCGCCTCGGTGATCTGCCAGTCGCCGGTGAGATCCAGGCTGAACCAGCCCGCGCTGCTCTGGCAGGCGCCGCTGTAGCCAGTCTGCCCATTGGCGCACTGGGGCACCTTGGTCATGGCGGCGGCATAGTTGCCACTGAGCTCAACCCCCCAGTCGAGCTGTTGCCAGCGCAGGGTGGTGTTGCCCTCCAGCGGTGTCTGGGTGCGCAGCGGTTCGCCGCGGTGATCCTTGCCATCCATCCAGGCCAGATTGGTCGACAGTTCCCACTCGTCGCTCAGCCAGAGGCTGGTGGCCAGTTCGGCGCCCCAGGTTTCTGCTTTGGCGACGTTGCGATACTGGCGCAGGAAGACACCGTCATCGAGGCGAAAACCGATCTGGCGCCAGTCGATGAAGTTGTAGTAGCGGTTGTAGAAAACGGCCGGTTTGACGCTCCAGTTGTCGCTTTGGCCATTCACTCCCCACTCCAGGCTGTGGCTGGTCTCCTCCTTGAGGTTGGGGTTGGCAATGATCTCGAACGGCGGCATGGCAAAGTAGTGAGGAATGTTGCCGTACACCTGGTCGTAAGCGGGGGCGCGGAAGCCGTTGGCATAGCTGAGCCAGCTGCGCCATGTTTCGTTGAAGCGGTAACTGGCCGCCACACTGGGGGAGAGGTGGTCGCTGTGGTTCTCGGCCAGATTGCTGTCCGGTGCGCGCAGGTGCTGGCGGTCAAAGCGCAGGGTCGGGGTAAACTGCCAGCTGCCCAGATCGATCACATCGCTTAGCCAGATGCCATCGCGGCGGGTCTCTGCCTTGCTGAAGGGGGCCTTCTGTCCCTGGGTGGTGATGCCATTCTCCAGGGTCAGATTGCTCACCGGCCGCTCGTGGTTTGCCTGCTCCAGCTCCACACCGTAGCTGAAGGTGTGATCCAGCGAGCCGGTGGTCAGCTTGCTCTGCAACTCCAGCTCACTGCCAAGGCGCAGCTCCTCGAATGTAGAGAGGGTGCGCTGGCTGCGATATCTGGGATAACCGCTCAGGGCATCGTTGCGCAGCAGCTGGCGCTGGTTGGCTTCGTTGCGTGACTGGTTGCCAAACAGGCTCCAGTTGAGGGTATCGATCATGCCCAGATCGTTGGCTTCCCAGCTGAACTTGCCGCCCTGGGTGCGCTGCTCACCATCTTCCTGAAAACCGACCACGTCCCAGCTGCCATCGGGTTGGGGTACCGCCTTTGGGCCCATCTGCCGTTTGGCGTGATCCTCGTAGTAGTCCAGCTCCAGCCTCAGAGCGTGATGGGCATTGAGGGGGAAGCGGCTGCTGGTGGAGGCACTCATACCATTCAGATCAGCCGGAATACGGTTCTCCTCAAAGTTGGCGGTTTCGTTGCCGCGCCAGCCGGAGAGGCGCAACAGATGTTCGCTCTCCAGCGCCCGTACCGCGCCGGTCATGCTGAGCTTCTTCTTGTTGCTGTCGCCCCCGTAGAGGGTCTTGGCCGCCAGATAGCTATCCTGCTGTTGCAGATAATCTTCCGGTTGCTTGGTATTCATCACCACGGTGCCGCCGATGGCATCGGAGCCATGCAGGGAGGAGCCGGCCCCCTTGGCCACCTCAATCTGCTTGATGTCATCGAGATCGAAGTTAAAGCGACCCACCTTGTCATTGATGTTGTCGGCGCCAAAGCCATCGCTGACGCGCACTCCATCCTTGATCAGCAGGATGCGGTTGCCACCGATGCCGCGCACGCTGATGTTCTGCGGTCGCCCGGCAGAGCCGGTGACCGAGACCCCTGGGATCTTGCGAAACACATGGGTCAGCTCGCTGGCGACCTGACGGTCCAGCTCTTCCTGGGTGATAACGGTGATGGAGCCGGAAACATCGGAGAGTTTCTGTTGTACCCGTTGCCCGGTGACAATGATGGTGTCGTCGCTGCGCGCCTTCTCCACAGGGGGAAGATCGGCCGCGCCAGCGGAGGCACACAGGAGTGCCGGCCATGCCTGAAGCAGTTTGTTCATAATGATAATTGTTTTTATTTAAGCCTGAGGAGCGGCATTATTGCAGAGGCCCGACCACTTGACAATGAATGGAAATCGTTATCATTAAGATTTTATGGTGTTGATATTACTGACTTATTTGTTTTTAAAGGGGCTGCCACCCAAGGTGGCTGGAGAGGCGCAGGGTTTGCGCAGTTGCAGCGACTCTTTTGCTGCTTTGCTTGTGAGAGAGGGGGATATCGATCCGGATATTGGCCTGATGATGTTCGGGGGGGCATTGGCAACCCGGGCTGGTAGCCACTTCTGGTGCTGCTGACAGCGATCACGATAAGACGTGCTGACAGCCAGTTCAATGTGTGTCAGCTTGAAAGCAAAAAACCATCAGGGTTTTGCAAGATAGGGTGGCAAGAGCGTAGATGAGCAGCAGTGCCTGGCTCGGCACAGATGTTTTGTTTTTCAGATAGCAAAAAACCGACCCTGAGGTCGGTTTTTCTAGATTTGGCGGTGAGGGACGGATTCGAACCCTCACTTTTGTATATCACAGCACAAATATAATCTTTATATTCAATGGCTTACGATAATAATGTCGTTCATAAAAGCAGCGCAATTGACTCACGCTATTGCCATGAGATTTTTACATCTTTTATAAATAGAAACTCTGGAATGTCAAAAACATGAACATGCTTTCTGACTATCGGAATAATTTTGTCGTTTCCTCTAAATGACAAATCGACTCACGTTCTCGTGAACTCCTACTTTGCGTTAACGCCCGTAACACCGGAAAATTTGTAGCGAAGCGGAAAATTGTTCCGAGTGCTTGCGCTTGTTATACGTAATCTTCACCATCATCTTCATGTCCAAATCCAGCCCAAAGAGGATGTTTGCCAATAATCTTTGGATGATACTATGCTTTCTCCAATTTATCTTCGGCATTGTGACTTGGATGATTTGGGTTTAGCGCTTTAAACCCAATAGATTCAAGGCTCTCAACAATGTCATCATGCTTATATTCTTTACCAAGTAATTCCATGTCTACAGCAACAACTAGTTCAGATTCTGCGCGAGTTAACGCGACATAGACCATATTCCAAGTCTTGTTGTATTTAGTTACGCCATCTTGCATCAAGTACTTGAAAATCGCTGGCGTTAAGACTAAGACACACACCTTCGACTCTAAGCCCTTAGTTCTTTGGATACTGCTGATTGTGTACCTGGCTGAATTATCCTTGGATGAACTGAATTGCTCTGCTGTTCGACAAAGCTTCTTGAACAGTTCTTTCTCGTAGGGAATCTCTAGCTTACTAATAAATTTTCGTATTGATGTGTTGTTATCATTGCTGGATAACAAGGAGGAAAAATAGCGCTGCAATGCGTATATGACCACGTCTTCTTCGTATTCCGGGAATTCCTTCATAAGGCGTTCTTCTACTTCTGGATCGAACTCTGGTAGTGATCCCGCCTGCTTGGTTGAGTAGTTACCCTCTTTTCTGAAAATACTAACTAAGCTTCCATTCTCAATGTGATGACAGAGAACTTGGTCGTAATGGTCATCTTCTGAAGTGACGTATGTTAGGCGTCCTTCAACTTCAGACAAACTAGTTTGCTCTTGGCCTTTGGGGCAGAAGGTGTTTGAGAGGTCAAGAATTCTCTGTGGAACCCTACGAGAAGTCGTTATATTCGGTAGTACTTTAAATTTTTCGTTGGTTTTGTTCGCAGCTAACCAGTCTTTGAAAGATTTTGGATAATCTATTGCCTGCTTGGGGTCTCCCACCATGTAGATACCAACCGAATTCTCGCCAATTTGTTGAAAAGCCTTAAGAGCAATTGCATCAAGATCCTGAGCTTCGTCGAGAAAAATTTTATCAATTGCACTACTTAGTAGTTTGTGAACCTTCCTGACTTTGGACTTCTTCTTCAGGCTGCTGTGTTTAGAGTAGTTTTCATCCACAACCCTCCATGCAGCGGCATATGTTTCGTCAACGTGTATAATACCCTTCTTCTTTAGCCTGCTGATGGTATTCGCAGATTCTCGTTTCTTTTGTTCGTCAGTCTTTCCTGGAGGGAAATTTGAATACGTTTTGCAGCGAGAGGAATTTACATGCACTTCATTTAAAACGAACGGCGAGTAAGGGTAAATGATCTCATTCAGTAGAAACTTGTGAACGGTGCAAACCACAATATTATCAGGTAAGTATCCGAGTTGTTTTATGATTGCTTTGGATATATTCTTCGCTGCGTTGTTGGTATAAGTGATAGCAAAGATCTTCTTATATGATGAAGCATCATAATGCTTGATGATCTTCTCAGCTAGGCCATGAGTCTTACCTGCGCCAGCTCCGGCTATTTGAACCTCAATCATTTCATGAAATCCAAGGCTTCTTGAATGTGCTTGGGTAGCTTGATCGGATTTTTGTTTTCTTCATCTAAGATGGAGTCAGCTATCTTGAGCATCCTTTCGGCTTTACTCTTTTTCAGAAACGCAGCCATTTCATCAGAGGTTTGGCACTGCTTATTAAACAGTGTGTTTAAGCGGTCAAGGTTCCCATCCGCCTCTGCAAGATCATCTTCGAGCGTATATTTGGTAGTGGTTCTTACTCGAATATTGTCGTTATCGGTATCGTATTTTTCATGGATTTTCTTGGTAGTGTCATTCTCATCATAATCTCGAATGATACTTAGTCTCTTCTTAGTATTACCTTTATTGACTTGTAACCAGACGTCCATGAATGTTGTAAAGCCTGTTTGCTCAATAGATATTACGTCAAGACTGCTTACGTTTTTATTGTCACGGTAGAGTATAGCGTTGATCAGCATTTCTTCGGTGGTACCTTCAACGAGCACGGTCTTGTTGCTCAGCAAGAGCTTGAGTATGTCAAAGTTTGGTCGTTTACGAAGGTAGTTAGTGAGATTCTTATTACTATCAGTTAGGTGGATGGCAGCATTTCCAGATACAACGATCACGTTGGTTAGCTCAAGTTTATTTATGACCTGTGGGCTATGGGAGCTAATTAACGTTTGAAGAGGTAATCCCCCCGAAAAACTGGGGTGCTCATAAGTAGAATTTTCTCGTATCTTGAACGCAGGAGGTTCTACATGAAAACATCACGCTTTAGCGATGCCCAAATCATCGCCATTCTCAAGCAAGCCGAGTCCGGTTCACCCGTCCCCGAGCTGTGCCGTGAGCATGGCATCAGCTCCGCCACTTTCTACAAGTGGCGCTCCAAATTCGGTGGCATGGATGCCTCCCTCATGGCTCGCCTCAAAGAGCTGGAAGAGGAAAATCGTCGCCTCAAGAAAATGTATGCCGAGGAGCGCCTCAAGGCCGAGATCATCGCCGAGGCCATGGCAAAAAAGTGGTAACGCCATCTGCCCGCAGGGAGATGGCTACCAAAGCGATTTCACACTTTGCCATCTCAATCAGGCTAGCCTGCAACATCTTCAAGGTCAGCGAAGGCTGTTATCGCTATCAACCCGTGCTTGCCGATGAAAACCTGCTTATTGCGGATTGGTTGCTGCGTATCACCGACAGCCAGCGTAATTGGGGCTTTGGCCTCTGCTTCCTCTATCTACGCAATGTCAAAGGGTTTGGCTGGAACCATAAGCGGGTCTACCGGATTTATCGGGAGCTTGAACTGAACATGCGGATCAAACCCAAGAAGCGATTGGTGCGTGAAAAGCCGGACGCATTGGCCGTGCCAGACAAGCCCAATCAGTGCTGGTCGATGGATTTTATGCATGACCAGCTCAGTGATGGTCGGTCGGTGCGACTGTTTAATGTGATCGATGACTTTAATCGCGAGGCGCTGTGCATAGAGGTTGATTTTTCATTGCCTGCCTCGCGGGTCAAGCGAGCCCTGGAGCAGGTGATCGAGTGGCGTGGCAAACCAGCGATGATCCGGTGTGATAATGGCCCGGAATATATCAGCGAGGAGCTCAAGGAGTGGGCGATGAAACAGGGGCTCACCTTGGGGTATATCCAACCTGGCAATCCCCAGCAGAACGCGTACATAGAGCGGTTTAACAGAACGGTGCGTTACGATTGGTTGGCTCATCACCTGTTTGGCACACTGGAGGAACTACAAGAATTTGCAACGCAATGGCTGTGGGTTTATAACCATGAACGGCCCAATATGGCGCTAGATGGCTACACACCGAAACAGCATCTGGCAAAGGCTGCATGACCTCTACTTTTGAATGCTCCTAAAAATGGGGGGATTACCAAGAGACGAACCTCCTTTTTGTGTGCTCTTATATATAAAGTCGGTTGCGAAGCGGAGGTTGTTCACGCTTAGATGTGCTTCAGGTTCTTCGATACAGCAAAGGTTGAGTGCGTTCTTGTTGCCTTTGAAAAATTCAAATAACAGATAGATATATACGAGGTTACGATAGCCAAGGCCACGCTGATATAGGTAGCTCTCACCAGATTTCAAAGTGATGTTGGATAAGATACTCTTTAAATTTGGCAGGTTGGGGATACATTCAAGTTTGTCGACGATTTCGTCGAAGAAGTTCTCAAAGTCTGGGTCAGGAGTAACGATCTTCTCGAATGCCTCGGTGTTTTCTATGGCGTCAAAGAATGACGTGTACGCACTGTTAATTTTGGCCTTGTCTGAATCCAAAAGTGACGAAATCAGCATTTTGGTCAGAATGTCGTTTGATTTCTGAGTATTACTCTCTGCAAAGTCGTCGCGCTCGGCGTTGATCGAGTTGATCGATATCAGTCTTAGATCAGAGTAGCTAACTTTTAACCCATTATTGCTTTGCGTTACGTCGTAGTCGTACAGCTCGATTGGCAGGTTGAACCACCGAGTCTCTTTAATGTCCTTGATGCCTTCGAGCAGCTCCTTGGCTGTCTTTAAAAAGTGCCCTACATCTTTGGGTCTGAAGTCGTAGCGAACCTTATAGCTATCGTCGGCTTCCTCTCCAATTATCCACTTTCCAACAACGCCTTCTTCAATTATGTTCTTTGGCTCAGTGAACTCGATCTCAATACGAACCTTTGGAATCAAAGCTTTGATTTCATCATCTTCTTTGTCGTCGATTATAGCTTGGTAAAAGTCTTTTATAGCTTCCCGATTGATATCTGATACTGAGAGACGTTTCTTATTGAAGCTAATATCGTTGTTGTTAAGAGGCAGGGTAAGTGCGCTAAAAAGGTTGGTTTTGCCTGCTTCATTTTCACCAATAATTAGGCTTAGCGGTGAAAGTTTAATCTCAAACTTTTTGAAGGCTCGGTAGTTTTCAATTTCGACCGTACGAATGTACATTTATATTCCATATGGTTATTGTTTAAGATCATCTTCACAAAGCGTCCTTACCAAGGAAATTAGGACATCCTCGTTAAGCGTAGCGCCGTTCATATTCCATCGGGCTTACTACTTCCACCGTATAATGCCAGGCTCACCAAGAAAATTTTTGATGGCGGCTTTAATGCGTGTTTTTTCATAAAAGGTGACAGCGGAAATTTTTCCGGTGCAGCCGATTATTAGGGCACACATGCGCGCATGCTTATTGATGTATGCAATTGTGTTTTCAAAGTGCTGTAAATCAGTAACTGATTTACATTGCCGCCCACCCCAAAAATGCTCAGCGTTAATTTCTTTCAAAGCTGGAAATTCTTTCCGCAGAACAAATGAGGCGTAACCAAAAAGCCTTTGGGCTATCTGGCTTGGCGAATCAAGAGACTCGATTAAAAAGTGCACATGGTCATTATCCACGGCCAATGCATGAATTTTCCATCCAAGTTCTTCCGACTTTTCCGCAATCAATTGTTCTAGGCGCACAGCAACAGAATCATTTAAAACAGCCATCCTGTACTTTGGTGAGGCATGAAAATGGTAGCTGTTGTTATAACCTGGAACGCCGCCTTCAATTTTTAATGCCATAGATAATCCTTAATATTACTCGGCCCTAACAGTGATTAGATAGAAGGCGGTACTAATCCGTTAACAGAGCCTTCCGTATAACTCCGCTTTGCCTTGATAGTCGCCACGGAAAAAATAAAATTAAATAAAAACATTACCAGTATTCATCTGATAATTGATCGGAAATGATAGGGGTCAGGTCTTTCATTTTGACTTTGGCAAAAAATCCTTACCACCTTCGGACGTGCGCACTACCCAAATCTATACCCACGTGCTCCAGCAGGGGGCGAACGGAGTTCGCAGCCCACTCTCCGACCTCTAGGTAAAACGACCGCACGCTGGCTCACCGCCCCAGTCCAGAGACCTTGGACACCCATCCTTTGGGTTCTGGCTGTGCTGCGCCTTGCTCAGAAATGTGGGTGTCCCAGATTTTGCTTCCCAGATTTTGGTGCTCGCTTACCTATCTCATCAGGCAAGGCTACCGCCCCTGAGTTACAGCCCTCAGCTCGCTGCTGTTAACCAACCTGGTGTCACGAATCGCTCCCATGACGCTTCCCTGAGAGATGGATTTTCGTTTGGCTATCTTATGGGAGTAGATCGAGAGATGGAAAGAGGATATTGATAAAAACATGAGCAGGCTCAATCAATTAGTGAGCGACTGCCGTGTTAAACTGGCAGTTTGGTTAGCAGGGGATACGGATATTTCCCTCACCCAGCCCCTTTGCTACAGGGAGAGGGAAATAAAGAAGGTTCTCCGATCCAAAGATCGGATAGTTGCAAACACTCTGGGGTGGTCAAAATTGGGCGCTAAAAACCCCGGAAACCTGGTCATTTTTTGCGCTTATCAACATTTACCTTTCCGAGATTGTTTGCTGCGCAGGCTGGCAAACAGTTGGGCCAGTTGAGGACGATGCCAGCGCACTCGCTCCTCATCCGCCCGTTTGTTCGGTCTTTTACCTGTCGTCAGCCCATCGAAAGGGTTACGACTGCAATAGTCCAGTGCCACGCACCAACGGAAGAACTGTTTCAGGGCGGCGAGGTAATCCCCTTTGGTTTTGAAACTGATGTCGCTCTTGCGCAGCAAGATGTTGCGATACTCCTGCGCCGGGTCGGTGCCACCTCATTGATCTTGATCCGTTCGGCCAGGTGACAAACGCGTTACTCCTAAGTCGGAGCTGGCCCACCGACCTATGCTGGATCCCCTCACTGGTTTTAGTCTCGATGAATCTCGCCAATGCGTGGCTGAGCGTGATCCCACTGCTGGGACAAGCTGAGGCATCAACAGAAAGTTCACGAGGTGTGGAAGGTGTTTGAGGAGGGAGGATGAACCCCGCTGCCTTGAACGCGTCAAGATCGGCGCGGATCCAGCGATAGAAACTGCGAGGGGAAGTATCAGCAGGGGTAGCCGCGATCAGTGCGCGAGTGCGAGCTGCCACAGCCAGGTTTCGGTCTACAGCGAGCTGCCTATCTTTGGTGCAAAGGGAAGTACGGATAGCGAAGGGCAAGCCAGGGTCACGTAGTGACTTAGGCAGCGGGAGACGAGTGTAGTAGGTGCCGGAGGCATTTTTACTCAGATACATGATTGTTCCACCCAGTTGATCCAGGAAAAAAATCACGTAAGTCTAGAAATGAAAAAAACCCGTTGAAATTCAACGGGTTATATTTGGCGGTGAGGGAGGGATTCGAACCCTCGATACGTTGCCGTATACACACTTTCCAGGCGTGCTCCTTCAGCCACTCGGACACCTCACCAAATTTTTTCTTCTTTGAAGTGGCTTTCGGAGCACGCCATGCGTGCTTTTTTACCGACTTCATCGGTGGGCAGCCACTCGGACACCTCACCAAATTTTTGTCTGTGGTTTAACGTGTTCAGCCAACACGGTGTTCGCTGCGCTGTTGCGCTGGAACGGGGCGTAATTTAGGGGAAAGGGCTGTGTGGGTCAACCTCTTTTCCCCTTATTTTTCATAATCTTTCCCGAATGCCTAACTCTTGCGCAGAGTGCCGGTTTTTTAAACCGGATCAGGGTTTGTCGAGAATGATCAGACTGTCCGGCAACTCGTTTTGATCCCGGGTGGCCGGGAAGGCGTCGGTCAGAATGGCGCTAACGCGCTCCACGCACTCCAGAAAACCCTGTTCGATCTCCTTGTTGCGCACGCGCGCCACGAAGTCGTCGATGATCTCCTGCCACTGGCCATTGTCGATATGCTGGGCGATGCCATCATCTACCAGTATTTCTACATAGTGCTCGGCGGCCGAGACGAAGATCAGCACCCCGAGCCGGTCGCGGGTGCGGTGCAGCCCCTGCTCGACAAATTGCAGGCGAGCCATCAGGGCCGCCCGGTGCTGGCGCACCTTCTTCGGGATCAGCCGCATCTTGATGGGGGTCCAGTGGAACAGCAGGCTCAGCAGCAGCCAGACCGACCACTGCACCAGCAGGATTTCGTACCAACCGAGCCAGAAGCCGAGCTGGAACACCAGCAGCGGGGTGAGCATCGCCAGCAGCGCCGCCCAGAGGGTGGGAATGTAGCGATAGCCATCGCTGGCCGGGGCCAGCACGGTGACCAGTTCAGCATCAGTCTCTAGCTCCGCTTCGCGCACCTTGGCCTGCAGCGTGTGGAAGAACTGTTTAGAAATCATGATTTGTCTCTTTACTCCTGTTACCAGCCACCGGAGGCTCCGCCGCCGCCAAAACTGCCGCCGCCACCGCTAAAGCTACCACCTGACGTGCCGCTGTCTCTACTGCCACTGTAATAGCGACTGGAGTGGCTGCTGTTACTCCCGAACTTGCCTTGTAACCGTCTCTGTAATCGTATCGCGATGATCCACAGGAACGGCACAATGATGATCCAGATGATGAACATCATGGCGCCGTTGTTACGCTCAACTGTGTTTCGGGGCTGATACTCCCCAGCCAGGGCCTTCATGATGCTCTGGCTGCCCGCCATGATCCCGGCCACCATATCGCCGCGCTTGAAGGCGGGCAGGATGCGGCCATGGATGATGTTGGCGGCGATGGCGTCGGGCAGGGCGCCTTCCAATCCATAGCCCACCTCGATGCGCACCTTGCGCTCATCCTGGGCGATCAGCAACAGCACGCCATTGTTTTTGCCTTTCTGGCCGATCCCCCAGTGGCGACCGAGCTGGTAGCCGTACTCCTCGATAGTCTCCCCACCGAGGCTGTCGACGGAGACCACCACCAGCTGGATGCCGCTGCGCTTTTCAAAGGCGGCCAGCTGTTGGGTCAGTTGATGGGCCTGTTTGCGGGACATCAGACTGGCTTCATCCACCACCCGTCCGCTCAGGGCCGGAAAGTTCGGCGCGGCCTGCAGCGCTGTCGTCCAGATCAGCAGACAGGGAAGAAACCAGCGCAGCATCATCTTCATTGGAAGCTGACCTTGGGCGCCTCATCGGCACCGGGTTTGGCACTGAAACTGGGTTTGGCTTCCAGATCCGAGTAGAGCAACTTGGACCAGATGACGCCGGGGAAGGTGCGGATCTCGGTATTAAACTGGCGCACCGCCTCGATATAGTCGCGGCGGGCCACCGAGATGCGGTTCTCGGTTCCTTCCAGCTGGGCCTGCAGGGCAAGGAACTGCTGATCCGCTTTCAGCTCGGGGTAGCGTTCTACCACTACCATCAGGCGGGAGAGGGCGCTGGAGAGCTGGTTTTGCGCCGCTTCAAACTCCTTGAGCTGGGCAGGATCGCTCACCTGCACGCTGCCGACCCGGGCACGGGCATCGGTGACCGCCTTGAGGGTCTCCTGTTCATGGCTGGCGTACCCCTTGACGGTTGCCACCAGATTGGGAATGAGATCGGCGCGGCGCTGATACTGGTTCTCCACCTGTCCCCAGCTCGCCTTGACCTGCTCATCCAGGGTCGGAATGTTGTTCATGCCGCAGCCGGTCAGGCTGAGCAGCAGGGTCAGGGTCAACAGGCTCTGCGTGGTTCTGCGCCAGAGTGATGTGGCCATCTTGTTGTTCTCCTTTGGTATATCGAGTCGATAGTGCGCCATTGATGGTGTACGACCAAGCGTGCATCACCATACCAGCTTGGGGTCAGTTGCCACAACGCGCAGGTAGCGCGGGTCGCTTGTTGATGCCGGAGACCTTGGGCAGCTGGGGCTTGTCCTTGAGCCAGGAGGCCAACTCCTCCCCACAGCCGTTACCGGGTGGGATGGGGGGTTGCGGCTCGCAATCCGGGCTGCCGACCGGGCAGTGCAACCGCACGTGAAAGTGGCTGAAGTGGCCCACCCAGGGGCGCAGTTTGGCCACCCAGGGTTCGTTACCAGCCTGCTGGCAGACTGCGGATTTGATCACCGGATTGACAAAAATCCGGGCCACCTCGGGCTTGCTGGCCGCCAGCCGCAGCAGGGTGAGCTGCTGGGGGCCAAAGCGACCCGGCAACATCTTGTAGCTGGGTTCGTCGATCAGTGCCCACTCCTTGGGGGCATCCTGCTCCCACTTGCTGATGGGGCGGTCGGCCATGCGAAACCAGATATCGGCATCGAGTCCGGTCTGGTGGCTGCGATGACCGGAGGTAAAGGGGCCACCATGGGCCATCGCCAGATCGGCAATGTAGAGATCCGGTAGCCCGGCCATGCGGGTCTGATTGGCCAGCGCCTGCAGGTAGTGGATAAGGTCGGGGTGACCGTAGTAGCGCAGCCGCTTGGTGCGGATCACCTGATAACCCGGCCCTTCCAGTGGCAATGCCATGCCGTTTTGCAGGCAACCGGCGGCATAACCGCCGATGGCTTCCGCTTGCAACACGGTTGCCAGTAACAGAGACGTCAGCATCAATGCACTCCTTTTCTCGCCTCGAGTCGGCTCAGTAGCACGAACAGACTCAAACATATCAATAAATAGGCAGTGGCCACCAGCAGCCAGATCTCGTAGACCAGCCCGCTGGAGTTGGCCATCTCGGTACCAACGAAGGTGAGCTCCTGTACCGAGATAAGGGAAACGATGGCGGTATCCTTCACCAGCGCAATGAGCTGGCCGGTGAGGGGGGGCAGCATCAACAGCATGGCTTGCGGCAGGATCACATGGCGCAGGCGCACCCAGGGGGAGAGCCCGAGGCTCTGCGCTGCCTCCCACTGGCCGCGAGGGATAGCAGCCAGCCCGGCGCGGACTATCTCGGCGACGAAGGCGGCGCTGATCATCCCGACACAAAGGGTGCCCGAGATGAGGTTTTCCCAGCGGGCTGGTGGGCCAAACAGCGCGGCTTGCCACGGGGAGAGTGATACGGTGCCGAGCCAGCGGGAGAGGCCGCTCGCAGGCAGCAGCTGGTTGGCGATAAAGAAGTAGAAGATGAAGATAAAAACCAGTGGCGGCAGATTGCGGATCAGCTGAATAAACAGGGTTGCGGGCATCACCAGCCAGGGGCGGCGGCTGAAGGCGGCTACCCCCAGCGCAGTGCCGAGCAGCAGCGCCAGTACCATGCCCAGCAGGGCGATGCGCAAAGTGGTCAGCAGACCGCTGAAAAAGTAGGGCAACTCGCCGTGAGGGCCAGGGGTGAACAGCAGCTCGAAGGCCTCATGCCAGCGCCACTGATAGGCCACCCCGATGTGCAAGCGGCTGGCCAGCCAGAGGCCTGCCAGCAGCAGGATCAGGGCGATCGCCCCATCCAGCCAGTTGATACGCCGACATGGCTTCTGGACGATGCGCCGGATGGTCTCTTTTAGAGCAATCAGCATCAGGGGTTGGCGACCTGCGCTTCCCACGCCAGCGACTTGAACCAGTAGTCATGGCGCGCCTTGAGCCAGCCATCGGCCTGACGGGCGGCGATCCACTCGTTGAACAGTTCGGCCAGGGCATCATCCCCCTTGCGCAGGGCAAACCCTTCACTCCCCTCTGCCAGCGGTTTGGCAAACGGCATAAAGAGGGCATCCGGGTGGCGCAGCGCTTCTTGTTCGGGTTTCGGGGAAGAGGAGAGGGCGCCGTGGGCGCGGCCGTTCAGCACCTCCTGAAATACCTGTGACTCGTCATCGAACTGGCGCAGGGTGGCCTTGGGGAAGTGCGCTTTGGCCACCTGTACCGGTGAGGCGCCACGGCGTACCGCCAGGATCACCCCGCGCTGGTTGAAGTCCGCCACGGTTTTTTTCTCTTTAGCCATGGCGCTGGAGGCGGCCAGTTGCACCCCGGAGTGGGAGTAGGCCTGGGTGAAGCGCACGCTCTTCTCCCGCTCGGGGGTAATGGTGAGGCCGCCGATGATGACGTCATACTTTTTCGCCAACAGGGAGGGGATGATGCCATCCCAGGCGGTGGGGACGAACTCCACCTGCCAGCCGTTGTCGATGGCAAGGCGATGGGCCACGTCAATCTCGAAACCGATCAGGGCACCCTGCTTGTCCCGCATCGCCCAGGGGGCGAAGGTGGACATGCCGACCCGCAGGGTGCCGCTCTGCTCGATCTGCGCCTGGGTATCGGAGGGAGAGGTTTGCGCCAGTGCCGGAGTGAGCAGGCTTGTCAGCAGCAGGGCAGCGCCCAAGAGGGGGGTCTTGAATGACAGATTCATGGTTAGCGTCCTTGTTGATCCGGATCCAGGTGACGGGCCAGCGCCCGCGAACAGGCTGATAACGTCAGGGTTAACAGCAAATAGAGGGCAGCTACGGTAAACCACACCTCAAAGGTCAGAAACGTATCGGCAACCAGAGTACGCCCTTCGTTGGTCAGATCGAAGATGGCGATCACACTCACCAGCGCCGAGTGTTTGATAAGGGAGACCAGCTCGTTGGTCAGTGGCGGCAAGGTGATACGTACCAGCTGGGGCAGGATCACCTTGCGCAGGGTGATGGTTCGTGACAAGCCAAGGGAGTGGGCCGCCTCCCACTGTCCTTTGGGAATGGCCTGTACGCCTGCACGCAGCACTTCGGCGGTGAAGGCCCCCTGATAGAGGGAGAGGCTCAACACGGCGCAGGCAAGGGGGGCCAATCCCAGCATGGGGCCCAGCAAGAAATAGAGAATATAGAGCTGCACCAACTGGGGCGTGGTGCGCACCAGCGCCAGATAGACGATGGCGAGCCAGGGGGCGAGCCGGGAGGGGAGCAGCCGCAGGCTGACCACGCACACCCCGACCGCCAGGGTGCCCAACAGGCTGAGCAGCGCCACCTGCAAAGTGACCAACAGGCCGTTTAGCAGGGGGCCGGCATAAAAGGTTCCCTCATCCCATTCACCGAGAAAGGGCAACACCCGCGGCCACTGCCACTCATAACCCATCTGGCGAGCGCCGCTATAGAGCGCCCAACCGAGCAACACAGAGAGCATCACAGTGCCTGACAACCAGCCAAGCAGGCGGGGGCGATTGAGACTAGCCATGATAGCTGAGCACCTGTTCGAGGAAGGCCCGGGTGCGCGGGTGCCGGGGGGCGCTGAACAGCTGG
>NZ_CDDH01000071.1 GCF_000819725.1 Aeromonas australiensis | reverse complement strand
CCACAAAATGCGAAGAACCATAAAAAACGAGGGGAGCTATTGCTCCCCTCGTGCTATCGGCCAGAGGCCGCGATCAGTTGCGACTGAAGCTTAATTGGAACGGAACAGGGCCTCGATGGAGAGCCCCTGGCCCAGCAGGATCTCCCGCAGACGGCGCAGCCCCTCCACCTGGATCTGGCGTACCCGCTCGCGGGTCAGGCCAATCTCGGCCCCCACATCCTCGAGGGTGGCTGGCTCATAGCCCAGCAGACCGAAACGGCGTGCCAGCACTTCACGCTGCTTGGGGTTCAGCTCTTCCAGCCAGCGCACTATGCTGCTACGCATATCATCTTCCTGTGACTCCAGCTCCGGCCCCATACCATGCTCATCAGAGAGTACATCCAGCAGCGCCTTGTCGCGATCGCCGCCGATGGGGGTATCCACCGAGGTGATCTTCTCGTTGAGCTTGAGCATGCGATTCACATCATCCACCGAACGATCGAGCGCAAAGGCGATATCCTCGGCTGTGGGTTCATGGTCGAGGCGGTGAGCCAGTTCACGCGCGGTGCGCAGGTAAACGTTTAACTCCTTGACCACATGAATGGGCAGGCGGATGGTGCGGGTCTGGTTCATGATGGCCCGCTCTATGGTCTGGCGGATCCACCAGGTGGCATAGGTGGAGAAACGGAAGCCGCGCTCGGGGTCGAACTTCTCGACCGCACGGATAAGACCGAGGTTGCCCTCTTCGATGAGATCCAGCAGCACCAGGCCGCGGTTGTTGTAGCGACGGGCGATTTTCACCACCAGTCGCAGGTTGGACTCGATCATGCGCTTGCGGGCAGCTTTGTCGCCCCGCAAGGCACGACGGGCGTAATAGACTTCCTCTTCGGCGGTGAGCAGCGGGGAAAAACCAATCTCCCCCAGATAGAGTTGCGTGGCATCCATCACCTTGTTCAGCTCAGGTGCCAGCAACTCATCGGAGATAATCTCTTCCGCCTCGGCGGCTACCTCCTCCTGCTCTTCTGCCTCATGGGACTCGGTATCGGCGTCAAACTCTAATTCTGCATCCTGCATTACCAGTTGTTCTTGGCTCATGGTGTGTCTCCCTGACGTTACCAGAGTAAGACCGTCTCTCTGGCATTAACGCTTTGGCAAATAGCTCATCGGATTGATCGACTTGCCTCTATACCGGATCTCGAAATGCAATCGCACATCCGGCGCGTCCGTGCTGCCCATGTTGGCAATGACCGAGCCCCCCTTGACGCTGTCCCCTTCCTTCACCCGCAACTCATCGTTGTGTGCGTAAGCAGAGAGATAGTCATCATCATGCTTGAGGATAATCAGCTTGCCATACCCCCTTAAAGCACTACCAGCGTATACCACTTTACCGCTGCTGGCGGCGTAGACGGGTTGCCCCTTCTGGCCGGCTATGTCGATCCCCTTGTTACCCTGTTCTGCAACAGAGAACCCCTCGACAATCCGGCCTTTTGCTGGCCAGTGCCAAGTCAGTCTCGACTGGGAGTTGTTTGTTTTTTGTTCTTTGGTCTGAGCGTATTCTTTCGGTGCCGCCGGAGCAACGGATTTCTGCGCAATGAATGGCGTGGTCTGACCAGAGCCGCTTGGCTCAGCCAACGGACGCGGTCCAGTGCTGGGTCTGGTGGTGGTTGGCACCGCTACCGGTGTGACCGGGCGAGTCGCGGCGACCATTTGGGTACCACTGCCACCCGCAGAGTTCACATTGAGCACCTGGCCCGGCTGCAGGGCATAGGGGGCACTCAGGTTGTTGCTCTGGGCCAGCATCTGGGCACTCATGCCAAACTGGCGGCCAATGCTGCTCAGGGTATCGCCCCGACGCACCTCATAGGTGCCGGTACTGCGACTGGCACCGACACTGGCACTGGAGCCATCAAGCCGCAGCTGTTGCCCCGGATAGATGTTGTAGGGGGGGCTGATGTTGTTGAGGCTGGCCAACGAGGGGACGTCGTTGCCGGAGTTGAAGGCGATGGAGTAGAGGGTGTCACCCCGCTTCACCACATAGCTGCTTCCCTGAATCGGCGCGCTGAGCTGGGTACTGCTCTGGCGAGCCGGAATGGTTGAGACGAACTGATCATCACCCACTCCATCTACCGGAGCTGCAGTTTTACTGGAGGAGCAGGCAAGCAGCAACCACGACAACACCACGACACTGCTTCCTTGCCAAATACGCGAACGCATAATGGGTCCTTAACGACTAAACCAGAAATAGGCCACAACGGCCAGACCGACACAGAGCCAACCGAGCACATCTACATAGTGCATCAGCTTGCGCTCCATCTTCTCGCCACCCCAGCGCATCAAGCCTGCCACCAGGAAAAAGCGCATGCCACGACCGATGAGGGAGGTGATGATGAAGGGCAGCAGAGCCATTTGCAACAACCCTGCCGTGACGGTAAACACCTTGTAGGGGATAGGGGTGAAGCTGGCAATGAAAATAACCCAGATCCCCCACTGTTCAAACCAGCTACGGGCGATGTCAATCTTGCCCAGATAGCCAACAGACTCCACCAGCGGCAGCACCACAGGGTCCCACAGGGCATAACCCAGAGCATAACCAAACAGCGCCCCCAGCACTGAAAAGAGGGTTGCAAGGCCCGCGTAGTGCCACGCCTTGTGCGGCTTGGCGAGCGCCATCGGCGCCAGCATCACATCTACCGGGATCGGCCAGAACACAGATTCGATAAAGGCTGTGATAGAGAGATACCAGGGGGCATATTTGTGGCGAGCCCACTGCATCACCAGGACATACAAACGGGAAAACAACTTCACTCAACATCTCCATTTATCAAGGGAACAAAACGTACCGGCTCCAGAATCCGGCTGGTCAACTGGGAACCGGCGCGTTCAATCAATTGCAGGGTCTGCTGACTGTCACCGACGGGTAACACCAGCCGTCCGCCATCGGCCAACTGATCGGTCAGCGCCGTGGGGATCTCGCTCGCCGCCGCCGTCACCAAAATGGCATCGTAAGGCCCCTTGTTGGGCCAGCCCTGCCAGCCATTACCGTGTTTGGCCGAGACATTGTGCAGATCGAGCTGACGCAGCCGGCGCCTGGCCTGGAACTGCAGCGACTTGATCCGTTCGACGGTATACACATGCTCCACCAGATGGGCGAGGATCGCCGTCTGGTAGCCCGAACCAGTGCCAATCTCCAGCACATGAGCCGGATCATTTTGCATCAGCAGTTCGGTCATTCGCGCCACCATATAGGGCTGCGAAATGGTCTGGCCGTGGCCGATGGGCAGGGCGGTGTTGTCCCACGCTTTATGCGCCATAGCCTCGTCCACGAATAGCTGACGCGGCACCTTGGCGATAGTCGCCAGCACGCGAAAATCGCGAATATCCTGCGCAATGAGCTGATTTAACAGGCGCTGTACTATCACACCACCCTCATCCCTGCAGATCTAACCAGGCCCCCAGACCGGCGAGACTGCCATAGGCAGTCATATCGATGGTCAGGGGGGTAATCGAGACATAGCCCTGCTCGATGGCAGCAAAATCGGTGCCTTCACCGGCATCCTGTTGACTGCCGGGAGGGCCGATCCAGTAGATCGGTTGGCCACGGGGATCCTCGGTGCAGATCACCGACTCCGCCCGGTGGCGATTACCAAGGCGGGTGGTCTTGATCCCCTTGATCTGCTCGAGAGGCAAATCCGGCACATTGACGTTGAGGATCTGATCGGCAGGCAGGGGGTGTTTCATCAACCCCTTCACCAACAGAGCCGCATAGTGGGCCGCTGTGGCAAAGTGGGTCTTGCCCACCAGTGAAACTGCGATGGAGGGGTAGCCAAGATGGCGACCCTCGGTGGCTGCGGCGACCGTTCCAGAGTAGATGACATCATCCCCCAGGTTGGCGCCGTGGTTGATACCGGCCACCACCATGTCCGGCTCAGGCCGCACCAGTTCGTTGACCGCCAGATGCACGCAGTCGGTCGGCGTGCCCTTCACCGCATAGTATCCACTTTCTGCGATGCGACTCACCCGCAGCGGCACTTCCAGCGTCAGGGAGTGACTCGCGCCGCTGCGGTTGCGATCCGGCGCCACCACAATGACCTCGCCACAGGCGCGCAGCGCCTGGCTGAGGGCACGAATCCCCTCGGCATGCACCCCATCATCATTACTGACCAGAATTCGCATCGGTCTGATTCCTGAAACCGTGATCGGCCTCTTCGGCCTGCATTAACTCGCGCACCACGCTGGTGGCAAACGCGCCCGCCGGCAGGAAGAAAGAGAGGGTAAGCACCTCATCCTCCAGCTGCCAGCTCATCTGCTCCGGCTTGAGCAGCAGGGGGCGCCTGTCCTGATCCAGCCCCGCCTTCTCCAGTCCGTCACACCAATCGCTATAAGGGGCCAGCACGGCCTGCTCGAACTCGGCTGCAGCCCCCTGACTGGCCAGACGGCCACGACCCCACTGGGGCGCGGTGAGCTGCACGTCACCGGAGGCAAGTCGCGCTGCCAGCTCGGGGGTCACGCTCTCTTCGCTGAAGATGGAGTGGCTGCCCTTGAGCATCACGCAATCACCGGCCAGCAACTGATGGGCCAGCCCCTGTTCGATACGGGCGCTGACAATAGCGTTGAACAGCATGCTGCGAGCGGCTGAGAGGTAGAGGGAGCGCTTGTTGCGATCCTTGATCCGCTTGCCGGCGAACATCGCCTTGGCCGCTTCCAGGTTGTTGCCATCGCGGCCAAAACGCTGCTCACCATAGTAATTGGGGACGCCCTGCCCGGCGATGGCCTGCAGGCGCGCTGCCAGCCCGTCGACCTGCTCCAGACCGGTGAGACGCAGGGTGAAGTGATTGCCCTTGAGGTAGCCAACACGCAGCTTCTTGTTGTGACGCTTCACCTGCAGGATCTGGATGCTGTCACTCTCGATGACGGAGAGGTCCGGCTCTGCTTTGCCCGGCAAATGAATACCGAACCACTGTTCAGTCACCGCATGACGATCTTTCAGGCCCGCCCAGGTCACCGCATTGCGGTTGACCCCGGCCGCATCGGCCAGCAGACCCGCCACCCAGGCGGTATTCTCGCCGGTTTTGCGCACCCGAACGAAAATATGCTCACCCTCGCCACAGGGCTCAAACCCGAGATCTTCATTCACCACGAAGTCGGCGGCCTCGGCTTTGAGGATACCGCGGGCGGTGGGCGCCCCGTGCAGATAGGCAAGTTGTTGCAGCATTATTGTTTCACCAGTAGGACGACGGCTTCGGTGGCGATCCCTTCCTTGCGCCCCGTAAACCCAAGCTGTTCGGTGGTGGTCGCCTTGACGTTCACCCGGTTCAAATCACATTGCAGATCGGCGGCCAGCACGGCGCACATGGCGTCGATATGGGGGGCCATTTTGGGGGCTTGAGCGATGATGGTCACATCCAGGTTGCCAATGGCATAACCCGCCTGCTGTACCCGGGCAAACACATCCCGCAGCAGGATACGACTGTCGATCCCCTTGAACTCGGCAGCGGTATCCGGGAAGTGGCGCCCGATATCACCGGCCCCGATGGCCCCCAGCAGGGCATCGCTCACCGCGTGCAGCACCACATCGCCGTCGGAGTGGGCAACCAGCCCCTGCTCGTAGGGAACCGGCACGCCACCCAGCATGCAGGGGCCAACACCACCAAATTTATGAACATCAAAACCATGACCAATGCGCATCATAAGAGACGACCTCCCGACATGCTGAAACCAACCCCATCAATTTTGTGCACATCAAAACCATGACCAATGCGCATCATCAGCGGCAACCTCCCACATCAATTTTGTATACGTCCACAGCATATCCAATCCGGATCATGCTAACTCCTTGTTCGGGCCTGTTTGTTCTGACTGGGGGCTTATGCCTGCTGGCTTAAAAACAGCCCCGCCAGCGACAAGTCTTCCGGCCGGGTCACCTTGATATTGTCGGCGCGCCCCTCCACCATCCGCACCGTGAATCCGGCCCGCTCCATGGCGGAGGCCTCGTCAGTGATGGTGGCGCCCAGCTGTAACCCCTCTTCCAGCGCCCGTTTCAGGGCACGAGTCGGGAACATCTGCGGCGTCAGGGCATGCCAGAGCTGCTCGCGCTCGACGGTGGCGATGATATTGCCCTCCCCATCGGAGCGCTTCATGGTATCGCGCACCCGACTGCCGAGAATGGCACCGCCGCAGTTCATGGCCGCGGCAATCAGCCCATCGAGATCGCCGTGAGTCAGACAAGGGCGGGCCGCATCGTGCACCAACACCCACTCCCCTTGCGCCACATGGAGGCCATTGAGGACGGAAAAGGCGCGCTCGGCGCCTCCCTCTACCTGCACAATGCGCGGGTTGGCCGCCACGGGCAGGGCCTCGAACCAGCGGTCATGGGGCGCCAGCGCCACGATCACCTGGGCGATGGCCGGGTGGGAGAGCAGCCGCTCCAGGGTATGTTCGAGAATGGTTTTACCCGCCAGTTGCAGGTACTGCTTGGGGCAATCGGCCCCCATCCGGCTACCGATACCGGCAGCAGGGACGATCGCCGTCAGGCCGGATACCCGGCTGGCATCAGTCATCGTAGGGCCCATCGTCCGGTACAGTCTCTTTGTCTTTCTCTTTGGGGATGATCCGGTAGAAGGTCTCCCCCTGCTTGATATATCCCAGATCGTTGCGTGACAGCTCCTCGATGGCCTCGAGGCCAGAGGTGAGGTCATCTATCTCGCGGTAGATGAGGTCGTTACGATCCTTGAGAGTCTGGTTGTCCCGCTGCTGCTGCGAGATGGCCTCCGACAGATTCTGGTAGTCAGACAGCCCGTTCTTCCCCAGCCAGAGGTCATATTGCAGCCCCCCCAGCAGGAGGATCAGGATCAGGGTGAATAGGCGCATGCACTGGGTCTCCTTCAGGCGGCCTAGTGTCCCATATTCGGTGCCAAGACAAAAGAAAGCGAGCACCCGGTGCACCCGGCCGAACAGAAAAAAGTGCCCAAGAGTGAATCAGATAGCACAAAGCCCCACCAAACCGGTGCAAGGATGGCCGATATGGGCGCTCCTTACCCGGGGGTGGGGCTCTCTTAATCAGACAGCGATCGGAGGGATCAGCTCACCGCAACCGGCTCCCCCTCCCGCTCGGCCGGGGTGTTGTACTCCTCCTCAGCCTCGCGGAAACGCTCCTGCATCGCTTTTGAAGGCGCGTCACCCAGCAGACTACCCACCACGATGGCCAGCAGCGCGAACAGGAAGCCCGGGATGATCTCATACAGCCCCAGCCAGCCGAACTGCTTCCAGACGATGACTGTGATGGCACCCACCAGCATGCCCGCCAGCGCGCCGTTGCGGGTCATCCGCGGCCACAGCACGGAGAGCAGCACCACCGGGCCGAAGGCGGCACCGAAACCGGCCCAGGCGTAGCTTACCAGCCCCAGCACCCGGTTCTGCGGATTCATGGCGACAACAATGGCAATCACCGCGATCAGCAGCACCATCAGGCGTCCCACCCACACCAGCTCACGCTGGGAGGCGTTCTTGCGCAGGAACGGCTTGTAGAGATCCTCGGTGATGGCACTGGAGCAGACCAGCAGCTGGCAGCTTAGCGTGCTCATCACCGCCGCCAGAATGGCGGAGAGCAGCACACCGGCGATCCAGGGGTTGAACAGGAGCTTGGAGAGCTCGATAAAGACTCGCTCCGGGTTGCCGGTCACCCCAGCCGCCACGTCCGGGAAGCGGGCAAAATAGGCCAGCCCGAAGAAGCCGATGGCCACCGCGCCAGCGAGGCAGAACACCATCCAGGTCATGCTGATACGGCGAGCATTGGCCATGGAGTGGTGGGAATCTGCTGCCATGAAACGGGCCAGAATGTGGGGCTGACCGAAGTAGCCAAGACCCCAGGCCATCAACGAGACAATGGCGATCACATCCAGATTCTTGAACATGTCGAGGTTGGTGGCACTCTTGGCGGCCACCTCGATCATGGCGCTGTCCACCCCGCCGACTGCGATGATGACGAAGACCGGGGTCAGGATCAGGGCGAAGATCATCAGGGTTGCCTGCACCGTATCGGTCCAGCTCACCGCGAGGAAGCCACCGAAGAAGGTGTAGGTGATGGTGGCGGCGGCACCGACCCAGAGGGCGGTGTGATAATCCATGCCAAAGGTGCTCTCGAATAGACGGGCACCGGCCACCACACCGGAGGCGCAATAGATGGTGAAGAACAGCAGGATCACCAGCGCCGAGAGAATGCGCAGCACCTTGCTGTGATCTTCAAAGCGATAGGTGAAATAGTCCGGCAGGGTCAGGGCATTGCGGTTCTTCTCGGTATGGACCCGCAAGCGGCCCGCTACCCAGCGCCAGTTGAGGTAGGCACCGATCACCAGACCGATGGCGATCCAGCTCTCGGAGATGCCGCTGAGGAAGACTGCGCCGGGCAGGCCCATCAGCAGCCAGCCGCTCATATCGGAGGCACCGGCAGAGAGAGCGGTGACCCAGCTCCCCATCCGGCGGCCGCCGAGAATGTAGTCATCAAAGTTACGGGTGGCGCGATAGGCGATAAAGCCGATCAACACCATTCCGAGGATATACACCAGGAAGGTGATTAACATGGGTGTGCTAGCTGTCATGCAAAACTCCGTTTTGTGTCATGTTCTGCCCGCTCTGGTGACGGGCTCGTCCCTAAAAAACCGGCCTAGCTTAATCAGCCGTTCGCGCTAGCTCAACCACTTTTAACAAACACAAAACACAATAAAAACCTTTGCGCATCAAATCATCTACCACATCAAGAGGATGGCACCAGATTTCCTGTCGTGACCGCGACGGCCCATCTCCCCGCACCGGCAGCTATTGAGCGTTCTATTTTCACATTTTGTTACCATCCATTTTTTTACAAGCCAGCGCCCCGCTCCTACACTCCCCGCCCTGTCTCATCACACCAGCCAGAGGTCGGCACCATGTCATCTCATCTGTCACACCTGCGAACCCTCGCCCGCCGCCTTCACCCGGTGGAGGAGTCGGGTCACCTCATCCGACGGGCCAAGTATGTGGGGCGTCTCTGGCTCAATCCCGGCGCCCGCGCCCTCTATCGCCAGCAGCAGGAGCAACCGCTGCTGGCGCAGGCGATCAGCCGCTTCCCCGATATTCTGGAAAAGCCGATCCACCCCTATCGCCACAAGGGGCTCCGCAAGCGCCTGCGAGCCGGGCTTATCAGCGGCCACTACCAGCAGCTGGCCCGGCAGCTGCCCAAGGCGCAGCAACTGGCAATCTACAGCGGGCGCGGCCTGTTGCTGGCCCAGTGGCAGAGCGACAAGCTGACGGCCCCCCTGACCCTGCAACTGGATTACCAAACCCACATGGGCAAAGAGGGGGAGATGAGCCTGACCCTCAAGCTGGGTGACGCGGCGCTCTATTACATGGCCCTCAATCTGCGCCCCGCGCCAAACCCGACCCTCGAGATCTGTTCGCTGCAGGGCGGCAAGGGGCAGAGCGAGGAGATCAAGCTAGTCACCAAGGCGTGCGGCGGGCTGCGCCCCATGTCCCTGCTGGTCTATATGGCTGCCGAGCTGGCCCGGGGGCTGGCGTGCAAGAGCCTGCTCGGGATCCGCACCCAAAGCCACGTCTATCAGAGCAGCAAGCGCACCGCCGATCGGGTCAAGTTCGATCTCGACGGCTTGTGGCAGGAGCATCAGGGCAGCGTGCAGGATGAACTCTGGATGAGCCTGCCGCTGGAGGTGCCCCGCAAGACGCTGGAGGAGATCCCCTCCCGCAAGCGGGCCAGCTACAAGGCGCGCTACCAGCTGCTTGATCAGCTCGGCAGCGAGCTGCTGGCAAATCTGCTGCGAAGCTGAAACAGCCCCAGCGAACAGGGGGAGCTCTCGCAGACCTCCCCTCTGACACCCACGCACATGCGGTCACGGATACGGCAATTCAGGCTAACGCTCGAACTCGTTATGCAGCGCCCTGTTGATCAGGGTTTTCAGTTTGGCCAGCGAGAGGGTCTGTTCACTCAGCTCCACTTTCCTTGACCAATAGTCCCAGCGTTTCGGATCTCACTCGAGCTCATCGGGCAGCGGTACCACCGCGCTATGCTCACCGTCCAGGCCGCTGAGCTGCATATTGAAGGCCAGCGCGATAGCGACCCCATGTTTGCAGAGCGCCTGATAGCCGGCAGCGGGGCAGTTGCAGTGGCTCACCAGCTCTTGCCCCACTGCCAGCCTGACCCGATAGAGATGGCTACCCTGCACCCGGGCGGTGATGGTCTCACCATCCTGAGCGAGCTGCTGTACCGTCCCCCTGACAGACCTGATCCCCCCTCTTGGCAAAGCTGGCTTCGCTGCTTTGTGCCTTGAGTTCGGCAATATCAATCAGTTCATCGCAATGGGTGGAACGGCGGGCCAAGGGCGCCTTCTTATGTGACGTGAGTGGCGCAATGATGGTCAGAGGATGTGATGGCACCCATCAGGCTGAACGGATTTAACGAAAGAACATCTCATCAAAGTCCGGCTCTTCATCCCAGATGGCGTGCTGACAAGCATCCAAGCGATCGGCCAGATAGGGCTTGAGGGTTGCCAGGGAAGTGATGGTCGCCAGCTGCCCATGCAACTGCTTGATATCCCGCTGCAGATAGAGCCGGTGCTCCTCAAACGCGATATAGTCGCGCAACTTCTCGGGATTTCTGACCATCTCGCGCAGCAGCTCGATATCATCGGGGCTCTCGCCGAATGCCTCTTGCAGCATGTCGGTGATAAAGTCGCATTGTGCCTCGATCATCTCTTCATCAAACTGGGTCACGCTGCCCGCTTGCACCGCCATATAGAGTGACTCCAGATCCAGCTCCCCGCGAAACGGGTTGGATTCTAGATATCTCATCAGATCTTCAATCCAGCCATGGAGCATCTCGCGCTGCCACTGGGTAAAACTCTTGCGGGCGGTGAAACCGGCCAACCGCTGGCAAAGCTGAAAGATCAGCGCGCACTGCTCACGCTCAAGGGGCTCAATGTCGCTGACAAAGCGCTGATAGATATCCGCCCCCTCCAGCTCCTGTTTGGCCAGCTTGCCCTGCAGCCTTTCGATGGCTCGCCACTGGCGATGAAAATAGGCAAGGGCCGGACTCTCGTGGCGCGGCTCGGCCGTTTTGCGCTTGGCCGAGGTTTTACTCTTGGTCAGTGACATGAAGACTCCAGATGAAAATAGGGACGGTGACTGCCGTGGCCCTGGCAGATTATCAGAGGGGAGGCGATGCGCCTATCCTCGCGGTCTGGCGGAGAAAAGCGCACGAGGTGTACCGAGGTTGTGGTTCCCGAGTCACCTGGGCAGGCATGTAATCGCTAGAGCTGACTGCGCAGTATATTCACCAATACAGGTGCGAAGGGCTCCAGCTTGCCTTGTTTGGGCTGGCTCAGATCTTCAATCAGCATTGCCAGCAGTTGTGCATCATCTTCCAGTGCCAGTGCCTGCTGATCATCGCCATAGTGGGTCCAAATCAGGCTATCCACCAGCTGTTTGCGCTTGGCAACCAGCACCTTGTTATTTTGCTCCGTATCTCCCAGATTGAGTACCCGGATCGCCTCTTTGGCTCTTTCCGTCAACCCCTCAACCCGACCACTCCATTTAAAGCGCAGCTCGGTTTCGCACTCAGGCATCAGCGGGGTCAACGGCAGAGGCTGCGAGCCATGGGCGGCATCGCACTGCTTTGGTGTTTTGCAACTGGCTACCAGATTGCTGAAATCCATGGTGCGGTGAGGGGCAAGATCCCGCGCCTCAACATGCTCGTTCATGGTGTCTTCACTGGTGCCACTGATGGCTTGGCAACAGTAGGCGCAGAGGTGGAATTGCTCAGCAGTGCAAGCCTCCCGGATCTGCTGGCGAATTGCCTGCCCCTCTTCATCGTTGGGTAGGTCGTGATATCGAGCATGAGGATGTTGACGTTTGAATGCCGCGAGACTTGCAGGTTCCTGCCCCTTATCAATCTTGTGCACGGCGCAGCTCCTCTTTGCGCAGTAGCAGGCTAGCCTTGGTCAGCTCCAGGTTGTTGGCTGGCAGCTCGGCTCTTAGCGCGGCCAGCAGGGCATTGGCCTTATCAAATTGCCGATCTTGAATTAAATCGAGTAAGTCATTCAGTCGGCTCGCCACCCGCTCATTGCGAATAGCGGTATCCATCACCTCCAGCAGCACCGAGTTGGCATCCTGACCATATTGGGATGGCACTTCAGTTAACTCGCCATTATCGAGCGAATAGACCAGCACATCCTTGCAATCGCTGATCACCAGGGGGGAATGGGTGGTCAGCACAAACTGGCAGTTGGGGAAGGTGTCGGTGAGCCGCTGGATGATAGTGCGTGCCCATTGCGGGTGCAGGTGCATGTCCACCTCGTCGATCAGCACCACCCCGTCGCCATGCAGCGGATTTTCCAGCCCGGGGTTCATCATGGCAAGGCGGCGGGCAATATCGCCCACCAGCGCCATCAGGGATTTTTCCCCTTGCGACAGTTGCAACACATTGAGGGTTTGCCCTTCTTTATCGATGGACATATGCAGGCGCGGCTTGCGGCGGACCTTCAGATTTTTAAATCCGGGCATAAAGTTGGCGATAGCTGTGCGCACCGCCGTCAACTGCCGATCTCTGGCTGATGCCTGTGCCTGCTGCAACTTTTGCCAAAGTGCGGGATCGAGCAAATCTTGCAGGCCATTGAGTACATCAACAGGGATGACCGACTCGTTTTCGCTATCTTCCCGCTCGCGAAACCACTCGAAGAAACGACGGAAATCGACTCGTTGACTCAGGGAGTTGTCATAACCATCGAGTTGGCGAAATGAATGTTTCTCTTTGATCTTTAGCGGAATATCCAGCACCACCCGCTCGACAGGGTAGAAGGCGATCAGGGGCAGGCTGACATTTTCCTGCGCTGTCAATCGGGCTCGATACTCATCGGCTAGTTTGCTGGCGTCGGTCAATATGGATGGCTCGTTGCTCTTGCGACCAGCGCGGGTTTTAGTGAGTGACCAACGGTATTCGCGATCGTGTAGTTGATTGTGTAGCTGATCATGTAGTTGAAGAGAGACCACTGCGGTATTGGCGCCATTGAGGATAACCTCTTCCGGGATGGGGCTGCCGCTGCCTTTGTCGCTACGCAAACGGGCAACAAACCAGCTGAGCGAGGTTGCCAACGATTTGAGTACCGAGGTTTTGCCTGCGCCATTGTTGCCGATCAGCACGGTCACATTCGAATTGACCCGCTCCGTGGGGGCAAACTCGATGGCAAGACGCTCAAAACGCCCCAGATTTTCGAGGGTGAGTTGTTTGATTTCCATGCTCTATTCCTAATTTTGCTGCCAACACGACCTTATCTCGCCAGCACCTGGCTTACAACCCGCCGAATAATGCCGCTGGCGGTGGGCCGCGCAGTCTGAATGCAGGCCAGTAGGGCGGCGGTTTCTCGTGCGTCCGATTACGCTTCGCTAATCGAACCTACGTCGCGGATGTTTTGGTTGCCCGTTTGTGCGGCTTGGCGGCGGCCCGCTCGGCCTGAATACGGGCCAGCAGGGCGGCGGCGCTATGGTCACCGCTGATCAGGTCCGGATTGGCGGCACGCCAGTCGGCGGTCAGCTCACCGCGAAACGCCTTGGCCAGAATGGCCTGGGTCAGCTTATCGACCCGCGCTTTGGCCGCCTTGGCCTGCTGCTCGAGGGTATCGGCATAGGCAAAGAGCTGTTCCACCCGACGGACGATTTCGGTTTGTTTTTCATAAGCAAAAAAAGGTACAGGTAACTCACCGAGTGCTCGCTTTGTTAATTTTGGTTGTGTGGTGCCAGTGACCCAAGGCGATAGGTCTAAGGAGTTCACAACTATTTTTATAAAATCCAAATTAACATCAGCTTTCTCTTTAAGAACATGAACGTGATTATTAACCCAAGCTTTACCATCAATAATAAATGCAAGATCTTTGTTTTTACTCAAAAGATTGGCACCATCTTCACCAACGAGTAAGAATCGTCCCTCATGAGTATAATCATTTAGATAGTCAACAATTCCAGTTGCCCCATAATATGGAATATCTCCTTTTATATTAGCCCTTGTTGAGGCGGATACAGGCCGTCTAGCGCCATTCTGTATATCTATGAACTCGCTTAGCTTTTTATTTATGAAATTATTACCATTAAAACCGTAAAATGCAGAAGTGAGGACAGATTGGCGGAAACGCTTGATAATATCAGGAATTCGGGCCAAACGGGCTTGGGTGGCCTCCACCTGAGCCAGCAATTTATCAAGCCGGTCGATAATCTCTTTTTGCTCTGCTGCTGGTGGCAAAGCAATAGGAAATGTTTCAACGAATGACTTTGGCACACGGCGCAAACCGACTGCCCCCGTCATATTGGTGGCACCTTCTTGCATAAAAGCATGCGTTTTTATAAGTGCAAACAACAACTTCTGTGAAATATCGCTGCAATGAGGGCGAAGTACATAAAACTCGGAGCTGCCAGCCCCTATGCCATTTGGTAAATCATCAACAATAGCTGCTTTACCATTTTCAAAACATGGGGTTACCTTGGCAAAGATAACATCGCCATCCTGAAAATTGGTGTAGGACTTTTTTATTTCCCCCCAAAGCTTTTCATCAAATAGCAGCTCGCCATGATAGCTGGTGGGAGCGTGTGACATGGGTACAAAACCGGCGATAAGCGATTCATCGGCTACTGTTTTTGGGTTAACAGCAGCTATGTCTGCCAGAGTGCATGACGCCCAGCCCTGCGGAAGAGAATTACTCACAGTCTCGCTCCTTAATGGCTTTACGTGCTGCTTGTTTGCTTATTCCAAACTGTTTGCCGAGTTCAACAAGCTTGCGATTGGCAGAAAATGGCATATCGAGTTCTTTCAACAAAGAGTGCATCTCATAGATCGCATCACTTAATTCCGACATTGCTTGCTCTGCCAATATCGCAGGCTCGGGCAAATCGGCGGCATCGACGCTGTTTTGATCCTTGAGCCAGCTGATATCGAGGGAATCCCCCTTGTTATCGCGGATCCACGCCCGGCTAAAGCTGCGCCAGCGCCCCTGCTCGGGTTGGCCGCTCAGCTCTGGTTCGCCTGTCTGGACTGCTTCAGACCCTGCCAGTTCGGTAAAGCTATACTCCCCCTCGCTGCGCGGGCTCTGGCCATTGGGGTTTGTGCCATAGACCCGCTCAAACGGGGCGAGATGGGCCTCGCTAAAGGGGGTGCGCTTGCCAAAACTCGGCATATTGCTGCGCAGGTCGTAAACCCAGACGTCCTTGGTGCAGCCCTCCTGCTGATAGGGATCGCTGGCGCTGCCCTTCTGGAAGAAGAGCACATTGGTCTTGACCCCCTGGGCGTAGAAGATGCCGGTGGGCAGACGCAGGATGGTGTGCAGGTTGCATTTGTCCATCAGATCGCGGCGCACCTCGGTGCCGACCCCGGCTTCAAACAGCACGTTGTCGGGCAATACCACGGCGGCGCGGCCACCGGGCTTGAGGCCACGATAGATATGCTGCAAGAAGGCGAGCTGCTTGTTGCTGGTCTTGTAGGTGAGGTCATCACGGGTATTGCTGGCCTCGCCCCCCTTGCTGGTGCCAAAGGGCGGGTTGGCGAGGATGATATCGACTTTGGGCAAGGCGGCGCCTGCCTGTCCCAGGGCATTGCCGAGGTGAACCACCCCCTCTTCATCCCCTTCCATGCCGTGCAGCAGGCAGTTCATCAGGGCGAGGCGACGGGTATTGGGCACCAGCTCGACTCCGATAAAGGCGCGGCGCTTCTGAAACGCCTGCTCGGCCTTGCCGAGGTCGTAGAGATCGTCGGTCTGGCTCTTGATGTACTGGTCGGCAGCGATCAGAAAACCGGCGGTGCCGGCGGCCGGGTCTTGAATCACCTCCCCCGCCTTGGGCTGGATGCAGCGCACCATGCTGTTGATCAGGGCGCGCGGGGTGAAGTATTGACCGGCGCCGGATTTGGTTTCGCCGGCGTTTTTCTCCAGCAGGCCTTCATAGAGATCCCCCAGGCCATCTTGCTTGGCGTTGAACCAGTCGATCTGGTCGAGGGCCTTGATCATCTGATGCAGATGGCGCGGTTCACGCAGCCGGGTCTGGGCATCGGCATAGATGGCGGCGATCAGGGGGTCATGGTCGGTGGAGAGATCCACCAGCATCTGGCGATAGTGGTTGAGCAGGGGGAGGCCGGAGCGGCTGGCGAGTTCGGGCCAGCGGCAATGTTCGGGCAGGGTGTGGGCGGCCAGAATGCCCGCCTCTTCGTTTTCGTGCACCATCTTGATAAAGAGCAGCAGCACCAGCTCGGTGACATAGTCGGAGTAGTTGATGCCGTCGTCACGCAGGACGTCACAGAGGTTCCACAGTTTTTGCACGATATCGTTGTTGCGCATGGGTGTTCCGATTATTAACTGTGCGCCGCCAGGAGGGCGCACAGGGGCTGGTTGATGTAGTAGTTGCCGCGACCAATCTTCTGTTTTTGCAAGAATCCATGCTCGACCAGCAGATCCAGATAACGGGTGGCGGTAATGCGTGTCACACCGAGATCGCTCATTACGAAGTCGATCTTGGTATACGGGTGGTTGAAGAGGTTATTGAGCAGATCCTGGCTGTAGATTTTTGGCAACTGGCTGCGAATGCCCTGCTTATAGCTTGCCATCAGCTCCTTGATGCCGGTGATAAGAGCGATGGTGCTCTGGGCGGTGTCGATCACCGCATCGAGCATGTAGAGCAGCCAGGGTTCCCACTCTCCGCTGTCGCGCACTGCTTGCAGCTCGTGGTAGTAGCGCCCCTTGTCGTGGATAAAGTAGCGGCTCAAATAGAGCACCGGCAGGTTGAGCAGCCCCTGAGCCACCAGATAGAGCAGGTTGAGGATACGGCCAGTGCGGCCATTACCGTCATAGAAGGGGTGAATGCTCTCGAACTGGTGGTGGATGATGGCCATCTTGACCAGCGGATCGGCATCGCAGAGCTCATCGTCATTGATATAGCGCACCAGATTATCCATCAGGGCGGCTATTTCGTCGCCGTGCTGGGGCGGGGTGTAGATCACCTCACCGGTACGGGCATTCTTGAGGTCGGTGCCGGGCAGACGGCGCAGGCCGGCACGGTTTTTTTCCAGACATTGCTGCACTGCCAGAATGTCGGCCAGCCGGATCAGCTGCTGCCGGCGCACAGTGGCAAAGCCCTGCTTGAGGGCCGCGGCATAGTCTTGCACCTCTTTGGTGGCCGGATTGACCGCCTCTTCAAACAGGTTGGCGCGATAGAGATCATCGTGAGTGGTGATGATGTTCTCGATCTCCGAGCTGTTTTTTGCCTCTTGCAACGACAGGGTGTTGATGAGGATCCCTTCGTTGGGAATGCTGGCCGCCACCCCCTTGAGTTCGGCCAGGTAGCGGTGAGCCTCGGCGCTCTTTTTGAGCACGGCGCGGCTCTCCAGCTCGGCGATATTGGCCAGCGGCAGCGGGGTAATAGGCATAGAAAAGTCCCCTGTTTTCTACATGTCGGCGATTGTATGTATAGAAAGTTTAATTTTCTATACATATGGTGCCCCACCTGAATAAAAAGGTCCTGTTTCTATACCTGTTGGGCCGGTGGCTGGGGCCACTTGTCAGGCGACTTGCCAGAGCGCATCACCAAGCTGATCCAGCAGCTTGTCCAACTGCCTGCCGAGCAGGCCATCGAGCCGCTTGGCACCACCATCATCGGCGAAGCGCTCGTTGATAAAGTCGCGATCGACAATCACCTCGTGGACCAACTGCTTGGCCAGACGATCCAGCCATCTACGCTGGACGGGCGTCCAGCTCTGGCTGCGGTAGATCTGCTCCATCGCCAGCCGTACCCGCTCGCTATAGGGGATCAGCGGCTCGCCAAGGGCGGCGCGGCGAATATGGCCTATGATGCTGGCGGCGATATCCTGATTGGTCTGGCTGCGCCAGGCACTCTGCAGGTTGGCCTCTTTAAAGCCGGCGCCATCGAGTAGCAGCTTGATCTCTTTGAGCTGGGCCCGGGTGAGATCGCGTGGGGCATTGACGACCGCCATCAGCGCGGCGTTGCTGTTGACCTGCTGACGAATAAAGTCGGCGAACCCATCGAGATAATCCTCTGGCCTGCCATAGGTGCCGTAGCTCTGATCGCGTAGGGTGAGCTGGTCTTGATGGTCTGAAATCACCGGACGATATTCACTGCCCACCAGCTCTTGAACCGCAGCCAGTTCACTGAGCAGGGTGACATGTTGACGCAAGAAGTCACTGGCCTGTTTGGGGCCAAGCTGGTGGAGGTGCTGATGTAGCTTGTCAGGTGCCACTCCCCACTCTTCCCCCAATTCAGCCAGCTTCTGCTTTAAGGGCGGATAGCGATCCGCCTTGCCCTCAGCCTTGCGCAGTACCCGCATCAGCTTCTGGCTGAGCTGGCTCAAAATAGTATCGGCCTGGCTTTGGCCCGGTTCGTCTCCCGCAACGGCAAGGGCTTGCTCCAGATACTGTGGGTCACTCAGCTCATCGACCAACTGCGCCAGGGTGATATCGGGGTTTTTGACCAACGGCTGCATGGTGTTGACCTCGGCCAGTGCGGCGTAGATATCCACCGGGTCATAGATGCGAAACACCGTCTTGCCTATCTCATCGCAGCGGCGAGTGGCTCGCCCCATCATCTGCTCATAGAGGATCCGTGACTTGACCCGGCGCATAAAGACCAGATTGCAGATCTTCGGTACATCGATACCGGTGGTAAGCAGGTCAACCGTGATGGCGATATTGGGGTAGCGTTCGTTCTTGTAGCGACTGATCAGGGTACTCACCTTGTCGCTCTTGCCGGTGATCTTGGCGACCGCCTCCTGGTTATAGTTATCCCCATAAAGCGTTTTGAACTCGACATCCAGCAGCCGCTTGACCATGTCGGCATGGTTATCGGTGGCACAGAAGATCATGGTCTTTTCATCCCCGAAGGGATCGAGCTCTTGCGCCAGCGCCTCACAGATGACCCTATTGAAGGATTCGTTGATCACCCTTTTGTTGAAGGCGTCCACCTCAAAGTTGAGATCATCCTCCAGCTCTGCAGTCTCAATCTCGCCAGTGCGGGTATCGATAGCTGTCACCATCTCACCCTTGCTAAAAGCGATCCCGTTTTCGCTCAGTTTGGTCTGGAAACGGATCGGTGATTCGTGGTCGATCAGCCAGTCATCGGCCACCGCCTCGCGGTAGGAGTAGAGGTAGACCGGCTTGCCGAAAATGTCGCTGGTGTGTTTTGCCGGGGTGGCAGTGAGGCCAATCTTGACCGCATCGAAATAGTCGAGCACCCGGCGATAGCTTGAGAGATATTGCGCGGCATCTCGGGTGGAGAGTTCCCCTTCGGTCATCTCCTGATCGAGGGCGTAACCACGGTGGGCTTCGTCCACTATGATGCAGTCGAATTCATCGATCGGTGGGGGATTATCGCTGGCAAAGGTGCGCTTCACCATGGCCTGCACCGTAGCCACCTGAACGCGCGTTTCAGCTTGCGCCGCCATATCCCCGAGCTCTGCAATGTTGTAAGCCGACCAGAGGGTCTGGTTTTGCTCGAGGGGGGCCTCTTTGAAATCTTTCAGGGCCTGCTCGCCCAGGGCGGTTCTGTCTACCAGAAAGAGGATGCGGCGAAACCGCTCAGCCTTAAGGAAGCGATAGAGCAGACCAATGATAGTGCGGGTCTTGCCTGTCCCCGTTGCCATGGCCAGCAAACAGTTGCGCTGATCTTGCGCCAGCGCCGTTTCTACCGCTTCGATGGCTTTTTGTTGGTAGGGTCTTAGCTTGAGGTAGGTAAAGCCCTCCTCTTTGAGCGTTTGCTCGGCCTGTTCGCGGCTGCGTTTGAGCAGATCCAGTAATCCATCCGGCGAATGGAACTGCTGCAAGGGGCGAGCGAGATTGCTCGGGTGACGGGCATCGCGAAACCAGATGCCGGACTGTTCGGCCAGCTGCTTGACATAGGGGCGCCCGTTGCAGGAGTAGAGGTAGGGAAGCTGATAATGCTCGCCTTGACCATCAGACCAAGGGGATACACGGCCCTCCTGCGTCCAGGGTCCAACCATCGAACCCGTGATGGCAAACCCCTTGCTGTAGCGACCCGCTTGAGGGATCTTGCCGGCCACATTGGTGTTCATCTTTTTCGCTTCTACTGCTGCGACCGGCATCAGGCCAATAAAGAGCACATAGTCAGCCCGGCCCTTCTCACCGTTATGCAAGGTGGGCCACTCGGCAATGGCCATATGGCGCCCTTTCTGCGGACGAGTCCCCTTACGGTAGTCGAGCTGTTCGGAGTCAGCTTCCCATCCAGCCTCTTGCAACTGCTGATCGATGAGAATACGGGTGCTGCTTTCGTCAAGAGAGAGGGTATCGGTGATCCGTCTGGCCTTGCTGGCAAGTGTTTGCAATGCCAGGGTCGCCTGCTGCTTGGCCTCTTCAGTTTGTTGCTGTAGTTGCTGCTGCAACTCGGCCAGGCGACGCTCGAACTCCTGCTGCTGTGCCGCCAATGCTGCTTGGTGAGCCTTGGCCTGGGAGGCAAGTTCTCTGGCCTCCTGATCCATCAGCTCGGCCAGCTCCTGATACTCCTTCTTCTCCCGCGCCAGCAATTCGGCTAATTCCTGATTCTGATCAAGCTGGCTGCTGGCACTCGTGAGTTCATCTTTGAGCTTGGCTATCTGATCCTGCAATTGACTCAGCTCGGCACTGGGATCATCGGGAACGATAAAGGGCTCTGGCTTGAACTGTTCGCTGCCTTGGCCAAAGAAGCGGTGATACCAAACTGCCAGGTCTCGGGCGACTTTCAGACCGGCCAACGCCTCTTTGTGGCGGGTTCTAAACTGATGCACCGCATGGTTACCTGCTTTGCGCAGCCCATGGAAGAGGTTCATCACGATAGGCTCTAGCGACAGCTCGCGACCGATCAAGTAGAGCAGCTCCGCTTGCGTGGTCTGAGGCTGGGCGGCAATGCCACAGTGCATGGCAATATCCTGGGCCAAGGCCTCACTCAGTTGACGCAGTTTGACCAGGGTCGTGTTGGGATCGCTGGCGAATGCTCGTTCAGCCCCTTGCGCCAGTTCGAGCAGAATGGGTTCATGGGTCTTCAGGAAATAGAAATTGCTGCGCTCGGTCATGGTCAATCTTCCAGAAAGTAATCCGAATCCAGGGTCTTGATGGTGAGGGTCTGGCGGGTGGTGACGCCGACGCCGTATTCGATCATCAGGGCGGCAAGACGGGCACCGTCGATCAGCACGATGCGCTTCTCAATCAGACCCACATACTCCTGCGCCTCACGGCTAAAGCTGGCGGTGGTGATAAAGACCCCCTTGCGGGCCTTGTGCAGATCCAGCGCTCCCGCGAAGGACTGGATCTCGGGACGCCCGACGGTTTTGTCTGTATAGCGCTTGGCCTGCAAGTAGATGGAGTCGAGCCCCAACCGATCTTCCTTGATGATGCCATCGATCCCGCCATCGCTGCTGTAGCGTGTGGTGCGGGCGGCATCCTGCTGACTGCCGCCATAGCCCATGGCCACCATCAGATTGACCACCAGCTGTTCAAAGAAACGCGGGGAAAGGCCCAAGATCTCGGCAAGCAGGTCATCAGCAAGGGAGCGATTGATGGCGGCCAGAGCCTGTTCAATCTGCTCTTGAGGGGTGCTGGCTAGCTCGTTTTTTTGCGGGTCTGCGGCATTGGCTACCGCCGGTGGCAGGCAGCCGGTGCTTTCACCTGAGGCCTGGGTAAAGGCAACAAACTCGCCGAATTGGGCCAGATAGCGGTTGTCGATTGACTGCCCCGATACCAGCGCAGCCTTACCCCGTTCGGTAATAAGGCAGATGCCCCGCTTGGGTTGCTCGATGAGGCCCGCCTTGACCAGATAGGTCTTGGCCCAGCCGACCCGGCTGCGCAGCGTGGTTTGGCGGCCACTTGGCAAAGTGTCGGCCAACTGCTCCGGAGTAAAGGCATAGTGCTGGCAAACCCGCTCGAATACCTCACGCAGAGGGCGGGCGACACCATCGACCAATACCTTGAGCACGGCAGGCATCATGGCTTCATAGCTGGGCAGGGTTTCTTTCATCAGGCAACCGGATCGAGATAAAACAGGGGCTTATCTTGCCACAGCGACCTGCTTGGGGCCATGTTCTCGGCTCGACCCTGTGCGTCAGATCCCTTCTTGAACGTCTCCTGGCCGCCAGTTAGCGGCTTGAAAGAGCCAGCTTGATCCCGAGCCCGACAAACAGGGTACCGATGCCCCGGTTGAGCCAGCTGCCGAGACGCTGTGACAACCTTACCCTGTGACTGGCATAGGCGGTGGTAAAGACCAGAAAGTGGCACCAGATGATACCGCCCAGATTGAAGATGCAGCCGAGCAGGATAAAGGCGAACGCCTTGTCGGGGGCATCCGGTGCAATGAACTGGGGTACGAAGGCGAGGAAAAAGAGTGCCACCTTGGGATTGAGAACATTGGTCAGCACCCCCTGCCGGTAAATCTGGCCATAGGAGAGGGCTGGCAGGGTGACCCCTCTCTCCATTGCACCCGTAGCCTGCTGGCGCAGCAGGGAGAACCCCAGATAGATGAGGTAGATGGCGCCAATCAGCTTGATAAGGGCAAACAGCTCGGCCGAGGCGCTGAGCAGGGCCGACAGACCGAGGGCCGCCGCCAACACATGCACCATGACACCGGTGCCGATGCCCAACGTTGCGACCGAACCGGCACGCCACCCTTGCGAGCCGCTGCGCAGCATGATGAGCAGGGAGTCGGGCCCCGGCATGATATTGAGCAGCAGCCCCGAGACCATAAACAGAGCAAGGTCATGAATACCGAACATCACTCCTCCCCTCGTAAAGAAAAACCAAACAAAGAGGGCTCCGCAGAGCCCTCTTGTCTTTCACTCGGCGGCAGCTGACGCATCATCAGCTGTCCCGCCAGCCATCAGGGCCGCAGCGCCTTATCCGCCCGGGAGATACCGCAGACGCCGGAGCGCACCACTTCGATGATCTCGTTGGTCTGGGCGGCAGTCTTGATAAAGGCATCCAGCTTCTCGCTGGTGCCCACCAGCTGCACCGTGTACTGCTCGGGGGTGACGTCGACGATCTGGCCACGGAAGATATCCGCCAGCCGTTTCAGCTCGTCACGGGCCCCACCGGCGGCGCGCGCCTTGATCAGGGCGATCTCCCGCTCGATATGCTCCCCTTCGCTCAAGTCGCACACCTTGAGCACATCCACCAGCTTGTGCAGTTGCTTCTGGATCTGCTCCAGCACCCGCTCGTCACCCATGGTGACTATGGTCATGCGCGACAGAGTGGGATCCTCGGTGGGGGCCACCGTCAGGGTCTCGATGTTGTAGCCGCGCTGGGAGAAGAGGCCCACCACGCGGCTCAGGGCGCCGGATTCGTTCTCCAGCAGAACGGAAATTATATGTCGCATCAGCCTCTCCCCATCTTGCTCAACCATGGAGCGAAACCGTTCTCCACCAGAACAACTGAAATGATGTATTTCATCAGGTTCTCTCCGTCTTGCTCAGCCACATCTCGTCCATGGCGCCGAACTTGATCTGCATCGGATAGACATGCTCATCCGGGTCGACCGAGATATCCATAAATACCAGCCGATCCTTCATGGCGAAGGCTTTCTCCATGGCGCTCTCCAGCTCGGCCGGATCGCTCACCGCGATACCGACGTGGCCATAGGCTTCCGCCAGTTTGACGAAGTCCGGCAGGGACTCCATATAGGAGTGGCTGTGACGACCGCCGTAGAACATCTTCTGCCACTGCTTGACCATGCCCAGCGCACGGTTGTTGATGGAGATGATCTTGATGGGCACCCCGTACTGCATGCAGGTAGAGAGCTCCTGAATGTTCATCTGCACCGAGCCATCGCCGGTGACGCAGCAGACCACCGCATCCGGGTTGGCAAACTGGGCCCCCATGGCGGCCGGAATACCGAAGCCCATGGTGCCGAGGCCACCAGAGTTGATCCACTGGCGCGGCTTGGCAAACGGGTAGTAGAGGGCGGCAAACATCTGGTGCTGACCGACGTCGGAGGCGACGAACGCCTGACCCTGAGTCACCTTGTAGAGGGTCTCGATAACCTGTTGCGGCTTGATCTGGGTGGCCGACTTTTCATAGGCCAGACAGTGACGGGAGCGCCACTGGTTGATCTGGCTCCACCAGTCCGCCAGCGCCTCCTTGTCGTTATCGAAGCCACACTCGCGGATCACTTCCAGCATCTGCTCCAGCACGGTTTCCACCGAGCCGACGATGGGCACATGGGCCTGCACCGTCTTGGAGATGGAGGTAGGGTCGATATCGATATGAACCACGGTGGCATTGGGGCAGAACTTGGCCACGTTGTTGGTGACGCGGTCATCGAAGCGGGCACCGACGGCGAAGATGAGATCCGCGTTGTGCATGGTCTTGTTGGCTTCGAAGGTGCCGTGCATCCCCAGCATGCCGATAAATTGCGGATGAACACCGGAGAAAGCCCCCAGCCCCATCAGGGTGGTGGTCACCGGCAGATTCAGCAGCTCCGCCAGTTTGGTCACCAGATGGTCCGCATTGGCATTGATGGCGCCACCGCCCACGTACATCACCGGGCGCTGGGCTTCTACCAGCAGCTTGGCGGCCCGCTTGATCTGGCCCTTGTGACCGGACTTGGTCGGGTTGTAGGAGCGCAGGGAGACCGTCTCGGGATACTGGTAGGGGAATTTCTCTTTCGGGTTCTGCACATCTTTGGGCAGATCCACCACCACCGGCCCCGGGCGGCCGCTGGCGGCAATGTAGTAGGCCTTCTTGATGGCCTCGGGAATATCGCTCGCCTTCTTGCACAGGAAGCTGTGCTTCACCACCGGGCGGGAGATACCGATCATGTCGGTCTCCTGGAACGCATCCTCACCGATCATGCTGGTCGGCACCTGGCCGGAGAGGATCACCAGCGGAATGGAATCCATATAGGCGGTGGCAATACCGGTAATGCAGTTGGTCGCCCCCGGGCCTGAGGTCACCAGCACAGTCCCCACCTTGCCGGTGGAGCGGGCGTAACCGTCAGCCATGTGCACCGCGGCTTGCTCGTGCCGCACCAGGACATGCTCCATCTTGCCGTTTTCGAAGAGAGCGTCATAGATGTCGAGCACTGAGCCACCAGGGTAGCCGAAGACGTGCTCAACTCCCTGATCTTCCAGCGCTCTAACCACCATCTGGGCGCCTGATAACATCTCCATGATAAAGCCCTCCAGGCTTTGCTCCGTTTAGCGAATCCCGTCGACGATGCCGCGCTTCCCGGCGCAGCCCGATCCGTTTCTTGTTGTTATCTGAAGCCAGATCGGCCTAATTCAGCCCCGTCGACAGGTGAAAAAAAGGATTTTTCCGTCATTGCCCCGAAAATCGGGTGAAAAACCAACTTAACCCGCTTCAGAACGCTTGTCCACGGCTTTATCTGACCAAAACAGTCATACATTTCAACCAGCTATTAACATTCAATGACTTGCCGCAGCGACCATGAGAGAAAAGGGAAGGAAGTCGGGGGATAGCCAGCGGATCATTCCGCAGAGGGGAAAACAGCCACAAAAAAGCCCACCGGATAGCGGTGGGCTTGGTGCCGGATGATGATTCAGTTCTCCTGATCCGGTTCCGCCAGCCAGATTTGCTGATCCGGATCGGTCTCTTCACTGACCGAGATACTGACACCCATATCGAGCAACTCGTGCAGGGTCAGATTGTCAGCCAGGTTCATGACTTCGCCGTTTTCATTGGTAAAGCGCATTTGCTCCGTCCTCTCCTTGGTGGGGTCGCCTTTCAGTCTAGTCAACAACACTCACTTGCGATAACCAGCAACTGGATAAACAGTCGCCCCCATCCAGCTCACTCAGGCGATCAGTCACCTCCTCCGGAAAAAGGGTGCGCGCCCAGAGCCGCCGTGACAGAGAGGCCAGGCTCTCGTCAGCGCCCGCCGCCAGCCAGCGGGCCAGCTCCCCCGCTACATCGGGGTAACAGACTGCCCCCGGCGAGGCACTGTCGAGCCAGGTGCGCACCAGATTGGCATCGAGCACATCCATCAGGGTCGCCAGCCCCATCATCTCCAGCGTCTTGCCATTGGTCAGCTGCTCGAACTGACCGCCGAGGGGTTTGACCAGCAGCTTCTTGCCGAGGGTGAGCGCCTCGGAGGCCAGCTCGAAACCCGCGTTGGAGATGACGCCGCGACAACCGGCCAGCACGGCGATAAATTCGTGCCGCGATGGCGGCTCGAAGCGCAGGTTGCGCCACTGGCTCGGGGTGCGAATGGCGGGGTGAAAACAGACGAAGCGCTGCTGGCCAAAGCGCGACAACAGGGCGGCGATCGCCTCGGGCTGCTCGAACGGCAGATAGACCAGGAGCTGGCCGTTATCCGGCGCAGCGGCGATGGGGTCGATCACCGGTGGCAGCAAGGGGTAACCGAAGTGAAACCAGTGCAGCCCGAGCGGCTGATCCACCGGGGCAAAGTGGCGCATCAGCTGGCGGCTGACCCCATCCTCCCCCCAGCGCGGGATGGGCCAGTTGAAGCTGGCCTGATGGCTGACGGTGAGGCTCGGCTTGCCATAGCGGCGGGCGGCGTGGGCGGTCAACGGCTCAAAATCGCTCACCACCAGATCGTATGCGCTGCAATCGAGAGACCGCAGATCCCGCCAGAAGGTGAGCGGCGAGGCAGCCTGCAGGGTGCGCCACGGCGAAATCCGCCCCTCGTGACTGACAAAAGTGAGGCCGGGAAAGACGCGGTAGGCGCCAAACTCCTCCATGTCGAAGTAGCGGTCGGCGGGGCGGCCGCTAAAGAGATAATCCACCTCGACCCCTGCCGTGCGCAGCGCCCGCGCCAGGGTGCGACTGCGACTGATATGACCGTTGCCGGTGCCTTGCACCCCGAACAATACCCTCATGAGTGGCTCCAGCCGAGCGCCAACACGGCACAACCGCCCCCCAGCAGAGCGCCGGCCACCAGATCGCTCAGGTAGTGCACCCCGAGCAGCAGCCGGGATGCTCCCACCAGCGCCGCCCAGCCAAACAGCAAGGGCGCCCAGAGCGGAAAGCCGGTGGCCAGTATGGTGGCCATCAGAAAAGCGGCGGCGGTGTGGCCGGAGGGGAGGCTGTAACGATCGGAGGGGGTGATAAAGACCGGCAAGCCGACCGGCCGTTGCCGTTTCAGGCTGTTTTTCAGCAGCAGATAGAGGGGCAGTTCGATGGCGAAGGCAAGCAGCGCCAGTCGCACCAGCTCCCGCTCTGCCTCCCCCTGCCACCAGAGCAGGGCGGCCAGCATGGCGTAAAGCGGGCCATCACCGGTGCGGGAAACGAGGCGACTCACCCTCGCCTGCTGCCGGTTGTAGCCGTGAAGCAGGCAGACCCGGCACACCTGCAGGTCCCATTGCTGGATCTTGTTCATACCCCCTCCTTCCCTGAATTCTGCTTGCAGAGTAAGAAAGCGGGATGACGTTACGTTGAACAAGGGATAACAGATTTATGAAAAAAGGGCCGAATGGCCCTTTTTAATCTCGATGTTGCGGCAAAATCAGTGGCTGCCGCGCAGGCCGGTCTCCATCAGACGGCAGTTGTGATTTGCCAGACGGGCCATGAAGTGTTCATCGACCTGCAGGCCGAAGACCTGCTCGTAGAGATCCTTCATCACGAACGGCTGCCACATCATGCTGAGGAAGGAGATCTTCAACATTTCAGGATCCAGATCCGCATCCAGTTCGCCATTGGTTTTCATGGTTTCCAGCAGGGCATCGAACTGCGGCAGCTGACGTTCCAGCAGGCGGTTCAGCACAAAATCCCGGCCCGGGCTCTTCTCGGTCGACAATGCGCTGGAGATGGCAGAGGTCAGCTCGCTGTTGGGCGCCATCACCTGATAGTAGGTGTTGAGCAGCTCGTTGAGGCTGTGATTGCTGTGTTCATCTTGCCAGGCATGGTCGAGGGGCTCGGCGACATCGCCCAGCACCGCTTTGTAAAGACCCTCTTTACTGCCGAAGTAGTAGTGGATCATTGCCAGATTAGAGCCAGCAAGCTCCGCGATTTCGCGTGTAGTCACCTTGCTATAGGGAGTATTGAGAAAACGCTCACGGGCGGCAGCAAGCAACTTGTCACGAATGTCAGAACGTCCGACCGGACGACCAGGTCTACGTTTTTCCATTTAACACCTCAGATAATTCAGCCAATGCTGATAAGTCGATCTGGTTGTGCAGAGAATAGAGCACAGCAGGAATGACCAGATAATCGGTCATGGGCCGAATATGGGACAAGGAAATTTGCAGTCCTTTACAATTCGATTAAATACTTCAGCAGATTTCCCCTCACCCTCCGTGTTGACACAGCATTAAATTCTCGATATTGGTAAAAGCGTTATCGACTGGAAGGAATAACAACGTCATGCGTATCGCCACCCCGCTACTACTAATCTCCCTAATCGCGTTAACTCGCGCGGGATCCTTGTAGCCGGGCTAAGGCATAGCCGGAATTTACAAAAACCCGTGCACCCTGCACGGGTTTTTTTATGCCGCCGCAGGATGCACGTTACCGAACTTAGGAAGAGGGAAGTCACATGTCAGATCGGGTCATCATATTCGACACCACCTTGCGTGATGGTGAGCAGGCCCTGGCGGCCAGCTTGACCGTCAAGGAGAAGCTGCAGATCGCCCAGGCGCTGGAGCGACTCGGTGTCGATGTCATGGAGGTGGGCTTCCCGGTCTCCTCTCCCGGCGATTTTCAATCGGTGCAGACCATCGCCCGCCACATCAAAAACAGCCGGGTCTGCGCCCTCGCCCGCGCCCTGCCAAAAGATATCGACGCCGCCGGTGAAGCCTTGCGGGTCGCCGAGGCTTTCCGTATTCACACCTTTATCTCCACCTCCTCCATCCATGTGGAGAGCAAGCTGAAAAAGAGCTTCGAGGATGTGCTGGAGATGGGGGTCGGCGCCATCAAGCACGCCCTGCGCTACACCGACGATGTGGAGTTCTCCTGCGAGGATGCAGGCCGCACCCCGATTGATAATCTCTGCCGCATGGTGGAGGCCGCCATCAAGGCCGGCGCCCGCACCATCAATATCCCCGATACCGTGGGCTACACGGTGCCGACCGAGTTCTCCGGCATCATCCACACCCTGTTTAACCGGGTACCCAACATCGACAAGGCGATCATCTCGGTCCACTGCCACGACGATCTGGGACTCTCGGTGGCCAACTCCATCGGCGCGGTGCAGATGGGGGCCCGCCAGATCGAGTGCACCATCAACGGCATCGGTGAACGGGCGGGCAACTGCTCGCTGGAAGAGGTGGCGATGATCCTCAAAACCCGCGCCGATCTGCTCGGGGTGCAGACCAATATCCGCCACAACGAAATTCATCGCACCAGCACGCTGGTGAGCCAGCTGTGCAACATGCCGGTGCAGCCCAACAAGGCGATCGTCGGGGCCAACGCTTTCTCCCACAGCTCCGGCATCCATCAGGATGGGGTGCTCAAGGCGAAAAATACCTACGAAATCATCACTCCCGAGAGCATCGGCCTGACCCAGAACAACCTCAACATGACCTCCCGCTCCGGCCGCCACGTTATCAAGCACCGGATGGAGTCCATGGGCTACGCCGAGAGCAGCTACGACCTCGACCACCTCTACGGCAAGTTCCTCACCCTGGCCGACAAGAAGGGGCAGGTGTTCGACTACGACCTCGAAGCGCTGGCCTTCTTCAGCCAGATCCACGAAGAGCCGGAGCACTTCAAGCTGGAGTACCTCGGGGTGCAGAGCGGCAGTTCGGTGCTGGCCACCGCCTCGGTCAAATTGAAGGTAGGACAGGATCTGGTGTGCGAAGCGGCCACCGGCAACGGCCCGGTGGATGCGGTCTACCAGTGCATCAACCGCATTACCGGCTATGAGATCCGCATCGACAAATATGCCCTCAAGAGCAAAGGAGAAGGGGAAGATGCCCTCGGTCAGGTCGATATCGTCGCCGAATACAAAGGACGCAAATTCCACGGAATGGGACTGGCCACCGACATCATCGAATCCTCGGCCCACGCCCTGCTCCATGTGATCAACAGCATCTGGCGCGCCGATCAGGTGGCCGAGCAGATGGAACGAAATAACACTATCAAGACGGAGACAGTATGAGCAGTTATCGGATCGCAGTATTGCCGGGTGACGGCATTGGCCCGGAAGTGATGGCCGAGGCCGTCAAGGTGCTGGAAAAGGTGCAGGCCAAATTCGGCTTCGCCCTCGAGTATGATCGCCATGACGTGGGCGGTATCGCCATCGACAACCACGGTACCCCGCTGCCCCAGAGCACCATTGCTGGCTGCGAGGCGGCCGATGCGGTGCTGTTCGGCTCGGTGGGCGGCCCGAAATGGGAACACTTGCCCCCCAACGATCAGCCGGAGCGCGGCGCCCTCTTACCGCTTCGCGCCCACTTCAAGCTGTTCTGCAACCTGCGTCCGGCCCGTATCTATACCGGTCTGGAGCAGTTCTCCCCGCTGCGCGCCGACATCTCCGATCGCGGTTTTGACATCGCCTGCGTGCGCGAGCTGACCGGCGGCATCTACTTCGGCCAACCCAAGGGGCGCGAGGGAGAAGGGGCGAACGAGAAGGCATTCGACACCGAGGTGTACCACCGCTTCGAAATCGAGCGCATCGCCAAGATTGCCTTCGAGTCAGCCCGGGTGCGCCGTGGCAAAGTCACCTCCATCGACAAAGCCAACGTGCTCGCCTCTTCCATTCTGTGGCGCGAGGTGGTGACACAAGTCGCCAAGTCCTATCCGGACGTAACCCTCAACCATATGTATATCGACAACGCCACCATGCAGCTTATCAAGGATCCCTCCCAGTTCGATGTGCTGCTCTGCTCCAACCTGTTTGGTGACATCCTCTCCGACGAGTGCGCCATGATCACCGGCTCCATGGGGCTGCTCCCCTCCGCCAGCCTCAACGAGTCGGGCTTCGGTCTGTTCGAGCCGGCCGGTGGCTCGGCCCCGGACATCGCCGGCAAGGGGATTGCCAACCCCATCGCCCAGATCCTCTCCGCTGCCCTGATGCTGCGCTACAGCTTAGGGATGGAGGATGCCGCCCAGGCCATCGAGCAGGCCGTGGCCCAGACCCTGGCCGAGGGTTACTTCACCGCCGACCTGCATCAGGCCAGCGCCCGTCACCCGGTGCAGAGCACAGCCACCATGGGTGACCAGATCGCCGCCCGGATCTGAGCTGAAGAACAGATAACAAGGAAGAGAGAAGCAATGGCCAAGACCCTCTATCAGAAAGTATTCGACGCCCACGTGGTACGGGAAGTGGAAGGGGAAACGCCCCTTATCTACATCGACCGCCATCTGGTACATGAAGTGACCAGCCCGCAGGCCTTCGACGGCCTGCGCGCCATGAACCGCCAGCTGCGCCGCCCGGATCTGACCTGGGCCACCATGGATCACAACGTCTCCACCACCACCAAGGACATCGCCGCCTCCGGCGAGATGGCCCGCATCCAGATGGAGACGCTGGCCGACAACTGCAAAGAGTTCGGAGTTCGCCTCTACGATCTCAACCACAAATATCAGGGGATCGTCCATGTGATGGGCCCCGAGCTCGGCATTACCCTGCCCGGCACCACCATCGTCTGCGGTGACTCCCACACCGCCACCCACGGCGCCTTCGGCTCGCTGGCGTTCGGCATCGGCACCTCCGAAGTGGAGCATGTGATGGCGACCCAGACCCTGAAACAGGGCCGCGCCAAGACCATGCGCATTTCGGTCAATGGCAAGCTGGCCGAGGGCATCAGCGCCAAAGACGTGGTACTGGCCATTATCGGCAAGGTCGGCCACGCCGGTGGTACCGGCTACGTGGTGGAGTTCGCTGGCGATGCCATTGCGAGCCTCTCCATGGAAGGGCGGATGACGGTGTGCAACATGGCCATCGAGCTCGGCGCCAAGGCGGGCATGATCGCCCCCGACCAGACCACCATCGACTACATTCGCGGCAAGGAATTCGCCCCCAAGGGCGAGGTGCTGGAGCAGGCCATCGCCTACTGGCAGAGCCTCAAGAGCGATGCCGATGCCAAATTCGATGCCGAAGTGGTGCTCGACGCCGCCGATATCGCCCCTCAGGTCACCTGGGGCACCAACCCGGGGCAGGTGATTGCCGTCAATGAGCCGATTCCGGCACCAGAATCCTTCAGCGACCTGATGGAACAACAATCAGCCCGCAAGGCACTCGCCTACATGGACTTGCAACCGGGTCAGAAGCTCTCCGACGTCGCCATCGACAAAGTATTTATCGGTTCATGCACCAACAGCCGTATCGAGGATCTGCGCGCTGCCGCTGCCATCGCCCGCGGTCGCAAGGTGGCCGCTGGCGTGCAGGCGCTGGTGGTGCCTGGCTCCGAGCAGGTGAAGGCACAGGCCGAAGCCGAGGGGCTGGACAAGATCTTCATCGAGGCCGGTTTTGAGTGGCGCCTGCCGGGCTGCTCCATGTGTCTGGCGATGAACAACGACCGGCTGCAACCGGGGGAGCGCTGCGCCTCCACCAGCAACCGCAACTTCGAAGGGCGTCAGGGCCGCGCCGGCCGCACCCATCTGGTGAGCCCGGCCATGGCCGCCGCTGCCGCCGTCACCGGTCGTTTCGCCGACATTCGCGCACTGTAAGAGGACATTACGATGACAGGCTTCAAGCAACACAAAGGGATCGTCGTCCCCCTCGACAGCGCCAACGTCGACACCGACGCCATCATTCCCAAGCAGTTTTTGCAAAAAGTAAACCGTATCGGTTTTGGCAAGCACCTGTTCCACGACTGGCGCTTTCTGGACGATGCCGGCCAGCAGCCAAACCCCGAGTTTGTACTGAACCAGCCGCAATTTGCCGGTGCAAGCATCCTGCTGGCCCGCGAGAACTTCGGCTGCGGCTCAAGCCGCGAGCACGCCCCCTGGGCGCTGGCGGACTACGGCTTCAAGACCATCATTGCCCCGAGCTTTGCCGATATCTTTTACGGCAACGCCATCAACAATGGCATGGTGCCGGTTCGTCTGAAAGAAGAAGAGGTCGACGCCCTGTTCCAGCTGGTGGCCGCCCAGCCGGGCATCGAGATCGAGGTGGATCTGGAAGCCAATCAGGTGCGCGCAGGTAGCCTCAGCTTCGGTTTCGAGATCGACGAGTTCCGCCGTTACTGCCTGCTCAACGGCTTGGATGCCATCGGTCTGACCCTGCAGCACGAGGCCGCCATCAGCGCTTTTGAGGCGAAGCAGCCGAGCTGGATTTAACGCGCCAGTTGCAAAAAAACGCGTAGAATCAACAGGGAGCTTCGGCTCCCTGTTTTACTGTCCGCGACGCTTCCCACTTTGGGCCACCGGAACTGGCTCCTGCCACAGGAAAGGATGATGAAGAGACCGACGGCAATCCCTCTGCTCTGTGCCCTGCTGCTTGCCCTGCCTGCGGGGGCCAGCCAAACCAGTTTCAACAACAGCCTCGGCCAGATCAGCGTCGGCTGGCAGGATAGCGAAGGCAAATCCCAACAGCTCACCTACCGGCTCGAACAGAGCAAGCTGCCGCCCCTTATCGCCTATCGCCCTGCGAGAATGCAGGAGGAGGTATTGCAGGTGTTGCTGCGGGAGGTGCGCCAGAACTACCCCGAGGTGCAGTTCACTCTCGCCCGCCCCTCGCTGGAGCTGCATCTGAAAAGCCGCAATCAGGACAAGGCACGCGAAGCGATGGTCTTCCTGCAGTCACAACGGAGCAAAGAGGAGCTGGCGTGGCTGACCAAACACTACTTCCAGTACTTCAACACCCCTGACGGGCAGCTGGCGGTGAAGCAGGACCATGTGCGTATCGCCCTTGAGAGCCGTGCCACACTCGCTCCGCTGGCCGAACAGCTCAAGCAGCAGGGCAGCACCGAAACGGAAGCGCGCCAGAAGACCGTGGCCCATATGCTTACCTTTATCCAGAGCATCCCCTACCAGCAGCTCGACAGCCTGAATGGAAGACAGGGCAAGGGCTTCCTCCCGCCCCGTCAGGTGCTGGAGCAGAACCGGGGGGACTGCGACAGCAAGGTAACCCTGATGGCCGCCATGCTGGCCCAGCTCTTTCCCGAGCTGAAACAGGCCATGGTGTTCGTCCCCGGCCATGCCCTGCTGGCCGTTGACCTGCCCGCCAAGCCGGGGGATGCGACCCTCAACTGGCAGGGGCAGAACTACCTGCTGCTCGAACCCACTGGCCCCGCCACCTTGCCTGCGGGCCAAATAGCATCGACCAGCAAAACGCTGGTCGATAGCAAGCAGTTGAGTGTGCAACCGGTTCAGAATAAAGGCTAATCCCCTCCCCTCTACCGATGGGAGAGCAAGGACTAACCCTGAGGCAAAAATTCTACCGCCAGCAGTAACCCTTCCTCCTCCTCCAGCACCCGGATAATACGAGCCTGTGCTTCGAAGGGGGGGAGCAGGTTGTTATGGGTGGCAAGGCTGACCCGGATGGGCTGATTGATGTCGAGCTGGTGTTCAGTGACAGCAATCCCCATGCCGTTGGCACTGAGATCCCGGCAGATCCCCTCCAGCACCAGTTGCTGCTGATAGACAGTGACCGGCGCATTGATGACCATGCGTGCAAAGGCACGCCTTTCCTTAGTATTGGTAAGCACGCGAACATCCTCTATTGGGTGAGCGTCATCTCGTGGGTATTGCACAATTGTGCTGGTCTACCCAAAAGAACGTTAATACAATGCGGTTCGTTTCTCAAACGGGGTGCGGTTTAGCGCTGAGATTATACCCGTGAACCTGATCCAGATAATGCTGGCGGAGGAATTTGAGGCATGGCGCTCATTTTTTGCGCCTCCATCCGCTGGCACCTCATTATGAACAAATAATAGGGAGTGCCATCCATGAAGACCCTGCTGCTGGTCACCACCAGCCTGCTCTCGGCTCAAGCCTTCGCCGCCGACACCCTCACCGTTTACACCTACAGCTCCTTCACTGCCGAGTGGGGGCCGGGACCCAAGATCAAACAGGCCTTCGAGAAAGAGTGTGGTTGCACTCTCAATCTGGTGGCCCTTGAGGATGGGGTTGCCATCCTCAACCGGCTGCGACTGGAGGGCAAGCACAGCAAGGCCGATCTGGTGCTGGGGCTCGATGATGCCCTCATCAGTGAAGCCAAGCAGAGCGGCCTGTTCGCCCCCCATCCCGCCAAGCTGGATGGCATCAAGGTGCCGGGTGGCTGGCAGGATGACACCTTCGTCCCCTATGACTACGGCTACTTCGCCTTTGTCTATGACAAAGACAAACTCAAGCAGCCGCCCAAGAGCCTGAAAGAGCTGGTTGAGCGGCCCGATCTCAAGGTGATCTATCAGGATCCCCGCACCTCCACTCCCGGACAGGGGCTGATGCTGTGGATGAAGTCGGTATACGGCGACAAGGCGCCCGCCGCCTGGGCCACGCTTGCCAAAAAGACGGTCACGGTCACCAAGGGGTGGTCCGAAGCGTATGGCATGTTCCTCGATGGCGAGGCGGATATGGTGCTATCCTATACCACCTCTCCCGCTTACCACCTGATTGCCGAGAACAAGCCCCAGTATCAGGCTGCGGCGTTTGAGGAGGGTCACTACCGTCAGGTAGAGGTGGCCGCCAAGCTGAAGAGCGCCAAACAGGAGAAGCTGGCTGACCAGTTCCTGCAATTTATGGTGAGTCCCGCCTTCCAGCAGGAAATCCCGACCGGCAACTGGATGTATCCGGTTATCGACACGCCGCTGCCCAAGGGCTTCGAGCAGATGATCACCGTAGCCAAGCCGCTCGCCTTCAGCAGCGATGAGGTGGCCGCCAATCGCAAAGGGTGGATCCGCGAGTGGCTGCAAGCCGTCACCCAGTGAGCCGTTATCTGAAACCACAGGCTCGTCCCCTCTGGTGGCTGCCGGGCAGTGCCGCCACCCTGTTGATCCTGCTGTTATCCCTCGGGCCGCTCGCGGCCCTGTTGTGGCAAGCCGGTTCGCTGGCACCCCGCACCCTGCTCGCAGACCCTTATCTGCGTCATGTGCTGGGGTTCAGCCTCTGGCAGGCGCTGCTCTCCACCCTGTTCAGTCTCGGGCTGGCCATTCCGGTGGCCCGCGCGCTGGCGCGGCGCCGCTTTATTGGTCGCACTCTGCTGATCAAGTTGTTTGGTCTCTCGCTGGTGCTGCCGGTCATCATCGCCATCTTCGGCATAGTAGCGGTACACGGTAAGCAAGGGTGGCTACCGCAACTGTTGCGCTCACTGGGGCTGGATCCCGGCAATTATCTCTACGGCCTGTTCGGCATCCTGCTGGCACACGTCTTCTTCAATATGCCACTGGCGGCACGCCTGATGTTGCAGAGCATGGAGAGCATTCCCGAATCGAGCTGGCGCCTCGCCAGCCAGCTCGGTATGCGCTCATCCCACATCTTCCGGCTGCTGGAGTGGCCGCTTATTCGTGGCATATTACCGGGGCTGGCCAACCTCATCTTTATGCTCTGTTTCACCAGCTTCACCACAGTGCTGGCGCTTGGGGGCGGGCCGAAATCCACCACGCTGGAGGTGGCCGTCTATCAGGCGCTGCGCTTTGACTTCGATCTCGCCACCGCGGGCGGACTGGCGCTGGTGCAGCTGATCCTGACCGCCGCCCTGCTCATCTTGCAGCACAAGCTGCAGAGCAGCCCGGCCAGTCGGATAACTCGCCGCCTTCCCTGCCTGCGGCCAGACCGCCATCAGCCTGGCACGGCCGTGGTGGACCTGCTTTCGCTCGCTATCGGGCTCGCCATTTTTCTGCCACCACTGCTGGCCATCGTGGTGGCCGGTCTTCACCCCGGTCTGCTGACTGCGCTCACTGCCAGCAAGCTGTGGCAGGCGAGCGGCCAGTCGCTGCTGATTGCACTGGCGGCAGGCACCCTGGCAACCCTGCTCGGCAGCGGTCTGTTGCTCACCAGCCGCCATCTCAAGGTGCGCACCCGCCAGCGGCGGGCTGCGGCCCTGTGGGAGGCCAGCGGTTCGGTGATCCTGATGATCCCGGCGGTGGTGCTCTCTACCGGTCTCTTTATCCTGTTTATGCCGTTCGCCGATGTCTTTGCCCTCGGCCCCTGGCTGGTGGTGCTGGTCAATGCCCTGATGGCGCTGCCCTATGTGCTGCGCACCCTCTCTGCCCCCATGCAGCTGGTGGTACGCCAATACGATCGGCTGGCAGACAGTCTGGGGGTACGCGGCCTGCATCGCCTGCGGCTGGTGGAGTGGCCACTGCTACGTCGCCCGCTGGCACTGGCAATGGCGCTGTCGATGATCCTCTCGCTAGGGGATCTCGGCGCCATCGCCATGTTTGGCAGCCAGCAGCTCACTACCCTGCCCTGGCTGCTCTATCAACAGCTCGGTAGCTATCGGCTGACCGATGCGGCCGCTACCGCCCTGCTGCTGCTTACCCTCTGTTTCTCCCTGTTCTGGCTGGTGGAGCGGGGGCTCGGCGGAAAACATGGCGAGCATCATTAACCTACAAAAAACCTTATGGCCCTGCGCTAGCGTTTCTGTGGCTGGTCAAAGAGATCCGTTGAGGAGGAAAACATGCTGAACATTGATACGCTGGTGACCAGCTACCCCGACTGGCGCGTCAGCTTCAGCGCGACCCTGACCAAGGGCGAGATCACCGCGCTGATTGGCCCAAGCGGCGCGGGCAAATCGACCCTGCTCGGGATGATCGCCGGTTTCGTGCCGGTGGAGTCAGGCAGCCTCAGCTTCGATGGCGAAGATCTGCTGCCGCTAGGCCCGGCCGAGCGACCAGTCACCACCCTGTTTCAGGATCACAACCTCTTCCTGCACCTGTCGGTGTTCGACAACATCGCCATCGGCTTGCACCCGGGTCTGCGCCTGAGCGCCGCCCAGCGGGCACAGGTGATCGATGCTGCCGGGCGGGTTGGTCTTGGCGAGATGCTAAACCGCCTGCCTGAACAGCTCTCCGGCGGCCAGCAACAGCGGGTCGGGCTGGCCCGGGCGCTGGTGCGGGGCAAACCGCTGCTGCTGCTGGATGAGCCCTTCTCGGCCCTCGATCCCGCCCTGCGCCGGGAGATGCTGGCCGAAGTGGCGCGCCTCGCCTGCGAACAGGCCATCACTGTGTTGATGGTTTCCCATAACCCGGAAGATGCCCAGCTGATTGCCGATCAGGTGCTGTTCGTCGACGAGGGGCGGATCGCCCTGCAAGGTAAACCCGACATCCTGCAACACGGCGATCATCCCGGCTTGCTGCGCTACCTGGGACGCACCCATATCTCATAACGGGATAGCCACATCAAAAAAGGTCAGGTTAGCCGCCCCTTGCCAACCGCTTTTTCTCACCAACTCCCCCGCCCAGATCAAAAAATTCATTTTATATATGGGTTAACGTGACCCCAGAATCATCTTCCAGCGAGATATCCCATGAACATGAGCAACACCGAGCGTTTGATCCTGAGTAACCAGTACGAGATCCTGGCCAAACTCAATCCGGATCAGGCAGCGTTTTACCAGCGGGCGAGCACCATTATCGAGCGCGGTTACTGCCTGCAGATCCTCGAACTCGAAAAGAGCTTCGGCCATCTGGATCTGGCAACCTGCCAGGAGGTGATCGACACACTGGAGCTGCACCATGCGCTGGCTATCTCTTGGGGCAACCTGGACGCAGCCGATCAGAGCGATATCAATGCCAGTCGGCTGGAGTTCAACGGCTACAGCCGCAGTCAGGAGCGGGAGCTGGCCGACTACGTCTGCTTCCTGCTGGAGGTGGACAAGCGCTTCCCCGAGCTCAAATGCCCGTGTGACGAGCTCTCCAGCGACATCGCCATGCGCGACAAGTACCAGCGCATGCTGACCGTCTGGCGTCAGTGTCCACGTCAATACAAGCTCTCCATCCAGGAGATCCGCAAGGTACTGGCGGCCTGATCCTCACACCGACCACACCACTGCCGCTGTCAGACTGCCACCAAACCTCTGGACGCCGCTCCCGAGGTTTGATTTGGTTGTTGCATGGCCAGGCAATGGAGTGCGCCCTGCCTGGATAACGCGCAACCAGGCAGGGTGAAAGCGAGATAATCACGCTCGATGAGCGCGTTCCCAAAGGCCCTTCCTTGCAACATCGACAAGCCTATCTCCTTTGACTTCATTCCAACGCAGTGAGCGATGGTCGTTACGACACACACAGAAATACAAAGGGCGAACAGCATGCTGTTCGCCCTTTTTCATGATGAAACGCGGCTCTTAACGATTGATCGCCATCGGCATGCCGTTGCGCAGCTCCAGCGCCTGCTTCACCAGCTGGGAGTCGCTGTCGGCGTGGGCAATGAAGCGGGTCACCGCCGGGGGCATCGGCAGCGGCGCCGGCAAGCTGGAGTTAAACTCGGCCTCGCTGCGCGACAGCGGCTGGTGCACTTCCAGATAGCGCACGCCATCGGGCTCCACCGCAGCCTTGATCGGCTGGTTGACGAACTGGACGCGAGTACCGACCGGCACCTGTTTGAACAGGTAGGCGATGTCGTCGTTGCGCAGACGCACGCAACCGTGGCTCACCCGCAGGCCAATGCCGAAGTTGGCATTGGTGCCGTGGATGGCGTACATCTTGCCGATATAGAGGGCATAGAGGCCCATCGGATTATCCGGACCGGCTGGCCATACCGCTGGCAAACTCTGGCCACGGGCAGCGTATTCGGCATGCATTTTGGCGGTCGGGGTCCAGGTCGGGCCCGCCTTCTTGCGCTGCACGCTGGTGACCCAGTTTTCCGGGGTGTCGGTGCCGAGCTGGCCGATGCCGATGGGCAGCACTTCCACCACTTTTTTACCCTTGGGGTAGTAGTAGAGGCGCATCTCGGCCACGTTCAACACGATCCCTTCACGGGGTGCATCCGGCAGGATAAGTTGCTGGGGGATCACCAGCTTGTCTCCGGTTTGGACCAACAGGGGATCCGCATCCGGGTTGGCTTCGGTCATGTTGGTCAGCCCTAGCTGGAATTTGGCCGCAATGGCCTCCAGCGGCCTACCATTCTCTTCGGCCGGCACCACGTATTCCAGATTTTCCCCTACCAGACGACTGTTGGCCGCAGGCAGAGCATATTCAACCGCGAAAACCGGCGCAGCGGTCAGCAGCAGGCTGTAGCAGAGGGTTGCCACACAATTGCGAAGGAGCTTCATAACTTTCCCATGATGATGACTTGAAGTGATCTCTCTGGGCTGGCAGCTGATCAAGCTGGGATCAGGGGCGCGAAGAGAAAGCCGCCATTTTTCTCCTCTACTGGCTAAATTTCAACTGACAAGTAGCAACAGGTCGATGATTAATATACGGTTTTTCGCATCATCGACCTGCTCGTTCTCTCCGTTTATGCCCGTTGCCAGGCTCGCATATCGTAACCGGTGGGAGATTGATGCAACCTCAGATGAAATTGCTCAATGACAGCGCATATATGGTCGAAAATATCGGCCTGGATCCCTTCGTATTCGGCCCAGGCGGTGGTGGCGGTGAAGCAGTAAATTTCCAGTGGCAATCCCTGATCCGAAGGGGCCAGTTGACGCACCATCAGGGTCATATCCTTGCGAATGCCGGTATGGGCCCGCAAATAGGCATCCAGATAGGCACGCAAGGTGCCGAGGTTGGTGAGGTGGCGACCATTGATGGCGCAGCTCAAGGCATCGCTCAATTGCAGGTTGTAACTGCTCAGCTCCTGCTCCTTGCGGGTGAGATAAGGCGCCAGCAGTTGTGCCTGCTTGAGCTGCAACAACTCGTCCGCAGTCAGAAAACGCACACTGGTCATATCGATATTAATGCTGCGTTTGATGCGGCGGCCACCCGATTCGGTCATCCCCTGCCAGTTTTTGAAGGAGTCGGAGATGAGTGCATAGGTGGGAATGGTGGTGATGGTCTTGTCCCAATTCGATACCTTGACCGTGGTAAGGCCAATATCGGTCACCTCGCCATCGGCACCGTACTTGTCCATCTGCAACCAGTCACCGACACTCAGCATCCGGTTGGCGGAGAGCTGGATCCCCGCCACCAGCCCGAGGATAGGGTCCTTGAACACCAGCATCAGCACCGCCGTCATGGCACCCAGACCGCTGAACAGGAACAGCGGTGACTTGCCGAGCAGCAGGGCGATCATCAGGATGCCCACCAGAATGCTGCCTACCAGCTTGGCCCCCTGGAAGATGCCGCGCAGGGGCAGGTCCCGACCAAGGCGGGTGTAACGGCTCACCGATAAAACGCAGTCGAGCAGGGCGAAGAAGGCCAGCAGCAGGAACAGCAAAATCCAGAGCTGGGCCACCATCTCGATAAGCTTGAGGCTATCTGATTGACGGGGCAGCCAGATCTCCGCCTGACCGAGCAGCACGGCCCCCTGCAGCACAAAGGCGAGCCGGTTGAAGAGACGCTGTTGCAACTGAGGCGGCAGCCACACCTGCTTGGCCTTGCCGAGGATCCCCACCAGCCTGACCAGCAGCACCCGATGCAACACCATGTGCAGCACCAGCGAGGTGATGACGATAAAGCTCAGCGCGATCACCAGCGCCATCATGCTGGTCACCTCCACACCAAGGCCAGACAACCAGCTAAAAAATGCCTCTTTCATTACACTCTCCCGAACCGGGCAGCCCACTGGCTGCAAAAACAGTGGTGGTCAGGGTACCGCTCCCCTCCCCCATGTCAAATCGGTAGGCGCCAGAAACGACAACGCCCGGCACAGGCCGGGCGTTGTTTCAAAGCAAGGCTGACTTAGCAGACCAGGCTCAGGGCATCGCGAGCGATGACCAGCTCTTCGTTGGTCGGGATCACCATGGCACAACGGCTGTCGGCAGTGGTGATGCGACCTTCGCCACCCAGTACCGCGGCGTTGTTGGCCTCTTTGTCCACCTTGAAGCCGAACAGGGCCAGACGTGCCAGCACCATCTCGCGCACCATGGCGGCGTTCTCACCGATACCACCGGTGAAGACAATGGCGTCCAGACGACCATCCATCGCAGCGGCATAGGCGCCAACATACTTGGCGACACGGTAGGTGAAGACATCCAGCGCACGCTTGGCACCGGCATCGGTGGCGTAGTTGGTGGTGACGTAGCGGCAGTCGCTGCTCGCCTCAGTCATCCCCAGCAGACCGGACTCACGGGTCAGGGTGTGGTTGATCTGCTCCACGCTGTAACCGAGCTGGTCGTGCATGAAGAAGACCACCGCCGGATCGATATCACCGGAGCGGGTACCCATCGCCAGACCTTCCAGCGGAGTCAGACCCATGGAGGTATCAACAGATTCGCCGTTCTTGATGGCACAAACGGAAGCACCGTTACCCAGGTGGCAGTTGATGATGTTCAGTTCATTGAGCGGCTTGCCCAGCTCTTTGGCGGCTTCTTCTGCGATATAGCGGTGAGAAGTGCCGTGGGCGCCGTAACGACGGATACCGTGCTCACTGTAAAGCTTGTAGGGCAACGCGTAGAGGTAAGCCTCTTCTGGCAGAGTCTGGTGGAATGCAGTGTCGAACACGGCCACGTTCTTGTCAGCCAGTTGCGGAAACACTTTCAACGCCGCACGAATACCGATGAGGTGAGCCGGGTTGTGCAGCGGGGCGAACGGGATAGCAGCCTCGATACCGGCGATCACGCCGTCATCGATGCGCACAGAGCGGGAGAACTGCTCGCCACCGTGTACGATGCGGTGACCGATAGCCACCAGTTGCTCGGCCAGGGTCGGATCCTGCGCCAAGATGTGGCCCACGATATGGTCGAGGGCCTCCTGGTGCGCGGCACCCGCACCCAGCATGGCTTCGCCTTTGACCCCGTGGAGTTTCCATTTAATACGTGCATCATCCAGATTGAAGCATTCGGCCAGGCCGGACAGCATGTCCTCGCCTGTTTCGGCGTCCATTACGGCAAATTTCAGGGAAGAGCTACCGCAGTTAAGGATCAGTACCAACTTGCTCATTTTCTACATCTTCCTGTGCTTCGGCTTTATGCCGACAGTGTCGTGTCATCCAAAAAGAGGATGGGATTCCCCTGCCGGGGGCTTATGGTCGCAGGAGGGCGCGCCCAATTTTTTAATTCTTGCGAGTCGCACCGTACTCCAGGTGCACATCACACGCGTTTCAATTCTTTAGCGTCTTAACGCATCAGCCAAGTATGGCTCGCCTCAAGGGGAATGCTCAGGCGATGACCAGCAGATCTTTGTGCACCTTGACCACCAGCTTCTTCACCCTGGCGGGCTGGTTGAAGGTACAGAGCGGGCGATGCAGCTCGCCCGGCCAGAAGATGGCAAAATCCCCCGGTTGCAGCGCCAGATAGCTGGTCTGCTCGTCATCGACAAACCAGAGGTCGGGATGGGGATGGTCGGCGCCATCGCTCACGTAGTCGTGGGGGCCCACACCTATCCACTCTTCACCGCGCAGCAGCAGCTGGATATCGAGATACTGCTGATGGAACTCGCCACGGCGATCCACCGCTGGCTCGGTCAGATCCTCGCTCACCAGACAGAACAGGTTGAGGCCATCGATCTCGGTCTTGCCGAGCGGAGCGTCACCCCAGTGAGCCACGCTCTTCACCACCTCGGCCATGATGCGGGCCAGCGGCGCGGGCAGCGGCGTCCGCTGCAGGGTGTTCAGGCTACCGATGATCATGGCGTCTGTTTCCTGTTAGGTATATCTGGGCGGCATCTTTGCCCGCCAATGAAAAAGGACCTGTTACAGGTCCTTTGATAATGCCGTCTGCAATCCGTGCAAACTGGCTTAGAGCTTTTGCTCATGTCTAGCTATGGGGGCACTGTTACATACTCGCCAGCACCTTGCCAAGGGGCATAACCCCATTTTCACAGTGATCGTACCAGCTGAAACCATATTATTCACCACCCTTTCACCATCGACTTTGACCAGACGCAAAAACGGGCGCATCAGCGCCCGTTTTTTTCGCAAAACCGTTTAACAACCGGTTTCATTTAAGACTTTTTGGCGTTTTCCACCGGTTTGGCGTACATGGCTCGCCAGATCGCCTTGTGCTCTTCCGGCACTTCCGACTGACGGGTCAGGAAGGCAGCCTGCTCGATGGTATTGGCCTTGCCAGAGAGATCTGCCGCCAGATAGTTGCTGGGGAAGAGGTGGTAGCTGCTCCAGATCGCCTTGTCGATCAGCGCGGCCAGTTCGTCCGGATCGCTGAAACCCTCGGTGATGGGGGCGCCGAAGGAGACGTGTACTCGCCCTTTCTGACCAACAATACCGGCGACGATACTCTCGATATCCTCGAACTCGCCCTTCTCGTAGCTGCCGTTAACCGACTTCTCGTAGAGCTCCCGCGCCTTGGCCTTGTCGGTGGGGTCCAACTCGTAGCTGATGCTGACCGGTACGATATTGAGGCTGCGCATGTAGTCGACGAAGTCGATCTTCTGCTTCTTGCCGTCGACGTAGAACATCTTGAGGATAGCGGGATCTGTCTTGTCATCGCCATTCTTGGCGCGCCCCTCCTTCTGGGCGATCCAGATGGAGTGACCTTCGTGAACCGAATTGCCGATATAGGCAGACAGCTCGCCGAGCGCCTTCATCATCTCCCGCGGCCCCTTGGCGGAGCGTTTGACGATAAAGCTCTTGTTGAGCTTCATCAGCTCGGTGGCGCAGGGTTTGCGCAGCAGGTTGTCACCGATGGCGATGCGCACGGTATCGAAACCGTGAGTGTGCAGCCCCCAGTTGACGAACGCCGGATCCATGGCGATATCTCTGTGGTTGGAGACAAACAGATAGCCCTGCTCTTTCTTCAGATGCTCGATCCCGGAGAAGGTCACCCCCTGGGTGGAGGTGGCGATCATCCGCGACATGTAGCGGGTGACCCCCATCTGGACCTGATGCACAGTGGTCACTTTTGACCATTTACGGCGCAGGAACAGGCGGATCATCGGGCGAATGGCCCAACCCAGCCAGCTCATCAGGGAACCGAAACGATACTTGGCGATGGCGCCGATAAATTCATCATCCTGGATCAGCCGTTCGATAGCTGCCGGCACTTCTTCATCGCGGTAGGGGCGAATATCCGCGAATCTATCTACTTCAGTCACAATGTCAGCCTTGCATGCTAGGAAACCGCAGCCAACCCGCGTTGGCTGGGGAAAATTCAGGGCGCAATTTTACACGCTTTTATGGCAAGGGGTATGCGACAACCATGAATAGTGAGATCTGACCAGTTAATTAATCAGAAGCCAGCGCCAGCGCGACCGCCGCCTCGGCATGGATAGCTGTGGTGTCGTAGAGCGGCACGGCCGCCCGGGCATCCCCCACCAGCAGGGCAATCTCGGTACAGCCAAGGATCACCGCCTCGGCCCCCGCGGCCGCCAGCCCCGCGATAATGGCCAGATACTCGGCCCGCGACGATGCGCGGATCTCCCCCAGACAGAGCTCGTCATAGATGATTCTGTGCACCCGCTCCCGCCCGGCCTCATCGGGTACCAGCACCGCCAACCCGAAGCGATCCTGCAAACGCCCCTTGTAGAACGCCTGCTCCATGGTGAAGCGGGTGCCGAGCAGGCCGACCCGGGTTATCCCGTCCGCCTGCAGTTTGGCGGCGGTGGCATCGGCGATATGGAGCAGCGGGATATCGATGGCCGCCTCAATCTCGGGGGCGACCTTGTGCATGGTGTTGGTGCCGATCAGCAAGAAATCGGCGCCGCCATCTTGCAACTTGCGCGCCTCCGCTGCCAGCAGACGGGCGGTAGCGGGCCAGTCACCGGCATGCTGCAGCCGCTCGATAGCGGCAAAGTCGACGCTATTGAGCAGCACCCGCGCCGAGTGCAAACCACCGAGCTGCGCCCGCACCCCGCGGTTGAGCGCCTGATAGTAACTGACGGTGGACTCCCAGCTCATGCCACCCAGCAGACCGATACATTTCATAGGAACTCCTTTCATCCCAAGGGAGGGCAGAACCACGCCACCTTGCAGGCAAGGTCACGGGAGCGAGACAAAAAAGGCCCCGCAGGGCCAACAAGACAGCCGGTAAAGGCCCGGGTCAACCCCGGGCTAAATCCAGATCATCCCGACACAGGCGGCTGTCGCCAGCCCCATGCCAAGATTGAAACGCCGCCAGCCTCGGGCGGTGCGGATGATTTGCCGCACCTGGGCACCAAAAAGCACCCAGAACGCCCCGGTATAGAGGCCGGTAATAAAGAAGATCACCAGCACCCAGAGCGCGGAGGGCCAGTAGCCCTCCCCGGCCAGGGTGAAGCCGCTGATGGCGGAGAGCGCCATCATCCATGCCTTGGGGTTGAGCAGTTGCAGCATGGCCCCCTGATGGGCGGGAATGAGCGGTCGTGTGCCCTCGGCCGGGCCGCTGGCGGTCGCCACCTTCCACGCTAGCCAGAGCAGATACGCCGAACCGATGATCTTGAGGCCATCGTGCAGCAGCGGCACCTGCTCGAACACCACGCCAAGCCCCAGCGCGGTGGCGAGGATCATCAGATTGATCCCCCCCACCACCCCCACCAACAGGGGAATCGTGCGGCGAAAGCCCTGGGCGGCACCGGCACTGGTGAGCAGCATGTTGTTGGGGCCCGGCGTACCGCAGGTAACCAGGGCAAACCCCGCCAGGGGCAGTAACCAGTTCAGATCCATCTCAACCTCTTGTCGATGCAACGCCCCCGTTATGGGGAAAGCCTTCTAATATGCAGAGCCAACCCCGTGGCGACAAGTCAGAAATGCCTCTTTATCGGCCCCTCGCCCATCAGCGCAACACGGCTCAATACCAGAGCATCACCACACAGAGCGCCGTCAGCAGGCCGAGAGAACCGTTGAGTCGCCGCCAGCCCCGATCCGAGCTGATCCAGTTGCTCAGCTGATGGCCGAACAGTACCCAGACAAAGCAGACCGGCAGGGCCACCAGCGCAAACATGACCATCACTGCCAGCTGACTAGACCAGTAACTGGCGCCGGGCAGGCTGAACAGACTGATGGCGGAGATCCCCATCATCCACGCCTTGGGATTGAGAAACTGAAAGCCCAACCCCTCCAGCAGGGTCAGCGGACGGGCCCGGCGGGCCGGATCACTGGGCGCACCGGCCACCGCGATACGCCACGCCAGCCAGAGCAGATAGAGGCTGCCGAAGATCTGCAAACCGAGCCGCAGCAGGGGCCAGCGCTCAAACAGTGGATAGAGCCCCAGCGCCAGTACCAGTTGCAACACCGGCTGCCCCAGCCCCACTCCGAGCAGATGTGGCAGAGTGCGACGCACCCCGAAGTTGGCACCGGAAGCCGTCAACATCAGGTTGTTGGGCCCCGGCGTACCGCAGGTGAGTACAGCAAAACCGAACAGGGTGACATACCACTCCATCGTCATATTTTGACTCCTTACTTGTCACATTGTATCGATACAATGTACATTGATTGGTTGTGAACAGGCTGAAAATCACGCTATATTGACAACAATTTTGGATCAATGGATTTATTGTCACCATGACAATCTGGACGCCCGACCTTGCGGCCTTCGATGGACCCCTCTACCTCAAGCTGGTCAAAGCGATCGAACAGGGGATCGCGAATGGCGAGCTGCCACCGCAGACCCGATTGCCTACCCACAGATCCCTGGCGGATCGTCTGGGGGTCACCGTCGGCACAGTCACCCGCGCCTACAGCGAGGCGGAGCGGCGCGGGCTGCTGGCCGCCCGGGTGGGGCACGGCACCTGGGTCAAGGGAGCGAACACAGACCCCGCCAATGAGTGGGTGATCCGCCAGGAGGAGGGGCACCGCATCGAGCTGTGGCAGAACCTGCCGGTGCAGCTGGATCGGGCGGCCATCATTCGCCCCATGTTGGGGGAAGTGGCGGACGGGGATCTCAACGCCCTGCTCGGCTATGACAAGGAGGCGGGCCGGCCGGATCAGCGCCAGCAGTTTGTCGACTGGTTAACGGAGCAAGGGGTGGCCTGCAGTGAGGATCGCCTGCTGTTCAGCCACGGCGCCCAGCACGGCATCATGCTGGCGCTGCTGGCGACCAATTGCGTGGGGGAGACCATCCTGTGCGAAGGGCTGAGCTACCCCGGTATGCTGGGTAACGCACGCCAACTGAAGAATCAGGTGGTGGGGCTGGCGATGGACGAGGAGGGGCTGCTGCCCGAGGCGCTGGACGCCGCCTGCCGCACCCGCCGGGCCAAGCTGCTCTACCTCACGCCGACCCTGCAGAACCCCACCACCGCCACCATGAGCCCGGCGCGGCGGGAGGCCATCGTCGCCATCGCCCGTCGCCACGATCTGCTGATCATCGAGGATGACGTCAACGGCCTGCTGCCCCAGCAACCTGTGATCCCTCTGGTCAATCTGGCGCCGGAGCGGGTCATCTATCTGGGCAGTCTGGCCAAGATCGCCTGCGGCGGCCTGCGGGTGGGCTTCGTACTGACGCCCCCCGCCTTGCGCAGCGCCTTCGCCCAGACCATGCGACTGTCGAGCTGGATGGTAAGCCCGCTGCTGATCGAGCTCGCCTGCAAAATGGTCAGTCAGCGCCAGATCATGCCGCTGGTCGAGCAGCAGCGGGAGATCCTCAAACGCCGTGGTGAACTGCTGCGCCACCTGCTGCCCGCCGCCCGCTGGCAGCCGGGCAGTATGCACGCCTGGTTGCCGCTGCCGGAGCCCTGGCGCAGCCAGCAGTTTGCTGCCGCCGCCGATGCCCTTGACGTTGGCGTGGCGAGCGGGGAACACTTCGCCGCCGGTCAGTTTGCCGCGCCACAAGGGGTGCGCCTGAGCCTGAGCCAGCCCGCCACCGACGCCCGGGTCGGCGAAGGACTGGCCCGCCTGGCACAACTGCTGCAGGGGACGCCCCCGAGCAACCCCCTGCTATAGTCAGGGCCAGCCGACCTGACCTTCACGCTTCATCGTTATCGCCAAGGAGATGCCGTGCCCCCCATCAGAGCCGCCCTGCTGCTTGCCACCCTGTTGTTGGGTGGCTGCGCCTCGTCAACGACCCACCAGCAGCTGGGGGCCGCGCTCAATGGACTGGAAGGGGAGCTACATCGGCTGGAAGAGGAGTTGGCGGCGATGAACGCCCTGCACTATCAAAAGGCGATCGATACGCCGCTCAGTCTGCGCCGTTATCTGAAGGCTCCGTCCCCCACCCCAGAGGGGCTGGTGCCGGTGGCCAGCAAACTGGAGGATGGGCCACTTCTGCGCTATCAATACCGCCTGCCAGCGGGGATGGCGAGTCTGCCCCAGGACAACCTCTGCCAGCGCTACGAGTTCGAGCTGCGCCACCTGGGTCGCCTCGGCAAGTTGGAATTGAGCTGGCAGGGGGAACAGGGCACGGGGTCGCGGCTGATCCGCCAGAGCGACTGCCTTTTCGGGGCGCAGGCCCGCCCTCGGCAATAACAGGCAGCAGCCTGAGATATGGCATAAAGGATTGAAATAACTACTTATATTGCCCCAACCCCTCCCTGCTGGCTACTGTGAACTTTTCATTCAGCAAGTGCTACACCTATGTTCCCATTGGATCTAACATAATCAACCTAATGGTTTGCTCACAGGAAGTACCTGCATGACGATACTGCTTATCGAAGAGGACCCCCTACTCCGTAGCACCATCACCCGACAACTGACGGCACTAGGGGTCCCCGCCGACCGGATCCACTACCACAGCCATCCGTGTCACGAACCTGGCGGCCTGCTCGCGCGGCTGCAACAACAGCCATTCGATGCCATTATCTGCCAACAGAACCGGCAACAAGGACGCGAAGGGATTCGACTGTTACACGAAGCTCACTATCTCGAACTGTTGCAACCTGCTTGCGTACTGTTATTGCTGGATGCTGACCAGAACGAGCAGGAGTTTCTCCCCGCGGATCTCTATTTCTCCCTCTATCTGCCGCTCCCCTTTATGACCCAGCAGCTCGCCGTCGTGCTCGGCCAGCTGCTGAAGTTAAGCAGCCTGACCGGCTCTCTGGCCACCCCCATCTGGTTGCGTGAATGGTCACTGGCCACCGCCTTGTGCGAGGATCTGCTGTTCCAACGGGAGAATCGCTCGCTGACCCCCTGGCTGGATCGGCTCAAGGGTTACCTGCTACTGCAGTCAACCGATGAGGTCGCCACCGCCCAACACTATGCCCTCTGTGCCAACGAGTATCTGGCAAGCTGGCCACGCGCCGGATTGTTCTACGCCATGCTCAGGCTGGGCAAACTACAGAGCGCACTCACCGACTTGCAACGCCATCAGGCCAATCTGCCCGCCCCCCTGCGCCTGGAGCTGCGACTCGCTAGCCAGCTATACCAGCAACACTGGCATGCCGCTTGGGAGACCATGACGGAGCTACAGCAACTGTCTCCCTACCAGCCCCGCTGGCATCAACTGGCCATGTTGCTCGGGTTGGTGCAGCAGGATGACAAGAAAGTACTGGAACAGGCCTGCAGCCTGACCCTGCGTCACTTCGGCGAGCAGCGGAACAGGCAAACAATTGATGGCTTCATGCTCAATGCCAGTCTGGCAGTGCTATGGCACGCCCCCGCCAGCAAACGGATCCGCGCCTTGCAGCAAGAGTGGGATCACCTCAAGCACACCACCATACTGGAACCTCACGAATATGGGTTGCTGGAGGCATTGATGAAGGGATTGGAGTACCGCTTTGACGAGGCGCTGATCATGATTGCCCATCACCAGCCGGGCGACGCGAGCAACCACCATCTCGCCCTGCTGCTCGGCTTTGCGGTTAGCCAGTTCTGCGGTCTGCCCCATCACGCCCGACGCTACCTGGCCCAGTTGGCCCAGTATCGAGCCAAAACAGTCCCTCACCCGCTCACCCGCCAGTTGTTCCACCATCTGGTGGCCGAGCTGGACCGCCGCCTGACCAGCAGAGAGCTGCGCCTGAACGAGCTACGCCAGCTGCGTCACAAGGCGATGCAGAGCAACCAGTATCAGACCGCCCTGCAAGCTGGCTTGCAGTTGCTGGAGGAGTTTCCCGCCCTGCCCGGCGATGCCTGGCAACTGCTGACGTTGCTGCAACACTGCTGGCCGGCAGGTATGGCGGCACCCAAGGTGGCGCTGCTGGTTGACACCCTGGAGCGACGCCTCAAGCACAGCCCCGCCTTTCAGGCTCAACATGCCCAGCAGTACCAACGAACCCTGCAGGAGATCCGCACCCATTTGCAGCCGCACCTCCCGGGCAGCGGCCCCTCCAGCCCGGTCGAAAGGCGCCCGGAGTCATGATCACACAGGGGGAAAAGCGGCATCGGCGGCCGCGCCGAGATGGAACGAAATAGAGAGAGGGGAG
>NZ_CDDH01000070.1 GCF_000819725.1 Aeromonas australiensis | reverse complement strand
GCATTGCCTTCCAGCCCACCCATCCCATCAGTGGGCTGGAAGGCAATGCGCTGGATGCCCGCGCGGCGCTTTTGGTACGCGCCATGGTGGCCGCGGCCCGGGCCGATGGCCATATCGACGGCGCCGAGCGCCAGAAAATTCAGGAGTACCTGACCGAACAGGGCCAGAGCGATGCGGCCCGCTGGATTGACGCCGAGCTGGCCCGTCCCCTCGATCCCCACGCGCTGGCGCGGGAAGTGACCGATATGGAGCTGGCCACCGAGGTCTATCTCGCCTCCCTGCTCGCCATCGAAGTGGATCACTTTATGGAGCGCGGTTATCTCGACGAGCTGGCACGCGCCCTCAAACTCGATGACAACCTCAAAGGCAGCATCGAGCGGCAGGTGGCCCAGCTTAACGCCCCCGCCTGATATCCCTCATCGCCATGGATTGCCGATAACGCCCCGCTCAAGGGGCGTTGTTGTTTCTGAGGCTCGTCAAAAGATGCGGATAAGTCTATTTGGATTGCGGGGCACAGCCCCTAAGATGGCGCAGGACTATCACCATTTTTGCAAGGAGCAACCGTTGGAGATACGCAAGGCAACCGCACTGGATATCGACGCCATTGTCGAGCTGAACCGGCAGATAGGAGAGATCCACCATCAGCACTATCCCGAGGTGTTCTGCCCGCCGTCACCAGAGGAACGGGGGTTTTTATTGAGCGCCATCGGCGCGGAAGGGCGTCTGTTCTGTGTTGCCGAGCAGGATGGCAGGGTGGTGGGCTTTTTGACGGCGCGGATCGATATCAATGAGAGCGTGCCATTTCTCACCCGTGCGCCGATTTGCCGCATCGGCTCTGTGGTGGTGGATGAGCAGCACCGCTCTCGCGGGATTGGCAAGGCGCTGATCGCCCATTGTGATGCGTGGGCCAAGGCCCGTGATGCTCAGCAAATCCGGCTGGAGGTGATGGCCTTCAACGAGCGGGCCCAAGCGCTCTACGCGGCGCTGGGCTTCAAGGTGCAGTCGCAGATCATGGCCAGATGAGCTGTTTGTTATGGCGAGCCAGGGCGCGTCACTTTCCAACCACAAAGGCCCGTTGCGGGCCTTTGTTCGTTTCGCCAGCGGCTCTTTGCCTCGTTACTTTTCGCCGAGCTGCGTGGCAATTAGCGCCACCAGCCGGGTGAGGGCCTGCTCCAGCTGTTCGCTCCAAGGATGGGAGCTGTTGAGGCGCAGGCAGTGGTTGTGTTGCCCCTGACTGGAGAAGAGGGCGCCGGGGGCCACTGAAAAACCGCTGCCCAGAGCCTTGGCGTGCAGGGCGCGGCTGTCGAAATGGGCAGGCAGCGCCAGCCAGAGGAAGTAGCCGCCATCGGGGGAGGAGATCTGCACTTCGCCGGGCAACAGCCGTTGCAGAGCTGCCCGCATCTGCTGCTGGCGCTGGGCCAGGGTGTGGCGCAGGCGGCGAAAGTGGGCATCGACCCCGCCCTGGCGCAGTATCTCGGCCAGCGCCAGCTGGCTCGGCACATTGGTGGAGAGGGTGGACATCAGTTGCAGCCGCTGCACCCGCTCGGCATGGGGCCCAGCCACCACCCAGCCGACCCGAAAGCCCGGCGCCAGGCACTTGGAAAAGGAGCAGCAGAGCAGGCTGTCGCCGCGTCGATCCCAATGTTTGATGGGCTTGGGCCGCTCGCGGCCGAAGTAGACCTCCGCATAGACATCATCCTCCACCAACGGCACGGCATAGAGGTTGAGCAGCGCCATCAGCCGCGCTTTGTGCGCATCGGGCATGGTGTGGCCGAGCGGGTGCTGCACATTGCCCATCAGCCAGCACGCCTTGATCGGCATCTTGCTGAGGGCGTCTTCCAATAGCGCCAGATCGATACCCACCCCCGGAATGACCGGGATCTCCACCGCCTTGAGTTTCAGCCGCTCGATGGCCTGCAGGGCGCCATAGAAGGTGGGGGACTCCACCACCACCCAGTCACCGGGCTCGGTCAGCACCTGCAGACTGAGGGAGAGCGCCTCCATGGCGCCTGTGGTGATGATGATCTCCTGCGGATTGACCGCCACCCCGTCACTGGCGTAGCGCTGGGCGATGGCGCGGCGCAGCGCCTCGTTGCCAGGGGGCAGATCGGCCACCGTGCTGAAGGGATCGAGCTTGCGCATGCAGCTGGCCAGCGCCCGTCCGAGCTGGGGATGGGGGAACAGGGTCGGGTCTGCTACCGACATGCCAAGGGGCACCAGATCCCGCGATTTGCTCGCCTGCAACACCTCGAACACCAGATCGTTGATATCCACCGAGCCGCTGTAGTGGGTCTGGCTCGGGGTGTGCTGCACGACCTGTGGTGAGGTGGCTTTGACGTAGTAACCAGACTGGGGGCGGGCGAGGATCCGCCCCTGACTTTCAAGCAGTTGATAGGCCTGCAATACCGTCATGGGGCTGAGCCCGTGGGTCTTGCAGCTCTGGCGAATGGAGGGGATGCGCTCTCCCGGTTGCCAGATGCCTTCGTCGATCTGGCTTTGCAGGCGGTCGGCCAACTGCTGGTAAAGGGACATGATCTGGATCAACTGTTATAGGTGTAATTCAATATAACTGCATCTGTTATAGGTGTCATGCTCCGTGATGTACTTGTCACGCACGAAACGTGCAAGGCAAATACAACAAAAGAGAGTGACGCATGATCAATCCGGATGACGTGGTCAGCCTGTCTCGCCTGCAATTTGGCGCCACGGCCCTGTTCCACTTCCTGTTTGTGCCCCTCACCCTGGGGCTGTCCTGGATCCTGGTGATCGCCGAGTCGGCTTATGTGATGACCGGCAAGGTGATCTATCAGGACATCACCCGCTTCTGGGGCAAACTGTTTGGCATCAACTTCGTCATGGGGGTCACCACGGGGATCACCATGGAGTTTCAGTTCGGCACCAACTGGGCTTACTACTCCCACTATGTGGGGGACATCTTCGGTACCCCGCTGGCCATCGAGGGGCTGATGGCCTTCTTCCTCGAATCGACCCTGGTGGGACTCTTCTTCTTCGGCTGGGACAAGCTCTCCCGCGGCAAGCACCTGCTGGTAACCATGCTGGTGGCGCTCGGCTCCAACCTCTCGGCGCTCTGGATCCTGATCGGCAATGGTTGGATGCAAAACCCGGTGGGTGCCGAGTTCAACCTGCTGACCCAACGGATGGAGCTGGTGGATATCGCCGCCGTGCTGTTTAACCCGGTGGCGCAGGTGAAGTTTGTTCACACCGTCGCGGCGGGCTATGTGGCGGCCTCCATGTTTGTGATGGGGGTGAGCAGCTGGTATCTGCTGCGCAAGACCGAGGTGCAGTTTGCCCTGCGCTCCTTCGCTATCGCCTCCGGCTTCGGGCTGGCCGCCATCCTCTCGGTTATTGTGCTGGGGGATGAGTCGGGCTATCGCACCGGCGAGGTGCAGAAGGTCAAGCTCGCCGCCATCGAGGCGGAGTGGGAGACCGAGCCAGCGCCAGCCTCCTTTACCCTGTTCGGCTTCCCGGATCAGCAGGCGCAAACCACCCACGCCGCCATCAAGATCCCGTATCTGATGGGGATCATCGCTACCCGCTCCATCGACGAGGCGGTGACCGGCCTCAAGGATATCAAGGTGCAGAACGAGGCGCGCATTCGCAGCGGCATGGTGGCGGCCGAGGCCCTCGAGCAGATCCGGCAGGGTGATGACAGCCCGGCCAACCGCGCCCGCTTCGAGCAACACGGCAAGGATCTCGGCTACGGCATGCTGCTCACCCCCTATGCCAGCAATATCGCCAAGGCCGGTGAGGCAGAGATTGCCAAAGCGGTCGATGACTCCATCCCGCCGGTGGCGCCGCTGTTCTGGGGCTTTCGGGTGATGGTGGGGCTTGGCGTCACCATGCTGGGGCTGATGGTGGTGAGCTTTGTTCAGCTCTGCCGCAACCGGCTGCAAGACTCGCCACGGCTGCTCAAGACCCTGCTCTGGAGCATTCCGCTGCCCTGGATTGCCATCGAGGCGGGCTGGCTGGTGGCGGAGCTCGGCCGTCAACCCTGGACCATCAGCGACGTGCTGCCGGTCTCGGCCTCGGTCTCTTTGCTTCAGCCGGGCCAACTCTGGTTCAGCCTGATCGCCATCTGTTCTATCTACACCCTGTTGCTGGTGGTGGAGCTCTTCCTGTTGCGCCATGTGATCCGCAAGGGGCCCGCCATTCTCCATACCGGCCGCTACAGCGGTGAACAACCCGAACTTGCGAGGATCGCCTGATGGATTACGCAACCCTGAAACTCATCTGGTGGGCGCTGCTGCTCTTCATGATGGTCGGTTTTATCGTGATGGATGGCTTCGATCTCGGCATCGCCATGCTGCTGCCGGTGGTGTCGAAAGATGACGACGACCGCCGTCTGGTGATCAACAGCGTGGGACCGGTGTGGGAGGGCAATCAGGTGTGGCTGATTGCCGGTGCCGGCGCCCTGTTCGCCGCCTGGCCGCTGGTTTATGCCGCCGCCTTCTCGGGGCTTTACATCCCCATGGTGGTGCTGCTGCTTGGGCTCTTTCTGCGTCCGGTCGGCTTTGACTATCGCAGCAAGCTGGCCGATCCGGTGTGGCGCCGCTGGTGGGATCGGGCGCTGGTGGCCGGTGGCCTGATACCGGCGCTCATCCTCGGTGCGGCTATCGGTCTGGTGATGGAGGGGCTGCCGTTTCGCTTCGACACGGCGCTGCGTCTGCACTATGGCGCCTTCGACTTCCACTGGGGCTGGCTGCTCTCGGTGCTGGCCACTGCCATCAGCCTGTTGCTGCTGCACGGCGCCGGTTTTCTGCAAGCCAAGGTGACTGGCACTCCTGCACTGCGCGCACGGGGGATCGCCATCCTGCTGGCCCCGCTGGTGACCCTCTGCTACCTGCTGGCCGGCTGGCATCTGGTGGATCTGCAAGGGTTTCAGCTGACCGGTGTGGGCACACACCCCTTTGACCCGAATGCTGCTATCAGCCCGCTGATGAAGGGGGTGATCCCCCACGCCGGTGGCTGGCTGCGCAACTATTTTGACTATCCGCTGCTGTGGCTAATGCCGATCATCGGGGCGCTGGCGCCGCTGGTGAGCGGGCTTACCTCCTGGTTGGAGCGGGGCCGGATTGCGCTGCTGGCCAGCGCCATTGCCTGCGCCGCCATGCTCTGCTCGGTGGCCATCGCCCTGTTCCCCTTCGTGCTGCCCTCATCCCTCGATGCGGTCAGCAGCCTGACCCTGTGGGACAGCACCTCCAGTTACAAGACCCTGGCCATTATGTTCGGCCTCGTGCTGGTGCTGATGCCGATCAACCTGGGCTACACCGGCTGGGTCTATCGGGTGGTGCGCGGCAAGCTCGACCGTGCCCGCATCAAGCGCGACGGCCATCAACTCTACTGACCATAAGGAAGACGCCATGTGGTACTTCACCTGGATTTTAGGCCTCGGCTTCGCCCTGCTGCTGGGCCTGTGCAACCTGCTCTGGCTGGAAGCGCGCTGGCAGGCGGACGAACGGGACGGTAACTGACGGCGGGGCTCGCGCCCCGCCACGGCCGGTGGTTGGCGTGCACACGTCGCCATCGGCCCCTCTCTCCCCCTCTTTAAACGACACAAACGACACACTTTCAACCGACAACCAACCGAGAGGTAATTGTGATGAAACAGAGATTGAAAGCGGTGGCGCTGGCCATCGGCTGCGCGTTTGCCGCGGCTCAGGCCTGTGCCGAACCAGTACAACTGACGCCACTGGATAAAACCTTCACCCTGCAGGTGCTCGGCAGTGGTGGCCCCATCTCCGACGACCTGCGTGCCTCCTCCAGCGAGGTGATCTGGTGGAAGGGGAAATCCCGCATCCTGATCGATGCCGGTGGCGGCGTCTACCTGCGCTTCGGCCAGGCGGGGGCCAAGCTCGAAGAGGTTGATTTTATCGGCATCACCCACTTTCACACCGACCATGTGACCGACCTGCCCGCCTTGCTCAAGGGGGCCTACTTCTTCGAGCGCAGCGATCCGCTGGATCTGGCGGGGCCCGAGGCCGGTTCGGCCTTCCCCAGCATGAGCGGCTACTTTGATGCCCTCTTCAACAAAGACAAGGGCGCTTATGCCTACCTGAGTGGCTTCAAGGATGGCACCGATGGCCTCTTCCCCATCACCTTGCACGATGTGCCCTACCAGAGCCCGCAGCCCCACACCGTCTATCAGCAGGATGGGCTGACCATCACCGCCCTCGGCATCCCTCACGGTGACGTGCCCTGTCTGGCCTATCGCATCGAGAGCGCCGAGGGGACCATCGTTATCTCTGCAGATCAGAATGGCAGCAACCCGGCCTTTGTGCCGTTTGCCAAGGGGGCCGACATTCTGGTGATGCCGCTCGCCATCCACGAAGGGGCTGATCCGGTCTCCGCCTCGCTTCACGCCAAGCCGTCGGTGGTGGCCAAGATTGCCGCCGAGGTGAACCCCAAGCTGCTGGTGCTCAACCACTGGATGGGGGTTGGCCTCAATCACAAGAAAGAGGCGATGGCCATCGTCAAACAGCAGTTCCACGGTCAGATCGTGGCCGCCCGCGATCTCTCCAGCTACCCCGTTTCATCCGTCAAGGAGTCCACCCATGAGTAACTCAAGCAGCAACAAAACCAACAAACTGACCCTCTCCATCGCCATGACCAGCCTGATTGTCCTGACCCCGGGCCTGGCGCTGGCGGCCACCCCGAGCGATGCGCCGGTGAAAGCCGCCCCCAGCGAACAGCACGGCGGCAAGTGCGCGGCGGGCAAGTGCGGTACCGAGAAGCGCTTTGAAAAGCAAGCCCTCGACAGTGATCCACAGGGGCGGCTGGTGCGCGCTCGCGATGGCAAGTGTGGCGTAGGGGGAGAGGGGATTGATGGCAATACATCCAGCAAGGGCAGCAAGATGACGGAGGGGGTATGCGGCCAATAAGCTCCCGCAGCCGGGGGATCGGGCTGCGTCAGGAGCATCTGGATGCGCTCTGCGCCGGCCCCGTCCGCCCTGGCATCGACTTTCTCGAACTGGCGCCGGAGAACTGGATGGCCATCGGCGGCGCCAAGCGGGATCAGCTGCATCAGCTGGCCGAGCGTTACCCGCTGGTGGCCCATGGGCTCAGCCTCTCTCTCGGCGACTGTCAGCCCCTCAATCGCACCCTGCTCAGCCAGATCCGCACCTTTCTGGATGAGTTCGGCATCGAGATCTACAGCGAGCATTTGAGCTTTTCCCGCGACCAGCAGGGGTATCTTTACGAGCTCTTACCGGTGCCGCGGCAGTGGGAGAACATCCCCTATCTGGCAGAGCGGATCGCGCAGGTGCAGGATGCGCTGGCCCGCCCGCTGGTGCTGGAAAATATCTCCTACTACCACGGCTATGACCATGAGATGCCGGAGGAGGATTTTCTCGCCGAGCTGGTGGCGCGCAGCGGTTGCGAGCTGCTGCTCGATATCAACAACGTCTTTGTGAACAGCCGCAACCACGGTTACTGCCCCAAGCGGATGATCGCCGGGCTGCCGAGCAATGCGATCCGTTACTTCCATATCGCCGGTCATCTGGAAGAGGCGGATGGCACCTTGCTGGATACCCATGGTCGTCCGGTCTGTGAGGAGGTGGTGGCGCTGGCCCGTTATACGGTGCAGACCCACGGCCTGCGCCCCCTGCTGCTGGAGCGGGATCACCATCTGCCACCGCTGGCAGAGCTGGAGGCGGAGCTGGCGCGGGTGCACGGCGCCTGTTGCGAGGCGATCGACCGTCAGGTGTGGGAGGTGCGCTATGGATAGACGGTTATCACTGATCACTGCGCCCAAAACGGCACCGCAGCGGATGCAGCAGCAGACCGCCTGGCTGGCGAGCCGGGTGCGGCTGCCGCAGGATGGCATCGCCAGCCACTATGCCCGCAGTGTGCGCGCCAATGTGGAGTCGGTGCTGGAGAGCTGCTTTGTCCTGACCCTGGCGGGGCTGACTCCCGACGAGCAGCGCACATTGGTGGATGGCTTTGTCGCTCACCATGGCGCCCTCGATCCGGCCTTTCACCATATCGCCACCGAGTGCGTCCGTTATGTGCAAGATGGCCACCGCGAGGGGACGCTCAACTGGCCCCGGCAGCGGCTGGCGCTGTTGGAGTACGAGTGGGCCTGCTTCTGTGTCGAGATTGACCAAGGGGTGGTGCCGCAAGTTATATCGGGGGTTGAGGTGACGGCGGAGAGTTCGTTTGTGCTCAATCCCACCCTGCAACTGCTGGAGCTCCCCTTTGCCATTCGTCGCAGCGGTGTGGTGCCGACCCGGCAGGGCAACCACTTCTATGGCCTGTTTCGCAGCCCGGATCATCGGGTGGTGACCCTGCGGTTGCGCGAATGGGATGTGGCGCTGATCCAGCTGCTGCAACAGCAACCGGGGATCACCCAAGCCGCATTCCAGCAACAGGTTCAACAGGTTCGCAGCGACTTTGATCTGATCGAGTGGGCACGCCATTTTCACCGGCTGGGTCTGCTTACCCTGCCCATTGGCGAGCGCCAGCTTGGCACTCCCTTGCCCCCATTTAGCAAACACCAAGGAGAATTCCCATGAACAACACCCTTATCCAGTGGTACGAGCGGGCGGTAGCCCAGTGCAAGCGGCTCGATTTTCTGGCCCTGCTGGCCATTCGTCTCTATCTCATTCCAGTCATCTATGTGGGGGCCCACTCCAAGGTGATGGGCTTTGCCGGCACGGTTGCCTGGTTTGGTGCGCCGGTCTCGGAAGGGGGGCTCAACCTGCCGTTCCCGGCCCTGCTCGCCTTTCTGGCGGCCGGCACCGAGGTGCTGGGCTGCATCTGCATCGCCCTTGGCCTCTTTACCCGCATCATGGCCATTCCCACCATCTTCCTGATGAGCGTGGCGAGCGCCATGGTGCACTGGAAGCACGGCTGGGATGCCATCGCCACCGGCAGCATGGAGGCCACTGTGCGCCTCAACGGCTTTATCGAGTGGCTGGCCGCCAACTTCCCCGGTCGTTACAACTACATCACCGAGCTCGGGGATCCCGTGATGCTCAACAACGGGATGGAGTTTGCCGCTACCTACTTCGTGATGCTGCTGGTGCTGCTGGTTTACGGCGGGGGCCGCTACGTCAGCCTCGACTACTGGCTCACGCGGGCGGTGAACAAGGGGGACGTGGTCTCCCGCACGGCATAACAACACATAACAGAGCGTGAAGAGAGACGAGCGGCATAAGCCGCTCGTTTTTATTTGATGAAGGAAGAGGCAGTGCGGCCTGCTGGCGCAGCTTATGCCTGACAGGCAGCGAGCCGGAGGGCTTCGCGGCGCTCGCTGACATGGGTCAGCCCGAAGGCCAGCAGTACGATAAGGGCACCGATCCAGGGGGTGTGCATCAGGCCGAGGTGCTCAACCACCAAGCCACCGACCACGGAGCCCAGCGCAATGCCAACGTTGAAGGCGGCAATATTAAGGCCCGATGCCACATCCACCGCCTTGGGGGTGTGCAGTTCGGCCTGCTTCACCACCAGTACCTGCAGACCCGGCACGTTGCCGAAGGCAAAGGCGCCCCACACCAGCACGGTGAGCACCGCCAGCACCGGGTGCGGCGCGGTGAAGGTGAGGGCCAGCAGCACCAGCGCCAGACCGGCAAACAGCAGCTTGAGCGCAGGAAGCGGGCCCATCTTGTCGGCCAGCTTGCCACCCCAGATATTGCCGATGGCGACCGATACCCCGTAAACCAGCAGGATCAGGCTCACCGCACCGGCGCTAAAGCCGCTCACCTGCTGCAGGATGGGGGCGAGGAAGGTAAAAGCCGTGAAGGCGCCGCCATAACCGAGGGCGGTTTTGGCGTAGACCAGCAGCAGCGGCTTCTTGGTCAGTACCGAGAGTTGCTCGCGGATGGTCGAGGCCGCCCCCTTGGGCAGATTGCTCGGGATCAGCAGCAGGCTGCCCACCATGGCAACGAGGCCGAGCAGGCTTACTACCAGAAAGGTTTCACGCCAGCCAAAGAGCTGACCAATCCAGGTGCCGAGCGGTACGCCGGTCACCAGCGCCACGGTAAGGCCGCTGAACATGATGGCGATGGCGCTCGCCGCCTTCTCTTTGGCCACCAAGCCGGTGGCGATGGTGCTGCCCACCGAGAAGAAGACTCCGTGCGCCAATCCGGTCAGGATGCGGGCCACGATCAGGCTCTCGTAACCGGGAGCCTGCCAGGCCAGCAGGTTGCCGGCGGTAAAGAGCGCCATCAGCCCCACCAGCAGCCACTTGCGCGGCACCTTGCCGGTGAGCGCCGTGAGCACAGGGGCGCCGATGGCAACCCCAAGGGCATAGAGGCTGACCAACAGGCCCGCCGAGGGAAGCGAAACATTGAGCTGCTGGGCTATGGTGGGGATGAGCCCCACGATCACAAATTCAGTGGTGCCGATCGCAAAGGCACTTAAGGTCAGGGCAAATAACGCCAGTGGCATAACAACTCCTTGAATAGTGACTCCCGACGGGAGAATGGCGCCAGTATGCCGAGACAGTTTGTTGGCAAAAATGATGGTGAAATCAAATTACTTTTGCCAAATCAGCAGCAATGGTGATGAGTAAGAGGGGAATGGGAGAGACAAGAGTGGCCGCAAAGAGGGGACAAGAGAGCAGAGTGCGAAGTGACTGGAGAGCAGAGTAAAAGCGTGCTGAGCGAGTAGGGGACAAGGAGGAAACGGGGGTAATGGAAGGCGACAGGGTTGGCTGAATCTGCTGTGTGTGGGGGAGTGAGCAATGAGTGAGATGCAAGGGCAAAAAAGCGGGAGGCATGATACCTCCCGATTTTGCTGAAAAATGTCGTTGAGCGTTATTTTCTCCCTTCTCCCCTTGTGGGAGAAGGGTTGGGGATGAGGGGGTGGTCGCTTGCCCTCACCCTAACCCTCTCCCGTCGGGAGAGGGGATAGCTAGTGGTTGCAATAGGGTCGTGAGGGTTGGCGGTACCCGCCGTCGAAGCGAGAGAGCCTCTGTATCTTTTTCTGTTTAATCCCAATCCGGCGCAAAGTCAGGGTTGGCGCAGCGCTCGCCCCGATCCAGGGCCGCGATGGCTGCCATCTCTTCGGCAGTGAGCGTGACCTTGAGGGCTGCAAGGTTAGCGGCGAGATTCTCCCGCTTGGTGGAGCTCGGGATCACCGCCATGTCCTGCGCCAGCAGCCAGGCCAGCGACACCTGCGCCGCCGATACCCCGTGGCGCTGGCCAATCTCCATCAGCAGTGGCTCGCTCAGCACCTTGCCATAGGCGAGCGGCATATAGGCGGTGACGGCGATACAGTGGGCTTTGCAGAACTCGACTACCTTGCGGTTTTGCAGCAGCGGATGAACCTCGATCTGCTGGTGGGCGATGGCGCTCGGCCCCAAAATCTCGATAGCCTGTTTGAGCTGAGCCACGGTGAAGTTGGAGACCCCGATCTCCCGGGTCAGGCCTTGTGCTTTGGCCTCGGCCAGCTGCTCCAGATAGACTGCCATCGGCACCTCATCCTTGGGGGAGGGCCAGTGGATCAGCGCCAGATCCAGATAGTCAGTGCCCAGTTTTTCGAGGCTCACCTCCAGGCTCGGGATCACCTTGCCTGGGCCAAACTCGCTGGTCCACACCTTGGTGGTCAGGTAGATCTCGTGGCGAGCAACAGTGCTGCGGGTCAGCACGGTGCCGACCTCGGCTTCATTGTCATAGATCTGGGCGGTATCGATATGGCGATAGCCCAGCTCCAGACCGTTGGTCAGGGTGGCAAGCAGCGGCTCGCCCTTCAGGCGGAAGGTGCCCAGACCCATGGGTGGCATATTGATCATCTCGTTCCTCAATGGGGTGGTGGTTGGCCCTTGATGGGCTGAACAGAAACAGGCTCAGGGGCCAGTCAGGCGCCCAGCGGCTGATAGCGGCGAATGGTGCTGCTGGCAAACCAGGGCTCGGCCTTGGCGACAAATTCGGTAAAGTGGGGCTGACCCTGATGGGCGGTGAGGGCCGCTTCGCTCTCCCACACTTCGTAGAGCATCCAGCTGTTTGGATTGTCCAAGTCCTGATGCAGCTGATAGCGCTGGCAGCCCGCCTCTTGCAAGGTGGCCGCAATCAGCGGCTCAAGGGCGGCGCGAAACTGGGCGGCGAATTCGGGTTTGGCTTCAAGCTGGGCAATCACAATAACGGGTGATGACATCTGAACCTCTTTGGCAAAAACGAAGGGTCAGTATGCCTGCCGTGACTTGCTGGAAACAGGGCGCTGGTCGCAAAACAGTATTGAGGGGAGAGCCGCAATCCTGTAGCCAGAAATACATGGCGCAAGTGCCATGGCAGCATGAAGTCAAAGAGAAGAAGGGCGGACATTCCGCCCTGTATCATCAGGCGTGGGAAGGTTCTGACCAGACTGCAAACTCATTACCGCTGGGCTCAACGAAGTGGAAACGGCGGCCACCGGGGAAGTCGAATAGTGGGCGACTGATTGTGCCACCGTGTTGGCTCACCTTGGCTTGAGTTGCTTCAATATCCGCGCTGTAGAAGACCAGCAGGGCGCCGCCCTGAGCTGTCTGATTGCACTGATCCGCCCGATAGAATCCGCCATCCAGCCCCTCATCGGCAAAGGCGCTGTAGTCGGGGCCGTAATCAACAAACTGCCAGCCAAATACAGCCTGAAAGAATGCCTTGGTCGCGGCGAGATCCCTGGCCGCAAACTCCACATAGTTCAGTTTTTCATGAGCTTTCATAAAGTTATGCTCCCTGCAGATGTATTGGGCATGATGGCAGAGATAGCTGCGCTAACCTACTGGCACCTCTTACGTTTTTTCTGGTCTGCTTCTCAAGAGAGCGCTGCCACGATATGGGGCTTGAGCAACAAGGCTGCGGATGTGCTGAAGGGAATAAAAAAAATAAGTGGAACCGGGTCCTTGCTGCGTTGGAAGGTTCGCCAACTGCAGTTGTGGTGGCGAATTATACGGTAGCCGAGCAGTAGACTATGGATGAAAACAGTCAGAGTAAAAATGACGATAGATTCCAGCAATTGAAGAGTCCATTCAGGTAAAAGGTGGGTTGTACAGGTATGGATGCGTTATGTCTAGATCCGTATGGGGATTCATTTTCGCTCAGCTTGTTCTTGTAACCGTTGGTGTGGTTTTTGTTCCAGTTGTTCCCACGGGGTCAGTTTAAGCTGCTTGCGCCGCAGCCAGAGCCAAGATGCCATGGACAGGCCGAACAATCCTGTAAATAACGCGACTTGGCGCAGGGCAAATAGCGGATCCATAGCCATGGGTTGCCAGCTAAAAAACCACATCATCGGACCCCATACCAGACCAACGCCTACCCCGAATACCAGAAAGTTGGTTAGCCAGCCCTCATAGTGAGGCGGTTTGACGGGATAACCGAACCTGCGCAGCAGCCTGCACAGCGGGGGATTGTAGTTGGCATGCCATACACCCTTGCTTGCCAGCTCCTGATGGGCGGCGGCCAGCTTTTCTTCAAATGTCATGGTATTGATCCTTGTGAAATGAGTGGTGCCATACGGTGCTTTTCTGGCTGCATTGTACTGACAAATCGCGGGTATGATGTGGGCTCGCGGTCACGTTCTTTCTCTGTAGAAAAAAAGAACTGACCTCACCGCACGCTTGCCAATCCACAGCAGCTACGCCTATAAAGGCCCATAATTCTTGTCCGGATAACAGCAATGAAGACCCATTCTGATGAGCTGACCCTGTTTGTGGCGGTGGTGGAGGCGGGCAGTTTTCGCCAGGCGGCGGAGAACCTCGGCATGGATAACTCGGTGGTGAGCCGAGGCATCAAGCGGTTGGAGGAGAAGCTCTCAACCGTTTTGCTCAATCGCACCACCCGCCGGGTCAGTCTGACCGAGGAGGGGAGCTGGTTCTATCAGCGGGCGGTGAAGATCCTGACCGAGATGAGCGAGGCGGAGGGGCATCTGCTGATGCGCCGGGAACAACCCGAAGGGGTGTTGAGAGTCGATGCCGCCACCCCCTTTATTCTGCACCGGTTGGTGCCGATCATCGGCGAGTTTCGCCGCCGCTACCCCGCCATCGAGCTGCAGCTGCACAGCTCGGAGGGTTTTATCAATCTGATGGAGCGGCGGGTGGACATGGCCATCCGCATCGGCGAGCTGACCGACTCCTCCCTGCGTGCGCTGCCGCTGGGCCGTTCGCGGCTGCGGCTGCTGGCTTCTCCAGCCTATTTGAGCGAGCGCGGCACCCCGCGCCAACCGGCAGATCTGCTGAGCGGTCACGAGCTGCTGGGATTTTTGCATCCCGATCACCTCAACCACTGGCCGCTGCTCAGTGCCGAGCAGGGGGATCGCTTTGCCATCACCCCCAGTCTGCGTGCCAGCAGCGGTGAAACTTTGCGTCAGCTGGCGCTGGCGGGGCAGGGGATTGTCTGTCTGTCGGATTTTATGACCGGGCCGGATCGGGCTAGCGGAGCCCTGGTGGAGGTGCTGGCCCGCAGCAACAGCAGCGCCTCGCGCCCCATCAATGCGGTCTTCTACTCCGATGCCCAGCGGGATATCCGGCTGAGGGTCTGGCTCGATTTTCTTAAAGAGCAGCTGGGCAGTCATACCCTGTAGTGCCGCTTGGTTTGTACGGTTTGTGTGGGGAGTCGCTGCAGTTTGCTGATTGAAAAACAAGCCGCTCATTCGTGCGGCCAATCAGCATTAGCCAGGCGGTGGATAAACAGACGGCCGACTTGAGGGTCGACCGCCGGTTCGGGAAGGTGTGTGAGCTGAAGCGCAGTTAGCGGGGCAGTTTGCCCCATACCCGGCTGAGCAGGGCGCCACCGAGCACCGGCGCAATGGCCAGCAGCAGGGTCCACTGCCAGGAGAGGCCGCCGACGGTGGCGGCCAGTACGATGCAGGTGAGCACCACTAGCTGGGCCACCATCATCAGGAAGATGCCTTCGCGGGGGGTCAGCCTCTCTTTTTGAGTGGCGGCGTGGGCTACAGGCGCTTGAGTGGTGGTCGGTTTCATGGCGATATCCCTCTGTTGAGTCTGATATCACTAAGCAATAGCCATTCCACATTTTTTCACCTTAATTATCAATGTCTTGCAATCCTACTCGTCATTCCCGTTTCGCGAGTGCAGGCAAAATGGTTTGCAAAATGAAAACGCCACCCCGCGGTGGCGTCTTGGTTATTGAGAGGGAGAAAGGGAAGTGCCGGGCCTAGCCAATCCGGTATTGGCGGATCTGCTCGTCTATGGCCTTGGCCAGTTCGAACAGTTCGCGGCTGGCGGCATTGCTCTCCTGCGCGTGTTCCCGCTGGTGTTCGGCCACCATGGCCAGCTCGTCGAGCGCCGTTCTGGCTTGCCCCATCTGCTGATCCTGCGCTTGCGCCAGCGCGCTGATCTCGTTGATCTCGAGGGCAGTCTGGTTGATCTGGCTGGTGGCATCAACCAGCACCTCTCTGGCCTGATTCATCCGGTTGTATCCCTCTTCGCTCAGGGTGCGGGAGTCCGCCATCGAACTGCTGGCCTGGCGGGTTCCCTCCTGCAGGCGCAAGATAAGATCCTGCACATCCTTGGTGGCGGTCTGGGTGCGCACCGCCAGCTGGCGTACCTCGTCGGCCACCACCGCAAAGCCCCGTCCCATATCCCCTGCCCGGGCGGCTTCGATGGCGGCATTGAGAGCCAGCAGGTTGGTCTGATTCGAGACATCGCGGATAAGGTTCATGATCTGGGTGATGTTGTTGCTGCCTTTCACCACCTCATCGAGCAGGACTGATGTGCTGCCGATACTGCTGCGCAAGCTGTCGAGTTGCACGGCGCTCTGGGTCACATCCTGCTCGATATTGAGCATATGGCTGGCGATGCGCCGGGTCACGGCGTTGACCCCCTCAGATCGGCTGGCGATCTGCTCGGCGTTGTCGCCGATGGTGGTGACTACAGTGGTCAGCTCCTGAATGCTCTGGGCCTGCTGGCACGCTTCTCCCGCCAGTGCCTGGGCCTGCTGCATAGATTGGGATGACTGTGCGGAGAGGGCGCTGCCTGACTGCTGAAAGCGGGAGAAGCTCTGGTTCAGGCTCTGGATCAGCTGATTGAAACTCTGGGCCATCATGCCCAGCTCCGACTCATCAGAGAAGTCGAGTCGGGTCGCCAGATCCCGGTCGGCGGTAATGTGGTGCATGCCATCGGCTGCCTGACGGATGGGGCGGCTGATGGAGTGGGCCAGCCAGGCTGATGCCAGCATCGCCAGGGTACCGATGGCGAGCGATACCATGATGATGAGCTGGCGGGACTCCTGCAGTCCCTCTGCCAGTTCGGCGCCATTGATCTCGCCAATCAGCAGTCGGTTGAGAGTGGGGATGTAGCGTACTGCGATCAGATAGGTTTGCCCCTCCAGCGCCAGCGCTTGCACGGCCACCTGATCCCGGGCGTTGGGGCTGAGCTGCTTGACAGTATCGAGGAAGGATTGTTGGTGATGAGCGGCATCTTTTTGCTCCTGCTCGGGGTGGATCTCGATATTGCCTTCCATGTCCGCCAGATAGACCTGACCGCTCTTGCCGATCCGGTAGCTGCTGATGAGCTTGCTCAGGGCGCTCATGTCGATGGAGGTGCCTGCCACCGCAAGGGTCCTGCCCTCGTGGGTGACGGCGGTGTTGATATAGAGAGAGGCGCGCTTGTCAAAGTCCGAGATATCGAGATTCAATTCGTAGGGTTTGCCCCGTTCCAGAAAACCGTAAAACCATGCATCTTTCGGATCGGACTGATCCAGGATTTTCCGGGCGCGGTCCCCCTCGCTGAAGTTGATCAGGGTGTTGCTCTGGCGGGGGGCGATAAAGACGTTGCCGCCGATACGCTGTTGCAGATCCTCAAAGTAGCGCTCCATGGCGGGCCACTCTTGTTCTGGCATGCCGGCGCTCAGCCAGTCGATGACAAAACGGTTGTTGGCCAGCGCCTGTGCCTCGGTCAGGTGCTGGATCAGCTCGGCGGTTAGCTGGTTGGCTATGCGGTCCACACTGCTTGGCAGCTCATATTGCTCCACCCGCTGCTTGGCCTGAGAGTGGGATATCTGTTCGAGGATCAAGGTGATGCAACTGATGGCAATCACCATCAGTATCGCCACGCCAGCGAGGATCCGGGAGCGGATCCCTAGCCCTGACCAGAGTGAGTTAAGTTTAAAACGGTGTATCGCCCTCTCCATATCGCTCTCCTCTATCAATAAAAGGTCGCATCTGCGACCCAGATGATGATTATAGATAGAGAACTCAATTGCGTTGTGACGGATGGTAACAACAGAGGGCGGCAGAAAAACAGGAGTGAGCAATTAGCGGGGAAGGGGGCAGAAAGCGGCAAGGGAAAGCATAAAAAGAGAGGCCGACATTGTGGTCGGCCTCTTTGGTGTTTCTCTCAACAGGATGTCGGGTGTCAGATCAATCCTCTTCAGCCCAACGGCGTGAACGCTCAACCGCTTTCTGCCAGCCGCTGTAACGTTTGGCGCGATCGTCTCGGTCCATCTGCGGGATGAACTCGCGGTCCACGCTGAACTTGTCTTCCAGCTCATCCGAGCTCTTCCAGAAGCCGACTGCCAGACCCGCCAGGAAGGCGGCACCCATGGCGGTGGTCTCGATGCGGGTCGGACGTACCACCGGAGTGTGCATCATGTCAGCCTGGAACTGCATCAGGAAGTCGTTGGCCACCGCGCCGCCGTCTACCTTCAATGCTGCCAGCTTGATGCCGGAGTCCTGCTGCATCGCATCCAGCACATCGCGGCTCTGATAGGCGATGGATTCCAGCGCCGCACGGATGATGTGGTTGCGGTTGGCGCCACGGGTCAGGCCGACCATGGTGCCGCGAGCATACGGATCCCAGTAGGGGGCGCCCAGACCGACGAAGGCCGGTACCAGATAGACGCCGTTGGTATCGCCCACTTTGGAGGCGAAGTAGTCGGTATCGCGGGCGTCGTGAATGATCTTCAGCTCGTCACGCAGCCACTGGATGGTGGCACCGCCCATAAATACCGCACCTTCGAGTGCATAGTTCACCTCCCCTTTCGGGCCGATGGCGACGGTGGTCAGCAGGCCGTTGCTGGAGCGAACCGGCTCGGTGCCGGTGTTCATCAGCATGAAGCAGCCAGTACCGTAGGTGTTCTTGGCCATCCCTTTTTCAAAGCAGAGCTGGCCGAACAGGGCAGATTGCTGGTCACCGGCGATACCGGCAATGGGGATGCGGGTGCCGCCGCCACGGGTGGTGTAGCCATAGACCTCGGAGGAGGGCTTCACTTGTGGCAGCATGGACATGGGGATACCCAGCTCGTCCAGCATGCGTTGATCCCACTTCAGGTCGCGAATGTTGTAGAGCATGGTACGGGAGGCGTTGGTCGGGTCAGTGACGTGCACTTCGCCATTGGTCATCTTCCACACCAGCCAGGTGTCGATGGTACCGAACAGCAGCTCGCCGTTCATCGCCTTCTCGCGGGCACCTTCCACGTTGTCGAGGATCCACTTTACCTTGGTACCGGAGAAGTAGGCATCCAGCACCAGACCGGTGTTTTCGCGAACGTACTCTTCCAGGCCGCGGGCTTTCAGCTCTTCGCAGATGGCGGCGGTGCGACGGCACTGCCAGACGATGGCGTTGTAGATGGGCTTGCCGGTGGCCTTTTCCCACACCACTGTGGTTTCACGCTGGTTGGTGATACCGATGGCGGCGATCTCTTCGCTGCGCAGGCCGGTCTTGGCCAGCACTTCGGTAAAGACGGAGGATTGGGTCGCCCAGATCTCCATCGGGTCGTGTTCTACCCAGCCCGCTTTCGGGTAGTGCTGGGTGAATTCGCGCTGGGAGGTACCGACAATATTGGCATCCTGATCAAACACGATGGCACGGGAAGAGGTGGTTCCCTGGTCCAGAGCGACGACATATTTCTTTTCAGCAGACATGATGTTCTCCACGTTTCTATTTTCCACGTTTTTATACGTTGGAGGGGGCCGCTCTTATGCGGCAGCCTCTTCTTTGGCGGTTTGGGGGGCTTGCTCGGCAGCGGCGACACGGTTACCCGGGACACAGGGAGCCAGCACTTTGACATACAGAGCGGTACCAATCTGGGCGCCAACGATGGGGCCAAGGATCGGAACCCAGAAGTAGGGGTTGTCACGACCACCGGTCAGGGCAACATCACCCCAGCCAGCAAAGAACGCGAACAGTTTCGGGCCAAAGTCACGGGCCGGGTTCATGGCAAAGCCGGTTAACGGGCCAAGGGAGGCACCGATCACCGCGATCAGGATACCGATCAGCAGAGCGGCAGCGAAACCTTTGGGGGCGCCGTTGTTATTGTCACCCAGCGCCATGATACCCAGCATCAGGACGGCAGTGATCACCAGCTCGACGGCAAAAGCTTGCATGTTGGTCAGCAGGGCATTGGGGTAAGTGGAGAAGATCCCGGCGGTGCCGAGGCTTTCGACGCTGCCGCGCACCACGTTATTGGTCACTTCCCACTGGGTGAAAAGGTTACCATAAAGGAAGTAGACAAGGGCCGCGAAGCAGAAGGCACCGGCTATCTGGGCGATGATGTAGGGCACCACCTTGCGCTTGTCGAAACCGCAGAAGGTCATCAGTGCCAGGGTCACGGCCGGGTTCAGGTGGGCACCTGAAATGCCGCCGGTCACATAGATGGCGATGGCCACACCCAGACCCCAGGTAATGGAGATTTCCCACTGCCCGAAGTTGGCGCCAGCCAGCACTAGTGCAGCCACACATCCGACGCCGAAAAATATCAGCAGGCCAGTTCCGATAAACTCGGCGATGCACTCGCCAAGCAGGGTATTGGGTCTTTGTATACTCATAGCGTTATTCCTTGGTTATGTGCCCGTAGAGGTTTGATGTTCCGTTTTATCTGTTTGTGTCTATCCGTTGTCGCCGAAAACGTTTTTTTGTTGTTTTTTCGCCTTGCGCAAACGTTATGTTCGTTTGCGCTCGTTATCGGTCGTGACAGAAAATAACCCTTCCCAATCATTTCACCATCCCCCGCCATGGGAAATGTGGACAAGATCCCACTCATTGCTAAGAAAATGTGACGTAAAGCATCTTGATAACCGCCTGATACCACTTAGGAGGTATCCCGCAGCCCTTGCCACACAAGGGCTGGCGCCTGCTGAGTGATTTCTCATTTGAGTCATTTATTTGTAATAAAACTGCAATATTTGAGCATGCATCACAGATTAAATGAGCGCATATGAGCACAATGGGCTCGCTTACGAATCGGTGGACTCACATGGTTCGTTGGATTGGTCAGGGCATCCTCAACCGCCCATAACAACAATAAGGAAGCAGAACATGCTTAGTCTCTTCAGGCCTGCGGCGCACATCGACAGGCTCCCGGCTGACAAGGTCGATCCCTTCTACAAACGCATGCGTTGGCAGGTGTTTTTCGGGATCTTCTTCGGTTACGCCGGCTACTACCTGGTACGGAAAAACTTCAGTCTGGCGATGCCCTATCTGATCGAGCAGGGCTTCTCTCGCGGTGATCTCGGTTTCGCGCTCTCCGGGGTCTCCATCGCTTACGGTTTGTCCAAGTTCCTGATGGGCAACGTTTCTGACCGTTCCAACGCCCGTTACTTCCTCTCCGCCGGTCTGCTGCTCTCGGCTGCCATCATGTTCATGATGGGTACCATGCACTGGGCCACCTCCAGCATCGCCATCATGTTCGTGCTGTTGTTCCTCAACGGTTGGGTTCAGGGCATGGGTTGGCCGCCGTGCGGTCGCACCATGGTGCACTGGTGGTCACAGAAAGAGCGTGGCGAAGTGGTTGCGGTCTGGAACGTGGCCCACAACGTGGGTGGCGGCATGATAGGTCCACTGTTTATCCTCGGGATGGGCTGGTTCAACGACTGGCGCAGTGCCTTCTATGTGCCTGCGGCGGCGGCGGCGGCCATCGCGGTGATCATCTTCTTCGTGATGCGTGATACCCCGCAATCGGTTGGTCTGCCTCCTATCGAGGAGTACAAAAATGACTATCCGAAGGATTACAACGAGAGCCATGAAAAGGAGTTTTCCGCCAAAGAAATCTTCATGAAATATGTGCTGCACAATAAGCTGCTGTGGTACATCGCCATTGCCAACGCCTTCGTTTATCTCATTCGTTACGGTGTGCTGGACTGGGCGCCGACCTACCTGAAAGAGGCCAAGGATTTCAGTGTGGATCACTCCTCCTGGGCCTATTTCCTCTACGAGTGGGCCGGTATTCCGGGTACCCTGCTGTGTGGCTGGATCTCCGACAAGATGTTCAAGGGTCGCCGCGCCCCGGCCGGTATCCTGTTTATGGTACTGGTGACTCTGGCGGTGCTGGTCTACTGGCTCAACCCGGCGGGTAACCCGACCGTTGACATGATGGCACTGGTGGCGATCGGCTTCCTGATCTACGGCCCTGTCATGCTGATTGGCCTTTACGCCCTTGAGCTGGCGCCGAAGAAAGCGGCCGGCACTGCAGCAGGTTTCACCGGTCTGTTCGGTTATCTGGGCGGCGCCGTGGCAGCTAACGCCATGTTGGGCTATACCGTTGACCATTTCGGCTGGGATGGTGGCTTCATGGTGCTGATGGCTTCCTGTGTGCTCTCCATCATCTTGCTGGCGATGACCCTCAAGCATGAGAACATTGCCGTTGCGGCCAAGCAAGCGGCTGCCCATAAGGCATAAAACGTGATCCCTAGCTTATTGATCCCACAGGGGATCAGGTAAACTGCCAAAAGGCCCCGCATCTGCCGGGGCCTTTTTTTGTCTCATCATCGGAGTGCAAGCGTGAAGCAAACCCAACGACATCTGGAGATCCTGGACGTCCTGACGCGGCAGGGATTTGTCTCGACCGACGATCTGGTGACCCACTTTGACGTCAGCCCCCAGACCATTCGCCGGGATCTGAACGATCTCGCCGAACAGAACAAGATCCGGCGCCATCATGGCGGTGCCTCCCTGCATTCGAGTACCGTCAATACCGCCTACAGCGCCCGTAAAGTGATGCAACTCAAGGAGAAAGAGCGCATCGCCCGCGAGGTCGCGGCCAATATTCCCGACGGCTCATCGCTCTTTATCGACATAGGGACCACCACCGAAGCCATTGCCCGTGCCCTGCTCGATCACCGGGAGCTGCGCATCGTCACCAACAACCTCAACGTGGCCAGCATTTTGACGGCCAAGGATGATTTCACCGTCATCATCGCCGGTGGCGAGATCCGCAACCGCGATGGCGGCATCGTGGGGGAGGCGACCCGCGACTTTATCGGTCAGTTTCGCATGGACTATGGCGTCATCGGGATTTCGGGGATCGACAGTGACGGCTCCCTGCTCGATTTCGACTATCACGAGGTGAAGATCGCCCAGGCCATCATCGCCCACTCCCGTCAGGTGTTCCTGGCCGCCGATCACACCAAGTTCGGTCGCAATGCCATGGTCAATCTGGGCAATCTTAGCCAGATCCACGCCCTCTTTACCGATCAGGAGCCACCGGAAAAGCTGACGCGATTGATGGCGCAACACCAGATCGCCTGCCACATCTGCTAACGGCGAAACACGCCAAGGCTGTGCCGGTCGCCCGTCAGGGCGGCCTCCTTTCTTTTTTTTTTCTCCCATCCCTGCACCCATCTCCCCCCTTTATGGGTATTGCCAAAACCACTATTCAATCTGGTTTTTTTGGCTATTAACCCGCCGATGTTGGCCCGACGACATTTGCTCCGCTGACCAGTTCCCTTTGCCACCTCTGGCGGGCTGTGGCGATCACACTTTCATCATAAAATGTTCGTTTGTTGTATTTTCATGTTCTAAAATGAGCGAAATCAAACATTGCTGTTATAGCAATCATAAAAATGAAAGTAGGTGAACATGAGCGAACATTATGATCTGGTCGTCGTCGGTGGCGGCATCAACGGGGTCGGCATCGCAGCCGATGCGGCAGGGCGGGGCCTGAAGGTCGCCCTGTTTGAGGCGCAAGATCTCGCCTCTGCCACCTCTTCCAACTCCAGCAAGCTGATCCACGGCGGCTTGCGCTATCTCGAACATTACGAATTCCGATTGGTGAAAGAGGCGCTGGCGGAGCGGGAGGTGCTGCTCGGTATGGCGCCTCACATCGCCCGTCCCATGCGTTTTCGCCTGCCACACCGTCCCCACCTGCGTCCTGCCTGGATGATCCGCGCCGGCCTCTTCCTCTATGACAACCTGGCAAAGCGCGACAAACTCAAGGGCAGCTGTGGCGTGCGCTTCCTGCCGCAAGATGGCTTGACCGCGGGGATCAGCAAGGGGTTCGAGTATTCGGATGCCTGGGTCGATGATGCCCGGTTGGTGGTGCTCAATGCCATGATGGCGCGGGACAAGGGGGCCGATGTGCAGACCCGCACCCGTTGCGTCAAGGCGGTGCGTGGATCCAAACACTGGACGCTCACTCTGGAGCGGGAAGGGGGCGAGCAGTTCAGCGTCAGCTGCCGTGGTCTGGTCAATGCGGCGGGCCCCTGGGTCAAGACCTTCTATGACGAGAGCCTGCACGAGAAATCCCCCCGTGGTATTCGCCTTATTAAAGGCAGCCACATGATAGTGCCGCGCATCCATGAGCGCGAAGAGGCTTATATCCTGCAAAACGAGGACAACCGTATCGTCTTCGTCATCCCTTATCAGCAGGACTACTCCCTCATCGGCACCACCGATGTGGAGCACCACGGCAGCCCGCGGGAAGCGAAGATCAGCGAGGCCGAGATCAATTACCTGTGCAAGGTGGTCAATGCCCACTTCACCCGCCAGATTGCCCCCAAAGAGGTGATCTGGACCTATGCCGGGGTGCGCCCGCTCTGTGACGACGAGTCAGATTCACCGCAGGCGGTGACCCGCGACTACACCCTCGAACTCTCTGGCGAATCGGACGGTGCGCCGCTGCTCTCGGTATTTGGCGGCAAGCTCACCACCTATCGCAAGCTGGCGCAGGCCGCCTGCAACAAGCTCAAACCCTGGTTCAGCCAGATGGGGGATGACTGGACGGCCGCCAGCCGTCTGCCCGGCGGTGAGTTTGACTGCTCGATACGCGAGTTGGCCCGCGCTTTTGCGCTGGAGTTTGACTGGCTCGACGATCGCAACGCCCTGCGTATTGCCGAAGCTTATGGCGCCCATGCCCGCTTCTGGCTACAAGAGAACCGCGGCATTCACTTCGGTGGCGGCCTCTACGAGTCGGAAGTGCGCTATCTCATCGAGCGGGAGTGGGCCTGTTCACTGGACGATATCCTCTGGCGCCGCAGCAAGCTGGGGCTGCGCCTGAACGAGTCAGAGCAGCAGATGTTGCAGATCTGGCTCGACCAACACCATCAGGCTCTGCGCAAGGCGAGCTGATGAGTGACGGTGGGCAGTGCGCTACTGCCCACCGCTTGCCACCGTAAATATGAAACAAATCTCTGATAGAACAATTACCTACACACAATAATAAAGAGCATCACATATGAAAAAACTCGCCGTTTCCCTCATCGCCTTGAGCCTTGGGGCATCCCTCTCATTCCCCCTGTTTGCTGCCGATGAAGGCAAGGTGGTAATTGCCCACCGTGGTGCCTCCGGCTACCTGCCGGAGCATACCCTGGCATCCAAGGCGCTGGCCTATGGTATGGGGGCCGACTATCTGGAGCAGGATCTGGTGATGACCAAGGATGACCAACTGGTGGTGATGCACGATCACTTCCTCGATGGCATCACCGATGTGGCGGCGCGCTTCCCCGGCCGTGCCCGTCCGGACGGCCGTTACTATGTGGTGGATTTCACCCTGGACGAGGTGCGTTCCCTGCGCATGACCGAGCCGTTCCAGCTGGTGGATGGCAAGCAGGTGCCGGTCTATCCGGCCCGTTTCCCGCTCTGGCAGTCAGACTTCAAGATCCACACCTTCCAGGAGGAGATCGAGATGATCCAGGGGCTCAACAAGAGCACCGGCAAGAACATCGGGATCTACCCGGAGATCAAGGCCCCCTGGCTGTTCCGTCACGAAGGCAAGGATATCTCCAAGGCGGTGCTGAAGGTGCTCAAGGAGTACGGCTACACCAGCAAGGATGACAAGGTCTATCTGCAGTGCTTCGATGCCAACGAGCTCAAGCGTATCAACAGCGAGCTGATGCCCGCCATGGGCATGGATCTGAAACTGGTGCAACTGATGGCCGAGACCGACTGGAACGAGACCATGGTCTATGACGCCAAGGGCAAGGCGATCCCTTACAGCTATGACTGGATGTTCAAGCCGGGGGCGATGAAAACCATCGCCACCTATGCCGAAGGGATCGGTCCGTGGAAGCCGATGATCGTCACCGAGCCCGGCACCCCGGGCAAGCCTGTGTTCAGCAACATGGTGAAAGAGGCCCACGCGGCGGGGCTGAAAGTGCATCCCTATACCTTCCGTCAGGATGAGGGGCAGATCCCGGCCTATGCCAAGGATTTCACCGATCTCCTTAACATCTTCCTCTATCAGGCTGATGTGGACGGGGTGTTCAGCGACTTCCCCGACAAGGCGGTGGCCGTCATCAAGGCCCATGAAGAGGCGGCCAACTAGTACTTTGGTGCCATTTGAATGCAATGCGAGGCCAATTGGCCTCGTTTTTTGTTTGAGGTTCCTGCAACGGGCATATGCGCCCTGTCAGAAAATAGCCAGATCACGTCATGGTATGCCGGATCTATATCATTTTACGCACTTTTTACATGGCAGATCGCTGGCATGAAATCGGCAGAGCGGTTAGTCTAGCGGCGTTGAACCAACCCCATGAGGTACAGATGAAAACCGTATTGCGTTTTAGCCTGCTGGGCGCCTTGTTGCTGGGTGGCCATGCCTTCGCCGCCGAGCCTAAAAAATTTGATATCAGCATGTTCCCAGCCGCTGACGTGAATCAGGAACGTGTGGTGATCCGCCTGCCTGAAGTCGAGAAAGAAGCCGACATGATGGTCGAGCTGCAGGTCGGCAAAAAGATGATGGTTGATTGCAACGTACCGCGTTTTGCAGGCAACCTGGAACAGCACAGCGTCAAAGGCTGGGGCTACAACTACCTGAAACTGGGCAAAGTCTCCGACCCCATCAGCACCCTGATGATGTGCCCGGATAACCAGCAGAAAGAGACCTTCGTCCAGATCTACGGTCAGGGCTTCTTCGTGAACTACAACTCAAAACTGCCGTTCGTGATCTACGTACCGCAGGAGTATGAAGTGCGCTACCGTCTGTGGCGTGCCGACAACCTGGCCCAACCGGCCATGATTGAGTAAGCATGTTTGAACCAAGGGTTCAGCTGGTTCACCTGATGTGATAAATAAAGCGCCGTATGGCGCTTTATTTTTGCCTGCACAGTCCAAAAAGTGACGTGAAAATTGGCTGCACGTTTACATAAGTTTATTATTTATCAACGTTTTTTGTGTGTTATGCCACAAAATCGGCGTCAGCGATGGGGCAAACTTAGTTCGATAAAAGATATTTATTAACATAGTGAGAAAATTGATTTTGCACTCGGCGATGGCCTGATGATACTTGCCCGCAAAGGTCAAACTAACCAGAAAAAAGAGCACTATGAGCTTCGAATCAGACAAGCGTTTCAACGACTTCAAACATTTTCCCCGTGGCCTGCGTCGCAGTGGTGAATTCACTGTGGCCGAAGCGGACAGTCTGGAAAAGTATGGTACTGCCATGTTGGCACTTTATCAGGGGACTCAGGCACCCCGTGACGATGTGGAGTCCGCCTTCGTCGAGCAGATCAAGTCCGGTGCGGCCGGTGCCAACCCTCACGCCAAGGTGTGGTTCAAGTATCTCAAGGTGATTGGGCCCAAGCGTGTTCATCGCCTCTGCACCATCGTTGGTGGTGCCAGCGAAGAGAGTAGCGGTGGCGGTGCCAGCTTTGACGTTGGTGGTGGCAGCGGTGGTGGCAGTGACGAGTCCATCGATTAATGGATACCGAGCTGCTTCGGACTTTTATCGAGGTGAGCAAGACCCGGCATTTTGGCCGGGCTGCTGAAAATCTCTACCTGACCCAGTCGGCGGTGAGTTTCCGGATCCGCCAGCTCGAGCAGCAACTGGGTGTCAGTCTGTTTGCCCGTCATCGCAACAACATCCGTCTGACTGCCTCCGGTGAGCGTCTGCTGCCCTATGCAGACGCCATCTTGCATACCCTTGGTCGAGCCAAGCAGGATGTAGCGCTCTCACCGGGATTCAGCCAGCAGTTGGCCATCGGTGCGCCAGCGGTGTTCTGGGAGCTCGATTTCAACGACTGGCTCAACCATATCTATGCACTGGCGCCCGGTTTGGCGGTACGGCTGGAAACGGCCTCCCGCGAGCACCTCTGCCGCCAGTTGCTGGAGCGTTCCCTCGACCTGGCGTTGCTTTCCGAGCCCACCAAGATCGACGAGATCGCCCTGCATCCTATCGGTGAGCTGGTGTTCGAGCTGGTGAGCCGGGATCCGGTGGCCAATGCCGATAACCTGATGCAGATGCCGCATATCCACCTCGACTGGGGCACCAGCTTCGAGCCGCAGCCCAGCCGCTTGCAGAGCTTGCAAAAGACCCCGGTGCTGCACTCCAGCTCCGCCAGCATGGCATTGCAGTTTGTGCTGGCCAACGGTGGTGCCGCCTATCTGCCACGGCGGATGGTCAGCCCTTTCCTCGAGAAGGGGGCGCTCCATCTGGTGGAGGGGGGCCAGCCACTGAGCCGTCCGCTCTATCTCGCCTATCTGGAGAAATCAGATCGCCGGGAGCTGATCGATCAGCTGCTGACCTTGCCACTGGGGTGGCACGACGCTGAGCTGTGCCTCAATATCGAATAAACGTCGCGTGTTATCCAAGGCAGAGCCCACCCCATGGTGGGCTCTGCTGTTTGGGGAGAATTGCAGGGAGCAAGGTCACGTAATTGGCGCGGCAGGCTTGGCGTCATCGCTCGGTAACGGTACCTTTCCAGGCTGTTTATCCGATGGAACGTACATAGGGATGGGTTGCCATTGATCGACTTTAGTCACCCCGAATGGCGGGCGCTGGCGCAGCAGTTGCTGAGTCATTCGCCCGTGGTGATCCGTGGCCGCCAGTGGCAGCCGCTGGTGGGCTTGCTCAGGGATAATCAATTACTGCTGGCCCATGGCAACCACTGCTATGAGCTGACACCGGCCGGACGGCGCTATCTCACCCGCGAGCTGATGCTGGCCGAGATCGCCACCGCTCCCCCCGAGCCCGAGGAGTGGTTGCATGCTCAGGGCTGGCAATTGGGAGAGCTGGTCAACGAGCGGGTGCTGGCGGCGCTCTATCATAAGTCAGAAGTGAACTTCACCCCCAACGAGCAGATCGATTTCGAGGATAAGGGCATTCGGCTCTGTGCCGATCAGCTGTTGCGCTTGCGCGCCGCCCAGCCGTTCAGCCTCTTTTTCAGCGGCGGCACCCTGATCGACGCGGCCCCCTGGCTGCAGGCGCTGGGAGAGATAGCCCTACCCGAGCGCACCCTGGCGGGGCTTGGCAAGATCCTGTGGGGGCAGGGGAGTATCGAGCGGGTGATCACCACCGACAGCGTTGGTGCCTTTGCCGAGTTACCTCTTGAGCCCGGCATCTTGCTGGTATGGGCTCCACCATCGGCTCCTCTGGCCTTGCAGCAGGTGGTGGCGGCGCTGCCACCCAATGTGCTGTGGAGTCATCTCACCGCCCTCGACCCTGCCGGGGTGGATCGGCTGCAGGCGCTGGCCCAGCGGCTAGGTCGTCCGGCCAGCTGGTGGTTGCCCCGTGATCTGGCCCCCATCCTCAGCGCGTATGCCCAGCCTTTGACTGAGGCTCGGCACTGGGAGCCGAGCCGGATCCCCAAGTCATTGTTAGCAGTTTGTAGCGGTTTGGTTGAGTCCAATGGTGGCTTGTCGGCCGAGGTGTGCGCGCTGGCACCAGCGTGGCATGCCGTTGGTTGAAATTGGCCTGAAAGCGAGCCAAAAAGCGGTTTTCCCCCATTGAACACGGTGATATAAAGAGGTGACGAAGCGCTCGCCAGATGAGCGCTTTTGTTTATCAAGCCGCTTTGCCACCCAACGAACTCAACGGAATACAGGGAATACCATGTTTGAAAAGGTTGTTGCCGCCCCAGCGGATCCGATCCTGGGCCTGACCGAAGCCTTCCGTGCTGACTCTCGCAGCCACAAAATCAATCTGGGCGTAGGGATCTACAAGGATGAGTCCGGTGCCACCCCCATTCTTCACTGTGTCAAGAAAGCCGAGCAGAAGCTGCTGACCGACGAGAAGACCAAGAACTACCTCGGTATTGAAGGCAATATCGAATATGGCCGCATCGTGCAGCAACTGCTGTTCGGGCAGCATTCCGCGCTGGTTGCCAGCGGCCGCGCCAAGACTGCGCAAGCGCCGGGCGGCACCGGTGCCCTGCGTATCGCGGCTGAATTCGTGGTGCGCAACGGTCTGGCCAAGACCATCTGGATCTCCGACCCCACCTGGGCCAACCATGTCAGCGTATTCCAGGCCGCGGGCCTGACCGTCAAGTGGTACAAGTACTACGATGCGGCGACCAAAGGTCTCGATTTTGCCGCCATGCAAACGTCTCTGGCTGAGGCGCAAGCGGGCGATCTGGTACTGTTGCACGGCTGCTGCCACAACCCGACCGGTATCGACCCCACTAGCGATCAGTGGCGAGCGCTGGCCAAGCAGAGTGCTGCCGCCGGCTGGTTGCCGCTGTTTGACTTCGCCTATCAGGGTTTTGCCCGTGGTATTGAAGAGGATGCCGAAGGCCTGCGCATCTTCGCCGAGTGCCATGACGAGCTGCTGGTGGCGAGCTCTTTCTCCAAGAACTTCGGCCTCTACAACGAGCGGGTCGGCGCCTTCACCCTGGTCAGCGCGACCAAGGAGATCGCCGATGTGGCCTTCACCCAGGTCAAGACCGTGATCCGTGCCAACTACTCCAATCCGCCATCACATGGTGCTGCTGTGGTCACCGCTGTGGTGAGCGATCCGGCTCTCTATGCCGAGTGGGTCGAAGAAGTGGCCGCCATGCGGGTGCGGATCCGCGAGATGCGCGAGCTGCTGGTCGAGAAGCTGGCTGCCCTCGGCGTGAGTCAGGACTTCAGCTTTATCCGCGAGCAGAACGGCATGTTCTCCTTCTCCGGCCTCTCCAAGGATCAGGTTGAGCTGCTCAAGAGTGAATTTGCCATCTATATCGTTGGCTCCGGCCGGATCAGCGTGGCCGGAATTACCCGCGCCAACATTGATCCCCTGTGCGAGGCCATCGCCAAGGTGTTGTAATCCCATCGCTTGTGCACTGGCACTATGCGGCCCAATGGGATGAAAAAGCCCGTCACCAAGGTGGCGGGCTTTTTTGATCGCCAACAGCAGATCGCCAGACAATGGTAAGGCCACTCAGGGGGTGCGGACACCTTGCCACAGTTTGCGCAGCTGCAGCAGCAATGCAGTCAGGAGACCGCCGCTCAGGGCGGTCAACACTGCCAGCAGCAGGCTGCCGAGCAGGAACGGAGGCACCAGGGTCGCCGCTTCCTGCTCCAGCCAGTGGAGGGTCCAGCTGAGCTGGAAAGGCTCCGGCGTCTGGTGCAGTACCAGACACCCGGTGCGATAGGCGTAGAGATACATGAACGGCAAAGTCAGCGGATTGTTGAACCAGACCGCCAGCAGCGCCAGCGGCAGATTGAGGCTGAATGCCAGTGCCAGACCGACTGCGATCAGCGAGTGCATCGGGATGGGGAACCAGCAGGCGAAGATCCCGGCGGCTACGGCGCCGCTCAGGGCGCGGGTGCCCCCTTGCCAGAGGGCTGGGGCCAGCAGGCGCTCACCAAACAGGGCGAACCACTTCTGTTGGCGCAGGCTGTCGGGATCGAGTTTGCAGCGGGCAAGCCAGCGACTCATCATGGCCGGTTTATCTTGCGTTTTTGCCACTGGCGCACAGTGCTAAGACGCCAGACGGAGCGGATCATGGCATAGCCGAGCAGGGAGCTAAGCATGGCCATGACCAGAGACCCCAGTAGCAGAGGGGGAGCTATGGTTTCGAAGACTGAAGCGAGCCAATGCCAGCTAAATTCGATGTCAATTTGTTCGGAAGTGTGCCCCAGTAGCATACAGCCCAGTAGATAGGCACCGTAAAAAAGCGCAGGCATGGTGAGCGGGTTGGAGATCCAGACCAGCGCCACCGAGAGGGGCAGATTGACCCGACACAGGATGGCGCCACCGGCGGCCAGTACCATCTGGAAAGGGACCGGGATCCAGGCCATAAAGAGGCCCACTGCAAATGCCCCGGCGGCTGAGCGGCGGTTGAGGTGCCAGAGGTTGGCATCGAGTAGCAGTTTGCCGAACAGCCGCAAGTGCTTGTGTTCTTTCAAAGTTTGCTGATCTGGCATCCAGCGTTGTATGAGTCGTTTGGGCATATTGAAACCTTGCTAAATACTTGCTCCATGGATCTGCGTCTGTTGTCGTTTGCCCTGGGGGCAAGCTCCTCACTGCTCTGGCCATGGTTACCTTCACTTGCATGGGGGGGGCTGTTGCTGTCCCTGCTGATCCCCCTTGTATATTACCGTGCCTGGCGGTGGTTGTTTCTCCTGCTTGGCATCCTCTGGATGCAGGCAAATATTGCCTATCGACTGGCTTGGCTGGAGCGGTTAGGCGATCAGACCAGCCACATGATAACCGCACAGTTGCAAAGTGCGGAGCCCGAGGGGGATAAATTTGTGCGACTGTTGCTGCGAGTGAGGACGCTCGATGGGCAATCGGTGACACCTGAGCCCCTGATCCGGGTCAATGCCTATCAGGCGTTACCCGCCATGACCATGGGCAGCCAGGTCACCCTGGTAAGTTCGCTCAAACCTGCCCATGGCCTTGCCAACGAGGCGGGACTGGATGGGCGGCGTTTGCTGCTGGGCAAGGGGATCACTGCGACCGGCAATCTGCGTCGGCTCATCGAAATAGAGAGCGTCCCTCCCGGTTTGCGTGAACGCTGGTTGGTAAAGGCTGGCAACAGTTGGCAAGGATTGGCCCATGCCCCCCTGCTGGCTGCGCTTACCTTTGGTGAGCGTGGCGGGATCAGCGATCACCAGTGGGCCCTGTTTCGTGGTGGTGGCCTTACCCATATTATTGCGATCTCCGGGCAGCATATTGCCTTGGTTGCGGTGCTCGGCTGGTGGCTTGGCCGGATCGTCGGGTGGCGCAGTGCCATCTGCGTGTCTCTGCTCTTTGCGGTCACCTACAGCTGGCTGGCCGGTTTTGCCATTGCAACCGAGCGAGCACTCATCATGGTGCTGGTATGGAGCGTGCTGCGCTGGCGCAGGCGGGAGTGGCCGGCGTACCGGGTCTGGTTATGGGCCTTTGTGGTGTTGACCCTGTGGGATCCCTTTGCCCTCTATTCAGCAGGATTCTGGCTCTCGTTTCTGGCGGTGGCCATCCTGCTGCTGGTGGGGTACCTACATGACAAGCCAGCACTCTGGCAGATCCAGCTCTGGTTACTGCTTGGCCTGTTGCCACTACAGCTCGCATTATTCGGCGGCATCGCACCGCTCGCCATGGTGATCAACTTGCTGGCAATGCCGTTATTTTGTATTGCCATCATTCCGCTGGCGTTGAGCGGTGTGCTGCTGACGCCATTTTCGGGTGCGCTCTCCCATCTCCTGTTCTGGCTGGCAGATCAGGGGTTGGGATGGGTGTTGTCGCTTCTGAACTGGTTGGCCGACCAGTTGCAACTGTGGTGGCCACTGCCCGGCTGGTGGCTGCCGCTCTGCACCCTGCTGTTGCTGCTCTGGTTCGCCGCGCAGTGGCGCCCGGCACGTTGGCTGTTGCTACCGGGTCTGTGTGCGCTGTTGTTGGCGCTCTGGCCAACGCCTGCCCGCTGGCAACTGCGGGTGCTGGATGTGGGGCAGGGGCTGGCGGTACTGCTCAGCAAGGGGGATCGTGCCATCCTCTATGATACCGGTGATCGTTTTCCGGGTGGCTACAACATGGCCGATACGGTGATCCTGCCTCAGTTGAACCACCTCGGGATCCGGGTGATCGACCATTTAATCATTAGCCACAAGGATCGGGATCATGCCGGTAATCGCCAGCGGTTGCTGAGTATTCTGACCGTGCGCAACGAAATTTCCTCCTATCCCTTTGATAGCACAACCACCCTCTGCCAGCGCGGGCAGCAGTGGCATTGGCAAGGTCTGACCTTCGCGGTGTTGTGGCCTGAACACTCTGGTAGTGGACGCAACAACGACAGTTGCGTAGTGCGTATCAGCGATGGGGAGCACAGCGTATTGCTCAGTGGCGATATCGAGCGGCAGGCAGAGCAGCGACTGGTGGCGCTGGAAGGGGAGGGGCTGGCCAGCACCCTGCTGGTGAGTCCCCATCATGGCAGCCGAACCTCCTCCACCCCCCCGTTTGTTGCTGCGGTGGCTGCACAGGATGTGATCCACAGTGCCGGCTTTATGAACCGATGGAGTTTTCCCCGTACTGAGGTGGTGACCCGTTATCAGCCTGCTCGTCAGTGGATAACCGGCCGTCAAGGGAGCGTGTTGGTCGAGCCGCGGGCAGAGGGGCTGCGGGTGACGGCTGAACGTGAGCAGGGCCCCTGGTACCGGCGCAGTGGCGAATGGTGGCGCCCGAGCGTGTGGCCAGGTCGATAATTGTTCAATGCCACCGTGGATGCTGGCGATATGGGGAGTGGTGCTGGGTAGACACCGGGCATTGTCGTGAGCGATAAAGCGCCATTTCTGTGTTCGATTGATTCTCTATGGGGGTGATATCAGTGGTGATGCTTGGTGTAATCCTGCGCTTTGGCTAGAATAGCCCGTCATTTCCATTACTAACGGCTATTCATGCAACAAGAAACCTCACAAGAGAGTTGGCCAGTATTCAAACGCCTGCTCGGTTATGTCCGTGATCGCAAGCTGGGTCTGGTCGGTGGCATCATCGGGATGCTGGGCTACGCCGCCGTGGATACCACATTTGTCTACTCCATCAAGCCGCTGATCGATCAGGGCATCAATGGCAACGACAGCACCGTCTTGAAATGGATGCCCTTCTTTGTTCTCGGCATCGTGGCCCTGCGCGGTGTCGCGAACTTTCTCTCCAACTACTGCATGGCCTGGGTCGGCAACCATGTGGTGATGCGTCTGCAACAGCAGGTGTTCAATCACATGGTGGCGATGCCGATGAGCTTCTTCGACCGTCAGAACACCGGTCACCTGCTCTCCAAAGTGACCTATGACGCCAGCCAGGTCTCCTCGGCGGCGAGCACCACGCTGGTGACCCTGGTGCGGGAAGGGGCGACCGTAGTCGGCCTGCTTGGCCTGATGTTCTGGCACTCCTGGCAGCTGTCGGTGATCTTTTTGGTGGTTGGCCCGCTGGTGGGGGTCATTATCGGCCTTATCAGCCGTCGTTTCCGCCAGATCAGCCGTCACATCCAGCAGGCGGTGGGGGATATCACCACCTCCACCGAGCAGATGCTTAAAGGGCATAAAGAGGTGCTGATGTTTGGTGGCCAGAAGGTGGAAGAGAAGCGCTTCTTCCGGGTCAGCAACAACATGCGCCAGCAGACCATGAAGATGGTCGCCGCCGATGCCATCGGCAGCCCGGTGGTGCAGATGGTTGCCTCCATCGCGCTGGCCGCCTTCCTCTATGTAGCTACCATCGACAGTGTGCGCAGCGAGCTGACTGCCGGTACCTTCACCGTCATGATCACCTCCATGATGATGCTGCTCAAGCCGCTGAAAAGCCTGACCGACGTCAACAACCAGTTCCAGCGCGCCATTACCGCCTGCCACAGTCTGTTTGGCCTGCTCGACACCGAGCCGGAGCAGGATACCGGCACCCGCACTCTGGATCGCGCCCGCGGCGAGATCGAGTTTCGCAACGTCACCTTCACCTATCCGACCAAGGACACCCCGGCGCTGCACAACGTCAGCTTCAAGGTGGAGGCGGGTAAGTCGGTGGCGCTGGTGGGCCGTTCCGGCTCTGGCAAGAGTACCATTGCCAGCCTGTTGACCCGCTTCTACGACATCGATCAGGGCGAGATCCTGCTGGACGGCATCAATATCCGCGAATACAAGTTGAGCGAGCTGCGCAAGCAGTACGCACTGGTCTCCCAGCATGTTCACCTGTTCAATGACACGGTGGCGAGCAACATCGCCTACGCCGCAGAAGAGCAATACAGCCGCGACCAGATCGTCCAGGCTGCGCGCATCGCCCATGCCGACGAGTTCGTCAGCAAGATGCCGCTGGGGTACGACACCGTGGTTGGCGAGAACGGTGCATCCCTCTCTGGTGGTCAGCGCCAGCGGGTTGCCATTGCCCGTGCTCTGCTGCGCGATGCGCCGGTTCTGCTGCTGGATGAAGCCACCTCGGCCCTCGATACCGAGTCCGAGCGCCACATTCAGGCTGCCATCGACGAGCTTTGCAAGGCCCGTACCTCGCTGGTGATCGCCCACCGCCTCTCCACCATCGAGAAGGCGGACGAGATCCTGGTGATCGACGAAGGCCATATCGTCGAGCGTGGTAACCACGCCGCATTGATGGAGCAGCGCGGCACCTATGCCCAGCTGCGCGCCATTCAGTTTGGTAACCATGCGCAGGGAACCCAGGGCTAATGTTGCAAAAGCTCTGGTACGGTAACAGTGGCTGGCGCTGGTTGCTGGCCCCCTTTGCCCTGCTGTTTGCCATCATCAGCGGCACCCGCCGTTATGCCTATCGCCATGGCTGGCTAACGGGGTATCGCTCCTCCTTGCCGGTGATCGTGGTGGGCAATATCTCGGTGGGGGGCAACGGCAAGACCCCGGTGGTGGTCTGGCTGGTGGAGCAACTGCAGGCCCGCGGCTATCGCCCCGGGGTGGTGAGCCGTGGTTATGGTGGCAAGGCGCCCCATTACCCGTACCGGCTCGATGCCGCCAGCACCACGGGGCAAGCAGGTGATGAGCCTGTGCTGATTGCCCGGCGCTGCGGCTGCCCGGTGGTGGTGGCCCCGAAACGGGCCGATGCGGTGCGCTTGCTGGAGCAGAGCGGCGAAGTGGACATCATCATCACCGACGATGGCCTGCAGCACTATGCACTGGCCCGCGACATCGAGCTGGTGGTGGTGGACGGAGCGCGCCGTTTCGGTAACGTCTGCTTGCTGCCGATGGGGCCGCTGCGCGAGCCGGTCACCCGGCTCAAACGGGTGGACGCCATCATCTGCAACGGCGGCGAGTCGGGCAAGGGGGAGTACCCCATGCAACTGGTCGCCGACGTGCCGCGTCGGGTATGCGATGATGCACCGCTGGCAGCCCCTCTCGCAGGGCCCGTCGATGCGCTGGCGGGGATCGGTCATCCGCCCCGCTTCTTTGCCACCCTGGAAGGGCTCGGCTATCAGCTGGATCAGCAGGCAGCCTACGGCGATCATCACCCTTTCGATCGGGATGAGCTGGTGGGGCGCTTTGCCAGCAAGCCGCTGCTGATGACCGAGAAGGATGCGGTCAAGTGCCGCCCGTTTGCCCTCGAAAACTGGTGGTATCTGCCAGTCAGTGCCGAGTTGCCCACCTCCCTGCTCGACACCCTGTTGCACAAGCTCGGGGTAAAGGGGAAGGGTGCGGCCAAGGTGCACAATTAATCTCTCCCGCCTTGGCGGGGGAGCAGGGGCTTGATAGGTCCCGCATGGAATATCTGGTTGCTCGACATCCATCGCTGGCGTGATAAATCCGCCAGCGCGACATCGTTGAAGGAGTATCGTTTTGGCTTTGGACATCAAGTTGCTCGACATCATCGCCTGCCCGGTCTGCAAGGGTAAGCTGCACTACAACAAAGCGGTTCATGAGCTGGTCTGCCGCTTTGACAAGCTGGCCTATCCGCTGGAGGAGGGGATCCCGGTGCTGCTGGAGAACCGTGCCCGGCAGCTCAGCAGTGACGAGCTGCCGTCATGAGTTTCGTCGTCGTTATTCCTGCCCGCTATGCGTCAACCCGTCTGCCGGGCAAACCGCTGGCGGATATCCATGGCAAGCCCATGGTGCAGCACGTGGTGGAAAAAGCCCTGCAATCGGGCGCAGATCGGGTGATCGTTGCCACTGACGATGCCAGGGTACAGCAGGCATTGCACAGTACAGGCGTCGAGGTGTGCATGACCTCAGCGGATCACCAGTCCGGTACTGAACGACTGGCCGAGGTGTGCCGTCACTGCGGTTTTGCCGCCGATACCATCATCGTCAATGTGCAGGGAGATGAGCCGCTCATTCCGCCTGCCATCATTCGTCAGGTGGCAGACAATCTGGCTGCCGCCACGGCGCCGATGGCGACCCTGTCGGTGCCGATCCAGGATGCCGACGAGGCATTCAACCCGAATGCAGTGAAAGTAGTGACTGACAAGGATGGTTACGCCCTCTACTTCAGTCGCGCTTGCATTCCCTGGGACAGGGATCGCTTTGCTGCCAGTGATCGCATTGCTGGGAGCCACGAGCAGATTGGTGACCACTACCAGCGTCATATCGGCATCTACGCCTACCGCGCCGGCTTTATCCAGCGTTATGTAGACTGGGCTCCAAGCGTACTGGAGCAGGTCGAGGCGCTGGAGCAGCTGCGGGTGCTCTGGTACGGGGAGAAGATCCACGTCGCCCAGGCCCATGAAGCGCCGCCGGTCGGGGTGGATACCCAGGCCGATCTGGAGAAGGTGCGCGCGTTTTTGGCCAAGTGATGGCCACTGCACCAACGTCACAAAAAACGGCATCGCAAGATGCCGTTTTTTGTTTTGAAATCTTATATAATTATTTGATTTTAAACACCAATTACTACTTTTTTCAAACTTTTGGCGCACATGGTTTGCCAAAGCGGCGAGTTTGGTTATGATGCAAGACGCCCTGTTAACCCTAACCGGGCGGCTAAAACAAGATAATACGGGGTGTTTGGGTGATAAATGTATTCCTGGTCGATGATCATGAGCTGGTGCGTACAGGGATAAGACGCATTCTGGAAGATGTGCGCGGGATCAAGGTGGTGGGCGAGGCACAGAGTGGCGAGACCGCAGTCACTTTCTGTCGCCAACACCATCCGGATGTGATCCTGATGGATATGAACATGCCGGGTATTGGCGGTCTGGAAGCGACCCGCAAAATTCTGCGGATCCGCCCCGATGTGCGCATTATAGTGCTGACCATCCACTCAGAAAATCCGTTCCCTACCAAGGTGATGCAGGCAGGTGCCGCCGGTTATCTGACCAAGGGTGCTGGCCCCGACGAGATGATCCAGGCGATCCGGCTGGTCCACTCCGGTCAGCGTTACATCTCCCCCGAGATTGCCCAGCAGATGGCCCTTAGCCAGTTTGCTTCTGCTGACGAGAATCCCTTCAAGTCCCTCTCCGAGCGCGAGCTGCAGATCATGATGATGATCACCAAGGGGCAGAAGGTGACCGATATCTCCGAGCAGCTCAACCTGAGCCCGAAGACGGTCAACAGCTACCGCTATCGTCTGTTCAGCAAGCTGGGGATCAACGGTGATGTGGAGCTGACCCATCTGGCCATTCGCTATGGCATGCTGGATGCCGATACCCTCTAATCGGGTGGCGTGTGGTCACAAAGGCGGCAAGTGCCGCCTTTTTGCTTTTTGTCGTGCGGGAGCAGTATGCGCTGCCCGTCAATTGTTGCCTTTGTGTGAGCCGAGTAGCTGATGACCCTCTCCCCCGAACCTCTCTTCGACAGCAAGGCGTTTCTGAGCGCCGTCACCCACCAGAGCGGCGTCTACCGTATGTATGACAGCGGTGGCACCGTGATCTATGTGGGCAAGGCCAAGGATCTGAAAAAGCGGCTCGCCTCCTACTTTCGCACCAACGTCGACAGCATCAAGACCCGTACACTGGTGCGCCAGATCGCCGATATTCAGGTCACCGTCACCCACACCGAGACCGAGGCGCTGATCCTCGAGCACAACCTGATCAAGCAGTTCCAGCCCCGCTACAACGTGCTGCTGCGGGACGACAAATCCTACCCCTGGATCATCATCACCGCGCACCAGCATCCGCGCATCGGCGTCCATCGTGGCGCCCGCAAGGTGAAGGGGGAGTACTTCGGCCCATACCCTTCCGGCGGCGCGGTGCGCGAGAGCTTGCACCTGATGCAGAAAATTTTTCCGGTGCGTCAGTGCGAGGATGCAGTCTATGCCAACCGTACCCGCCCGTGTCTGCTCTATCAGCTCAAACGCTGCGCCGGCCCTTGCGTGCCCGGGCTGGTGAGTGAGGCCGAATATGCCCAGCAGGTGGCGCTGGCCAAGCTGTTTCTGGCGGGCAAGAACCAGCAGGTGATTGGCGAACTGGTGGGCAAGATGGAGTCCGCCAGCGGCGATCTGCGCTTTGAAGAGGCGGCCCGCTATCGGGATCAGATCCTGGCGCTGCGCCGGGTCACCGAGCAGCAGTCGGTGAGCGGCAACGTACTGGACGAGCTGGACGTGGTGGGGGTTTCCTTCGAACAAGGCGCTGCCTGCATCCACGTGCTCTTTATCCGTCAGGGCAAGGTGCTGGGTTCGCGCAGCTACTTCCCGAAAGTGCCGGCCGATACCCAGCTCGATGAGGTGGTGCAATCCTTCCTGCTGCAGTTCTATCTGTCGGGGCAGGGGGGGCGGCAGATCCCGAGCGAGGTGCTGCTCGATGTGGCCCTTGAGGACGAGAGCGTCATCGCCGAGACCCTGAGCCAGACCGCAGGCTACAAGGTGCGGGTGGTGAGCCGTACCCGCGCCGAACGGGCCCGCTTTATCAAGCTCGCCTCTATCAACGCCGAGACGGCGCTGCGCTCGCGGCTGGCTCACAAGAGCACCATCACCGCCCGCTACGACCAGCTGGAAGAGCTGCTGGAGCTGGAGCGCCCCATCGCCCGCATGGAGTGTTTCGATATCTCCCACACCATGGGGGAGCGCACGGTGGCTTCTTGCGTGGTGTTCAACCGGGAGGGGCCGCTCTCATCGGAATATCGTCGTTTTAATATCGACGGCATCACCGGCGGTGATGACTACGCAGCGATGGAGCAGGCGCTGGAGCGCCGCTTTGGCAAGCAGCAGGAGCCGGACAAGGTGCCGGACGTGCTGTTTATCGACGGTGGCCTCGGCCAGTTGCGCCGCGCCGAAGAGATCCTGGCCCGTCAGCTGGAGTTCCTCGGCGGCAAATATCCGCTGCTGGTGGGGATTGCCAAGGGGGTGACTCGCAAGGCAGGGTTGGAAACGCTCATCATGGGGGAGAGCCACGAAGAGCTGCATTTACCGGCAGATATGCCCGCTTTGCACCTTATTCAGCATATTCGTGATGAATCCCACCGTTTTGCCATTACCGGCCACCGGGCGCGGCGTGCCAAGGCCCGCACCAGCAGCACCCTGGAGGACATTCCGGGGGTGGGGCCGAAACGGCGGCAGGCGCTGCTCAAATATCTGGGCGGCTTGCAGGAGGTCAAAAAGGCGAGCGTGGATGAACTGGCCAAGGTGCCCGGCATCAGTCAGGAGCTGGCCCAGACCATTCACGATAGCTTGCACAGCGCCTGAGCAGGGTTAGCGGTATGACAACATCGCTAACCCCTTGATGCACAAGAGCCGTGACGCGGGGGGGCCGTAAATGCCATAATGGCCCCCGCATTTTGAGAAGAGTGATGGATTAAAAAGACCAAGACGGGCGCCAGTGCGGTTGCATCGCAAATCGGCTTTGGCGCACTATATAGCGACGTACAAGAAGTGGCTGAAAATAATGACAAACATACCTAACCTGTTGACGTTTTTCCGGATTTTGCTCATTCCCGTCTTCGTCATCCTGTTCTATCTGCCTTATCAATGGTCCTATCTGGCTGCCGCCATCATCTTTATTCTGGCCGCTGCCACCGACTGGTTTGATGGCTATTTGGCCCGCAAGCTCAACCAGTCCACCCCTTTTGGCGCCTTCCTTGACCCGGTTGCCGACAAGATCATGGTTGCCGCCGCCCTGGTGGTTATCGTCGAACACTACAACACCATCTGGGTCACCATCCCCGCCATGACCATGATTGGCCGCGAGATCATCATCTCCGCCCTGCGTGAGTGGATGGCTGAGCTCGGCAAACGCTCCTCGGTGGCGGTCAGCTGGATTGGCAAGTGGAAGACCATGATCCAGATGGTGTCGCTCACTGGCCTTATCTGGCAATACAACGTCTGGATGGTGTGGCTCGCCTATGTGATGCTCTATGTCGCCACCGTGCTCACCTTCTGGTCGATGTTCCAGTACATGAAGGCGGCTTGGGGTGATCTGGCCCACCACGCCAGCCAGTGAGTCATCTGCATCGCAAGGTGAAGTTTCCGCTGATTTGAGGCAGGAAACGGCCAAAGGCGCTAAAACTGTTCAAAAAGGGCAAAAAATGCCCGAACGATCAGGTAATTAAATATTTCTGGTTGACTGGGCGAGGAACATCGCTAGAATGCGTCCTCGTAGTCAGGCAGTCAGCCAGACCGATGCGGGAATAGCTCAGTTGGTAGAGCACGACCTTGCCAAGGTCGGGGTCGCGAGTTCGAGTCTCGTTTCCCGCTCCAAATTCAGACAATAGAGAGCCAACTCTCTTTTGCATGGCGCGTTAGCAAAGCGGTTATGCAGCGGATTGCAAATCCGTTTAGTCCGGTTCGACTCCGGAACGTGCCTCCATATTGACAAGCCCGCCACGCGAGCTTGATACCGATTGCGGTGCCCGAGTGGTGAAATCGGTAGACACAAGGGATTTAAAATCCCTCGACGTTCGCGTCGTGCCGGTTCGATTCCGGCCTCGGGCACCATTTAAAATGTTGATTTTAAAAGAAAAGTTCAAAACTTAGTCAGTGCGAGTTGACACCATTCTAGGCGCAATTAGGCGAAGAGGTGTTAAATGGCTAAAGTTCAAGAACGAAAAGGCGCAAAAGGAAAAACCTACCGTGTGGAATTCATGCGGGAGGGTTCTCGTGTATCTAAAACATTCAGGCTAAAAAAAGAGGCCGAGAAGTTTGCGGCACTCATCACCCTCAATGCTGACTTGGCTGGAACACTGGCTAATGTCACGCTCAATACCCTATCCCTCCAAAACGCCATAGCTGAGTACCTCGATCAGCACACCGGAAAAGACCCTAACGTTAAAGGGCGTCTCAATTGGTGGGTCGGTGCGATTGGTGCCGACAAGCTAATCGGTAAAATTACAAAACAAGACGTTAAAAAGTGCTTACAGTCGATGCTTGATGATGGCATGGCTACGGCTACCCATAATCGGTACAAGTCAGCGCTATCTTCTGTGTTCGAGTTCATCAACGATCGCTATGACTGCCAGCACAACCCCGCCCGCCAAATAAAGCAAATCAAAGAAGCCCAGCAACGTGAGCGATTCGCATCCCGTGAGGAACTGGAGCGACTATTAGCAGCTTGCAAGGTCAGCCAGTGGGAGCGCCTGCACTTACTTGTGCTGATGGCCGTGAGCACTGGAGCGCGTCGGTCTGAGCTTCTGGGACTACGCTGGAGCGCGATCAACTTCCAAGATAAGACAGCTACCCTAATCGATACAAAAAACGGTACAAACAGAGTCCTGCCACTCACAGACGACTGCTTGAATGAATTGATCACATTTCGTGGTATTGGTAATGGTTGGCTGTTCCCTCATCCTGATGACAATCTGTTTCCCTTCAAGTATTTCGACCAGCATTGGTACGCAGCACTGAAACAGGCTGAGATCAGTGGTTTAGTGTTCCACGGACTCCGCCACACAACGGGCAGCTACCTTGCCATGAGTGGGGCTTCACTTTTCTTGATCAAAGATGTTCTCGGTCATAAATCAATCATAACGACCCAGCGTTACGTTCACCTTTGTATAGAGAGTAAAAAAAGAGCAGTTGAAGATGTTTTTGGAAAAATAATAAACGGGAATGCACTTTCTGTGAGCCACTGACCAGAATTTATTAAGGGGCTCTTATGGCCCCTATCTTTTGCAAAGGTATTCTTGTTTAATAGCGTAGCTAAGTAAGCTTCCTGTACGCCGGAACTCTATATTGACGAGAACTCTATTGAATTCAGGTCTGGTGTCAGGCTAGTACCGTTATGTTACTGGTTATGCTTGATTTTTTGGCATTCACTGGGGCTGAGTGACTTGGCATTGCCGAATTTGGCTGGAATTGTTTTATAAAAATTGATTTTTAATATAGTTATTTTAAATTTCAATCAACAATAAGGGATGTTTTTTCATGCAAGACATTAGAGAGGCGGAAATGATTCGGGACATTATCTCATCTTGTAAAATCACACCTTCGGAAGTAAAAGTCCTCTATAAGGCTATGTTAGTTAGGGATGCATTGGTTTATATCGTTTGTGGCTTTATATCAGGAGTGACAGTTCTACTATTGTCTGTAAAATATGGTTTTATTGCTAATGATAATGTGCTAGCTGGGTGGTTTATGTTTTTCATGGTGGTTTTTTGTATTTACATGATACATGGCCGCAGGGTAAGGAAAATAATAGAAAAATCAAACAAATCACTCGAACATTATTTGGCTGAGTCATTACGAGGCTTGAAAAGAGTAGATTACTACTCGCGAGAGGTAAGTAGCGGACTAGCTGTTGATGTAGAAAATAAAGCCATTTCGATTGTTGAGGGAGATGATGATAAACCCGAGACCACTAGGGCAGTTGTATATCCACTTAATAAGATTTTAAAAGTAAAATTTTATGAAGAAGGATATAGTCATCGTGAACACTCAACGTCCTTTAACACTGGTGGAGTTTCAGGTGCCGTTCAAAATTTAGCTGCAACTACTTTCGACAACTACCTCAACGGGAGGAGAGAAGATGAAGCGAAAGCAAAGGCAAATAAATATACAGGGTTATATTTTGAGCTAGATGATATACACAAGCAAACCGCATTCGTGATGATGAGGGCAAAATTTGCAAGAAAATGGCTTGTTATATTTAACAAACTTCGTGATGGTTCGCTTGATATGCAGCCTAAACCAATGGAATTCCCACGGCCAGAGGATATGAAGGACGTAGTTAGGTAATTTTTATCTCTGATAGGTTGTACAGATCTAGGTATCAGCCTGACTACGCCCAGTACCAAGTGAGATATCGTCGTACACACGCCCGCAAGGCGCTTTTTCCGGAGGGCGTCATTCCATTTGTTGAACTGGCCCTCCTGTCTTGGCGTTGGAGCCCGGTAAGCACCATCAGCAAGCGCATTGGTCTTGGAGTAAGCCATGAGTGGTGGCTACGACAAGGCCAAGGCGGCCAGCTGCATCGTCTCTGCGCCAAGGTCACAAGCGTTATTGCAAAGGTATGGGTGGGAAAAGGATAATAATCTGAAATTCTTTTTTAATTTATAGGAAAGTCTAAAAGTTATTTTATTAAAATTAAAATGTATGTTTTTATTTATTATAAATATCAAGTGGTTGTGTTCGTACACGAATCAGTCCCATACTATTCTCCGTCACTCGCACTGACTTAACATTAATATTATGAGGATTGATTATGAATAGTAAAGTTCAAGAGCTCGCAATGGATCTTAAGAATTGGGTACCAATTCGTGATGCTGATGTTCCAGGAATGAATTATCAAGTTTTACTCCGCTGTCTGCGTGGTCGCCATGAGGATGCGGGGTTGCGTAAGTGCTGCCGCGAGATCGGTAATCGCCTGTTCATTAATAAGCCATTATTCGGTCTGTGGTTAGCTGGTGAATTGTGATGGGATATAAAAAGCCCCATGTAGGCACATTGGGGCTTTCAATGCTCTGATTGATTTTAAAGCATCAATCAAAGATTAGTATCAAATTTAACTTATTAGTTCCTTGCAGAGAAATAATAAGTACATAGGGGTTTTATATGTCCAATAAAATTATTAAAAAAATAGATGAAAGTCAAGTCGGAGCCGATGTAATCCCCCTGCGCTCCGAGGCTGGCTCGCGAGTATTGGACGTCACAATAGATACAAAATCTCCCAGCCGTCTAGCCGAGTTGCTTTGGGCACAGCTAGGGGAGGTTGCTGTCGATATAGTGTCCGCAGTCGTATATCGTTACACGGGGAGTTTCTGGGAGCAAATGTCTGATGCCATGTTGCGTCGGGTGCTGGCTGCCACTTGCAAGGAGAATGGTGTGGCGTACGGTCGTCCGATGTTGGCGGTGGCTGTTGACACAATGAAGGATATGATCCCTTTGATTGAGAATCCCCGCGACAACTTGATCGGCTTCGCCAATGGGGTCTATGACTTGGCCACTCGCCAATTTCGGTCACACTCTCCCTCAGATGGCTTGCGGAGCCACAACGGGATAACCTATGAAGAGCCAACCCCAAATGAGACTCTTGAGGCGTGCGCCCCTAACTTCATAAGTTGGTTGAATCACGCCGTCGGTAGAGATGCGGCTAAGGCGGATCGCATCTTAGCTGCCCTGTTTATGATGCTGGCCAACCGTTATGACTGGCAGTTGTTTCTTGAAGTCACTGGTGAGGGGGGGAGCGGTAAATCGATTATGGCGTACTTGAGTGAGTTGTTGGTTGGTAAGCAGTACATAGGCAGTAGCTCAATGAGGCATTTGGAGAGTGAATTTGGCCTAGAAAACTTGTGGGATAAACGTCTGATCCTACTGCCAGACCAAGCTAAGTATGCTGGTGACGGCGCTACACTCAAGGCAATCTCTGGCGGGGATCTGGTGTCTATCAATCGGAAGGGCAAACCGATGTTTAGCGCCAAGGTACGGGCCGTGGTGCTGGCGACTAACAACGTACCTATGGTTATGACCGAGCGAAACGGCGGGATAGCACGGCGTCGAGTAATTTTCAGCTTCAACAACGTGGTGGCCGAGGCTGATCAAGATTCAAAACTGGATGAGAAGATTGCAACTGAACTGCCGGTGATCATTCGCCACCTGTTGGAGCGATTTGTAGATCATGATGAAGCAAAAAAATTGTTGCGGGAGCAGCGTAATTCAGCTGACGCGATAGTGGTCAAGCGAGATTCCGATCCACTATTTGACTTGTGTTCCATGGTTGAGTTTATTGCGGTGCCGAACGGGTTACGCATGGGCGGGAAGACGGATATCAAGCGAGAGCCACGAAAGTTTTTTTATCACCTGTATTTGACATACATGGAGTATCACGGCATGGATCGCCCGCTCTCAGTAAATGCTGTCAGTCGAGCACTGAAGCAGATGGCGAAAGAACTGGGGCGAGAGTATCAAACGAGGAGCAGTAATGGCACTATCACCAATATTGTCATCACCGATGAGGTAGAGTCGTTTATGCCGAGAACAGTTGTTGACTAATAGATAGTCAACCAGACGGCGACAGAGGTCTGCCATGGGTGTAGTCTTCTGTTGTACCTATTCTCTCGCACTCGTTTTAATGTATAAAACACTTCCAATACTTCCAGTATTGCTGAAAACCTTGTTTTATAAGGGCTAGGTATTTGGAAGTGTTTTTTTAATTCTTCCAAATAACTCCAATTATTCCACGTTGAACTGAGCCAAATTCTTTCAAGGTTTTTAAAAATTATTTTTGGATGGATGAGCAAACCTTGTTCGTAACACCAGTTTTTGGAAGAGATGGAAGTATCAGGAATCATTAATATTATATGGTCCTCCATTGTAATCCTCGCCAGTACTGGCTTATAGAGGGTGGAAGCATTGGGAGTATTTTTCCCAGTGTTCACATCACATGCTGAGAAAATCTATTGTGTCGCTGAAATATTCTCCTGCTTTCAGGGTTGCTAGGTCACACGAGTCGATTTAAAAAATAAGCTTTGGATGTACTTAGACTAAGCAATTGAACTGCAGACTCTTCACACATCAACTATCCAAAAACCAGTTTTTTAGCCCCGCAGGGCCGACGCTTATGCTGACGAGACCGAAGGGCGCGGCGAATAAGCATAGTCGGTCTCTTTGCTTATATTTACCACCCCAAGGTGACGTTTTTGAAGTAGCGTTGGGAGAGTTAAATCGGAGGAATCATATGGCCGGGTATCAGTTTGCACATATTGACGGTTATGCACGACAGGGGGGGAGGTCGAAGACTGGCCAAGTTATGTCTGCCCAACAGATAGCGGACGAGGCCGAGCGGAAACCCGGTGCTCATCCGCATGTGAAAGAACCTCTTCCGCCTATTCAGTGGTTCGGAGTAACGCCATCGGAGGCCGTACAGCAGGCTACTAAATGGGCGGAACAGGCAGTGGATCCGAGGGGGAGAAAACTGAGGGTCGATGGACTGTGTCTATGTGCTGGTGTGGTTAGTGTGCCAGAAAATTTGCCAGATGAGCTCTGGCCGGAATATCGCAATGAGATGATTCGCTTTTTAAAAAAAAAGCACGGCGACAGACTTAAATCAGTGGTCGAGCATCTCGATGAGAAGTATCGGCACATCCATTTTTATCTGGTGCCGATGCCTGGTGAGTCGTTCGGATCAGTGCATCCTGGAGTTGCCGCAGCGCGTGCTTCAGCAGCGCGAGGCGAGCGAAAAGGAATGCAAAATCGTGCGTACAAGGATGCCATGAGGTCTTGGCAAGACGAGATTTATACAGAGTCTAATAGCTTCGGCTTAGCTCGTATCGGGCCGTGTCGGCGCCGGTTATCCAGAGATGGGTGGAAAGCTGAACAACGAGCACTGTCTGCTCATGCGGCGCTCATTAGGGCAAATAAGCCGAAGGGGCCGAGCATGCGGCGGATCAAAGAGATCATCGCCAGACAAGAGGTGGAGCATCGAACAGGGTTGTTGGGACGGGGTGATCCGCTTTACACCGAAGCTCAGCTATTGACCGCGACCAAGGATGCCGCTCTGTACGGATCTCGGAACATGGAAGAACAGAGTCAGGACCTATTGGGAGAGGTGATCCTGCGGGCCACAGAAATTGAGGCAGCAGAGGCTAGACTGGCCGAATTGGCTGTACAAGAAGCAGCGACAGCGTGTCGGCTGGCCGAGGCTGCCGAGAGGGTTAAAGAGGCCGAAGAAAATGCGAGGGTGAGCATTGAGGCTTCTTTGCTGAAGGTAGAGCAGGCGAAGGCGATAGCGATAAGGGCCGAAAGCTGGGCCAAACAAGCGGTCACAGTCATGGAGGAGCGGATGAGGATGGTTTTGTCACCTATCCTCACCGCATTTGCCGCGATTATCCGCGATCCCAAAGCGATGGAGGCCAAGGACGATGCGGATACTGCGATTGCTGCTTTATCAGAGTGGCGCCCACTTGCCGAAGAAATCCAGAAGGTGCTCTACCCCGTAGCGAAAGCAGCCAAAAAAACCAGCAAGGTCAGACAGGCCCTCGAATTTGAGTCTGGCCCAAATCCTTAGTGGTTTTTGTATCGGGAAATACCAACGGTTTATAGGGTGTTGAGTTCGTTTTGACCTACCTGTTGTGTTTAAAAAACGGTGGTTTTATGGACACCCTGCAAGGCTCTCATTTTCCGTGGTCTGACAAACACAAAACCGTTAAGATAGCCGTTAATATTTCAATGTTTCGGTACTGTCAATGAATCAACGCATTGGATACGCTCGCGTTTCGACCGACGACCAGCATCTAGACCTGCAGCGCGATGCGCTCAAACAGGGTGAATGCATGGTGATCTACGAGGAAGCGGCCAGCGGTAAAAACACCTCTGCACGTCCGGAGCTTGAGCAGTGTCTTAAGGCGTTACGAGCTGGCGATACGCTTGTTGTTTGGCGGCTAGATCGACTGGGGCGTAGCCTACCTGACTTAGTGCAAATCGTAGCCAATCTTGAGCAGCGTGGCATTGGCTTCGAAAGCTTGACGGAGAAGATTGAGACGGGCAGCGCAGCCGGTAAATTGGTCTTCCATGTGTTTGCGGCGTTGGCTGAGTTCGAACGTGGTTTGATTCGAGAGCGGACAAATGCCGGACTCATAGCCGCACGTGCCCGTGGCCGCAATGGTGGCCGAAAGCCGAAGTTAGATGAAAAACAGGTGCGCGAAATTAAGGCCCTGTTGCGAGATCCTGAAATTAAGGTCGCCGAGGTTGCCCGCCGATATGGCATATCTCGAACCACTCTTTACAAGCATGTCGGTGTAGTCACGCCGAATCAATGAGAAATTTGAATGCTCCAACAACTTGAAACAGCCGACAGCGTGCGCCGAGAAGTTGCACCTCGTACAGCGCAGAAACACAAAGCCGAGTTCGGCCAGTTCATGACGCCTTCCAGCGTGGCCCGATTCATGGCGTCCATGTTCCCCCCTAGTACCCAGGATACCTGCCGCCTACTGGATGCAGGTGCGGGCGTGGGCTCGTTGTCCTGCGCTTTTCTCGACCGTTGGGTGACGGGTGGCTTCGGCTTTGAGTCTGTCGAGGCAACAGCCTATGAGATCGACGAAAAGCTGCGCGGCCACCTTTTGCAGCACTTGACCGGATATAGCCGAGTGACTTCTCGTATAATTGCGGGAGATTACATTGAGTTGGCAACTGCCGAAGGTCTGATGGATCGAGGCTATACCCATGCGATCCTCAATCCGCCTTACAAGAAAATCAATAGTCAATCTGCCCACCGGTTGGCTCTGCGTAGTGTTGGCATCGAGACAGTGAATCTGTATTCAGCCTTTGTCGCGCTGGCCGTGGGTGAGGTAGCTCCGGGCGGTCAGATTGTAGCCATCATTCCTCGCAGTTTCTGCAACGGGCCTTATTACCGCCCGTTCCGTGACTTCATCGTTGAGCGGGCAGCTATCCGTCATATACACCTATTCGACTCGCGCAGTAAGGCATTCAAGGATGATGAGGTCCTGCAGGAGAACATCATCATCAGGCTTGAACGTGGAGGCCAGCAAGGGCCTGTCACTGTCACGACTTCGACCGATGATAGCTTTTCTGACTTGACCACTCACGAACACCCGTTCGACCGAATCATGTTCCCGGATGACCCCGAGCGCTTCATTCATGTGCCGACCACGACTGAGAAAAGCGCCATCGAGCTATCACCTAGCGTGCGCTACTCTCTGGCCGATATTGGCGTGAAGGTATCGACCGGGCCGGTTGTTGATTTCAGACTAAAAGCGCACCTGCGCGACATGCCAGAACCCGGTGCGGTACCTCTCATTTACCCAGGCCACTTGAGTATGACTAGCACTGTCTGGCCAGTGCCGGGATTGAAGAAACCTAATGCGATCATGCGTAACGAAGAGACGGAAAAGTGGCTATATCCGATCGGGTTTTATTGCTTGGTACGTCGTTTTTCATCGAAGGAAGAAAAGCGTAGGGTGGTGGCAAGCGTGGTTGATCCTGCTGCCTTTGGCGACTATTCGGTGTTGGGCTTCGAGAATCACATGAACCTCTTTCACGGGGGTAAATGTGGCTTGCCCGAGGCGCTGGCCAGAGGGCTGGCGGTGTTCCTGAACACGACAGCAGTAGACGAGCATTTCCGGCGTTTCAGTGGCCATACCCAAGTTAATGCAACTGACCTCAAACTGATGAAATATCCGAGTCGTGACGCATTGATCCAACTTGGCGAATGGGCGACACAGCAAGGAACACTTACGCAAGAACAGATCGATGCCAAGCTAGGAACCCTGACTGCATGAACAACAAAAGCGATTACATCGAGGCTGCGCAGCAGATCATTGTCTCCTTGGGCCTACCCCGTGCGCAGCACAATGAGCGTTCCGCCCTCTGCCTGCTGGCCCTCCTAAACCTAACACCGGGCAAGGCATGGGTAGACGCGGAGAACCCGCTTCTGGGTATCACACCAATTATGAATTGGGCGCGGGAGCACTTTAATAAAGACTACAAACCGAACACCCGAGAATCAGTGCGTCGTCAAACCATGCACCAGTTTTGTGACGCAGGGCTGGCGGTTGCGAACCCAGATAAGCCAACGCGGCCAGTCAACAGCCCACAATGGTGCTACCAAATTGAACCCGCCGC
>NZ_CDDH01000069.1 GCF_000819725.1 Aeromonas australiensis | reverse complement strand
TCAAGCCGAGCAGTAGCTTGGTGGTGTTTGTCTGCTTTCGATTGTTTACACAGATTGCTTAAACAATCGCAGGCTGACGAAAAGTTGGTTGCGGGGGCCGGATTTGAACCGACGACCTTCGGGTTATGAGCCCGACGAGCTACCGAGCTGCTCCACCCCGCGTCTGAGGTCGCCAATAATAGGCGCCAGCGCACAGATTGCAAGTAAATATCTCAAAAAAAGTTTATTCGTAGATTAATCAGACAAAGAGTGCGGCTATTAGCAGCATCGTGCTGTTTTTTCAGGCAATCAGTCCGTACTGAGCATCCGCCACTACACTCAATGACGTGAACACTCTTTATCTGGGTAGGTAAAATATGCGCATCTCCGCCGGTCACTGCCGTCAGTTGGGGGCCACACCCGACAGTAACGGCGTCAACTTCGCTATCTGGGCTCGTCTCGCCAGCCGGGTTGAACTGCTGCTCTTTGCAAGCGCAGAAGATGCGACCCCGGAAGTGATCCCGCTCTCCCCTCGTCTCAACCGCACCGCCTACTACTGGCATATCCATATTGAGGGCCTGCCGGTCGGTCAACGCTATGCCTACCGGGTTCATGGTCCATGGCGCCCCTATTGCGGCACGCGTTTCGATGGCGAAAAAGTACTGCTCGACCCATACGGGCGCCAAATTGAGCTGGGGCCCAACTTTGATCGCCAGGCGGCGGCTCGCCCCGGTTGCAATCTTGCTCATTGCGCCAAAAACCGGGTGGTCGACATCCGTAACTATGATTGGGAAGATGACAAACTCCCTGCCCATTCACTCTCTCGCTCGGTGATCTACGAGCTCCACTTGGGTGGCTTTACCAACTCGCCAGACTCGGGGGTCGATCCGGCGCTGCGAGGCACCTATCTGGGATTGATTGAGAAGATCCCCTATCTGCAATCTCTTGGTGTCACCGCCGTCGAATTGTTGCCCGTGTTCCAGTTCGACCCCCAGGATGCGCCCAAAGGGCTCTCCAACTACTGGGGTTACAGTCCTATCTCTTTTTTCGCCCCCCACGCGCAATACGCCTGCGGCGATGATCCGCTGACCGAGTTTCGCGATATGGTCAAGGCGCTACACAAGGCCAATATCGAGGTGATCCTGGATGTGGTTTACAACCATACCGCAGAAGGCGGAGCTGATGGACCGACCTTTTCATTTCGGGGGATCGACAACGAGGCCTACTACATCCTCGACAACAACCAGAAAGACACCAACTACTCGGGCTGTGGCAATACCTTCAACGGTGCCCACCCGGTGGTACTGCGAATGATTATGGACAGCCTGCACTTCTGGCGTCAGGAGATGCATGTCGATGGTTTTCGTTTCGATCTGGCAGCTATCTTGTCACGGGATGAATCAGGCCAGCCCCAGGCCAATGCCCCCACCTTGCGTACCATAGATACCGACCCCAAGATCGCCGACATCAAGCTGATTGCCGAAGCCTGGGACGCTGGTGGCCTCTATCAAGTGGGGTCGCTCGCCGGCGCCCGCTGGCGTGAGTGGAACGGCCAGTTCAGGGATGATGTACGCCGCTTCCTGCGTGGGGATGACAACAGCGTCAGGGCATTTGTCGAGCGGCTGTGCGGCAGCCCCGACATCTATCACTACCACCATGCTGATCCGGAGAAGAGCATCAACTTCGTCACCTGTCACGACGGCTTCACCCTGTGGGACTGGACCAGCTACAACCACAAACATAACGAAGCCAATGGCGAGCAGAACCGCGATGGCTGTGATCACAACTTCAGCTGGAATCACGGTCATGAAGGAGTGACAGACGACCCCCAGATCAATGCCCTGCGTATGCGACAAGCCAAGAATATGATGGTGGCCACTATGCTCTCGGTAGGCTCCCCCATGCTGCTGATGGGGGATGAGCTGCTACGCACCCAGCATGGCAACAATAATGGTTACTGCCAGGACAACCCGACCTGCTGGATGGATTGGCGGCCCAGTAGCCGTGGTCAGGAGATGTTTCGATTTATGAAGGAGCTGATCCAGTATCGCAAACATCTGTTCCATAGACCCGAACAAGAGAGCATGCCGCTGTCACTGACCGAGATCCTGCGCCATAGCGAGATCTGCTGGCATGGTGTCAACGCCATGCAACCGGATTTCAGCGCCCACTCCCATGCCATCGCCATGTCGGCGCTGTCGAGCGAGACCAAGCTGGCGCTCTATGTGCTATTCAACGCCTACTGGGAGCCACTCACCTTTAACTTGCCAAGCCCCCCCAAGGGGGTCGGCGGCTACTGGCGGCGGATCCTCGATACCGCCCTCCCCTCACCACAAGATATCTGCACCTTCGGGATGCCGCTGGAAGGGCTGACCCGGGAGTATCTCGCCCAACCGCGCAGCAGTTGCCTCTTTATCTGTGGCGCCGATGACTTCTATTAATACCGGCAGGGCCCAGCGCCAGATATGCAAAAGCCCCGAGCCAAGGCTCGGGGCTTTCTCTTTTCAGCGCCAGTGTCAGATCAGCTGGTGCAACACGCTGGTAGCGGCAATCTGGGCGATCAGCAGGCCACACAGGGAGGTTGAGACCACCACAGGCGCGGTATCACGTTGCAAGTAGAGCGGGCTGAACCAAAGCAGCAGAGAGGCCACCAGCAGGGCCGCCTGGGTCACCACCGCCGGGATCAGGGCATCGAGGTTGGCCTCGGCCCCTTGCCAGCCCACCAGCACCGCCAGCCAGATAAGGCTGGCCATGGCACCGACCAGAGCGGCCACTGGCAGCAGAGTGTTGAACGCCTGCAACCGATGACGGGCCCGCAGCAGCATCAGGTGAGCAAAGGCCGCCCCCAGCATCATCATCTGCAGCAGACCGCTTACCCATCCCTGTAGTTGCAAGAGACCGACACCATAGGCAGCAAGCGGCAACGCAGGTAGCCAGAGCAGCGTAGAGGGGACGGAACGTTTACCCTCCAGCCGTGACTGGGCCAGCGACAAGCCAACCCCGAGCACCAGTGCGGCCCCACCACTCCAGATGAGCCAGCTGGCCGCCTTGGCCTCGACCGCCAGCATCAGAGAGAGGGCGGTAATGACCCAGATGGAGAAGAGCTGCTGGCTGATGCGCGAGCGCTGCCCGGGGCAGATATCACCGCGCCACAGCACGATGCCAAGGGCAATCAGGGCGCCAAGCGCCATCAATCCGGTGAGGGGAAAGAGCCAAAAAGGGAGTAGGACGAACATGATGCCTCCAGCAGCAAGGGTTCGAATTGCGCCACCAGGGCGCCAGAGAGGGGCGAGTATACCCAAACCGACAGCTATCCCCAATCACGGCAAACGATCAGGGACCATTTCCGTCAGCATGATGCACCTTGAAGGGGCCCCTGCTGACAGCCGAACCTCTTTCATCTATGCGCCTATGCGACTATGCGACTATGCGACTATGCGACTATGCATCCATGCATCTATGCGTCTATGTGTCCAGGCGATTTTGGGCGATACAGCGAACAGGTCAGCCCTGACCGCGGGCTAGCGCCACCACCCGGGCAAACATCTGGCGGATCACCGGCGGAATATGCTCACCACCGAGCCGTTCTGCCTCTTCCACCACAGCCAGTGCCATGCCCGGCTTGCTGCGCTTGTGGATGGCCTTGCTGATGATGTGGCTGGCACTCCACATGGCGCGCCCCCCTACTCCGGCCTCACGGCGAAACACCCCTTCAAAACCATGATGATAGAGGTAGTGCTCGATATCGGCGGCAGGCAATTGGGTCAGACGGTCACGCTCCCGCTCCCCTTTGAGCTGGCCACGAGCCGAGGTGGCATATTTGAGCCCAGCCTCGTCACCATCGGTCAGCAGATGCCACTCGATGCCAAAATCCCGCGCCACCTTGATCAGCGGCGATTGACCACACTGGGCAAACTCGATGATCCGCACCCCTTCTGCTCGCAAACTGTAACCACAGATCTGCGCCAGTTCGGAGAGCAACCAGATCTCGGTCTCCCCCTCCACCAGCAACCAACAACGGGCAAACAGCGACATGGGGCGGTTGATCCGCACATGAAAGGCGATCTTGCGCAGATCGTCGCTGCTGTAGCGCTCGCCCCCCAGCTGGTGACAGAGGATATCCTGTTGACGGCGTACCAGCCGCCGCACCTGATTGAGCGGCAGGGAAGAGAGCAAGTCTCCCGAGTTGGTGGTCAGCAGCTTCTGGCCCGGCAGTTGTTCCAGCAGCCCCCACGCCAGCGCCAACATGGTCGGGTGCAACCGGCTCTCCGGGTCCTCCAGGATCATGATGGGGCGAGCCCCCTCCTCCAGCTCGCGGTTACCCCGCGCCTGTAACAGGGTCGCCGCCATTCCCGCCATCGCCAGCTGCAGCGCGCGGTTATCGGCATGACGCAGCAGAGTATGCAGGTTGCCCGGATTGCGCAGGGTCATGGGACGATTGATGATCTCGCGCTGACTGCGGGGCTTGTTCTTGATCGGTGCCAGGGCGCTGAAGTAGTGATCCATCAGCTGGCGCACCGCCTGCAACGCCTCTTTAAGCTCGGGCTCGCCAATGCGCTGGGGTTCGTCGATCAGCTTGTCCGCCAGCTCGCTCAAGCGATGTTCACAGAGATCACCCCACTGCAACGCCTCGACCCCGTTACGCGCGCTACGGGCATCTCGCAGCCGGAATACCGGGTTCATGGTGATCAGCAGACAGACCAGCTCATGGGTGTTGGCGATGGGCAGGCTCTTGCCGACGCCATCGAGAAAATCGTGCGTGGTAAGCACAGCCCCATCCGCCTGCAATTCGGCGCTGGCACGGTAGTGAATGCGGTGAAATTTGTCCTTGTGCAGTATCCAGGAGGGGGAGAGGCGGGCCAGTCGACGGGAGTGTTGGCACATCTGGGGTCTGTGCTCGCAAAAAGTGAGCACCAGTTGCAGATGGCGTGCCGGCGCCAACTCGGGATCTTCCGGCTGATGAAAATCCTCGCCGGTGAACTGATAAGGCTCGGCATCCTGCCCCAACAGACACCAGAGGGCGCGCAGCAGGCTCGATTTACCCCAGGTGTTCTCGCCGATCAGCACTGTGGTCTGATCCAACCCGAGCGACAGGCGACTTATACCGCGAAAACCTTTGACTTCAATACGTTCCAGAAACATCCAGCCATGTCCACATCATTGTGATGGGGCAATAGTGGCAAAGTTACCGGGAAAATCCTATCGCAGGCGGGGCATTTTCAACGTGAACTGTGAGGCACTGCAGGTTCGGGAGGGGTAACAGCAGCGGTGCGATCTTGCGGGGCATTCCAGTGGCTGAACCAGAGGTGACGGGTACGGATTTGACGTTTGCGATAATTCAATGGGCATTCCTTTCAATGGATAAGTGGTAGAGAGTACACCTCTTTAGCCCAAAGTCTCAGGGTTAACTGTGACGGGAAGATGACAATTGCGCCCGCCACTGTCCCGGCGTCAAACCAAACGCCTCGCGAAAACGATTGCCGAAATGAGCCTGGGAAGAGAAGCCACACTGACTGGCGATGCTGGCCAGCGGCTCGGGGCCAGCCAACAGCTGCTTGGCCCGTTTGAGCCGCAGCCCCAGCAGATAGCGGTGGGGCGGGCAGCCGAGACTCTGGCCGAACATGCGGGCAAAGTGATACTCGCTCAGCCCCGCCTGCTGCGCCAGCTCTGCCAGCGTGACCGAATCGGCCAGATGGGCCTGCAGATACTCCTGCACCCGCTTGATCACCACGGGCGCCAGCCCGCCGCGTAGAGGCGGCAAACCGGGAGCCTCCTCGGTGTGGTGGCGGTAGGCGTGGAGGATCAACATCCAGGCGCCGTGGGAAAGCGCCAGCCGATCGATCCCGTGCTGCCACTGCAGTTGCATCAACTGGCGCTGCACCAGCCCGGCCGCCTGCGGATCGTCGATAAAGGTCTTGTCCACCAGTTGCAGGTGGCGCCCCTCCTTGTCACACGCCTCCTCGGCGATACGGGTGAGGTGAGCCGGGGTGAAGTAGAGATGAAAGAAGCGAAACTCTTCGCGCACCAGCCACTCGGATCTGTGGTGATCCGGCATGATGCACACCTTGCCGGTGCCACCGTGGCCACCCGGCCCATCGAGTCGCTCGGTCTGCTCGCCCCCCTGCAGATAGACGCTCAGGGTGTGGTGGCCCGGCTTGTGATAACGGGTCTGGTCATAGCAGTTGCGCCAACTGGCCACCCCGAGCCCGGGTTCGAGCCAGCAGGCGTCCTCCAGCCGGGCGCCGGTGCTGACCAGTGCATCAAATACCCCTGCTGTTTTCATTCGCCCCTGCCAACTGTTCTGGTGTACGTGTTATGCCGCTGCCATCCATCTTACCGACCGCGCCCGCAGATGACAGCGCAGGGCGATGAAAAACCGCAAGATGGTGCAATCCAGCCATCAGGGCTCGTCCCATAGTGACTCATCTCTCCCTGACTCACCGGAACTGTGATGAATCTGATGCTCTATCTTGCCACCGTGCTTATCTGGGGCAGCACCTGGATTGCCATCGCCTGGCAACTTGGCCCCATTCCCATCGAGGTGTCGGTGCTCTACCGCTTCCTGCTGGCAGCGGTGGCACTGTTTGCCCTGCTCACCGCCAGCGGCCGCTTTCCACGCCTCCCCTGGCACGGCCAGCGCTATGCGGCGCTGCTCGGTGCCCTGCTTTTTTCCACCAACTTTCTCTGCTTCTACCACGCCACCCGCTATATCCCGAGCGGCATGTCGGCGGTGATCTTCGCCAGTGCCAGCATCTTCAACGGCCTCAACCTCTGGCTGTTCGAGCGCAAGCGCCCCACCCTGCGCTGGCTGCAAGGCTCCTTGCTGGGGCTTTTGGGCACCCTGCTACTGTTCTGGCCGGTGCTGGCAGATGCGCAACTGGGTGCAAACGGCTGGAAGGGGCTGCTGCTCGCCTGCGGCGGCACCCTCTGCTTTTCGCTGGGCAATCTGGTCTCGGCCCGGGGCCAGCGCCATGGCTACCACGTGTTGCAGATGGTGCCCTGGGGCATGGTTTACGGCGTGGCGCTGTTGCTGGGCTGGGTCACATTGCTCGGGCAGCAACTGGTGGTGCCGACCGATGGCCACTATCTGGCGGCCATGGTCTATCTCGCCCTGTTTGGCTCGGTGATCGCCTTTACCGCCTATCTGACGCTGGTGGGGCGCATCGGTGCCAGCAAGGCCTCCTACGCCACCGTGCTCTTTCCGCTGGTGGCACTTACCCTCTCCACCTTTTACGAAGGTTTTGTCTGGCAGCCGGTCTCGGTGGCCGGAGTGGTGATCAGCCTTATCGGCAATCTGGTGATCTTCGCACCTCCCTTGAGCGAATGGCGCATTCGACCGGCCAAGGTAGCAAACGACCCTTGCTCCTGAGCCAGTCAGCCCCTAAGGTAGCGCTGATCCAATCTGTGACGATCCTGACGGCGATAAACAAGGGGGCGAGATGTTACTGGAAGGGCTGGAGACGCTGAGTCTGCTGGCGAGCGAAGGGACCATGGCCAAGGTGGCCAGTCGCCTCTATATCAGCCAGTCAGCGGTAAGCAAGCGGATTGCCCAGCTGGAGCAGCGCCTTGGCAAGAAGCTGATCGAGCCGGAGGGACGCCAGATCCGCCTCACTCCGCAGGCAAAAGAGCTGCTGGCACGGGTGGCGCCAAGTCTCGCTGAAATGAAAGGGGTACTGGCCGATAGCCAGGATCTGGCGGATCAGAGCCCCCTCCCCATCGCTTGCTCCGAAACCCTGCTGGCGGGTTATCTCGCCCATTTTATGCGCGACTATCTGGCGCGCGATCCCCACCTTGCCCTCTCTACCCACCACACGCCTGTCATTCTGGCGCGGGTGCGCAGCGGCGATGCACTGCTCGGCATCTGCGCTGGTCGGCTCCCGCCCGGCCATGGCCTCGGCGCCGATCTGCTGCTTGAGGAGCCCTTCTATCTGGTGGGCGAGGCGCAGCAGAGCCTGCCGCCAGCCAGCGCAGAAAGCAGGCGCAAGATCCTCACCATGGATCTGGAGAACCCCTCCAATCGCTACCTGCGCGAACCGCTGGCTGATTTGGGGCTGGAGCCCGCCATGGAGCTCGACTCCTATCTGGCACTCATCGAACTCGCCAAGGCAGGCATTGGCCCTGTGCTGCTCCCCGCTGGCCTGCTGGGGCTGGTGGGAGAACAGGGGGAGATGGCGCGCCCACTGCCCGGGCTGGGCCGCCCCCTGCATCTGGTCTACCGGCCAAACAGCCTAAAGCGAGAGCGGATCGCCAGGCTGGTGAGCGCCCTGCAACAACACTTTCGCCACCGCAGCGACACGCCGCGCTAGCCATGTAAAACACCAGATATGACAACGGGGCCCTTGGGCCCCGTATACATCCGATTTGTCGCACACTCGCCACGGTTCAGATCCAGGCAAACAGCTCCGGATACTGGCTCCACACCAGCTTGGCAGACATCAGCAAGGAGACGGTCACCAGCAGCGGCTTGATCAGCTTCACCCCTTTTTTCAGCACCATCTTGGAGCCAAAGCGGGCGCCGATAAACTGCCCCAGCGCCATGCAGAAGCCGACGCTCCACACCACCTTGCCACCGAGGGCAAAGAACAGCAGGGAGGCGATATTCGAGGTGAAGTTGAGCAGCTTGGTATGGGCGGTGGCGCGCGCCATGCCAAAGCCCGCCAGCGCCACGAAACCGATGGCAAAAAACGAACCTGTGCCCGGCCCGAAGAAGCCGTCATAAAAGCCGACACCGCCCCCCACCAGCAGCGCAAACAGCATGGGAGTCAGACGGTGGGAACTCTCGGCATCGCTTACCCGCGGCGAGAAGTAGAAGTAGCAGGCAAAGGCCATCAGCAGGAAAGGGAGCAGGCGCTCGAGAATGGCGGCGTCTATGGTCTGCACCGCCAGCGTGCCCACGGCGGCGCCGATAAAAGTACAGATCACCGCGGGCCAGATCATGGCCCACTCCAATAATCCTCTGCGAGCATAGAACCAGGTGGCGGAGAAGGAGCCGAAACTGCTCTGTAGCTTGTTGGTACCGAGCACCAGCGCGGGCGGCATGCCGGTGGCAAGCAGGGCTGGCACCGTCAGCAGGCCGCCACCACCGGCGATGGCATCGATAAAGCCGGCGACAAGCGCCACACCGAACAGGGCAAACAGAGTAACCAGTTCCAATTCCATCCTTAGACCTCACGAGAGTGGATTGCCCGAAGGGGTCGGGCAACCGGAGAACACCAAAACGACGTTGTGCGGGGGCTGCACAGGCTGTGCGCTATCCTAGCGGGCCACCATCAATGAATCTAACGAAACATTGGCAGCTAATTGATTCCTTAACTTCATTAATGTAACCCTGCACGCCCCTCCCTCTCAGAGAGTCTGTTACCGTGCGCTTAATGGGGCTTCCGCTTCCTTGATGGCCGCCAACGCCTCATACAGATGGGCCTCATCGCCACCGGGGAAACGGCTGACCCGACCGGCCATGTAGCGGCTGCTGAACAAGTTGAACCAGTGCTGCAGTGCTTGCCCCGCTTTAAGCTCGCCCGCCACTTCCAGCACACAGGCCGCCACCTCGGCGGTGCAGAGATGCTCGTCGCAGTTAGCCACCCGCATGCCGTAAGTGGAGAGCGCATCTGGCTTGATGGCCAGCACCGGAAAATCGTCAAGATAGGGGCTCTTGTTGAACATCTTGCGCGCCTCCGGCCAGGTGCCATCGAGCAGGATAAAGAGCGGCTTTTTACCCGGCGCCAACGTCACCTCCCCCGTCAGGCGGGCTGGCGCCTTCTCGCAGGCGGGAAAAACCACATAGGGCTGCCAGGCAGGATCAGCCAGCAGAGTCAGCAACTCGGGATGGGGTTGGGTACGTGACCAGAGAAATGCCCAGGTGGTATCCGGCAGCACATCGGCAATGAGGCGCCCGGTGTTGGAGGGCTTCATCGGCTCGCTGTCATACATCAGCAGGCAGAAACCGGCCTCGGCTTTGAGCTCGGGGCGCCACTCGCAAGCACACCAATCCTCACGTAGCTGACAGGCAGGACAGCGGGCCAGGGAGCCGCCACGGGCAAGAAACGGTCGGGTAGAGATACTCTTGCGCCAAGCCCGCAGGCGGTTGACGGCGTGATCAGGAACAGGCTTCATCTAGGTTCACAACTGGTGTCAAAACAGGAACAGCAGCAATACCAACGTATCAGGGCGCTACAGGGCCCGATAACAAGGCGCGGCCGGAAAAGCGCAAGATTGTACCGAGTTACAGGCTGACGGAACAGCAATCCCTCTCCCTTTCGCCAGACGCAGTACCACCCCTTCTTGCCTTATGACTCCTGACAACTGCGCAGCAGCGCCAGTAACAGGCTGCCATCGCGCAGCGCCTTGTGCACCTGCACCGAAGTTGGCTTGGTGGGATCTTCGTAGAAGTGGGTGGACTCAATCTGCAGCCGCACCAGATATTCGGCAGGCAACTGGCTGGCCAGCGACTGATGCAGCATGGGGAACAGCAGCCGATCGGCACGGGTGATCTCGCCCCCGAGCAGCAGCTTGCCAGGATTGAGCAGACAGATGAGGTTGGCGAGTACCTTGGAGAGGCGGCCCGCCGCCTGATGGAGAATATCCTGACAAAGGCTGTTGCCTGCCAGTGCCAGCTCGCACAGTTCGCGGATGGTGACGCTCTCTGGCAGATCATGCTCTTGCATCCGCTCGCGCAGATCCCGGTATTGCGCCTCCAGCGCCTGATTGGTCACCAGGGTGCAGGCACAGCCAAAGCCACCGCAGTAACAGCGCTGGCCGTAGGGCTCGAGCTGCAGATGACTGAGATCGCCGAGCAACGCATTCTCGCTTTCGATGAGCTGGCCGTTGACCACCATGCCGACCCCGATATCGTTGTGGACAAACACCAGCACCGCATCGGCACAATTTTTGGCGGCCCCCCACTCCCGCTCAGCCTGGATCCAGGTGCGCACATCACCGCTCACCAGTACAGGCACCGCAAATACCTCCTGCAGAGTCGGCCCTAGCGGCCAGTTACGCAGATCATAGAAGGGAAAATGTTTGACCATGCCGGAGTGACGTTCCACCTGCCCCGGCAGACAGAGCGCAATACAGGCCAGACTCAGGTTCTTTTTTGGCAAGAACACCTGAATGGCGTGCACCAGACTTCCCAGTAGATCGGCCCGTTCGGCCTCAGAAAAACGGTGACGGTGGCGTGCCAGCGAACGACCGGAGAAGTCAAACAGCGCCATATCAACATAGCCACGGCCAAGACGCATGGAGAGAAACTGGAAGCGGCGCTCGTTGATGCGCAGTAAAGTCTGACGACGGCCGCGCCCCACCGAACTTTCACCGCAAGTGACCACCAGACCGCCATCAAGCAGTTCACGGGTGATCTTGGTGATGCTGGCAGGTGAGAGGCCGGTCAAGCGGGAGAGATCGGTGCGAGAGAGCTCCTTGTGCTCTTCGAGACTGGCATAAACCAGACCGTAGTTGAGCTGCCGGATCAAATCGATACTACCTTTTACGATCTCATTCATAGGGTATGGGACAAAGGCTGAAAAAAAGAGGCTGGCAATTTTCACACATTATTGGTCAATCCCCAAATAAAGTGCGGCCTGAGCCGGAGCTCAGGCCACATCCCGGTGACGGCCGTTGCAGGCCTTGGCAAGATCAATAGCGGAACTGGGCAACCAGTTTGCGTAGCTTGTCCCCCGTACTGGCCAGATCGCGGGTGGTGCTGTTGGACTCCACCGCCGCACTGGTCAACTCGCTGACAATCTGCTGGATGGCCACCAGGTTTTTATTGATCTCCTCCGATACCGCATGCTGCTCTTCGGCGGCCGTCGCTATCTGAATATTCATGTCGTTGATGGTACTGACCGCCATCACCATGCTGTCGAGGGAGCTGGCGATGTGACTCGCCTCCTCGACGGTCTCCTGACTGCGCTCCTCGCTCGCCTGCATCACATCCACCGCCTGTTTGACGCCACCTTGCAGCCGTTGCAACATCTCGTTGATCTCTTTGGTGCTCTGCTGGGTGCGACCGGCAAGAGAGCGTACCTCGTCCGCCACTACCGCAAAACCGCGGCCCTGTTCACCAGCACGGGCGGCCTCGATGGCGGCGTTCAGCGCCAGCAGGTTGGTCTGTTCGGCAATGCCACGGATCACTTCCACAACAGAGCCAATCTTGCCGGTCTCTTGCGCCAGCTGTTCGATCACCCCGGAAGCGGTATGCACCTCCCCTACCAGCCGGTTGATACTGTTGATGGCGCCGCCAACCACGCCACGGGCGGCATCCGATTCACGGGCGGCATCACTGGTGGCACTGGCCGCATTGGAAGCACTGGCCGCCACCTCCTGCGCGGTGGAACTCATCTCGGTCACCGCCGTCACCACCTGATCGGTCTCCCGGCTATGGCCCTGCATTTGTCGATCCGAGTGTTCACTCAGATGATGCAGCTTCTCAACGGCGCTAAAGAGGTGGTTGCTAGTCTCGCCCACCTGACTCACCACCGACTGGATCCGCTCGACAAAACGGTTGAAGGCGCTAGCCAGCTGGCCAATCTCGTCCTGACTCTGCACCTTGAGGCGCTGGGTCAGATCCCCTTCTCCGTTGGCGATATCGTTCAATGCCGACACCGCATCCGCCAGCGGTTTCGTCACCCGATTGCCCACAATGACGGTCGCCGCCAGGGTGATGCCGAGGATCAACAGGATCACCAGCACACTGCTTTGCAATGATGCATGCATATTGCTCTCGCGCTCTGCCCGCAAGGCCGCCAGCTCATTGTCGATATCATCAATATAAAAACCGGTACCGATCACCCACTGATACTTGTCCAGCACCATGTTAAAGGCCAACTTGGGCGCATCACGGCCAATAGAGGGCTTGGCGGTCCAGTATTCAGAGAATCCATCCCCCTGACGAGCAACCTTGATAATGTCCTGGATCAACAACTTGCCTCTGGCATCCTTGTCGTTCCAGCGATTTTTCCCCTCCAGCTCGGCACGCACCGGCAGTAGCACCGTATTGCCTTCAAAGTCGTAGACAAAAAAGTAGCCATCGCTGCTATAACGCAGTGGTCTGAGCAACTCCTTGACCTGCTCACGGTTGTCCGGTGAGTCCGGCAAGGCATAAACAGCATCAACGGCAGTTTTGGCCAACATGATGTAACTGCTGAGCAGCTCTTTACGCTCCTTGATGGCATTTTCCCTCGCCACCACCAGCTCGGACTCCAGCGCACTCTTGGAGACCATATAGTTACTGAAGTTGACCACCAGGGCCATCAGCAGCACGGGTACTGCACCCAGTAACAGAATTTTCTGCTTTAGCGTCATCTTTCACATCCTTGCAGCTGGTTTTATTGAAATTCCTTGCTTACTCATCAGTATAGGTGCTGGCAGGGCGAGCCCAGCTTTCGTTACAATTCCCTTAAACAAATCGGCCAGAACGTGAAAATCATGAATCTTTGCCCTTGCGGCTCAACCCTTTCTCTCGAATTGTGCTGTGGCTCACGTCACAGTGGCGCAGCAGCCAACACCCCGGAGCAGTTGATGCGCTCACGCTACAGCGCCTTCGTGCTCGGTCTGGGGGAGTATCTGGTCCATAGCTGGCATCCGGCTCACCTTGGCGGCCTTACCGCCACCGAGCTTTCACGTATCGACACCCAATGGGACGGCCTCGAGATCATTGCCAGCCAGGGCGGCCCGCAGGATGAAACCGGGATGGTGGAGTTCAAAGCCTGGTTTCTGGAGGAGGGTGAACGGCACTGCCTCCATGAACGCTCCCGCTTCGTGCGTTATCAGGGGCGCTGGGTCTACACCGACGGCGAGCAGGATCCGGCGCCACTCAAGGCGGGACGCAACGATCCCTGCCCCTGTGGCAGCGGCAAAAAGCACAAGAAGTGCTGCGGCTGACCCATCACACACCCACCAGACTCGTCAAACAGTGACAAGGGGCATCCGATGCCCCTTTTTTGTGTCTGTTATTCGCCTTCAGCCCATCAACCGCTGCGATAACAAGCGTGACAAATGTCACATAATGCTCATTAACGCGCGCAGATATGAGCGTTTGCGAGCGCAAATTTGGCCCATATCAAACATTTCCACTCAGAAGTAGGCCACACTGGCCTCATCTGGAAGAGATGAGACGGGCAACAATGAAAAGAATAACCACACAAGTCGTCATCATAGGCGGCGGTGCCACCGGAGCCGGCATCATGCGCGATTGCGCACTGCGCGGCATCGACTGCATCCTGCTCGAGCGCGATGATATCGCCGCCGGCACCACCGGCCGCAACCACGGCCTGCTCCACTCCGGTGCCCGCTACGCGGTGACGGATCAGGAGTCCGCCCGCGAATGCATCCAGGAAAACCGCATCCTCAAGCGGATTGCCAGCCACTGTGTCGAAGACACCGGCGGCCTCTTCCTCACCCTGCCGGAAGATGACATCAATTTCCAAACCACCTTTATGGATGCCTGCGCCCTGGCCGGTATCGACACCCGCCAGCTTGATCCCGGTGAAGCCTTGCGCATGGAGCCCAACGCCAACCCGGCGATGATCGGCGCCATCCATGTGCCGGATGGCACAGTCGACCCGTTCCGCCTCGCCGCTGCCAACGTGCTGGACGCCAAAGAGCATGGCGCCCGCATCTTCACCCACAGCAAGGTGCTGGGGCTGCTCCGCACTCAGGATCGGGTACACGGGGTCAAGGCGATCAATACTCGCACCGGCGAAGCGTTCGAGGTGGAGTGTCAGGAGGTGATCAACGCTGCCGGCATCTGGGGCCAGCAAATTTGCGAATACGCCGATCTCGGCATCCGCATGTTCCCGGCCAAGGGATCCCTGCTCATCATGGATTACCGCATCAACCAGCTGGTGCTCAACCGCGCGCGCAAACCGGCGGATGCGGACATTCTGGTGCCGGGCGATACCATCTCCCTCATCGGCACCACCTCCAGCCGTATCGATTACAACAAGATTGACCAGCTCACCGTCGAGCCCGAAGAGGTGGAAGTGCTGCTGCGCGAGGGGATCAAGCTTGCCCCCATCATGGCCCGCACCCGTCTGCTGCGCGCCTACGCAGGCGTTCGCCCGCTGGTAGCGGTGGACGGTGACGACACCGGCCGCAACATCAGTCGCGGCATAGTGCTGCTCGATCACGCCGAGCGCGACGGCCTCAAGGGCTTCAACACCATCACCGGCGGCAAGCTGATGACCTACCGCCTGATGGCGGAGTGGGCCACCGATCTGCTGGCCAAGAAACTCGGCAACAACAAACCCTGCCAGACCGCCGAACTGAGTCTGCCCGGCTCGCGGGATCCGGAAAAGGTCTCGGCCCCCGGTCTCTCGGTGCCGGTCGAAGGCTCCGCCCAGTACCGCCACGGCGAGCGGGTCATCGCCTTCTTCCGTGACAATCCGAAAGCCAACGCCCTTATCTGCGAGTGCGAAATGGTCACCGCGGGCGAAATCGAATACGCCCTGCGCGAGCTGGATGTGGACAACCTCATCGACCTGCGCCGCCGCACCCGTCTGGGGATGGGGCCCTGTCAGGGGGAGCTGTGCGCCTACCGCGCCGCCGGTCTGATGCAGGAGTATGGCAAGGCTGACGGCCGTCAGGCCTGCGTCATGCTGCGCCAGTTCCTCGAGGAGCGTTACAAGGGAACCCGCCCCGTCCTCTGGGGTGATGCCCTGCGCGAGGCCGAGTTCACCTACTGGATCTACCAAGGGCTGTTTGGCCTGGGGGAATGGACGGCGCCACAGCTGGTCGCCGATACCCCACGCGACCCAACCAGCGAGACCACTCACAAGGAGAGCCGTCATGAAGTTTGACAATATCGTTATCGGCGGTGGCATGGCGGGACTCTCGGCTGCCCTGCGGCTGGTGGAGGCAGGCCAGAAGACCCTGCTGATGGCCTCCGGCCAGAGTGCCCTGCACTTCTCCTCCGGCTCGGTCGATCTGCTCGAAAGCGAGGGAGATCCCCGCGCCGCCCTGCCCGCCTTTATGGCTGCCCATCCGGATCACCCCTACAGCAAGGTGGGAATGCAGAATATCGAAGCGAGCCTGGCCGATCTGCAGCGCCACTGCGCCGAGCAGGGATTGCCGCTGGTGCGCCACGACACCAATCACCAGCGTCTGACCCCCATCGGCACCCTCAAGCGCACCTGGCTCTCCCCCGATACCTGTGCTTGCGTCACCGATGCGCCGATCCCGGATGTGCTGCTGCTGGCCACCCTCGAAGGCTTTCGCGACTTTCATCCGGCACTGGCGGCCGCCAATCTGGCGACCCATCCGCGTTTTGCCCACTGCCGCATTCTGACCGGCGACATCCGCCTGCCCCAGCTGGCGGAATTTAGCCGCAATCCCCACGAGTTTCGCTCAGCCGACATCGCGCGCCTGTGTGACAAGCATCATCTGGTAGCGGACTTGGCCCGCGAGATCAGCCGCATGGTGCAGGAGAGTGGCGAACCGGACTGCCGCCATATCGTGCTGCCGGCCTGCTTGTCGCTGGGGCTGGTTGGCCCGCGTCTGGCGGAGCTGGAGCAGCGTACCGGCTGCACCATCAAGGAGGTGGCCACCATGCCGCCGTCACTGATCGGGATGCGGATGCAGGAGGCGCTCAAGCGCCGCTTTATGGCCCTTGGCGGCACCTTCCTCACCAGCGAGCGGGTGCTGGGCGCCCGTTACGAGGGTGACCGGGTGGTCGGCGTACACAGCCAGAATGGCGATGATCAGCTGTTCGAGGCGGACAACTTCGTGCTCGCCTCCGGCAGCTTCTTCAGTCGCGGGCTGGAGTCCCGCCTGCGCGGCATTCGCGAGCCCATCTTCGATGCCGATGTGCTGAGTCTGGAGGAGCGTGACGCCTGGGCCGGTCGTCGCCTGTTCGATCACCACCCTTTCATGGGCTTCGGGGTCAAGACCGACGACAAGCTCAGAGTGCTGCGTGGCGGCAAGCCGCTCACCAACCTCTATGGCGCGGGCAGTGTCTTGGCCCATTACGACCCAATTCGTGAAGGTTCCGGCTCCGGCGTTGCCGTTGCCACCGGCTGGCAGGCTGCCGGCCATATTCTGGGTGAAGCCCAATGATTTACTTGTCCCATATCCCGTGTCTTCAGCATCGCCGGGAGGAGAACTGACATGCTACTGGATCACGCCAACCAAACGTTCGATCAGTGCATCAAATGCACCGTCTGTACCGCCTACTGCCCGGTGGCCAAGGCCAACCCCGCCTACCCCGGCCCGAAACAGGCGGGCCCGGATGGGGAGCGGCTGCGGATCAAGAGCCCGGAGCTGTTCGACAGCGCCCTCAAGCACTGCACCAACTGCAAGCGCTGCGAAGTTGCCTGCCCAAGCGGGGTACGCATCGGGGACATCATCGCCAAGGCCAAACACCAGTACAGCGGCTTCAAACCGGGGATCCGCGAGTTCGTGCTCTCCCACACCGATCTGATGGGCAGCATGTCGACCCTGATGGCCCCGGTGGTCAACTTCACCACCGGCCTCAAGCCGATGAAGCTTGTGCTGGACAAGGCGCTGGGGGTCTCATCCCACCGCGACCTGCCCAAATACTCCCAGGGCACCTTCCGCGGCTGGTACAAGAAGCAAAAAGAATCTCAGGCCCGCTTTGCGCGGCAGATCGCCTACTTCCACGGCTGCTACGTCAACTACAACCACCCGCAGCTTGGCAAGGAGCTGGTACAGGTGCTCAACGCCATGAACATCGGTGTGCAGTTGCTTGAGCGGGAGAAGTGCTGCGGCGTGCCGCTCATTGCCAACGGCTTTATGGACAAGGCCAAGCAACAGGCGGCCTTTAATATCAAGCAGATGGAGAACTCCCTGCTGGGCAACGAGATGCCGCTGCTGGCCACCTCCTCCACCTGCGGCTTTACCCTGCGCGATGAATATCCCCACCTGCTGGAGCAGGACAACCACAAGGTGCGGGATCGCATCTCGCTGGTGACCCGCTTCCTGTGGAACGAGTTCTACAAGGGCAACAAACCGGCGATGAAGCCGCTCAATCTGCACATCGCCTACCACACCCCCTGCCACATGGAGAAGATGGGGGGCGTCATCTACACCCTCGAATTGCTGCGCGCCATTCCCGGGGTCAAGGTGACGGTACTGGAGTCCCAGTGCTGCGGTATCGCCGGCACCTACGGCTTCAAGTCGGAGAACTACCAGACCAGCCAGACCATCGGCGAGGGTCTGTTTGATCAGATCAACCGGCTGGCCCCCGATCTGGTGATCACCGACTGCGAGACCTGCAAATGGCAGATCGAGATGAGCACCAGCTTCCGCTGTGAACATCCGATCCATCTGCTGGCCCAGGCGCTGGCATAGGCGAGCCACCGGCCATGTCGGCTGCTGGAGACCACGACGCCAGAGTGTCCGACATAGTATGGTGGTCACGATAAGCCCTGACAGGAGTCGGCATTGCCGGCTCCCCTGCTTGATAGCGCATAGCATGCAACAGACATGCTGCCATCAAAAAGCATATTTATGCACCCACTCTTTTTATACCCATAAATAGATAATTCATATGACAAATCTTCCCGGATGCCGTGCCAGATAACGCAAACATACGACGGGCACCGGCTACCCCCACCCCGAGGGGCCCTTCAGCTTCCAATAAGCTGACTTTCCACATAATTTAACCGGGATCTCATTTCTAACAGTTGGTCCCTTCGGCAATTGATCTAGCGCAACTCCGCCCCTGATAAATCATCATTCATTTTACCAATTTGGTAAAATCCACTCCGAGCAATCGCATAATTTCATGGGTTTTATTCACCAATAACAATGAATCGGCCTGTCTGCTCCCGTCTCTCGGGAGTCTATGTCCACCGCAAGGATGGCGCGGGCCTGGCAATGAGATCGATTTGGGAGTGATGATCGTGAGTTCACACAACAGACAGAGCAAACTGGGGTTCACTGCCCTGTTGCTGGCCAGCTGGCTTGGCACCAGCGGCTGGGTACAGGCCGGCGAAGAGGCGCAAACCAAAGAAAAAGTGGAAGCACGCAATGAGCTGTTCGCCAAGGATCATGCCGATCAGTTCAAAAGCTGGCAGGCTACCCGCGAGAGCGAAGAGCTCGGCGACGCGCTGGCGGAAGATCCCAACATGGTGGTGCTGTGGGGGGGATACCCCTTTGCCAAGGATTACAACAAACCCCGCGGTCACTTCTATGCGCTGACCGATGTGCGTGAGACCCTGCGCACCGGCGCACCGAAAACCGCCGAAGATGGCCCCCTGCCCATGGCCTGCTGGAGCTGCAAGAGCCCGGACGTTGCCCGCGTTATCGAGGAGCAGGGTGAAGATGGCTACTTCAAGGGGATGTGGGCAAAAGGTGGACCAGAAATCGTCAACACCATCGGCTGCGCTGACTGCCACGACACCGCCTCGAAAGAGTTCAAGGAGGGCAAACCTGCCCTGCACCTCTCCCGTCCCTATGCCAGCCGCGCCATGGACGCCATCGGCAAGCCGTTCAAGGAGCAGGGGCGCTTTGATCAGCAGTCCCAGGTGTGCGGCCAGTGCCACGTGGAGTACTACTTCAGCGGCCCCACCAAGGCGGTGAAATTCCCCTGGGACAAGGGCACCACTGTGGAGCAGATGGAGGCCTATTACGATGAAATCGGCTTTGCCGACTGGACCCATGCCCTCTCCAGGACCCCCATGCTCAAAGCCCAGCACCCCGAATTTGAAACCTGGCGCGATGGTATTCACGGCAAGAACAACGTCGCCTGCGTCGACTGCCACATGCCCAAAGTGCAGAACGAGCAGGGCAAGGTCTACACGGATCACAAGGTGGGTAATCCCTTCGATCGCTTCGAGCAGACCTGTCGCAACTGCCATACCCAGAGCAAGGATATGCTGCTGGGGATCGTAAACGAGCGCAAAGCCGCTGTTATCGACACCAAACTCAAGGTCGAAAAGCAGCTGGTACACGCCCACTTTGAAGCGAAAGCCGCTTGGGATGCCGGCGCCACCGAAGCCGAGATGCGGGACATTCTGCAGGACATCCGTCACGCCCAGTGGCGTTGGGACTACGCCATCGCCTCCCACGGGGTGCAGATGCACGCGCCGGATGTGGCCCTCAAGATCCTTGCCAGCGCGCTGGATAAAGCCGCTGACGCCCGTACCAAGCTGGCGCGCCTGTTGGCCAGCAAGGGGATCAGCCACGAAATCGCCATTCCCGATATCTCCACCAAGGAGAAGGCCCAGGCCGCCCTTGGTATGGACATGAAGCAGTTCAACAGCGACAAGGCCCAGTTCCTCAAGACCACGGTCCCCGCCTGGGATGCCGAGGCCAAAGCGGCCGGACGGCTGGCACAGTAACGGCGCCTGCCGGCCCGGCGCCAAGTCGGGCCCGCAGCGGATGGAGGCTTCCTATGGGTGATTTAACGATGGATTTTTTACGACTGATGCTGATGGCAGCCATGCTGCTCACCAGCCTGCAGGGTCAGGCGGCCGAGCCGGCAGCAGCCCCTGTTCCAGCTACACATGAGGTGGAATTTCTACGCAGTGCCGACAAGGCCTGTACCGACTGTCACAAGGAGCAGCGCGAGGGGATGCACGGTAAACATGGTCAGGCAACCAATCCCAACAACCTGGCGCCGATCACCTGCACCAATTGTCATGGCCAACCCTCCCCCCAACACCGGGAAGGGGTCAAGGATGTGATGCGCTTTAGCCACAGCCTGAAGGATAAAGAGAGCATTAAGCTTTATCCCATCAGCGAGCAGAATGGAGTCTGCATGAGCTGCCACGAGCCCAAAGGGCTGCGTGAGGCGCTCTGGGCCCACGACGTGCACGCCACCAAGCTCACCTGCTCCAGCTGCCACCAGCTGCATCCGGCCAAGGAGCCCATGGTGGCGATCCCGGAGAAGTCCCGCATCAAGCTCTGCGTCGACTGTCACAGCAAGCAACATGAGGCCAGCAAGGCCCGGCAGGAGCAGTCCAAACCGGAAGCCGGCAAGGAGGCATCATGAGCTGCTCTCGCCGTGACTTTATGGCGGGCATGGGCGCAGGGGCCCTTATCATGATGACGGGGCCGACTCGCTCCCTTGCCACCCCCCTTGCCCACAGCCAGACCATCGACGGGATCCGCTATGGCATGATCCACGATGAGACGGCCTGCATCGGCTGCACCGCCTGCATGGACGCCTGCCGGGAGGTAAATAAAGTGCCGGAAGGGGTCTCGCGCCTCGAGATCATCCGCTCAGGCCCCATCGGGGAATTTCCCGACGCCCAGTACCGCTTCTTTCGCAAGTCCTGCCAGCACTGCGACAACGCCCCCTGTGTACACGTCTGCCCGACTGGAGCCTCCCATATCCGCAAGGAGGATGGCATTGTGGATGTTGACGCGGACCTCTGCGTCGGCTGCATGTATTGCCTCGCCGCCTGCCCCTATCAGGTGCGCTTTATCAACCCTGTGACCAAGGTTGCCGATAAGTGCGACTTTTGCCGCAAGACCAACCTGGCGGCGGGCAAGGAGCCAGCGTGCGTGGAATCCTGCCCCACCAAGGCGCTGGTGTTCGGCAATCTGGATGATCCGGATAGCCCCATTGCCAAACGGCTGGTGAAGGAGACCACCTATCGCTACAAGCAGGCACTCGGCACCTCGCCCAAGATGTACCGCGTGCCCAAAGGGGAGATAAAGTCATGACCATGCAAGAGGCGTTTCACTTCCCTTCACTTGTCTGGGACTGGCCCATCGCTATCTATCTGTTTCTGCTCGGCATCTCCGCCGGGGCCACCACCCTCTCGGTGCTGCTGCGCCGCAAGGGGGCCGGCAGCGAAAGCGGCATCATCAAGGCGACCGCCATTCTGGCGCCGGCGAGCGTGGTGCTGGGGTTACTGATCCTCATCTTCCATCTGACCCGCCCCTGGACCTTCTGGAAGCTGATGTTCCACTACCAGTTCGACTCCGTGATGTCGATGGGGGTCATGCTGTTTCAGCTCTATATGGCGGTGTTGTTCGCCTGGCTGGCGGTAGTGTTTCGCACCGAGATCGAGGCAATGCGCAGCCGGTTGCTGAAAGAGAAGTTCGCTTTTGTGGATGGGCTGATTGGCTGGCTCGCCCGCATCGAACGGCTGCTGGCACCGCTGTTGCTGCTGCTCGCCGTGCTGCTGGGGGCCTACACTGGCTTTCTGCTGTCAGCCCTCAAGACCTATCCGCTCTTGAACAACCCGGTGCTGCCGGTGCTGTTTCTGGTCTCGGGCATCAGCTCCGGCATCGCCTCCACCATCTTGCTGGCAGTCACCCTGTTTAAGGAGAACCATCACAGCCAGGGGGTGAGCTTCGTGCATCGCTTCGAGCGGCCGGTGCTGGCGGTGGAGGTGCTGCTGCTGGTCTGCTTCTTTACTGGCCTCTATTTCGGTGGTGGCCAGAAAGAGGTAGCGATGTGGGCGGCCATCGGCAGCGGTTTCTGGGCTCAGGTGTTCTGGGTCGGGGTGGTGGGGATCGGCATGCTGCTGCCCCAGCTGCTGGCTCTGCTGACCCCGGCGCCCCTGCGGGAGAGAAACGGCCATCTGGTGCTGGTCTGCAGCCTGACCCTGGTGGGGATCCTGCTGCTGCGCTACTTCGTGCTCTATGCCGGCCAGATGACGGTAGTGTAAAAACCGGTTATTGAGAGCTGGGGATAAGCGCCAGCCGCCCTTCGGGTGACTGGCGCTTATTTGTTGCGATGAGTTGTTGCCAGGAATGTAGATGTTATCCCCCAGCGCCGGTACGGTGCAGACGCTGCGGCATAACATAGACGAATGATTGACTGGAGGTTATGTGCTGGCGGAGCTCGGCTATCTCTCACTGTTGCTGGCGGCGGCACTCTCCTTGCTGCAGGGCACACTGCCCTGGCTGGGATTGCGGCTCGCCTCCCCGACTCTGCTGCGCTGTGCAAAGCCACTGGCACTGTTAAATGCCGCCCTGCTCGGTGCAGCCCTGCTGCTGCTCGCAGGCTGTTTTGGTCTCGATGACTTCACCCTGGTCTATGTGGCCCAGCACGCCAACAGCGCCCTGCCACTGGGCTTCAAGCTGGCTGCGGTATGGGGGGGCCACGAGGGCTCCATGCTGTTCTTCGTCTTTGCACTGGCCCTGTGGGGGGCACTGGTCGCGCTCTGTTCAACACGGGTCGATCCGCTGATCACCGCCCGGGTGCTGGCCATCATGGGGCTGATCGTCGGGCTGTTCGCCCTCTATACCCTAATTTTCTCCAGCCCGTTTGACCGCCAGTTCCCGGGGCCGCTGGAGGGGCGCGATCTCAACCCCATGCTGCAGGACATCGGCCTTATCCTCCACCCACCCCTGCTCTATCTCGGCTATGTCGGCTTTGCGGTCAACTTTGCCTTCGCCATGGCGGCGCTGCACTCGGGTCAGCTCGATGGCGCCGTGGCTCACTGGAGCCGCCCCTGGGCGCTCGGCTCCTGGGTGTTTCTCACCGCCGGTATCGTGCTGGGTTCCTGGTGGGCCTACTACGAGCTCGGCTGGGGTGGCTGGTGGTTCTGGGATCCGGTAGAAAACGCCTCACTCTTGCCCTGGCTGCTGGGCACCGCCCTGCTGCACGCCCTGATTGTCTGCGAGAAGCGCGGCGCCTATGGTCACGCCGTGCTGTTGCTCTCTATCTTTACCTTTTCGCTGAGCCTGCTCGGCACCTTCGTGGTGCGCTCCGGGGTGCTCACCTCGGTACACGCCTTTGCGGTGGATCCCGACCGCGGCCTCACCCTCTTGTTGCTGCTCGGCTTGCTATTGACCTGCGCCCTGACCCTGTTTGCCCTGCGGGCGGATATTCGCGCCCCCTATGCCCGCTTTGGCTTACTGTCAAAAGAGGGGCTGCTCGGCGCCGCCATCCTGCTGCTCTGCGTGGCCTGCGCCAGTGTGCTGCTCGGCACCTTCTACCCCATGGTGTTCCAGTCGCTCCATCTGGGCTCCCTCTCGGTGGGCGCCCCCTATTTCAACACCATCTTCGTGCCGCTGGCCCTGCTGCTGATGGCGCTGATGACCCTGCTGCCGCGCCTGCGCTGGCAGCAGCTTGCCACAAGTGCCCGACTCAACACCCTGTTGCCGCCGCTGTTTGGCCTGCTTGGCGGCGGGCTCATTAGCCTTGCCTATCTGGAACAGGGATCGTTTTCCGCTAGCTGGAGCGGCATCCTCGCCAATATGGTGAGCCTCTGGCTGATGGCCAGCCTGTTGCTCCCGCTCTTGCAACTGACGTCGCTTCGCAAATTCACCCTCAATCGGCTCGGCAGCTTGCTGGCCCACCTCGGGGTGGCGGTGTGTGCCCTTGGCATCGCGCAGGTAAGTCATCACAGTCAGGAGGGTGGCGCCGTGCTCGCCGCCGACAACCCCTATCACCTCGGCGCGTTCGAGGTTCGCTATGAGGGGCGCGAGCCGGTGATCGGCCCCAACTATACCGCCGAGCGGATCACGCTTAGCGTGCACAAAAATGGTAAAGAGGTGGCGCGGCTGACGCCGGAGCGGCGCCACTACAGCGTGCGCACCATGAATATGAACGAGCCGGGCATCGCGTGGGGTGTGCTCGGCGATCTCTACGTGGTGCTGGGTGAGAAGATGGGGCCAGATGCCTATGCCATGCGGCTGCACTACAAGCCGCTGGTGCGCTGGATCTGGCTCGGCGGCCTGTTGATGATGGCAGGCGGCACCCTGCGCCTGATCGCCCGTCGCCCTTTGCTTGCCTCCCGCCCCGTTGCGGTTGGCACCTCCCATCCCCGGCTCGAACAGGAGGCGTTATGAGATCCCGCCTGCGCCTCTTTCTTCCCCTGCTCGTGACCCTGGGCCTCGGCAGCCTGCTCTGGCTCGGCCTTGGCAACAATCCTTACAGCCAGGATGAGGCGACGCTCGGCCGTACCCTGCCTGCGTGGCAGAGCGACAATCTGCTGGACGGGAGTCAGATCCAGACCGCCAGCCTCAAGGGGGAGCCCTTTGTGCTCAACGTCTGGGCCAGCTGGTGCGCCAACTGCCGCGCTGAACATCCGCTGCTGGGTGAGCTAGCCAGCACCGTGCCCCTCTACGGCCTCAACTACCGGGACGAGGGGGACGCCGCCCGCGCCTGGCTTATCCAGGCGGGCAACCCCTATCGCGCTGTACTGGCGGACCCCGACGGCAAACTGGCGCTAGAGCTCGGCGTATACGGCACGCCGGAGACCTATCTCTTTGCCGGCGATGGCACCCTGCTGACCCGCCATACCGGCCTGCTCACCCAGAAGATCTGGCAACGCCAGTTTGCCCCCCTGCTCGACAAGGCGCGAGCGGATGGGCAGATAAAGGCCGCCACTACTGCACCAGCTATTGCAACATCAGCTCGGGAGACACAGCCATGATGCGCCGTTCTCTTGCCTGCGCCCTGCTGGCCCTCGGCATGCTGCTGAGTGCAACTGCATATTCCAGCGGGGTCGATACCTATCAATTTCGCCACCCCGAGCTGCAGACCCGCGCTCAGGAAGTGGCCCGCGCCCTGCGCTGCCCCCAGTGCCAGAACCAGAACCTGGTGGAGTCCAACTCTCCCATCGCGCGGGATCTGCGGCTAGAGGTCTACCGCTGGGTGGACGAGGGGCAGTCTGATGAGCAGGTGATCGCCCGCATGACGGAGCGCTTCGGCGATTTCGTCCGCTACGATCCCCCCTTCAAGAGCAGCACGGCGCTGCTGTGGGGCGGCCCCCTGCTGCTGTTGGGGCTGGCGCTGTTGATCCTGTTTCGCCGCCTGACGCGCACAAAGGTGCAACCCATCCCTGCCGTTAAGGCCATCGTTGAGGCCCCCCCTCAACCCGCCGCCGATCCGCGCAGCGAACTGAATTTGCTGATCATGCACGGGGAGCAAGCAGACCTCTCCCCAAACCAACCTCTATACGGGGAGCTAAGCGCCGCCCGCCTGGCCAATGCCATCCCGGCTGCTGAGCTGGCCCTGCGTGCGCAACTGGCCAACCTGCATGACGATCACAGCCGCAATAACCGGCACGGGCGGGCCCTGTTACTGCTTGGCATCCTGGCATGCGTAGCCGTGGCCGCTGTGTATCTTAGCAGCGGCCGCTATCAGGCGTGGCAGGCTTATCAGTCGCATCCCGACCCGCTGGCGGGGTTGAGCCCGCGGGATCTGCAAGACAAGGAGCTGGGGAGTCTGCATCAGAAGCTTCTGCGCAGCCCCGCCGATCTCGACAGCTGGGCGGCGCTCGGCCAGCTCTATCTCTATCGGAACGAGTATGACAACGCCCTGCTCGCCTATCAGCGTCTTGCTCTGCTGGAGGGGGGCGCCAGCGCGGCGACTCAAGCCGCCCAGGCCACCGTGCTCTACTATCAGGCGGGCCAGCAGCTGACTCCCGAGGCAACCCGCCTGCTGGAGAGTGCCCTCAAGCAGGATGCGGAGGAAGTGAGCGCCCTGATGCTGCTCGCCTCCGATCACTTCCTCCATGGTCGCTACAGTCAGGCCATCGCCCTGTGGCAACAACTGCTCGATGGCGAGCGGCCCCGCATCAACCGGGCCGCGCTGATCGAGGCGATCCAGACGGCAAGCATAATGGGCGGGTAACCCCTTGATTGAAGGAGGGTAATCGTGGTGATATGGCGCCGCGACCACGTAAGTGGCTCAACTCCCTCTTTCAATAGACAAGGATGTCTGGATGCAACTCACTCTGTTAAACGACTCGGGCAAATTCGATGGACTCGATGACACCATTAGGCACGTTTTTGCCGAGACGGCGCACAAATTGAATGCCTTGTTCGATCTCTCCCAACTGGATGTCACCTTCAGCCCTTTTGCCGAGGGGGATGCTCCCGATTCGGGTATCGGTGGCTGGGCCATCAACATGTATCGAATAGAACTCCAGCTTGATCTGGAACGGCCCGACATCAAAGAGGTGATCATCACCGAATTGCCTGCCGTGATGGCCCACGAAGTCCACCATATCGTGCAAAAGAAGAACAAGGTGGAAGCAGAAACACTGGCCGAAAACCTGATTTTTGAAGGGCTGGCCTGCTACTTTGAGCAGAGGTTCAATGGCGGCACACTCCCCTCGCTGTTCAAGGCGTCTCAGCACCATGACTGGCAATCGCTGCTGGCAGAGATGACGCCCCATCTGTCCAGCAAGCAGTTCAACTTTTTAGACTTTTTCTACTGCCGTGATAACCGGCCATTTCCCAAATATGCCGGTTACTGGGTGGGGTTCAATCTGGTGGCCAACTATCTGGCCAATAGCGGCCTGAATGAAATAGAGGTCATAGGCCTACCCGCCGAGGCGTATTTCAATTAACACACCATCACACTGTTCGTGGCGATTACAGAGCCCAAATCCGGAGAGAAGATCATGATCCCCATTCGCTGCAAGGCCGTCTCCGGCGTTGCCCTTACCACTGTCGATGGCGAAACCAAATTGCTGGTGATGAAACGGGTCAAGGGGGGCTTCTGGTGCCATGTGGCGGGCACGGTGGAGGCGGGTGAAACCGGCTGGCAGACCATTATTCGCGAGTTCGGCGAAGAGACGGGGCTCCCGGTCACCGAGCTCTACAATGGCCAGTATCTGGAGCAGTTCTACGAGGCGAGCTTGAATACGGTGGAGGTGGTGCCGGTCTTTGTGGTTTATTGCCCGCCCAATCAGGCGGTGACCCTCAACGATGAGCACACCGACTATCGCTGGTGTTCCCTGGCCGAGGCCAAGGCGCTGGTGAGTTTCCCGGGCCAAAAGGCGCTCTACGATCACATCTGGCACCACTTTGTCGACAACGCCCCCTCTCCCCTGATGCGGGTCGATATCCGCTGACTGCATCTGGTGCGCGCTGTGATCTGTCAACGCCCTCTGAATGGGCAATGCAGTTCACTTATGCTGAGCTGCATTGCGATATCTATCGGAAGCGAATCTTGACAGTTCTGTCGGAAAGTTGAGGCTTAACAGCCCGGCAAGGGTAAATCAGTTGGGCTGTAGAGCAGGCTGACCATCGCATTTCCCTGCATCATGGATGGGCCTTTAGTATAAAAAACGCCGGTTTCAGGCGAGCGCCATACCCTGCAACAGGGCCAGCACCGAGAGGAGTCCGAGCGCGAGCCAGAACAGCAAGGTGCCCAGCAATCGGGGCACATTGGGGGCTTTGGGGATCTGGATGCCGATGGCATGGAAGATGCGGCCGACCAGCAGCATGGCGCCACCAGCATGCAGCCAGATCGCACCGGCACCGGAGAGCTCGCACAGCGCCATCAGCAGCAGGGTCAGCGGCACATACTCGGCAAAGTTGCCGTGGGCCCGGATCGCCGCCAGCAGCTCGGGGGCCTCCCCCTCTCCTATCATCACTCCGAACTGGGCGCGACGTCTGACCACCCAGAAGGAGAGTCCCAAAAACAGCAGCCCCAGCAGGCCTGCGTAGATCAGCGTGATATGTACCATGACTCGACTCCTTATTTGACTGACTGCCGGTCACTCATGCCAATTCGCGGCAGATGAGCGAGACCATCATCCTGATATGGGTCTGATCGCTGTTGAGGGCCGGAATATATTCAAACCGCTCGCCACCGGCCTCCATGAAGATCTCCCGGTTCTGAACCTGAATTTCCTCAAGGGTTTCGAGGCAATCGGCGGCAAAGGCGGGGCAAATCACATCAAGCCGCTTGATACCCGCAGCAGGCATACCGGCGATGGTCACGTCTGTGTAGGGCTTGAGCCACTCCTCCTTGCCAAAGCGGGACTGGAAGCTGGCCGTCCACTGTCCGGCCGCCAGCCCGAGCGCCTCGGCCAGCAGAGTGGCTGTGTGGCGACACTGGTGACCATAGGGGTCCCCTTCATTCTCGTAGCGCTCGGGAATTCCGTGGAACGACATCAGCAGGTGATCACCCTGACCGTGCTGCTCCCAGTGACGGCGCACGCTCATGGCCAACGCCTGAATGTATTCGGGATGGGCGTGATAATCACGAATAAGCCGCACCACCGGCAGATTGCGCTCCTTCTTCATCGCCTTGCCCCAGGCATCGAAGACCGAGGCGGTGGTACTGACCGAATATTGCGGATAGAGCGGCAACAGGATCACCCGGTTGACCCCTTTGGCCTTGAGCGCCTGCCAGCCATCACTCACTGACGGGGAGCCGTAGGTCATCGCCAGCTCCACCGGCACCTCGACCCCCTCCCGCTTGAGCTCCTGCTCCAGCGCAGTACGCTGCTGCTTGCTTATCACCATCAGCGGCGAGCCCTGCTCGGTCCACACCTGCTGATAGAGTTTGGCCACTTTGGGCGAGCGGGTCGGCAAGATGATGAAGTGGAGCAGCGGGCACCAGAGGTAACGGGGCAGGTCCACCACACGGGGATCGTGCAGGAACTGGCTGAGGAACGCTTTGACGGCAGCGGTGGTCGGGGCGGCTGGGGTACCCAGATTGACCAGCAATATTCCAGTTTTCGTGGTCACGTTGGCTTCCTGTCTATCTGTCATTATGCAAAAAGGGCCCGACAGGGCCCTTCTCTTTATTTATCTGATGGCACGGGAAACAGTGCCGGCAGCAAAGATCAGCCCAGAATGGTGGCAAGCTGCTTGCTGACCAGATCAACCGGCTGGGTGCCGTCGATCTTGACGTAACGGGTATGGCCAGCTTCCGCCTCTTTGCCATAGAAACCAATCAGCGGCGCGGTCTGCTGATGATATACATCCAGACGCTTGCGTACTGTGGTCTCTTCGTCGTCGGCGCGGATCACCAGATCTTCACCGGTCACGTCATCCTTGCCTTCCACTTTCGGCGGGTTGAACACCACGTGGTAGGTACGGCCGGAGCCGGAGTGAACGCGACGGCCGCTCATCCGCTTGACGATCTCTTCGTCCGGCACATCGAACTCCAGCACGAAATCAACCACAACACCTGCGTCCTTCATGGCTTGTGCCTGGGGAATAGTGCGCGGGAAACCGTCCAACAGGAAGCCTTTGGCGCAATCCGGCTGAGCGATGCGCTCTTTGACCAGACCGATGATGATGTCGTCAGAGACCAGCTGACCTGCGTCCATCACTGCTTTGGCTTTCAGGCCGAGCTCGGTGCCCGCTTTGATCGCCGCACGCAGCATGTCGCCGGTGGAGATCTGGGGAATGCCGTGTTTTTCCATGATGAACTGAGCCTGAGTACCTTTACCGGCGCCCGGAGCCCCCAACAGAACAATGCGCATACACGCTCCTATTGATTGGTTATTCAAATCTTGCGAAGGCAAAAAAGTACACGGTTTCGCCCGTTTCTACAAGGGCGGGCCACCTGAATGAGCACTTTATCGCCACAATAACCGACTGATCGAACAGGATTTCATCGCAAAGGGGAGATGCAAAAATAGCCAGGTATTCAGCATAGAGCGCCAAAGAAAGGAAGGGTTTACGGCAAAAAAATCCCGGCTCATGGCCGGGAATTGCGCTCAAAAGTAACTACTTGTCGCTCGTAGTAGGAACAGGGCAATGGTAGTTTGCCCCCTATACGTCAACAACTGTCAGATGTGACAGGCAGGCCGCTATGGAACCGGAACTGTGGATCTGGCGAGCAGATAAGCTCGGCTTCCAGCTTGCCAAAGAAGGCCACCCGCTCGCTGATATCTTCCCCGGCATACAGCTCTGCCAGGCTGAGGTAATCCTGATAGTGACGCGCTTCGGAGCGCAGCAAAGAGACGTAGAAGCGGCTCAGCTCGTCGTCCAGATGGGGGGCAAGCTTGGCAAAGCGCTCGCACGAGCGGGCTTCGATATAGGCGCCGATGATCATCTTGTCGACTATGGTGGCCGGTTCATGGGTACGCACATGCTGCATCAATTGGCGGGCATAGCGGGAGGCCGTCACCGGCCCGTACTCGATGCCGCGGGCCTGCATGATCTCCAGCACCTGCTCGAAGTGATGCAGCTCCTCCTGAATGAGCCGCACCATGGGAAACAGCAGCGGATTGCGCTCCAGCTCGGCAAAGACGCTGCGATCAGACTCCCCCATGCTGCGCTTGCCCAGGATCTCGGCCTTCTCCGGAATGGCATCCAGCTCGCGATAAAACTCCAACTTGGGCAGCAGATGGCGCTTGCCCTTGGGCAGGCAGTAACGGCGCACCAGACTGTGGGCAGTGAGTGCGGCCTTGGTCTCGCAGTTGGCGTGATCGATGAGCAGGGTCGGTAAACGGGCCGGATCCCGCGCCATCTCTACCCACTCATCCGGGGTCTCGCATTGCAAAAACTGGCGCACAGGGGCTAGCAGATCATCCATCTGAACTCTCGTTTGTTAAACACGCCGGTTAACAGCGTATCGGCCATACATGTTGGCGCCTATGCTAGCGGATCCTGCTGACCATGCCCATATCCGGCAAGATAAACGGATGTTTTTCAAACAGATATCTCCTCCCTCTTCTGCCGGTGCGAGGCAGAAACGACAATGGGAGCCAAGGCCCCCACTGCGTTATGCAAACCAGAAAAAAGGAAAACGTTTAACTTCCTTCGTTAAAAATTTCCAGATTGCTGGTGCCCTCCTGCCATTCACGCACCGCTTTGGTGTCATCGTTACGCAGGGCATTAAGGTGATCCAGGTAGGATTGATCCACGTCGGAGGTGACGTAGTGGCCGTTAAACACCGAGGTCTCGAAGTGGCGCAGATCAGGGTTGAGCTCCCGTACTGCCGCTTCCAGATCTTCCAGATCCTGGAAAATCAGGCCGTCAGCACCAATCAGCTTGCACACCTGTTCCACTTCACGGCCGTGGGCGATCAGCTCGTTAGCGGTGGGCATGTCGATGCCATAGACGTTGGGGAAACGAATTTCCGGCGCCGCCGAGGCAAAGTAGACCTTGGCTGCCCCCGCTTCACGAGCCATCTGGATGATCTGCTCGGAGGTGGTACCGCGCACTATGCTGTCATCCACCAGCAACACCTTCTTGCCCTTGAATTCGGAGCTGATGGCGTTGAGTTTGCGACGCACCGACTTCTTGCGCTGGGTCTGGCCCGGCATGATGAAGGTACGGCCGATGTAGCGGTTCTTCACAAAGCCCTGACGGTATGGCAGACCGAGAGTGTGGGCTATTTCCAGCGCCACGTCACAGGAGGTCTCGGGGATGGGGATAACCACATCGACGTCGAGATCTTCCCACTCGCGGGCAATCTTCTGACCCAGCTTGCGACCCATGTTGAGGCGGGCGGCGTAGACCGAGACCTTGTCGATGCACGAATCGGGACGGGCGAAGTAGACATATTCAAAAATGCAGGAGCTCATCTGCGGGTTCTCCGCACACTGCTCGGAGAAGAGCTGGCCCTGTTCAGTGATGTAGATGGCTTCACCCGGCGCAATATCCCGCACCGTTTCGAAACCGATGGCGTCGAGCGCCACGCTCTCGGAGGCGAGCATGTACTCCACCTGGCCCTGCTCGTCCTGACGACGACCGAGGATCAGCGGGCGAATGCCGTTGGGATCGCGAAAGCCGATGAGACCATGGCCAATCACCAGCGAGACCACCGCATAAGCGCCGCGGATCTGCTGATGGGTTCTGCGTACCGCGGCGAAGATATCTTCGGGACGCAGGGCCATCTTGTCACAGCGATCCAGCTCGTGGGCCAGCACGTTCAGCAACACTTCCGAGTCGGAGGTGGTGTTGATGTGGCGGCGGGCGACCTTGAACTGCTGCTCCTTGAGCTCCTTGGCGTTGGTGAGGTTGCCATTATGGGCCAGCACCATGCCGTAGGGCGAGTTCACATAAAAAGGTTGGGCTTCAGCGGCACTTGAGCTGCCTGCGGTGGGATATCTGACATGACCTATGCCGATGTTCCCTTGCAAACGCTGCATGTGGCGCACTTCAAACACGTCCTTCACCAGGCCATTGGCCTTGCGTTGCCGGAAGTTTCCACTATCAATGGTCACGATCCCGGCGGCATCCTGTCCCCTGTGCTGCAACACCGTCAAGGCGTCGTAGAGGGCCTGATTGACGGGGGTGGTGCCAACTATACCGACAATACCACACATGTCTTTGCTACCTCGAAGTCACTATACCTGTTTAAGAAAACTGGATGAGTTCAACATGAACCCGAAAAACCACTGGATCACCGGCTTGAACTCCGGCACCAGCCTGGACGCCACCCACCAGTCGCTCTGGGAGAGGCTGGTGAAGGTATCCATGAAAAAAAGCAGGGCACTGACGATCAGCACCCCGCGAATTGCACCGAAGCAGACCCCCAGCACCCGATCGGTACCGGAGAGACCCGTCTTGTCCACCAACAGGCCCACCACATAGTTGACCACGCCGCCGAGGATCAGGGTCGCCACAAACAGCGCCGCGATGGCCAGACCGTTGCGAACCAGCGCGTCGGAGAAGGAGGTGAAATAGACGGCGAGATCGGGATAGAAATGGCTGGCAATAAAGAAGGCGACGAACCAGGTGACAAGAGACATGGCCTCCTTGACGAAGCCGCGCACCAGGCTGATAAGAGCAGAGAAACCGACGATGCCGATGATGGCGTAATCAATCCAGACCATAGAAAAAGATGTCCTGCGAAATTGCGGCGCAGTCTAACAAAAACGATTGCGCATTGCTTGATAAAAATGTGTTAACTGTTCAAAGCGACGCCGAAAAGCCGCATTTTTTCAGCACTAAAACGGTTGTTCGGCGCCAGAATGCACAACGCCATGGCAATGCCATGGCGTTGTGGTCTGCGGCGTGAACTTACCCGATGTGGGTCAGACCACCCATGTAGGACTGGAGCGCAGCCGGGATGGCGATGCGACCATCTTCCTGCTGGTAGTTCTCCATCACGGCAACCAGGGTACGACCCACTGCCAGACCGGAGCCGTTCAGGGTGTGCAGCAGCTGCGGCTTGCCGTCGATACGCACGCGAGCCTGCATGCGGCGCGCCTGGAAGTCGGTGCAGTTGGAGACAGAGGAGATCTCGCGGTAAGTGTTCTGGGCCGGCAGCCACACTTCCAGATCGTAGGTCTTGGCAGCGCAGAAGCCCATGTCACCGGTAGAGAGCGCCATCACGCGATACGGCAGCTCCAGCAGTTGCAGCACCTTCTCGGCGTGACCGACCATCTCCTCCAGCGCATCCCAGGAGCTCGAAGGGTGAACCAGCTGAACCATTTCAACCTTGTCGAACTGGTGCATACGGATGAGGCCACGGGTATCACGACCGTAAGAGCCCGCTTCGGAACGGAAGCACGGGCTGTGAGCGGTCATCTTGATCGGCAGTTCCTGCTCTTCGAAGATCTCGTCGCGAGCCATGTTGGTGAGCGGCACTTCGGAAGTCGGGATCAGGGAGAACTTGCGCACCTTGCCCTCTTCTTCCCCTTCACCTTCGATACCGGTATTGAACAGATCCTGGGCAAATTTCGGCAACTGACCGGTGCCATAGAGGCTGTCCGGGTTCACCAGATAGGGCACGTAGCACTCGGTGTAACCGTGCTGCTGGGTGTGCAGATCCAGCATGAACTGAGCCAGGGCACGGTGCAGACGGGCAATCTGACCCTTCATCACCACAAAACGGGTACCGGAGAGTTTGACGCCATTCTTGAAGTCAACGCCCTTGGCCGCTTCGCCCAGATCGATGTGATCCCGTACCGGGAAGCTGAACTCGCGCGGGGTCCCCCAGCGGCGCACTTCCACGTTGTCGTTCTCGTCACGGCCCACCGGAGTGGTCTCGCTCGGCAGGTTGGGGATGGCGTCGGCAATGGCTTTCAGCTGGGCCAGCAGGGCATCCAGCTCGACCTTGCTGGTTTCCAGCTCGTCGTTGATTTTGGAAACGATGGCCTTGAGCGGGGCAACATCTTCACCACGACGGGCAGCTTCACCGATGGATTTGGAGCGGGCGTTGCGCTCGGCCTGCAGCTCCTGGGTACGGGACTGCAGATCCTTGCGTTTCTCTTCCAGAGCGTTGACCGCTGCTACGTCCAGGACGTAGCCACGTGTCGCCAGACGAGCGGCAGCCTCTTCGATATCGCTGCGCAGATATTTGGGATCCAGCATGGTTTACCTACTTTTTTAAAATGGGATCTGGGCCTGAGTCGTCATGACGGGCTGGGAAACAGATCCGGAAGTTAACATCGGTTGGCGCACCCCAATCGTCTTCAGAATCGGGCCTTAACTATCAGGCCTTCGAGATCAAGAAGATGGCGCAAGGCCAAGACAAGCGGGGTCAGACGGGCAGTGTAGCAGACCGCCCCCCCGCCCGAACAGGGACTATTTGTGTCGTTTTTACCGACTTTGGCACGCAAACCGTCCTGCATATTCAAACGCCTGACCAATTTTCAGCCACGCGGGGTAACAAAGGGGCTATTTGCCCCGTTGCTGCGGACTTTGCCGGTCCAGTTCATGGAGGTAGTCGAGCTTCTGGCCAATCTGCTTTTCAAGGCCGCGATCGGTGGGCTGGTAGTACTGCTTGCCGGCAAGCTCGGGCGGGAAGTACTGCTCACCTGCGGCATAGGCGCCCGGCTCGTCATGGGCATAGCGATACTCGGCGCCATAGCCCAGATCGCTCATCAGTTTGGTCGGCGCATTGCGAAGGTGCACCGGCACCTCGAAGTCGGGGAGGTTTTTGGCGTCCGCCAGCGCCGCCTTCCAGGCGGTATAGACCGCATTGCTCTTGGGGGCGCAGGCGAGATAGACAATCGCCTGGGCGATGGCCCGCTCCCCTTCCGCCGGACCAATCCGGTGGAAGCAATCCCAGGCCGACAGGGCGACCTGCATGGCGCGGGGATCGGCATTGCCTACATCTTCCGAGGCAATCGCCAACAAGCGACGAGCGATATAGAGCGGATCGCAACCGGCGCTCACCATACGGGCGTACCAATAGAGCGCCGCATCCGGCGCCGAGCCGCGAATGGATTTGTGCACCGCCGAGATGAGGTCGTAGAAGTGATCGCCCCCCTTGTCGAAACGGGCCACATGCTCCCCCACCACGGCAGCGAGCAGGGCACTGTCGATCACCCGCGCCCCAGTGCTGTCGGTTTCAGCCATGTCGGCCAACAGCTCCAGATAGTTGAGGGATTTACGCCCGTCCCCATCCACCGCCTTGGCCAGCGCCTCTTTGACGCCGGGGGCGAAGGTAAGTGCCGGATCATTGAGACCACGGGGATCGGTCATCGCCTGATCGATCATGGCGAGGATATCGCTCTCCTCCAGCCGCTTGAGCAGATAGACCCGAGCCCGGGAGAGCAGCGCGTTGTTGAGTTCGAACGAGGGGTTTTCGGTGGTGGCACCGATAAAGGTGATGGTGCCATCTTCGATGTGAGGCAGGAACACATCCTGCTGGCTCTTGTTGAAGCGGTGCACCTCATCGACGAACAGGATGGTGCGCACCCCGCGCCAGCTGTTCTCTTTGGCCTTGTCGATGGCGGCGCGGATCTCCTTGATGCCGGAGGTGACCGCAGAGAGTCGCTCCACCTCGGCCTGACAGTAGTGAGCCATTAACTCCGCCAGCGTGGTCTTGCCGGTACCGGGCGGTCCCCACAGGATCATCGAGTGGCAGTGACCCGCCAGAATGGCTTTGCGCAGGGGCTTGTCAGCCCCCAGGATATGTTGCTGACCGATATACTGGTCGAGGTTTTGCGGCCGCATCCGGGCCGCCAGCGGACGAAAGTCCGATGAAAAATCCAGCGACAAGTTACTCATCTATATTGACCGTTCAGTATCACGGATACCACCATGGGAACACGGTCCGACGAGAAATCTAACAAGAGGTTGCTCATCGGTATTGACCACCCAGCGTCACGCCACTCGCCTTTGACTGGCGCAGTGGCGAGCAATCCAACGACCGCTTGCTCATTAACGCTGGTCGTCCAGCTCGACCCCCTTCGGGATCTTGAAAACAAATTCATTGCCCTTGAGCACGGGCTTGCGATTGAAGCTGCTCAGGGTGAATTCACTCCACTGCCCCTGCGCCTCTTTCACATCGAAACGACTGATGTTGTCTTGTCGGTCGAAGGTGACACGAAAGGAGGCGATCAGCTCATCCTTGTTACGGCTAGTGACGGTGTAGACATCCCCCTGCCGGGTCACGTCATAGTTCTTCCAGAACTTGTCGTCATTGCCGGCGATCAGAATAAAGGGGGTGTTGAGCACCGCATCTTTCAGCTTGAGGGCGGTCACCTGCTCGACGAAGGGATCATAGACCCAGACATCCTGACCATCGGCCACGATCAGGCTCTCGTCCGGCGAGGTGGTGTGCCAGTTGAAACGGTTTGGCCGCTGCACCAGCAGATCGCCGCTGGCCTTTTGCAGCTCCTTGCCCTTGCTGTCATAGACGGTCTGGGCAAACTTGGCGGAGAAGAGGCTGACACCCGCCAGCTTCTGTTTGAGATCACTGGCCGCATCAGCCCACACCTGGCTGCTGGCCATCAGCAGCACGGTACCCATCAATAGTTGCTTTTTCATCACGCTCTTCATAAAGACGCTCTCGATAAAAGGCCACGCCCGCAAAGGGCATGGCCAGGGATAATATGAAATGGTGAGGCTTAGTCCCGCACCGGCGGCGGTGCCAGCACGTCGCGCTGACCATTGCCACCCGGTGAGCTGACGATGCCCTGATTCTCCATCTGCTCGATGAGACGGGCTGCCCGGTTGTAACCAATCTTGAACTTGCGCTGGACGCTGGAGGTCGAGCCACGGCGGGACTCCACCACAAAAGCGACCGCTTCGTCGAACAGGGGGTCCAGCTCTTCATCGCCACTACCGCCATATTCGCCGCTGCCACCTTCGCCCCCTGACTCACCGGAGAGGATCTCCTCGATGTAGTTCGGCTCGCCGCGCAGTTTCCAGTCCGCCACCACCTTGTGCACTTCGTGATCATCGACAAAGGCACCGTGTACCCGGGTCGGGTTGGAGGTACCGGCCGGCATGTAGAGCATGTCGCCCATACCAAGCAGAGATTCGGCGCCGCCCTGATCGATGATGGTGCGCGAGTCGATCTTGCTCGACACCTGGAACGAAATACGGGTCGGGATGTTGGCCTTGATAAGACCGGTAATGACATCCACCGACGGACGCTGGGTCGCCAGAATAAGGTGAATACCGGCGGCCCGCGCCTTCTGGGCGATACGGGCGATCAGCTCTTCCACCTTCTTGCCGACGATCATCATCATGTCGGCAAACTCGTCCACCACCACCACGATGTGGGGCAATTTCTCGAGCTCTGGCGGTATCTGGTCCATGGAGTCGCCCGGACGCCACAACGGATCCAGCAGGGGATCCCCCTCCTCGATGGCGGCCAGTACCTTGTCGTTGTAGCCCTTGAGGTTACGCACCCCGACTGCCGACATCAGCTTGTAACGGCGCTCCATCTCGCCCACACACCAGCGCAGGGCGTTGGCGGCGTCCTTCATGTCGGTCACCACCTCGGTCAGCAGATGGGGGATCCCTTCGTAGACCGAGAGTTCCAGCATCTTGGGATCGATCATGATAAAGCGCAGATCATCGGGGGATGACTTGTAGAGCATCGAGATGATCATGGTGTTGACCCCCACCGACTTACCGGAACCCGTGGTACCCGCCACCAGCAGGTGCGGCATCTTGGCAAGGTTCACCACCACCGGTTCACCGGCGATGTCCTGACCCAGGCCCATGGTGAGCGGGTTGCGGCTATCGCGGAAGGCATCGCAGTCGAGGGTCTCGCGCAGGTAAACGGTCTGACGCACCCGGTTGGGCAGCTCGATCCCCACATAGGTCTTGCCGGGGATCACCTCAACTACTCGCACACTGCTGGCAGACAAGGAGCGAGCCAGATCGCGGGACAGGTTGGTGATCTTGCTCGCCTTCATGCCAGGCGCCAGATCCAGTTCAAAACGGGTGATGACCGGGCCCGGATAGACGCCGACCACCTTTGCCTGCACGTTGTAGTCGGCAAGCTTGGCCTCCACCAGACGGCCCATCCGATCCAGCTCATCCTTACTCATCATCTGGGTCTTGGCTGGCGGCCTGTCCAGCAGCTCGATGCTCGGCAGCGGGGGCAGCATAGATTGCGGACGACGCTTGGGCTTGGTCGGTGCAACGGCTACCGGTGCGGCAACCTGATCGTCCCCCTCGGCCCAGGGCAGATCCAGCTCGTTCTCATCATCGTCATCGGCCACAGCCAGTACCGGCTGACGGCGACCATTAGCAGCCGCAACCGCACGTTTCGGCTTGGCAGCCGGAGCCAGCTCATCATCTTCATCATCAAATCTGGGATCGAATTCGAAGGTGTCGTCGTCCAGTTCAGGCAACCACTCCTCCTTGGAGCCTTTCTGGTTTTTGCCTTTGGCGCGGCGCCCCCAGTTATTGTGAGGATCGTCTTCATCCTCGTCATCAAACGCGATGGCTCCTACCCCGCCTTCCAGCAAGGGGTCTGGTCCCTCGTTGCGGGGCTGACGCCAGCCCCCGGTCAGCCAGCGGCCCAGGGTGGTCGGAAAGTGGTAAACAGCGCTGACCGAACCGGTACAAGCTGCGCCAATCTGCTCAACGATGGTGAGCCAGGACCAGCCGGTAAACAGGGTAATGCCGGTGGCCACGAAGCAGAGCAGCATCAGGTTGGCGCCGACACCGCCAAACAGCGGCACCACCGCGGAGGCGATCACATCCCCCACCAGCCCACCGGCGGAGAAGTTCTGCAAATCATTGAAGTTCATGCTGGCAATGGCCGACATGCCAAGCACGGTCAGGATAAAGCCGATGATCCGCACCCCCAGGGTGAGGTAATCCACATCGAGCAGACGGCTCGGACGCCAGAACAGACTCCAGCCCAGCAGCACCACCAGCGGCGGCACCAGATAAGAGAAGGCACCAAAGGTAAACATGGTGATATCGGCGAGCCAGGCACCGGCACTACCGGCGAGGTTCTTGACCTCACCTTGCCAGGAGGTCTGGGACCAGCCGGGATCGGCGGGATGATAGGACAACAGGGCAAGCAGAAGATAAGCAGCCATCAGGGTGATGGCTATCAAGACGGCTTCGAAGATCCGTTGTGTACCTGATAAAGGAGTAAACAGCTTTTTATCGGCCAAACTCCGGCTCCTTTCTGAAAACATGTAATGCAGGAAATAAGGGGGCCTAGTATCCCCGAAAAGCCCATCGATTGTCAGCCAGAGCCTGATGGGACGGGGCCATATTTGCAATTATCTTTACAAGAAGAAACGAGCGGACCGGCCGCTCGTTTCTGACTGTCATGGTGTCTCATATGGAAAAGATACCACGGCATAACCTGCTTTATCGGGTGCTGATCACCAGACGACTGCTCTGCTTGACCTCTTCCATCACCACGTAGGTGCGGGTGTCATTGACACCGGGCAGACGCAGCAGGGTTTCCCCCAACAGACGGCGGTAAGCCGACATGTCGCTGACTCGGGTCTTGAGCAGATAGTCGAAGTCACCGGAAACCAGATGACACTCCTGGATCTCTTCGAGCACCTGAACAGCCTTGTTGAACTGTTCAAACACATCAGGCGCCCCGCGATTGAGGGTTATCTCTACAAACACCAGCAGAGATGCGTCCAGATAATGAGGGTTCAGAATAGCGGCATATCCTTCGATATAACCTTGTCGCTCGAGACGACGGACCCGTTCCAGACACGGTGTAGGACTCAGGCCAACTCGCTTGGACAACTCAACATTCGAAATCCTGCCATCCTTTTGCAGTTCATTGAGAATGTTGCGGTCAATCCTGTCCAAATCCTTTAGCCGACTCTTAGCTTCCATCATTTTATTCCATCCTTTGGCTATTTTTTGGTAAGAATCACCAGTCATTTTATAATTATGGTCACAAATCCTGTCAATACCTGAATATACTAGGCGCAAATGTTAGTTAACATTTATGCAACATTAAACGCCAATCTATAAGCGAGGGATAGCATGATCATCGGTGTACCTAAAGAGATAAAAAACCATGAATACCGCGTAGGCATGGTTCCGGCCAGTGTACGTGAACTGACAGCACGAAACCATACTGTTTTCGTCCAAAGCGGTGCAGGAAACGGCATTGGCTTCAGCGATGCAGATTATATTGCTGTTGGCGCCGAAATTTTGGCCTCTGCAGCAGAGGTTTTCGCCAAAGCCGAGATGATCGTCAAGGTCAAGGAACCTCAGCCTGTTGAATGTGCCATGCTGCGGCCGGGTCAAACCCTGTTCACCTATCTGCATCTGGCGCCAGACTTGCCCCAGACCGAAGCGCTGCTGCAAAGCGGCGCCATCTGCATCGCCTATGAAACCGTCACCGACAGCCGTGGCGGCCTGCCCCTGTTGGCCCCCATGTCGGAAGTAGCCGGACGCATGTCTATTCAGGCGGGTGCCCAGGCGCTGGAAAAATCGCGTGGCGGAAGTGGGGTGCTGCTCGGCGGCGTCCCCGGGGTCGAACCGGCCAAGGTGGTGATCATCGGCGGCGGCGTGGTCGGCTCCAATGCAGCCCGCATGGCCGTTGGTCTGCGGGCAGATGTGACCATCCTCGACAACAACATCGATACCCTGCGCCGTCTCGACAACGAGTTCCAGGGCGCAGCCAAGGTGGTCTACTCCAATAGCGAAAGCCTGGAGCGGCACATTCTGGCGGCCGATCTGGTCATCGGCGGCGTGCTGGTACCGGGTGCCACTGCGCCAAAACTTGTCCGCCGTGACCACATTGCGCGCATGAAGCCGGGTTCTGCCATCGTCGATGTGGCCATCGATCAGGGCGGCTGTGTGGAGACCTCCCACGCCACCACCCACCAGGATCCGACCTATATTGTCGATGAGGTGGTGCACTACTGTGTCGCCAACATGCCGGGGGCGGTGGCCCGCACCTCGACCGTGGCGCTCAACAATGCCACCCTCCCCTTTATTATCAAGCTGGCCCAGCAAGGATATCGTCAGGCACTGCTGAGCGATCCCAACCTGCTGCACGGGCTCAATGTGATGGAGGGCAAACTCACCTGCAAGGAAGTGGCCGTGGCACATGGCCTTGCCTACACGGATCCCCTGACCCTGCTGAACTGATCTGCGCTGGCCCGCGCCAGTAGGAGATGAGTGAAAATCCGCCCGCGATGGGCGGTTTTTTTATTCCGTTATTTTGCATGTCACCCCTTGTGAACACGATTAGTGCAATCGACTCACTGGCCTTTGACCCCGGATCACGAATTCCCTACAATCGCGCAAACTCATCACGTATCGGAAATCACATCATGAGCCAAGTCACTCACAGCAAATTGCTGATCCTGGGGTCAGGCCCGGCCGGTTACACTGCCGCCGTCTACGCAGCCCGCGCCAACCTCAATCCCCTGCTCATCACCGGTATGCAGCAAGGTGGCCAGCTGACCACCACCACCGAGGTAGAGAATTGGCCCGGCGATCCGGAAGGGTTGACCGGCCCGGCGCTGATGGAGCGCATGAAAGCCCACGCCGAGAAGTTCGATACCCGTATCCTTTTCGATCACATCAATAGCGTGGAGCTAACCCAGCGCCCCTTCCGCCTCAAGGGCGACAACGGCGAATACACCTGCGATGCCCTGATCATCGCGACCGGCGCCTCCGCCAAGTATCTGGGTCTGCCCTCCGAAGAGGCCTTCAAGGGCCGCGGCGTCTCAGCTTGTGCCACCTGTGACGGTTTCTTCTATCGCAATCAGGAAGTGGCGGTGATCGGCGGCGGCAACACCGCTGTTGAAGAAGCCCTCTATCTGGCCAACATCGCCAAGAAGGTGCACCTGATCCACCGCCGCGACGAGTTCCGTGCCGAGAAGATCCTGATCAAACGTCTGCACGACAAGGTCGCGAGCGGCAACATAGTGCTGCACACCCACCAGACCCTGGACGAAGTGCTGGGGGATCAGATGGGGGTCACCGGTGTGCGCCTGCGCAACACTCAGGACCACAGCACCAGCGAGCTGCCGCTGATGGGCGTCTTCATCGCCATCGGCCACCAGCCCAATACCCAGATCTTCGATGGCCAGCTGGAGATGCAAAACGGCTACCTGAAGGTTCGTGGCGGGCTGGACGGCTTTGCCACCCAGACCAGCATTGCAGGGGTATTTGCCGCCGGTGACGTGGCCGACCACAACTACCGTCAGGCGATCACCTCTGCCGGTACCGGCTGCATGGCAGCCCTCGATGCCGAACGCTACCTTGACGCGCAATAAACAAGCGCAGTTGTGATATAAGGCATACCAGTCGGTATGCCTTTTTTATTTAAAGGAGTCTAATGAAACAGAAGATATTGATTGTCGAAGATAGCCTGACCATCCGCCGTATGCTGACTCAGGCCATTGCCCAGCAAACTGGCCTCGAGATTGACGCCTTCGATACCCTCGAAGGTGCCCGTCACTGTCGGGGAGAGGAGTATGTGGTCGCGCTGGTGGACCTGACCTTGCCGGATGCGCCCCGTGGCGAAGCGGTCAACGAGCTGCTGGCTCGAGGTTTGCCGGTGGTGATCCTCACTGCCGACATCAGCGAGGATAAACGTGCCGCCTGGCTGGAAACCGGCGTGCTGGACTATGTGATGAAGGATTCGCGCCACTCGCTGCAATATGCCGTCAGTCTGGTGCACCGCCTCTATCTCAACCAGTCTATCGAAGTGCTGGTAGTCGACGACTCACGCACCTCCCGTCACCGCACCATGGCCCAGTTGCGCAAGCAGTTGTTGCAGGTGCATGAGGCCAGTCATGCCCGTGAAGCGATGGCGATGCTGGAGCAACACCCGGACATCCGGCTGGCACTGGTCGACTACTATATGCCGGATATCGATGGCATCAGTCTGGTGCGGATGCTGAGAGAGCGATACAGCAAGCAGCAGCTCGCGATTATCGGGATCTCGGTCTCGGACAAGCGCGGTCTCTCTGCTCGCTACCTCAAGCAGGGCGCCAACGACTTTCTCAACCAGCCGTTCGAGCCGGAAGAGCTGCAGTGCAGGGTCAGCCACAATCTGGAGGCCCTTGAGCAGTTCAACAGTATTCAGGAATCAGCCAATCGTGACTACCTGACCGGTCTCTACAACCGGCGCTACTGGTTCAACGAAGGGCAAAAATGGTTTGAAGAGCATCAGCGCCAGCAGACGCCTCTCGCACTCTGTGTGCTCGATGTGGATCACTTCAAGCAGGTCAACGATCACTGGGGCCATGCCATCGGCGATCAACTGCTCTGCCATCTGACCCGGCTACTGACCCAGTTCTTCCCCGATGCCATGATCGCCCGCTTTGGCGGAGAGGAGTTTGCCATGATGGTGCCTCACTGTACCGTCCCCGTGTTGATCAAGCGTCTTGAAGGGCTGCGTCAGCAGCTGCGCCAGCAACCTTTGTCACCGGAAACCCCGCTCTTTGTTCGCGCCAGTTACGGCGTGATCAGCGTCGGGCGGATATCCATGGACGAGGCGCTGAGCGTAGCGGATCGGCTGCTCTATCAGGCAAAGAACACCGGTCGCGACAAGATAGTCTCTCAAGAGACAGCTATCTGAATCCTCAGGGCATCAGTCCCGTGTATTACCGCCCGACAGACTTTCCAGCAGGAGAGTCTGCGGGTTCCTTCCCTGCCACAGTCTCCCCATCACCATGACTATCGAAAGTCAGTAAGTCTTGTCGACCCGCACCCCATCATCGAAGTAGAGAATGCGCACCTTGTCCCCATTGGCAAAGACCATGGCGGGATCATAATCCTGGATCACGTTGATAAGGGCATTTTGTTCGTTGCGGATCAGCAGCTCCACCAGCTTGTTTTCCACCACGGTTCCCCCTAACTGGTATTGCTGCGCAGCCGCAGCACCCGCGAGCGCCCCGACGGCGGTGGCGATTTCACGGCCATGACCGCCGCCAAACTGGTTGCCCAGCAGGCCGCCCAACACGGCACCACCCAGCGTCTTCCAGCCAGAGTGCTCGGACTCCAGGATCTGGCGCTGGGTAATATTGCGCACCGTTTCGACCTGACCAAACACCACCTGATTGACTGGCCGCGCGGTATTGCGCTGGTAGACCTCCGCCCCGGCGGGCGCCGTGACAAAGCAGAACAAGCTGGATACTATCAGGATAATGGCCTTCATCTATGAACCTCGTTGCCTTATGTCTCGCTATCTTACCCAACTGGATGATGAGCTTTGCTGGTTTCCCGACCCCAGCCATGCGCTGGAAGAGCCCAACGGCTTGCTGGCGATTGGCGGAGATCTCTCCCCGGCCAGATTGCTGGCAGCTTATCACAAGGGGATCTTCCCGTGGAATGAACCCCACCAGCCGACCCTGTGGTGGTCACCGGATCCGCGCGGGGTGATCCGTCCCGACCAACTTCATGTGGGGCGGACACTGCAGAAGACTATCCGCCGTACCCCATTCGATATTTCCGTCAATCGCGCCTTTAATGAAGTCATTACCGCCTGCGCCGCCCCTCGTCGCACTGCCGATGGCACCTGGATCAGCCAACCCATGATCGAGGCCTACCAGCAGTTGCACCGACAGGGTCATGCCCACTCTATCGAGATCTGGCAGGAGGGAGAGTTGCAAGCGGGACTGTATGGCCTCTCTATCGGGCGAGTCTTTTGCGGTGAATCCATGTTCAGCCGGATTGATAACGGCGCCAAGCTGGCCATGGTGGCACTCTGTCGCCACTTTTCACGCCATGGTGGAGCACTTATCGATTGCCAGATGCAGAACCCGTTTCTGGCGACCCTGGGTATCGAGGAGTGGCCAAGGGCCCGTTTTCTGGCCGAGCTGACTCGCCTTGGCCATCAACCACTATTGGCTTCCTGCTGGCAAGAGGGGGAGATCAGCCTATGACTGAAGAAGTGATCCTTAAAGTAGGGCTGACTCCCAAGCATCCCTGCAGTTATCTGGACCATGAACAGGAGCAGCTGCTGGTACTGATGGATCACAATCTGCTCAACGCCAACGGCTACGAGCGATTGTTGACTGCCGGTTTTCGCCGCAGTGGCAACGATATCTATCGCCCCCACTGCCCGGCGTGCCATGCCTGCCAGTCCCTTCGTATTCACAGCGAGCGCTTTCGCCCCAGCCGCGGCCAAAAGCGGATCCGCCAGCTCAACAAAGATATCGAGATCGTCCTGAGCTACGATGACAAGCCCGAGTATTACCAGCTCTACGAACGTTATATCCGCGAACGCCATCGCGATGGCAGCATGTATCCCCCCAACCGCAGCCAGTATCGCGGGTTTCTCCATTGTGACTGGATGCCGCCGCTCTACCTGGAGATGCGCAAAGAGGACCGCCTTATCGGTGTCGCCACCACAGACCTGCTCCCCCACTCCTTGAGCGCCATGTACACCTTCTTCGATCCGGATTATGCCGATCGCTCCCTGGGCACCTTTGCCATCCTCTGCCAGCTCGATCTGGCCAAGCGAACCGGGCGAAGCTGGCTCTATCTTGGCTATCTGGTGGAGGCGTGCCGCAAGATGAATTACAAACGCAATTACCTCCCTCATGAGCTGTTAATTCAGGGCGAATGGAAAAATATCGACACCAAGCCCGAGTAAACTTTACACATAGCCTTAAATCCGGCATGATCCAGCGGTTTTTTGTTGTGGCTTATCAAGAGGATTCAATGGCTAAAGAAGACAGTATTGAGATGCAGGGCACTATTCTCGAAACCCTGCCCAATACCATGTTCCGTGTGGAACTGGAGAATGGTCACGTGGTTATCGCTCATATTTCAGGCAAGATGCGCAAAAACTACATTCGTATCCTGACTGGAGACAAAGTAACGGTAGCACTGACTCCCTACGATCTCTCCAAGGGACGTATTGTTTTCCGCTCTCGCTAAGCCAGGAATTCAGCAAAAAACCCCAACCTGTCGGTTGGGGTTTTTTGTCGTTGTCTGATCACTGACGCTTAGTGGGAAACAGCTTCAACATTGACCTGAAAATCAAAGCTGAGGCTGTCACTTCCCAACTCAACCTTCACTATCCCCCCATCAACCAGTGATCCGAACAGGATCTCGTTGGCCAAGGGCTTCTTGAGGTGCTCCTGGATCACCCGCCCCATCGGTCTGGCGCCCATGGCTCTGTCATATCCCTTCTCCGCCAACCAGTGGCGGGCACGCTCGGACACCTCAAGAGAAACTCCCTTCGCATCCAGTTGAACCTGCAATTCGACAATGAACTTGTCGACCACCTGATGGATCACCGTCATATCGAGATGGTTGAACCAGATGGTGTGATCAAGCCGGTTACGAAACTCCGGACTGAAGGTCTTGTTGATCACCGCCATGGCATCGTGGCTCAAATCCTGCTGCTGGAAGCCAATCGATTTGCGCTGGGTCTCCTGCACACCGGCGTTGGTAGTCATCACCAGAATAACGTTACGGAAATCCGCCTTGCGCCCGTTGTTATCGGTCAGGGTACCGTTGTCCATCACCTGCAACAGCAGGTTGAACACATCCGGATGCGCCTTCTCAATCTCGTCGAGCAACACCACCGAGTGAGGATGCTTGATCACCGCATCGGTCAGCAAACCACCCTGTTCAAAACCGACATAACCGGGAGGCGCACCAATCAGGCGAGATACGGTATGGCGTTCCATGTACTCGGACATATCAAAGCGCAGCATCTCGACACCCAATGCCTTGCCCAACTGCTGGGTCACCTCTGTTTTACCGACACCAGTGGGGCCCGCAAACAAGAAGCAACCAACCGGACGGCGCTCGTTGCCAAGGCCTGAGCGTGACAGGCGAATGGCATCTGCCAACACTTCGATAGCCTTGTCCTGACCAAAGACTACCATCTTCAGATTGCGCTCCAGGTGCTTCAGTACCTCTTTATCAGAGGAGGAGACTGATTTCTCCGGAATGCGGGCAATCTTGGCCACAATGGACTCAATCTCCTGCACATTGATCACTTTCTTGCGTTTACTCGCAGGCAGCAACCGCTGACCGGCACCCGCCTCGTCGATCACGTCGATCGCCTTGTCGGGCAAGTGACGATCATTGATGTACTTGGCAGAGAGCTCGGCAGCCGCACGGATCGCCTTGGCGGTGTAGCGCACGCCGTGGTGGGCCTCATAACGGCTTTTGAGTCCCATCAGGATACGCGTGGTATCATCAACTGTCGGCTCGATGATATCGATCTTCTGGAAACGACGTGCCAGCGCACGGTCTTTTTCAAAGATCTGGGCATACTCCTGATAAGTGGTGGATCCCACACAGCGGAGCAAACCATTGGAGAGCAGCGGCTTGATCAGGTTGGCCGCATCCAGTTGCCCACCAGATGCCGCACCGGCACCGATGATGGTATGGATCTCGTCGATAAAGAGGATGGCCCCTTCCTGACGCTCAATCTGCTTGAGCAGTACCTTGAGGCGCTTCTCGAAATCACCGCGATATTTGGTACCCGCCAGCAGAGACCCCATATCCAGCGAATAGATGGTGCTACCCGCAATCACCTCGGGGACATCACCCTTGACGATACGATATGCCAGCCCTTCGGCAATGGCGGTTTTGCCTACGCCCGCCTCCCCCACTAGCAGCGGGTTATTCTTGCGACGGCGGCAGAGCACCTGGATGGTACGATTGAGCTCCTGATCACGGCCAATCAGTGGATCGATGCGCCCTTCCAGCACCAGCTGGTTCAGGTTGGTGGCAAAGCTCTCGATCTGGGCAGCCGAGACATCATCATCAGACTCGGGATTGTTATTGCTACCGAGTTCCGGTTTGCTGTCCTTGCGCACCCCGTGAGAGAGAAAATTGACAACATCGAGACGGCTGATCTCGGCTTTTTTCAGGAAATAGGCCGCTTGTGACTCCTGCTCGCTGAAGATAGCGACCAACACGTTAGCGCCACTCACTTCGGTATTGCCGGAGGATTGCACATGGAAGACAGCACGCTGTAACACCCGCTGGAACCCCAGTGTCGGCTGGGTTTCACGATCTTCATCGTCGCGCGGTATGAGTGGCGTAGTTTGAGTGATGAATGCGTGGATCTCCTTGCGCATCTGCTCGACATCGGCACCACAGGAGCTCAGCGCCTCATGGGCTGAATTGTTATCCAGAAGGGCTAACAACAGGTGCTCAACGGTCATGAATTCATGGCGCTCGTCACGAGCCAACTTGAAAGCTTCGTTTAGCGTCTTTTCCAGATCTTTATTCAACATAGGCACCTCCCCTAGTACAGCAACAATGTGGTGTCATACTCGCCATCAAGTCATCAGTATCAAGCCTTTTCCATAGTACAGAGCAGTGGATGCTCGTTGTTACGTGCATAGGTGTTGACTTGGACAACCTTGGTTTCAGCGATCTCTGCAGTAAACATGCCGCAGACCCCCTTACCACTATAATGCACACTCAGCATGACCTGAGTCGCCTTGTCCAAATCCATACCAAAGAACTTTTGCAGCACCTCCACCACAAACTCCATCGGCGTGTAGTCATCGTTGTTCAACACAACCTTATACATGGGTGGCGGCTGTAGCTTTGTTTTCTCTGCTTCTGCAATATCTTCATTAGCAAAGAGTTCTTTCTGCTTGCTCATAATCGCGCTTTGGTACCTCTAGATTACTACCGTCTAACACAAGCTTGTCAATAGACTTGTTAACCAGATCACATCAGCTGTTAACAACTTCTTGACTCGCTCAAAAGTTAGACTAGATTGGTTACTTGCTAATCTGTGCCCGTCTGCTATGGGCTCATGTCCCTAGTTATAAAGGGCTGGCGCAGGTTACTCAACGACTTCTGGGTAATCAATAAAAGGATGTAGAAGTATGGCAACCGGCACAGTTAAGTGGTTTAACAACGCAAAAGGATTTGGGTTTATCTGTCCGGAAGGGGGCGGTGAGGATATCTTCGCTCACTACTCCACGATTCAAATGGAGGGCTACAAGACTCTGAAAGCGGGTCAGGCCGTCAATTTTGAACTGCAACAGGGGCCGAAAGGAAATCACGCTTCTGTGATTGTGCCAAACGAAGCACAAAATATGTAAATAACACCCGTTGGATAAATAAAAAACCGGTTCCTCTCTGAGCAACCGGTTTTTTATTGTCAGATTTCTGGCGAGTCCTGCCGCCTCACGGGATCACAGGGTTATCACCAGCCATGATCAGTCGTGATATTCACTGCAGGCGATCAGGGTATTTTCCATCAGGCTGGCCACCGTCATCGGGCCCACGCCACCGGGTACCGGAGTAATGAAGGAGGCATGGCTGCGCGCCGTCTCAAACTCCACATCCCCGACCAGCGAGCCATCCGCCAGGCGATTGATCCCCACATCAATTACCAGTGCTCCCGGCTTGATCCACTCACCCGGAATAAAGTTGGGCTTGCCGACCGCAACAACCAGCAGATCGGCACGGCGTACCTGCTCTTCCAGATCCCGCGTAAAACGATGGCAAGTCGTGGTCGTGCAACCCGCCAGCAACAATTCGAGGGTCATGGGACGCCCCACGATGTTGGACGCTCCCACCACGACCGCATGCAGACCGTGCGTCTTCACGCCCGTGGTCTCAATCAGCGTCATGATCCCTTTCGGTGTGCAGGGACGCAGCGCCGGAATACGTTGGGCCAGACGGCCGACGTTATACGGGTGGAATCCATCTACATCCTTGTCAGGCTGGATCCGCTCCAGTACCAGAGTGGTATCGAAGTGAGCCGGCAACGGCAACTGAACCAGAATGCCATCTACGTGACTATCTGCATTTAGTTGGTCGATCAGCGCCAGCAACTCTTCCTGGCTGGCAGTTGCACTCAGATCATAGGAGCGGGAGAGAAACCCCACCTCCTCGCACGCCCGGCGTTTGCTGCCGACATAGACCTGAGAGGCGGGATCCGCCCCCACCAGAATGACTGCCAGCCCTGGAGCCCGTTTCCCTGCCGCCAACCGCTGTTGGACTTGCGCCGCGACCTGGTTGCGAATCGTTTGCGCAACCTGTTTTCCATCTATGATTTTGGCAGACATCGTTCTCCACTCACCATGTGTTCAACTGCCGCGCATTGTCGCATTTTTTTAGCCGGGATGTTAGCGGCAGGCACGTGCCAGACCTCTAGCGGGCAATAAGTAGGCACTTGAATTTACTGGGGGAAAAAGTCATTGACGCTGGCCCGTACGCTTGGCTATGATGCCCGCCCGTTGCCCAGTAAGACTGTTGTCGATATGCTGGCAAGGGGTTTTCGGTGATTAGCGCAGCCCGGTAGCGCATCTGGTTTGGGACCAGAGGGTCAAAGGTTCGAATCCTTTATCACCGACCATGTTCATCGACTTGTCGTCAAGACGTGTTGATACAAAGCGCCCTTAGCTCAGTTGGATAGAGCAACGGCCTTCTAAGCCGTGGGTCGCAGGTTCGAATCCTGCAGGGCGCGCCATTGATGTTCCCCTTCCTTTTGGATTGGCGAATGTTGATAAAGATTTCAGTGGTGGCTGTAGCTCAGTTGGTAGAGTCCCGGATTGTGATTCCGGTTGTCGTGGGTTCGAGCCCCATCAGCCACCCCATTACTCCATCGATGATTGCCGCAAGGTGATATCAATCGATTTGGCGCAGTGCATTTATTGCCTGCACCACAAAAAACCGGCCAAGGCCGGTTTTTTGTTTTACCCTCTGCAACGTCGCAACCTTATCTAGACATCCCCTCTCACTGGATCGTGATACCCCGGTACGCATCCAGCACGTTTATTCTCCATATGGCGAGTCGCAGCTATCTTGAGCTGCTGATCTGCTTCGCCAGCCTCGACGATCAGCCATCAGACCCCTTCAATCTGCTTGATGCTCTGGACCTTCAGCTGATACGCCTCCAAAGGTCCCAATCCGGCATACAAGTACAACAGGGGAACCCACCAGTCCTGCCATTTCAGTTTTTTGCCTTTCTGTAATTGTTTGCTGTGCAAACTGGCACAGTTGTGGGCAATGCCAGCGTACCCTGTCGTCATCTTGCGCGTTTGATGGGGTTCTTGCCCGCAGTCAGCCTCTCGAACGGGTTGCGAGTGCAATAGTCCGGCACCACACACCCATGGAGTAACTGTTTCAGTGCAGCCAGGTAATCCTCCCCGGTTTTGACACTGATGTCGCGCTTGTGCAGCAAACTGTTGCGGTACTCCTGCGCCAGGGTCGGTGCCACCTCATTGATCTTGATCCGTTCGGCCAGGTGACAAACGCGTTACTCCTAAGTCGGAGCTGGCCCATCGACTTGTGCTGGATCCCCTCACAGGTTTTAGTCTCGATGAATCTCGCCAGTGCGTGGCTGAGGGTGATCCCACTGCTGGAGCAAGCTGAGGCATCAACAGAAGGTTCACGAGGTGTGGAAGGTGTTTGAGGAGGGAGGATGAACCCCGCTGCCTTGAACGCGTCAAGATCGGCGCGGATCCAGCGATAGAAACTGCGGGGGGCTGTATCGGCAGGGGTAGCCGTGATAAGTGCGCGAGTGCGAGCTGCCACAGCCAGGTTTCGGTCTACGGCGAGCTGACGATCTTTGGTGCAAAGGGAAGTACGGATAGCGAAGAGCAAGCCAGGGTCACGTAATGACTTAGGCAGCGGGAGACGAGTGTAGTAGGTGCCGGAGGCATTTTTACCCAGATACATGATTGTTCCACCCAGTTGATCCAGGAAAAAATCACGTAAGCCTAGAAATGAAAAAACCCGTTGAAATTCAACGGGTTATATTTGGCGGTGAGGGAGGGATTCGAACCCTCGATACGTTGCCGTATACACACTTTCCAGGCGTGCTCCTTCAGCCACTCGGACACCTCACCAAATTTTTTCTTCTTTGAAGTGGCTTTCTGAGCACGCCATGCGTGCTTTTTTACCTACTTCATCGGTGGGCAGCCACTCGGGTAGCTCACCAAAATTTTGTCTGTGATTTAACGTGTTCAGCCAACACAATGTTCGCTGCGCTGTCGCGTTGGAACGGGGCGTAATTTAGGGGAAAGCCCCGCCCGCGTCAACGGCTTTTTTCACTTGGCGAATCGTTCGAACACTTAATGCACAGATTCCGGTGCTACCTGGATTTCAGGCAGGTTGAGAAAGCCGGAACGTTCGCATTCGGCAACCAGTTCGTGGGTGGCTGCGATGGTGCTTTGCACGAACAGCAGGAACTGCTCGACACTGAGCCCGGCCTTGGTAAAGACGGTATGGCCGACCACCAGCCGCGGCAGGTTGTCATCGATGATATCGAGGAACACCTTGAGGGAGGGGTACTGCATATTGAGTCGTCCCAGTTCGGCAACCAGCGGTAACAGAGCCGAGGGGCGAACTTCCAACTCGGAAGAGAACAGCAGGCCCTCCTCTTCCACGAAGATCCGGCTCTCCTGAATACCGTCGACCGACTGCAAAGAGACAATGTGGATACCGTGACACTGGTCGCAGACATAGTGCTCGATACGAGCCTGTTGCAACCAACGCATTATCATTTCGGAGCTGGGGATATTCATCATTTCCACGACACGATTGGGATCAAGGGGCGCAGTCTAAACCAATTTGCTATCAACAAAAAGCACGCCAACCCGATAACCATGCGGCTCGCTTCTTTTTGGCAAGCGCTATGCATATACTCAGCCAAATCCACGATGATATTTGCCCCGCAGAGGGCCCCATGACCATCCAAGAAAAGTATCGCCTGCATCTGAAATCACTCTCGGATGAGCTGCTCGTCCTGCAAAACCCAATCCGGATCCTGGATGCCATCAAATGGCCACGCCATCTGCAGGATCGCTTTCTGGCAAGCGGTGGCAGGGAGCTGCCCGCTATCGACAGTCACTTCTATAATGCCCTCCCCCTTGGCTTCGAGCCGCGCAACAAGTATCTGGAACTCAAGGAGTTGCGGGACAGGATCCGCAGAAAGCTGGGGCCGCAGGACGATCTTGGCCGGATCCTGCAAGGGACAGTTGATCAGTACATGGTGGTGATCGAGATGCTGCGCCAGCGCGGCCAACCCGATTTTCAGCGTTACAGCCAGCTGCTTTATGGCTCTGCCAGCGCTCACCTGCGCGGGGATCGCAAGACCCTCAAGGAGCTGGGCGCCCGGCTGTGCGACATCTTCTCCCTGCCCGGTGCACGCCATCTGGTGCGCCCCTACCCCAAGGAGTTCGCAGGAGACGCCGCGGTAGCCAAACTGCAGGGTAAGCTGTCGAGCTACTTCAGTGATGGCACTGTGCAGGTGAAGCTGAGCGATGGCATCGTCTCCGATGCCGCGGCCGGTGGCGACTACATCAAGCTCAACGCCCACGCCCGTTTCTCCGAGCTGGACTTGCAGGTGTTGGAAGTACACGAGGGGTGGGTTCATGTCGGCACCACCCTCAACGGTCGCCAGCAGCCCTATGCCACCTGGCTGAGCGCTGGTTCACCGCGGATCACCGCCTGTCAGGAGGGGCTGGCCGTCCTGATAGAGACCCTCACCTTCAGCTCCTTTCCGGATCGGGCCAAGCGCATCTCCGATCGGGTGATGGCCATCGACATGGCCGAGCGCGGCGCCGATTTTATCGAGGTGTTTCAGCACTTCGTGCAGCAAGGCACCAGCGAGCACGACGCCTACAAGATCACCCAGCGGGTCTTTCGTGGCGGCATGGTGGGCGGCGGCGCCTGCTTTACCAAGGATCTCTCCTACGTGCGTGGCTATGTGGAGACGGTCAACTTTATCCGCAGCGCCGTGCTGGAAGGGGTACCCGAGATCCTGCCGATGCTGTTTGTCGGCAAGGTGACACTGGATGATATTCCGGTGCTCTATCAGCACTATCTGGAGGGGCTGATCGCCGCTCCCCGCTATTTGCCGCCGATGTTTCGCGATCTCACCGGCCTCTATGTCTGGTTCGGTTTTGCCTCCGGCATGTCACTGGTGGATATCGGCCGGGTACAGCACCATTTTCGCCAGCTGTTTCAACGCCTGCCGGTGGCCGACCCCATCATCGCGCCGGTGGATATCGAGATCGACTGAACCACAGCGATACAAGTTGGGGAAAATAAAAAGGGCGCCAGATTGGCGCCCTACTCGACGATTCAAATATCGCAGCCGACTTACTTGTAGGCCCGACCTTCGAGATAGTGTTTGCGACAGAGCGACACATAGCGATCGTTGCCGCCGATCTCCACCTGTTCGCCATCACGCATCACCTGACCCGCTTCGTTGACCCGGGAGTTCATGTGAGCCTTGTTGCCGCACCAGCAGATGCTCTTCAGCTCCTCAAACTTGTCGGCCAGACAGAGCAGATGGTAGGAACCGGGGAACAGCTCGCCACGAAAATCGGTCTTGAGGCCATAGGCCATCACCGGAATATCCTGCTCATCGACGATGCGGGCCAGCTGGTAGACCTGCTCACGGGTCAGGAACTGGGCCTCGTCCACGATAAAAACATCGATATGTTTCTTCGCATGACGCGCTTTCACCATTTCAAACAGATCACAGCTGTCGCTGAACACGTCCACCTTCAGCTCAAGGCCAACCCGGGCACTGATCACCCCGACCCCGAAACGGTCGTCGATGGCTGGCGTCATCGCCAGAGGATGCATACCCCGCTCCAGATAGTTGAAGTGCGCCTGAATAAGCTGGGTGGATTTGCCTGAATTCATGGTGGCAAATTTGTAGTGCAGTGAAGCCATGATACGGTTCCGAAACTGAATTTATGGGGCGCATGCTAACCAACGCCCCTGACAAAACCAAGGGGCCCGCGGGGCCCCTTGCTCTATAAATGTTACGCGGTGGCCAGCTCTGGCCGCGCTTTGGCCTTTTTCAGGTGATAGCTGGTAAAGAGCACGAACCAGAGGGCGCTGACGCTGAAACCGGCCAGGCTGGAGTGCATGAACCCCATTGCCAGGTAACCCAGTGCCGCCCCGAAGGCGATGGCCAGTGCATAGGGCAGCTGGGTCATCACGTGATCGATGTGATGGCAACCGGCACCGGTGGCAGAGAGGATGCTGGTGCTTGAGATGGGCGAGCTGTGATCCCCGAACACCGAGCCAGCCAGTACCGCAGCCAGCATCGGCAGCATCAGGCTGATGTCGCTGGCGGCAGCCATATCACCGGCCAGCGGCAGCATGATACCGAAGGTACCCCAGCTGGTGCCGGTGGCAAACGCCATGGCACAGGAGAGGATAAAGACCACAGCAGGCAGCACTTCGATCGGCAGGTTGCCATTGGCCAACGAAGCCAGGTACTTGCCGGTCTCCACGTCGCGCACCACGGCACCGATGGTCCAGGCAAACAGCAGGATGTTGATCGCCGGCAGCATGGCCATGACGCCCTGTGGCGCGGCCTTGATCCAGTTCTTGGCACCCAGCTTCAGGCGCATCGCCAGACCGATGGAGACCACCAGGCTGGAGAGGGCACCGTAAACCAGCGAAGAGCCGACATTGGTATTTTCGAACGAGCCGAGCACGCTGAATGGCAGCCCTTTCTCGCTCAGCACCGCCGCACCGGAATCAATCATGAAATAGATGGTAGCGGCGGTCAGGGTCAGGATCGGCAGTACCATGTCGATCATGCCGCCGTTGCTCTCCTCCGGGCTCTCCATATCCAGACCGATGGGGCGGCCCTTGGACTCATCCCACAGCTTGCCTTCCAGCGCCCACGCTTCGTGCTGGCGCATCGGGCCGATATCGAGCTGAAACGCGATCACCACCAGCACCATCACCAGGGTGAAGACGGCGTAGAGGTTCATCGGGATCATCTCGACAAACGCCGCGATGGGGCTCTGCTCGGTCAAACCGTGAGCCGCCATGATGCCGCCAACCAGGGCGATGATATAGGCACCCCAGGAGGAGATGGGCATCAGCACACAGACTGGCGCCGCGGTGGAGTCCAGCAGATAGGCCAGTTTGGCACGGGAGATCTGGAAGCGGTCAGTCACCGGACGGCAGATAGCCCCCACCGACAGGCTGTGGAAGAAGTCATCGATAAAGAAGGCAAAAACCATCATCCCGGTCAGCGCTTTGGCACCCTTACGGGTCTTGGCACGACGCTCGGCCCACTCGGCAAAGGCACGGGTCGCCCCGGAGACGCTCATCAGGCTGATAAGGCCACCCAACAGCAGCATGAACAGGATCATGTTGACGTTGTCACTATTGAGCGCACCATCGACCCAGAAGATCTTGAGCACGGTATTCAACATGTAATGCAGGGATTCGAGGGGCGAAAACTGGTTGAGCAACAGACTGCCTGCCACGATGCCCACACCAAGGGACAACAGCACGCGGCGGGTCAGGATCGCCAGTGCGACAGCTAACAGGGGGGGAACAACAGACCAACCGGAGTCGGCAAAATGAGTAATGTCCATGATCTCTTCTCACCTAAAGAAAACAGGTGGAGATCTACCGAGAGGATCTAAAGAAACAAAACCTATGGGGAGGTTATACTCCTCAGCCCCTTCAGGTAGCGCTCCATAGTGGATGACTATGGCAGTCCTGCACCTATTAGATGCAGAACCAGCAGCCCGGTATGATGGCCTGGCCACTTCGGCGCTGACTCCTTTCCTTGTGCATCACAGGCATCACCCTCCGCACAAATACTCATAGGCAGCGCGCCTCTACTTAAAGGTATTCGTCGCACATTTTATCGAGATGGCAGCTTATAGCAAGTTTTCCGATTAAATACTCATGAAAAACATAGCAACGTTCGAAAAGGGTAGTCAAATGATTCAACAACTCCCATTTTGGAGCTATTTTTGCCTAATAAGGTCTCATTGAAATCCAGCCACAAGACCCAATGACGGCTCATATTGATTATCTGCGTCATGCTCGCTACGTCACCACTTCGCCTGCCAGCGTATCCGCCTCCAGATATGGATAAGTTGCAGCAACCGTTTTTGCTGACTCGCCCTTGACGAGTGCCCTGTCTTCTACGTTCAGGGAGACGGGGTCCGGCACTTGTGCGTCACCAGTTACCCTCGAGCCCTCCATCTCCCAGTTATCCGGTCACGACCACGGTGACCGGATAACTGTTGTCGCAGTGCACGCAAAAAAAGGGGAAACCACATCGGTTCCCCCTTCGTATTCATCTCACTGTTCACAGCCAATTGGCCAATCAGGCTCGCTTCTCTTCCAGCCAGGCCCCCTGACTCTGCATCTCGAACAGCTGGGCATAGTTGCCGCCAAAGGCCATCAGCTCGCTGTGGCTACCCCGCTCGCTCACCTGCCCGCGGGAGAGCAGCAGGATCTCGTCCGCATCGACGATGGTCGAGAGGCGGTGGGCGATGGCAATGGTGGTGCGGCCACGACGGGCGGCCGAGATAGCCTGCGACAGCGCCAACTCGGTCTGGGAGTCCACGCTCGCCGTCGCTTCATCGAGAATGAGGATGCGCGGATCCCCCACCAGCGCCCGGGCAAAGGAGAGCAGTTGCCGCTGGCCGGCGGAGAGGTTCTTGCCCCCCTCCTCCATCAGGGTGTTGATCCCCTGTGGCAAGCTGCGCACAAACTCGGTCAACTGCACCTCGCTCAACGCCTGCCAGAGCCGCGCTTCGTCTATTCCGGCGCGGCCGAGACGCAGGTTCTCGGCCAGGGTGCCGACGAAGATAAAGGGATCCTGCTGTACCAGCCCGATACTGCGGCGCACCGCCGCCAGCGACAGGGTATCCAGAGCGTGATCATCGAAGCGGATCTGCCCCTGATCCAGCGGATAGAAGCCCATCAGCAAGCTGATGATGGTGGACTTGCCGCTGCCGGTATGACCCACCAGCGCCAGCATCTGGCCCGGTTCTGCGGCAAAGCTCACCTCCCGCAGCACCTGCTGCTCGCCATCGTAGGAGAAGCTCACCCGCTCGAAACTGACCCGCCCTTCCAGCGGGCACAGCTCGCCGTCGGTACTCTCGCGGGTTTCATCGAGCAGAGCAAAGACCCGCTCCCCGGCGACCATGGCCTGCTGCAACTGGTTGAGCTGGTTGGTCATCTCGATGAGCGGCTCGATCATCCGCCCCAGATAGCTGATAAAGGCGTAGAGCACCCCCACCTGGATGGCGCCGCCTGCGCTAAGCCCCTCGTGAGCAAACAGCGCCAACAGGCCGATCAGCACCATCATGTAGAAGAGATCGATAAGCGGGCGCAGCAAAATGCCGTTGATCTTGAGGCTCTTGATCCGTGCCGACCTGTGCTGCTGATTCACCTCGGCAAAGGCATTGGCAAAGTGGCGTTCCTGCACCATGGCCTGAATGACAGGCATCCCCTGCAGCGACTCGTTGAGGCGGCTGTTGATGTCGGAGAGCAGGCTGCGGGTCGCCCGTACCACCGGCACGCTCAATTTCTGGTAGAGCCACATCACTGTGCCCACCGCGGGCAGCAGCAGGGAGCAGACCAGCATCAGCCGCAAGTCCAGCAGCGCCATGGAGATGAGGATGCCGCACAAGAGCACCATCTTCTGCACCAGCATACCGATCACCTGCACATAGAGGTTCATGATCGCCTCGGTGTCGTTGGTGATGCGGGAAATCAGCGAGCCGGAGCGATGCTTGTCAAAGTAGCTGGCTGGCAAGCGGATGGCGGTGGCAAATACCTGCTCGCGCAAAGTTTGCACCACCGCCTGGGCGATGCGGTTAAAGCGCAGGGATTGCAAATAGAAACCCGCCGCCGACAGCACCTGCAAGCCCAGATAGCCCGCTGCAATCAGGGCTATGGTGGGCAGCACGATATTGCGAGGCGCCAGATAGTCATCGATAAAAAGCTTGATCAGCAGCGGTCCGGCCACTTCGGCGCCGGTGGCGAGCAGCAGGCACATCCCCGCCTGAATGAGCCAACGAGGATAGCGGGCGCAGTAGGCAAGCAGTCGTTTAATGGTCGGATTCACAGGCTCTCCTCCACCGCTTCTTCGAGACGCTGATAACGCACCATATCTGCGTACCAGCCATTGTGCGCCATCAGGACACCATGATGACCTCGCTCGCTGACGGCCCCCTGCTCCAGCACCAGGATCTCGTCGGCCTGCTCCACCGCCGTCATGCGATGGCTGACCAGGATCAGGGTGCGACGATGGGCCTTGAGGGCGTGCAGAATTTGCTGCTCGGTGTGGGCATCCACCGCCGAGAGCGCATCATCGAGCACCAGAATGGGTGCCTCCAGCAGCAGGGCGCGGGCAATGGCCAGCCGCTGTTTCTGGCCGCCGGAGAGGGTCACCCCCTTCTCCCCGACCTCGGTCTCATAGCCCTTGGGGAAACGCACGATATCATCGTGGACACAGGCAATGCGCGCCACCCGTTCGACCTCCTCGCGGCTCGCATCGGGTTTGCCGAGGGCAATATTGGCGGCGATGGTGGTGGAAAACAGGAAGGGCTCCTGCGGCACATAGGCAAACTGGCTGCGCAGTGTGGCGAGCGGCAGCTGGTTAATCGGTACGCTCCCCATGAAAATCGAACCGTGGGTCGGATTGGCAAGGCGCATCAACAACTTGAGCAGGGTGCTCTTGCCTGCCCCGGTGCGCCCCACTACCCCGAGCATGCCCCCTTGCTTGAGGGTAATGTTGATATCCGCAAGCAGGGTGCGCTGCTCAAGTTGATAGCTCACCCCTTTGATCTGCAAGGGAAAGGCTGAGACAAACGCGGTCGGCTGGGCGGGCTCTTCGATATCGCTGCGCTCCCCCAACAGGCTTTCGATACGGGAGTAGGCGGCGCTGCCCCGCTCGATGATGTTGAACAGCCAGGCGATGGCAAACATCGGCCAAATCAGCTGGCCGAGGTACATGGTGAAGCTGGTGAGCTCACCCAGGGTCAGCTCATCGCGCAGCACCAGCAGACTGCCCCCCGCCACCGCGAGGAAGTAGGAGCAACCAATACAGAGGTAGATGACCGGATCGAACTTGGCATCGATGCGGGCCACCGCCATATTGCGCTCCCCCGCCTGCCGGGTCAGCTCGGCAAAGCCTTCATCTTCCAACGATTCAACCGCATAGGATTTCAGCACCCGCACCCCGGAAAGGGCCTCCTGGGTCTTGTTGTTGAGCCTGGAGAAGGCCCCTTGCGCCGCCTTGAACTCCTTGTAGATCTGCTTGCCAAAGCGGTTCATGAAATAGGCCATCACCGGCAGCGGCAGCAAGGAGACCAGCGTCAACTGCCAGGAGTACTGGCTGCACATGATGGAGAGTACCAATACCCCGACCATGATGGAGTCCACCAGGGTCAGCACCCCTTCGCCTGCGGTCATCTCTACCGCCTGAATGTCGTTGGTGGCATGGGCCATCAGATCGCCGGTACGGTGGCGCTGATAAAAATCGGGACTCATCCGGGTGAAATGGCTGAACAGACGATTACGCAGGACATAGGCTAGCCGGTAAGAGGCACCAAACAGCATCACCCGCCAGACGTAGCGCAGCAGATAAATCAGTACCCCCAGACCAAACAGCCCTGCCAGATAGCGCATCAGGGTGCCAGTGTCGAGATCCCCCCTGGTGATGCCATCCACCACCCAGCCCACCACTTTGGGCGGAATAACCGTCAACAGGGCCACCATCAGCAGCAGGGAGATAGCGGCCAGATAGCGGGGCCACTGCTCCTTGAAAAACCAGCTCAATCGTAGAAATACGCTCACACCACCAACCTTTAACGCTACCTGCCCGTGACCGCGCCAGAGCGGCTATCGAGAGACCACGCAGAATATAGAAGAATGAAAACAATCGCCTCCGGCTGGAGGCGATTCGAATGAAAGCTCATCATATCCCGAACCGGGCTGGTTGAGAATAATTACTATTTAATTCACTGTGACATACGATCATCCACTGACGCATAGGGGTTGCACGCATTTTCATGCTGCTCACCAGTCAACAGGAAGTGTGACACCTCTGCCCGGGTCTGGCTGAACACCTGTTGCAACTGCTCCAGATCTGTCTCGCTCAACACCTCATTTTGCCGCAGACGCCACTCCAGCTCGCTGGCAACCAACTGCAGACGAGCCGCCGAGATATTGGTCGACACCCCTTTGAGGGTGTGCAGCAGCTTGCTGGCCACTTCCGGTTGCTGACGGCGCAGGGCAGAGCGGATCTCCCACAGATCGTCCTTGTGCTCCGACATGAACAGCTTGAACAGGATCTGCAACGCCTCCTTGTCCTGCTCCAGCCGTTTAAGGGCGTCCTGCAGATCGAGGATCCCCATCATATCCGGCGGTTTCACCTCCATGAGCCCTGCCTGCTCAACCCCCTGTGGTTTCACCCACTGCAGCAGGTTGTTATAGAGATCCAGCTTGCTCACCGGCTTGGTGACATAGCCATTCATTCCCACCCCCAGACAGCGATCCTTGTCACCGGGCATGGCACTGGCGGTGAGGGCAATGATGGGCACATCGTGCTTATCGACCATCTTGCGGATCTGGCGGGTGGCATCGAGCCCGTCCAGCACCGGCATCTGCAAATCCATCAGGATCACGTCAAAAGGCTGCTCGGCGACCCGCTCCACCGCCTCCCGACCATTGCTGACCACACACACTACTGCATCAACCCGCCGCAGATACTCGATGATAAGTAGCTGATTGACCCGGTTATCTTCTGCCAATAGTATCCGGGTACCCTGCAGCAAGGATTTAAAGTGCTGCTGATCCCCTTGCACCTCGGCTTTACGCAGGTTGAGTTCGTAGGAGCTGCCATTAAGCAGCTCGTCTACTTTGGCCAGCAGGGCATTTTCGGTCATCGGTTTGGGCAAAAAATGGGTCAGTCCCATGCTCTCCATCCGGGTGTGCAGCCCCTCTCTGGCCCAGGCGCTGACCATCAGGATGGGGATCTGCCGCCACTGGCTGTGCTGATACATCTCCAGCGCCAGATCGAGCCCATCCTCCTGCCCCATGCGCCAGTCGAGAATGGCCAACCGCAGATTCACCCCCTCTTCACGGAGTAGCTGACGGGCGCGCGCGAGGGTGTTGACCGGCTGCACGCGCACGCCGGCGCGCGCCAGAATGTCCCTAGCCAGATCCAGCACCAGCTCGTTATCATCCATCACCATCACCATCGGCTGGTGCTCGAAGAAGACCTTCCTTCCCGCCACGCCGTAGATCGCTTGTGCCATCGGGATATCGAACGTGAACAACGAGCCCACTCCGGGCTTGCTCTGTACGGTGATCCTCCCCCCCATCAGCTCGACTAACCGCTGGGAGATATTGAGACCCAAACCCGAGCCGCCATATTTGCGGGTATTGCCTGCCTCCAGCTGCGTAAAGGCCTGAAACAGCTGAGCCTGCTTCTCTTCGGCAATGCCGATGCCGGTATCGCGCACACTGAAGCGGATCCGCATTGGATGGGGATTGGCCAGCTCGATGGAGACTTCAACTTCACCACGTTCGGTAAATTTGATGGCATTGTTCACCAGATTGACCAGCACCTGCCCCAATCGCAGGGGATCCCCACGCAAGAAGACCGGCACCTCCGGTGACTTGCGCATGATCACCTCGACATGCTTGCGCTCCGCCAGATCGGCAAACATCCCAGCCAGCGAATCGAGCTGCTCGCTGAGATCGAAGTCGATCTCCTCCAGCGTCAGCTTGCCGGACTCCACCTTGGTCAAATCGAGAATATCGTTGATAAGCAGCAGCAAGGTATCGGATGAGGATTTGATCTTGCCCAGATAGTCCCGTTGTTGCTGATCCAGCTCAGTCTGCAGTGCCAGCGAACTGAAGCCGATGATGGCATTCATGGGGGTGCGGATCTCGTGACTCATATTGGCCAGAAAATCGCTCTTGGCCTGGGCCAGCAAGCCGGACTGGCGCGACAGCTCACTCAGCTTCTGGTTGCGGCGCCACAGCGTGAAGGCCACCAACCCGAAGCAAATCAAAGCCCCGCACAGCACCATCAGATAGAAACGGTTCATCAAAGAGGAGGCTCGCTCCAACTGGTCGAGTTTCCAGCGCACCAGGCTTTCACTCACATGCATGTCGATGAGCTGGTAACGCAATGCGTGATAGGCCATCACCTGCTGGCTCATGTCAGTGCTCAAGCGGATCAGGGTGGCGATATCCGACTGTTCGCCATAACGGGATTGCAACTGCTGCAGCAAGTTGGCCAGCGTAATCTGCTCGCGTTTGTCCCAACTGCGCTGCAGATAGTTACTCAGCTGCGCCAGCTCCAACACATCGCGATGCTGTTTACTCTCTGACGAGCTTACACCGAGTACTTTTTTCATCTGGGCCTGCAGTGGCGCGTGAATATATTCGATGGCCATCTCCATGGCATGGAGCCTGGCCAGCGCCATCAGATAGGTATCCATGTCATCAAGCAGTGCCAGGGAGAGCTCCTCTTGTGCCAACTCAGGATCGCTTCTGATCTTGCGCATAAACCCGTCCAGGGTGATGGATAACTGATTCAGGCGCTGCTGGACATGACTGTCATTGGTCTGGTCCCGCCCAAGCAGATAGACGGTATCGGCGCTGATCCGGTTTAGCACCACTTCGGCCGCTTTGTTCAGGTCGAGGGCATGTTGCTTCTGACTGAGTAACTGCCAGCAATAGCCCGAAAAGGCAAGCAGCAGGGCAACAATCAACCCTGGCACAGCACGGTTTTTCCGTGATCCTTTATTCATCCCGTCTCGACTCTCTTCTGATGGTCGCTGAATGATCCGCTAAGACAATGAACCCTGGGGGGAATTATCCACTGCCGCTGGTCACTGTGTTACCGTTATTACTCTGATATTTCGCTATTGTTTCGCGATTGCTTCATTCTGGCCCCTCATCATATCCCCGGCCAGCTCAGATATAGAAGGAACCAATTATGTCATTTATCACTACTTATTGTAGCCACTGCTTTACCTGGAACCGTCTGCCCGTTACCCATATCGATACATCCGCCAAATGCGGGCGCTGCAAAGCCCTCCTGTTCAGCCAGACCCCTTGCCTCGGGAAGGCGGATAACTTCGATACCCTGATCAACTCAGATATCCCGGTCGTGGTCGATTTCTGGGCCAGCTGGTGTGGCCCCTGCCAACAGTTTGCCCCTGTATTTCATGAGGTTGCCCATGAGCTAGAACCTCAAATGCGCTTTGTCAAAGTCGATACCGAACAACAGAGCACCATTGCCGCCCGTTACGCCATTCGCAGCATCCCCACCTTGATGGTCTTCAAGCAGGGCAAACTGATGAGTCAGATAAATGGCTCCTTGCCTAAAAGCATGTTCAAGCAGTGGCTAGAACAGTTCATGAATGTTTGATTTATATTTCGCACATGTTTTATTTATGTGTTCTTTTCCTCGTTTTTATCACCGAGTGTGTGAGTAGAGGCTGATTTTCAACATGTAAACCTGTTTCAAACAGGTGACTGGATGTAATCTCGGCAACACAAAAACAACCATAAATTAACCGAGAGAACATTATGCACACATCAGCTGTACCCTCTACGCCATCTCGCTGGCTGGACATCAAATCAGGGATCGTCATCCTGGATGTCCTGCTACTTTGCGCCATGCTCGCCTGGCTCCCATTTGATCCCATGGTCAACAAAGGGCTGGGTATTCTGGTCTTTATCGCCATCCTCTGGCTCACTGAAGCCCTGCATGTCACCATCACCGCCCTGCTGGTGCCCTTGCTGGCGACCGTGCTCGGGGTGTTTGACATGAGCAAATCCCTCACTGACTTCGCCAACCCGATCCTGTTCCTGTTTTTCGGTGGTTTCGCCCTCGCGGCCGCCCTCTCCAAACAGGGTCTGGACACCCTGATGGCTGGCAAGGTGATCCACCTGGCCAATGGCCATCTTGGTTGGGCAGTCATCCTGCTCTTTACTATTACCGCCGCTATGTCGATGTGGATCAGCAACACCGCGACCACCGCCATGATGCTGCCACTGGCGATCGGTATGCTGGCTCGCCTCGATAGCAAAAACGAGCGTGCCACTTTCGTCTTCGTATTGCTGGGGATAGCCTACAGTGCCAGTATCGGTGGCATCGGGACCCTGGTGGGCAGCCCACCCAACGCCATCGCGGCCGCCCAGATGGGGATTGGCTTCACTGACTGGATGAAGTTTGGTATTCCAGTGGTGCTTATCCTGCTGCCCTGCGGTATTGCATTGCTCTATCTGGTGACCCGTCCTCAGCTTAATCACAGTGTCGAAATCCAGGATGTTACCATCCACTGGACTCGCGAACGTAAAGTGACCCTGGCTATCTTTCTGACCACTGTCGTACTCTGGATTGGTTCCCAACCGATTGCCAAAGCCTTGGGAGGCATCCCGCAGCTAGATACCCTGATTGCGATGGGAGCGATCGTGGCGATTGCCATCAGCCGCGTTGCCAGTTGGGATGACATCAACCAGAACACCGATTGGGGCGTGTTGATGCTGTTTGGCGGTGGCTTGACCTTAAGTGCCATTCTCAAGGCAACGGGGACCAGCGCCTTCCTGGCAGATCATCTCTCCGCCATATTGGCCCATGCCAACATATTCATCATTCTGTTGATGTTGGCAGCCTTTGTGGTCTTCCTGACCGAGCTGGTCTCCAATACCGCCACCGCAGCCTTGCTTATCCCGCTGTTTGCAGGGGTTGCCGAAGCGCTGGGCGTATCCCCTGTGGTAATGTCGGTGTTGATCGCTATCGGTGCTTCCTGTGCCTTTATGCTACCGGTTGCGACACCGCCCAATGCCATCGTCTTCGCCAGCGGTCATATCCAGCAGCAAGAGATGATGAAAGCCGGTCTGGCGCTCAATATTGTCTTTGTCATTCTGCTGGGCGTGCTGGCCTACTTTGTTGGCGATATCCTCTGACCCTGCTCCCCTATTAAACAAAAACCCCCGCAATATTTGCGGGGGTTTTTTCATCTCTGTATCCGATTAGCCGATGTTGCAGGCCTTCAGCCCCCAGATCCGATCCACATAGTCCTGAATGGAGCGGTCGGAGTTGAACTTGCCCATGGTAGCCGAGTTAATGATGGCCTTCTTCGCCCACAGCGCCGGGTCCCGATACCAGGTATCAATCAGCTTGTGCGCATCCGAGTAAGACTGGAAGTCTGCCAGGGTCAGGTAAGGGTCTCCCCCTTCCAGCAGGGAGTGCTTGATGGAGGCCAGCTCACCCGGGCGACCCGGCGTGAAGTAGTCGGTATCAAACCAGTCCAGCACCGCTTTAAGCTCGGAGTTGGCATAGTAGAAGTCATATGGGTTGTAACCGCGCGCCTTGAGCGACTTCACCTCGTCCACGTTCAGCCCGAAGATGGCACAGTTTTCCGCCCCCGCCTCTTCAGCGATCTCGATGTTGGCACCATCCAGCGTGCCGATAGTGATCGCACCGTTGAGCGCCATCTTCATGTTACCGGTACCTGATGCTTCGTAACCTGCAGTGGAGATCTGCTCGGAGACATCCGCCGCCGGGATCAACTTCTCGGCCAGAGAAACGCGGTAGTTCGGCATGAACACCACTTTCAGCTTGCCCTGGATACGAGCATCATTGTTGACCCGCTCCGCCAGCTTGTTGATGGCATAGATGATGTCTTTGGCCAGCTTGTAACCCGGTGCTGCTTTGGAACCGAAGATGAACACACGCGGATGCATGTCATAGTCCGGGTTGGCCAGCAGACGACGATAGAGCGCCATGATGTGAATGAGGTTCAGCTGCTGGCGCTTATACTCGTGCAGACGCTTGATCTGAACGTCAAAGATCGCCTCGGCACAGACATCGATGCCAGTTTCGTCCTTAATGACCTTGACCAGCTTTTCCTTGTTGTGACGCTTGATGGTCATGAACTGCTGCTGGAACGCCTTATCATCGGCAAACTTCATCACGCTACGCAGCTTGTCCAGTTGCAGCGGCCACTCCTTGCCCACCACTTCGTTGTAGAGCTCGGCCAGTTCCGGGTTGCAAGCCAGCAACCAGCGACGGGGAGTCACCCCATTGGTCACGTTGCACATTTTTTGTGGCCACAACTCGGCGTATTCGGGGAAAAGGTCTTCTTTCACCAGTTTGGAGTGGATCTCGGCCACACCGTTCACTTTGGATGATCCGATCACGCACAGGTTACCCATACGCACCTTGCGTACATCACCCTCTTCGATGATGGAGAGCTTGGCCTTGATAGCGTCGTTGCCCGGCCACTTTGGCTCGACCAACTCATTCAGGAAACGGGCGTTGATTTCGTAAATGATCTCCAGATGGCGCGGCAGTACCTTCTCGAACAGGCTGACCGACCACTTCTCCAGCGCTTCAGGCAGCAGGGTGTGGTTGGTGTAGGAGAAGACCTGATAGCTGATTGCCCAAGCGGCATCCCAGTTCAGCCCCTCTTCGTCCACCAGCACCCGCATCAGTTCGGGGATGGCGACGGTGGGGTGAGTGTCGTTGAGCTGAATGGCGATTTGCGCAGCAAAGTTGCTGAAGTCACTGCCATGTACCCGCTTGTAGCGGCGCATGATGTCCTTGATGGAGCAGGCACAGAAGAAGTACTGCTGGATCAGACGGAGCTCTTTACCTGCCTCGGTCTCATCGTTCGGATAGAGTACCTTGGAGATGGTCTCAGCTTGGGCTTTTTCAGCCTGGGAGTCGACGTAACCACCAGCATTAAACACATCCCAGTCGAAAAACTCGGAAGCACGGGATTCCCACAGACGCAGGATGTTGACAGTATGGCCACCAAAACCGACCACCGGAATATCCCAAGGCACCCCTTTGATCTTGCGACCGGCATGCCATACTTTCTTCAGCCCTCCCTTGTCACCGAACACTGTCTCTACATAGCCGTAAACCGGGATCTCCTGAATGGACTCCGGGCGGCAAATTTCCCACGGGTTACCATACTCACGCCAGGAATCAGGGCGTTCGATCTGACGGCCATCCTGGATCTCCTGACGGAACAAGCCGTGTTCGTAGTGAAGACCATAACCGATAGCAGGATAATTTAGCGTTGCTAGCGAGTCGATAAAACAAGCGGCCAAACGACCCAGGCCGCCATTGCCAAGTGCCATGTCGGGCTCTTGTTCGCACAGGTCGGTCAGTTCCAGACCAAGTTCGCCCAATGCCTCTTCGCAAGTCTTGTAGAGGGAGAGGTTGTGCAGGTTGTTGGAGGTCAACCGTCCCATCAGGAATTCAGCAGAGAGATAATGAATAGCACGAGTATCTTTCTTGAAATGAGTCTGCTGAGTGCGGGTCAGGCGCTCGAACACCTGTTCATTGACGGCCGCCGCTGTGGCTTTCCACCACGCTTCGGGGGAGGCTTTCTGTTCGCTTGTTCCCAAGGTAGAACGCAGGTGACGCACGATACTCGCCTTGAGCTGATCTTTATCCAGTTGGATATCCTGGTCTGTCTTCTTCTTGGTAGCCATAAACCATATTCCTTCGTTACAAATAAAATTGTTATCCCGCTAGCGGGACCGGCACTGTTGTTATCTCAAAATATATCCGGCGTGAGAATATTAACCAGATCCATAGATTTAAACATTAACGCAAGTCACACTTTAACCGATGAAAACAGCTCAAAAAGCTTGAAAACCCTTTCCTTTGATTAAGGTCAGTAACAAAAATTTACCGTTAACTATCAACAGCTTATGGGGAGACCTAAAATAATTCATCCTGAATAGGTTTTCAGAGATTGCCAAGCCTTGAAAATCACTGAAAATAGAATTCAATACGGCACATTGAAACCGATTTCAATGTGCCTTAAAAATTACAGAATAAATATTAAACAACGATTACATCCATCAAAGATGTGCTTTGAACTGATTACTCAATGGATCGTAATGGTATCCGATCTCATCCAGACGCCCTGCCAACTGCTCTTCACTCATAGCATAGTAGGCCAGCAACTCATCCAATCCATCACACTCAAGTCTTAGCTTCTCATTGATGATGCCCAGCAAGATGTTCGCATCCAGACGCTGTAAAGTACTGATATCCATGGCGGCACCCCCTTTATAGGAACTGTATAACCATGGGCGGTTAAGCACGGTTTGTCCATAGTATGAAAAACACCCAGCCAGATTTATTTAAATAATCTTTAAAAACATAGGCTTACTAAGACAGCATGCCAACCGCATCACATTTTTCAGCACAAACACCTTGTCACTGCCCCAAGATAGCAATACTGTATGCACATACAGCTTGGATATTCATACAGGAACAGGCATATGAACCAGCCCCAGCACACCTCCCCTTTTGCGATGAATCGCGCCCTGAGCAAGCCCTGGCCAACCAGAACCGCCTGCAACGCAACGTTGGCTCATTATGGTGTGACTATTCAGTCTGATGATCAGTTCTTGATTGAACTGACCAAGCTGGAGGGCTCTCATACTGGCTGGATCCTGTTGATCGCCCCGCCAGGACGCCCAACAATACGTCACCTTGAAGAGCAAGGCATCGATCCCAACAGAGTACTGGTGGTACATAGCCCCAAAATCAAGAACTGGCAGCAGACCTTGGAGCGTAGTCTAGGCAATGGTCACTGCGCCGCCGTGTTTACCTGGCTACCCGAGCAGATCGAGCTGGATCACGCCAAACTGCAGCGACTGGGACAACAATCTGGCGTATTCACCCGCTTCTTTGGCGCGAAACGGACTAACCCCGGCGCACCACTGCTGGCCTATGCAGAGCAAGATATCTATCTCAACCATTAAGTGAACAGCGAACGCCGATACAGACTTATCCAGTTATTCGTGACTGTAACGCATATGCCATCGGACACCAGCCGACAAGGTACACTGTGGCGCTCTACTGAGGGAGGCATGAACCAGAACCTGACGATGGGCAGCAAAGGTCATTTGGCCTTGCAACATGCTGGTACTGCTGGTCATAGCTAGGAAATGGCAAATTTCGCACCAAAGTGACCCGCTCCTTGAAATACCGTGTCACACGAGGTATAACCACGCGTTTTATCAGGTGTATTAAGTGAGCGGTATGATGCAAACCTCCTTTTGGCAGACCAAGACTCTGCAGCAGATGACTGAGTCCGAATGGGAATCCCTCTGCGATGGTTGTGGCAAATGCTGCCTCAACAAGCTAATCGATGAGGATACCGACGAATTGGTGTTCACCAACGTCGCCTGTAACCTGCTCAATACCAAAAGCTGTCAGTGCTCTGATTACGCAAATCGTTTCAAAAAAGAGCCTGACTGCCTGCAAATCACCTATGACAAAATCGCCGAATATGACTGGCTACCCTCAACCTGTGCCTATCGCCTGCTGGCTGAAGGTGGCGTCCTGCCAGAGTGGCACCCCCTGCTGACCGGCAGTCGCTCCGCGATGCATCAGGCAGGTCAATCCGTCCGTGGCAAGGTCATTCACGAGGATCAGGCCGGAGAATGGATTGATCACATCATCACCTGGGCCAACTGATACGCTCAACTCGCTATTTTCAAATAAACAAGGGCTGCATTAGATGCAGCCCTTGTTGTTTGTGCAAGCAGGGAGTGCCGCCTTGCGGATCATCACTCTGATACGTAACCATAAAAAAACCGGCGCCTGGGCGCCGGTTTTTGCTCACTACATCTCGATTACAGAGAAGCGGTGAAGGTACGGGTGATGACGTCTTGCTGTTGCTCTTTGGTCAAAGAGTTGAAGCGAACGGCATAACCGGATACGCGGATGGTCAACTGCGGATACTTCTCCGGGTCTTCCATGGCATCCAGCAGCATTTCACGGTTCATCACGTTCACGTTCAGGTGCTGACCACCCTCTACGTTGGCTTCGTGGTGGAAGTAACCGTCCATCAGGCCAGCCAGGTTGGCTTTCTGAGCTTCCATATCTTTACCCAGTGCATTCGGCACGATGGAGAAGGTATAGGAGATACCATCTTTAGCGTAAGCAAACGGCAGCTTGGCAACGGAAGTCAGGGAAGCAACGGCACCCTTCTGGTCACGACCGTGCATCGGGTTGGCACCCGGGCCGAACGGCGCACCGGCACGACGGCCATCCGGAGTGTTACCGGTCTTCTTGCCATATACCACGTTAGAGGTGATGGTCAGAACAGACTGGGTAGCCACGGCACCACGGTAGGTGTTCAGCTTCTGGATCTTCTTCATGAAGGTCTCAACCAGCTCACAGGCGATATCATCGACGCGAGCGTCGTTGTTACCGAACTGCGGGTATTCACCGTCGATTTCGAAGTCGATGGCAATGCCATCTTCATCACGGATCGGCTTGACCTTGGCGTACTTGATGGCAGACAGGGAGTCAGCCGCTACAGACAGACCCGCGATACCACAGGCCATGGTGCGATAGACGTCACGGTCCATCAGCGCCATCAGCGAAGCTTCGTAGCTGTACTTGTCGTGCATGTAGTGGATGATGTTCAGCGCAGCAACGTACTGCTTGGCCAGCCAATCCATGAAGTGATCCAGGTTGCTCATCACTTCGTCGTAGTTCAGGTACTCGGAGGTGATAGGTGCAGTCTTGGGACCAACTTGCAGCTTGAGTTTCTCGTCCACACCGCCGTTGATTGCATACAGCATGGTCTTGGCCAGGTTGGCACGGGCACCGAAGAACTGCATGTGTTTACCGACAACCTGCGGGGAGACGCAGCAAGCGATGGCGTAGTCATCGTTGTTGAAGTCCGGACGCATCAGATCGTCGTTCTCGTACTGAACAGAAGAGGTCTCGATGGAAACCTTGGCACAGTACTTCTTGAAACCGACCGGCAGCTTCTCGGACCACAGAATGGTCAGGTTCGGCTCAGGGGACGGGCCCATGGTGTACAGGGTGTTCAGCATACGGAAGCTGTTCTTGGTGACCAGGGTGCGGCCATCAACGCCCATACCGGCCAGGGTCTCGGTCGCCCACATCGGGTCGCCAGAGAACAGTGAATCGTATTCCGGAGTACGCAGGAAGCGAACCATACGCAGCTTCATGACCATGTGGTCCATCAGCTCCTGGGCTTCTTGCTCGGTGATCAGGCCTTTTTGCAGGTCACGCTCGATGTAGACGTCCAGGAAGCTGGAGGTACGACCGAAGGACATGGCTGCGCCGTTCTGGGACTTGACTGCCGCCAGGTAGGCGAAGTAGGTCCACTGTACAGCTTCTTTGGCGTTGGTAGCAGGTACGGAGATATCGCAGCCGTACTTGGCAGCCATCACTTTCATCTGTGCCAGGGCACGGTGCTGCTCGGAGATCTCTTCGCGCAGACGGATGGTGGCTTCCAGGTTGACGCCGTTTTCCAGATCAGCTTGCAGGGACTTGAACTGGGCCAGTTTGTCGGCCATCAGGAAGTCGATACCGTACAGAGCAACACGACGGTAATCACCGATGATACGGCCACGGCCGTAGGCATCCGGCAGACCAGTGATAACACCAGACTTACGGCAGTTCAGAATGTCTTTGGTGTAAACGTCAAACACGCCCTGGTTGTGAGTCTTGCGGTACTCGGTGAAGATCTTCTCAACCATCGGGTCCAGTTGACGACCGTACACTTCGCAAGACGTTTTAACCATCTTGATACCGCCGTTGGCGATGATGGCGCGCTTGAGCGGCTTGTCAGTCTGCAGACCAACGATCTGCTCCAGGCTCTGATCGATATAACCGGCATCGTGTGCGGTAATGGTGGAGGGCAGGTCAGTATCAAAATCGACCGGCGCATGAGTGCGGTTCTCGATCTTGATCCCTTCCATGACCTTGTCCCACAGCTTGGTGGTCGCTTCGGTCGCGCCAGCCAGGAAGGACTCGTCACCTTCATACGGGGTGTAGTTCTTCTGGATGAAGTCACGGGTGTTGACAGAGGTCTGCCATTCACCGGCCGCGAAGCCTTCCCATGCTTTTTGGAACTGTTCGTTAAGTTCTGCCATTTTCATTACCTCACACGGTATTGATGTAGTATCCCGCAATCATCCTTAATGATGACGACGGAAGATAAACCAGTAAGTCAGACCAACCATCACGCCACCACCGATGATATTACCGATGGTCACGGGGATGAGGTTGTGTAGGACAAAGTTGGATACGGTCAGGTCAGCAAAGGTTGCCGGATCCTGGCCGATGGCCTGCCAAAATTCCGGACTAGCCACGCTGTGGATAGCGATACCAACCGGAATCATAAACATATTTGCAATGCTGTGCTCGAAACCTGATGCCACGAACATGGCAACCGGCAGCAGCATCACCATCACCTTGTCAGTGGCGGTGCGGGCCCCAAAAGCCATCCAGACAGCCAGGCAGACCATCAGGTTACAGAGGATACCCAGCGCCAGCGCTTCGAAGAAGGTGTGATGGATCTTGTGCTGAGCCACTTTCAGGGCATTGAGACCCCACTGACCATCAGCCGCGGTATATTGCGCCGACATAATGATAAGGCCGACCATGATGAGGCCGCCAATCAGGTTGCCAAAGTAGACCAGTCCCCAGTTTTTGAGCAGTTGCGCCCAACTGATGCGATTGGCGGCCTTGGCCACCAGCGTCAGGGTGGTGGAGGTGAACAACTCGGCGCCGAGCAGTACGCACAGGATCAGGCCGAGAGAGAAGCAGAGACCGCCAACCAGCTTGGCCATCCCCCAGGACATGGTTCCGGAGCCTGTGGTTACCGTAATGTAGAAGATAAACGCGATAGCGATGAAGGCGCCTGCGGTAATGGCCAGTGGTATGGCCTTGTATGCCGGCTTGGTAGCCTTGGCATAAGTGATGTCTTCAGCCAGTGCAGCGATGGCTTCGGGCTTGAGACAATCGAATGGGGATTCAGCTTTCAATTATTTTCTACCTGAATATGTTGCCTGTTGAAATCATAACAAAGGCCCAAATGGCCAAAATTGACATTGATCAAATTTATCAGAGTGCGATTGTAATTTTACTACAAAAAATTGAGCCGGATGGCTACACCTCTTTACACCAGGTTTCAGCTGAAACAGAAATACTTGTTTTTTAAAATAATGATTTTAAAGAATTTATATCACAAGGCAGCAATCATGCATTGGCAAGATATCTTTGCAGATAGCAAACATCTCTCCTACCCTGTTGGCAACCCCCTTAGGGGTATTTTTTGTTTTTTATTTCATCTTTGAATAACAATCCCACGCCTTGCCGCACAATAAGCAGAAGGGGCCACACGGCCCCTTCTTTTACAGCAACGATCAGACCCAGTGATGGGCTCGCTTGGCTTTTTGCAGCTTCTCATAGGCCGCCAGCAGCTTCTGGTGCAGCGGGAACTGGGCAAGCGACAAGTCGGCCGCTTCCAGTCCGTGGAAGCGCGCTTCACCGCTGGCGTTGGCCCATGCATGCGCCAGGGTCTCTTCGCCATACATGCGGGTGAAGACGGCGCGATACTGCTCCGGATCCCGCTCCTCGTCGAGGAACAACTCGACGCAGGCACGCAGGGCCCGGTAGTAACTGGCACGTTCGGCAGGGAACACCGACTGGTTGAACTCCATGGTCCAGTCGATGAGATCCAGCGCGGTCTCCAGCTCACCGGCAGCCAGCGCCAGCATGGCTTTCAGCTCGCCCACCCGCAGGGTATGCAGCGCGGTGCCCTTGGCGGCAGCGATGCCCAGCAGCTCGCGTACACGGGTCCGCTCGTCGTGACCCTCTTCATCCAGCTGGTCAAACAGCGCCATGTACTGCTCTGAGTCCCACTCCAATGTCGGCAGGGCAAGAATGGTCTCCCGCAGGTGGGCCCCCATGGTGTTGTTGGCCAGCAGCAGATCTTCGACCGGATAGATATCGGACATACCCGGCACCAGGATGCGACAGGCATAGACACCGAGGTGCTCGTAGTCAGCGATATAGACCGGTTGTGCCAGCTCGTGGAAGATGCCGATCAGGTGATCGAACTCCTCCTGCGAGGTGCCGCGAAAATCCCAGTCGGCAAACTCGAAGTCGGCCTCTTCCTTGAACAGGTCCCAGCTGATAAGCCCGGATGAATCGATGAAGTGGGTCTCCAGGTTGTGGTGATCCGCCACCTGCTCATTGTCGAATGAGGGCGGTACAAACACATCCAGATCTTTCAGACCACGACCCTGCAGCAGCTCGGTGACGGTGCGCTCGAAGGCCACTTCAAAACGCGGGTGGGCACCGAAGGAGGCAAAACAGGTGCCGTTGTTCGGGTTGAGCAGCACGACGCAAATGACCGGATAGCGGCCACCCAGGGAGGCATCAAAGCTGTAGATGGGGAAGCCTTCCGCTTCGAGCGCCGCGATGGAAGCGGCGATCCCCGGATAACGGGCAATCACCTCGTCCGGGATCTGTGGCAGGCTGATGGCCTCGGCGATGATCTTGTTCTTCACGTGGCGCTCGAACACTTCAGACAAGCCCTGGGTACGAGCCTCGGTCTTGGTATTGCCGGCGCTCATGCCGTTGGAGACATAGAGGTTGCCGATAATGTTCATCGGGATGTAGACCGTCTGGTGGTCGGACTGACGCTCGAACGGCAACGCCACAATACCGCGCTCCTCATTACCCGATTGCAGGTCTACCAGCATGTCGGCGGTCACTTCACCGTCCGGGTTGTAAAACTTGCGGGTAAAGGGGTCGAGCAGGCCGGCCGGCAGTTGATCTCCTTCGATGGGGAACCACTTCTCGTTCGGGTAGTGAACGAAATCGCCGTTCGCTACCTGCTCGCCCAGATAGAAGTCGGCGAAGAAGTAGTTGGTGGAGAGACGCTCGAAATATTCGCCAAGGGCGGAGGCAAGCGCCGCCTTCTTGCTGGCGCCCTTGCCGTTGGTGAAGCAGAGGGCGCACTCCTTGTCCCGGATATGCACCGACCAGACGTTCGGCACGGGGTTGAGCCAGGAGGCCTCTTCGATATCAAACCCCAGGGCTTGCAGCTTGGTCTGGAAGCGTTCGATGGAGTCTTCCAGCGCCGCGTCCTTGCCGGGAATAAAAGTGTGGTCAGTCATCACGATATCCTGATTTTTATTGGCTCATGTTCGGCCGCAGATAATAGCAGGGGGCGGCGACTTTGGCAGGACAAAAATCAGTAAACAGGGATGAGTCGCACGGTGAGAAACCGGTTTCCCCCCTCTCCCCGCCCCACAAACAACGCGGGCCCGGGGATTGCCCGGGCCCGCTGGTTAAGCGACGGGATAAAACCGTCAGAGCTGCATGCCCTGGCTGGCGATCACCTGGCTGTACCAGTGGAAGCTCGCCTTCTTGATCCGGCGAAGAGAGCCTCCCTGCTCATCCCTGTCCACATAGACGAAGCCGTAGCGCTTCTGATAGCCGTTGAGCCAGCTCAGGATGTCGGTGAACGACCAGGCGCAGTAGCCGAGCAATTCCACCCCATCCTGCATCGCCTCCTGGCACGCCTTGACGTGGCTGCGCAGGTAATCGATGCGGTACGCATCGTTCACCTTGTCGCCCGCCTCCAGCTTGTCGAACTCGCCAAGGCCGTTCTCGGTGATCATCAACGGCAAACCGTAACGGGAAGAGAGGCGACGCAGGGCGATGCGCATCCCGGTCGGGTCGATGGCCCAGTCCCAGTTGCTGGTCTCAAGGTGCGGATTGGGCGCCGTCTTGTAGAGGCCGGGAATGCCGCTGGACGGCGTAGTGCCCTTCTTGCCGGTGGTGTTGATCCGCTGCAGGGTCTGACCGCCCAAGGGATTATCTGTGTAGGTCAGGGTGTAGTAGTAGTTGACGCCGATATAGTCAGGCGTCCCCTCGCGTAGCAGCGCCATATCGCCCGGCAGGATCTCCGGCGCCTCACCGTTTTCCCGCAAGTAAGCGAGCGCCGCCTGCGGATAACGGCCAAAGCAGTAGGCATCCAGCCACCAGAGGTTGTTGAACTCCTCGGCGTTCTCATAGGCCAGCATATCTTTCGGGTCGCACGACGCCGGATAGGCAGGGGAGTAGGCAAAGCTCGGGCCGATGAGGCCATTTGGCACATGCTGTCGAAACGCCTTGATCACCCGGGCGTTGGCCAGAAACGCGATATGGTTGGCGGCAAAGAAGCGCTTGCGATCCTGCACAGCGGGCGGATGGGTGCCGAGCTGATAGGCGTTAGTCAGGTTGTAGTTCTGCTCGTTAAGTGACACCCAGTACTTCACCTTGCCGGCAAAACGCTGATAGAGGGTCACGCAGTAGCGCTCGAAATCGGCGATAATGCGTCGGTCTTCCCAGCCGCCGTACTCATCCTGCAGCGCCTGTGGCAGATCCCAGTGATACAGAGTCAGCACCGGCTCGATCTGGTGGGCCAAGAGGGTGTCGATCAGCTTCTCGTAGAAAGCTAGACCCGCCTCGTTCACCTCCCCCCGACCGGTGGGATAAATGCGCGGCCAGCTCACCGAGAAGCGGTAGGCCTTGAGCCCCATCTCGGCCATCAGCGCCACGTCCTCTTCCATGCGGTGGTAGTGATCCACCGCCACATCGCCGTTGCTCCCCTCAAAGGTCTTGCCCGGCAGCTTGGTGAAGAGATCCCACACCGAGGGCCCCTTGCCATCGGCATTCCAGCCCCCCTCCACCTGATAGGCGGCGGAGGCGGCGCCCCACAGAAAATCGCTCGGGAAGTCGTTGAACTTGTGGTGATGCATCTGGTGTTGCTCCTGCTGCGCGGATGGTGTCAGCCATCTTTGATAACTCGGCGCCCCCTGTCGGGGCACCCGAAATGAATTGGCATCAGCATCCAACACTTCTAAAATTCCGTCCAATGACAAATGTGACCACTCAACATTCCCAAGGGGAATGCAAGGAACCCTGATGGAGCTACGGGATCTGAAAGCCTTCGTCACCCTGGGGGAGGTACTGCACTTCGGCCAGGCAGCGGTGCGCCAGCACGTTACCCAGTCAGCCCTGAGCAAACAGATAAGACGGCTGGAGGAGGAACTGGGGGGTGAGCTGTTCGAGCGCAACGCCAGTAGCACTCGCCTCACCGGACTGGGCAGGGCGCTGTATGAGGATGCCCGCGCGGTGGTCATCCAGAGCGAGCAGCTCTCGCGCACCGCCCGCGACGTGCTGGCGGGCAACGTGGGCACCCTGCGTATCGGCTTTGGCGTGGCCACCAAGATCCTGGTGCCCGCGGCCATCGCCCGTTTTCGCGCCGAGCGGCCGCAAGTGACCATCGAGCTCAACGATCTCTCCACCCACCACCAGCTACTGGCGCTCAGTGAAGGCAAGCTGGATCTCGGTTTTTGCCGCCTGCCCGCCCCCAAGGGGTGGCACGCCCTGCCGGTGGTCGAAGCCCACTTTGTCGCCGTGCTGCCCGCCAGCTACCGCGATGTGAGGGAGTTGGCGGATCTGGTGGACAAGCCGCTGGCGATCCTGCGTCGGGACAAGGCGCCGTCGTTTTATGATCACCTGATGAACTATCTGGCCCAGAGCGGGCTGCGTTTTCGCGATATCCAGTACGTCAACGACTTCGCCGCCGGGGTTGCCACCGCGGCCGCCGAGATCGCCTGGACCCTGGTCCCCTCCTCCACCACCATAGAGCACCCGGATGTGCTCACCCTCCCCCTGAGAGATGGGGAAGCCTGCTGGACCATTGGCCTTATCCGTCCGCCCCACAGCAAGGGGCCCTTGATCGACGCCTTCTGGGCAACCATCGCCGATATGACGCCAAGATAGACACACCGCAGACAAACAGCAGATGGCGGCGGTGCATCAACGATAGCGGGCGGTGATACGAGCCAACTCACCACTTTCACGCAACTGTTGCAAGGCGCTGTTGAACTCGGTTATCCGGGTATTGAAGCGGGAGTGCTTGCCGATGCAAAGATTGAACGGCGTCGAGGAAAGTAGCAGCGGCACCTCAACCACCAACCCGGAGAGACCCAGTTGGTTGAGTTTGAAGCGCGCCACCAGTGGATCTGTCACCATCAGATCCCCCCGACCCGCCGCCAGCATTTTGAAAACATTATCGACATTGATGGTGTGGTGAACGGTAAAACCCGCCAGGTTCTCCTTGCCCCAGCCGTTACCAAAATAGTCGAGAAAGGTGAACGATTTGAAGTCGTTCAGGCGATTGGCACGCTGAAAATCGGTCATCCGGGGGTGGCCAAGCCGGGTAAATACCGTCAAGACGGTCGTGGCGACCGGCTCTTCCACCACCAATGTGTAGCTGCGCCGCTCCTGAGTGGCGACGGTGACAAAACCATCGGCCAGTGCCATCCGCACCAGTTTTTGCGCCCGCTGCCACGGATAACCTTCATGGCGCACCCGCAACCCCATCTGCGCCGCAACCCGATCCATCACATCGATCATCAGACCGCGCATCTTGCCCTGTTCGTCACGCCATGAATATGGGGCAAAGTCGTCAAAGTAGACCATTTTCAACTCGGCCGCCGGTGCCGCCCAGACACTCTGCCACATCAGCAATCCCCACAGGATTGCACTCCTCATAACAACACCCATGGCCACGACTCCATCCACTGCTACCAACTCTGAGCCTAGTGCAAAGCGGGCTGCGGCAAGGATCAAAAGCCAGTGAAAAAGTGGCCAGCAAAAAAGAGAGGGGAAGCAGTGGCTTCCCCTCTCTCGTTCGTTTTTCAGCACACCACCTTATCGCTGGCGGTCACGGTTTGCCGGTTACGCCAGTTCCGCCCGCAGCGCCCTGGTGGCATCGACCATCACCTTCAGGGCTTCGGTGGTCTCTTCCCAGCCGCGGGTCTTGAGGCCGCAATCCGGGTTGACCCACAGCCGCTCGGCCGGGATCTGTTTGGCCGCCTTGCGCAGCAACCCCTCAATCCAGCTCTGGCTCGGTACGTTCGGCGAGTGGATGTCGTAGACGCCCGGGCCAATCTCGTTGGGGTAGTTGAAGCGTTCGAACGCTTCGAGCAGCTGCATCTGGCTGCGGCTGGTCTCAATGGTGATCACGTCCGCATCCAGCGCCGCCACCGCCTCGATGATGAGGTTGAAGTCGCTGTAGCACATGTGGGTGTGGATCTGGGTACTGTCTGCCACCGGGCTTGCGCTCAGACGGAAGGCCCGCACCGCCCAGTCCAGATAGGCCTGGTGATCCTGCTTGCGCAGGGGCAGCCCTTCGCGGATCGCCGGTTCGTCGATCTGGATGATCTTGATGCCGGCGGCTTCCAGATCTGCCACCTCGTCGCGAATGGCCAGCCCGATTTGCAGGGCCGATTGCTCGCGGCTCACGTCTTCCCGCGGGAAGGACCAGCAAAGGATGGTCACGGGGCCCGTCAGCATCCCCTTCACCGGCTTGTCGGTCAGGCTCTGGGCAAATCGGGTCCATTCGAGCGTCATGGGGGTGGGGCGGTCGATGTCACGGGTGATCACCGGCGGTTTGACGCAGCGGGAGCCATAACTCTGTACCCAGCCAAAGCGAGTGATGGCAAAGCCGTCCAGCAGCTCCCCGAAATACTCCACCATGTCGTTGCGCTCCGCTTCACCGTGCACCAGCACGTCGAGCCCGATGGCCTCCTGGCGCTCAATCGCATCCTTGATCTGGGCCTGCATGCCCGCCTTATAGGCCTGGTCGTCGATGCGCCCGGCACGCCAATCCTGGCGCAATACCCGGATTTCAGAGGTCTGCGGGAAGGAGCCGATGGTGGTGGTGGGCAGCAGCGGCAGCTTGAGATCCGAGCGCTGCGCCTCGGCCCGCACCGGGTAGGGGCTGTGGCGATCGAAATCGCTGTTGGTGAGGCTGGCGAGCCGTGACTGCACCGCTTTCTTGTGCACCCGGCTATCAGACTCCCGATCCACGATGGGCTGGCTGTAGGCGGTGATCTTGTCGAGCTGCCCGCCATTGAGATGGTCGGCCAGCAGACCCAGCTCGTAGCACTTTTGCAGGGCGAAGGCGAACCAGCTACGGGTCTGGGGATCCAGCTCGTGCTCCAGGGTCAAATCCACCGGGCTATGCAGCAACGAGCAGGAGGAGGCCACCCAGAGCCGCTCGCCGAGTTTGGCTTTCAGTGCCTTCAGAGTCGGCGCCAGCTTGGCCAGATTGGCACGCCAGACGTTGCGGCCGTTGATCACCCCGGCGGAGATGACCCACTGGGCGGGCAGATGCGGCACCAGGGTCTCCAGCTGCTCGGGGGCGGCCACCAGATCCAGATGCAGGCCATCCACCTTCAGGCTAGTGATGATATCGCGCTGATGATCCACCGAACCGAAATAGGTGGTGAGCAGCAGCTTGCAGGGACCGCTCAGGCGCTCGTAAGCGGTGAGGTAGGCCAGTCGCCACTCGTCCGGCAAATCCAGCGTCAGCGCCGGCTCGTCGATTTGGACCCACTCCACCCCTTGGGCGGCCAACTTGGCCAGGATCTCCTGATAGACAATCAGCAGGCGATCGAGCAGTTCAAGGCGAGAGAAGCCGCTCTCTTTCTCCTTGCCGAGCCACAGATAAGAGACCGGTCCCAGCAGCACCGCCTTGACCGGCAGCCCCAGCGCTTTGGCCTCTTCCACCTCGTCAAACAGCTGGCTCCAGCCCAGCTTGAAGCGCTGATCACGGCTGAATTCCGGCACCAGATAGTGATAGTTGGTGTTGAACCATTTGGTCATCTCGGCCGCCGCCGCCGCCGGGCCGGTCGGCGCACGGCCGCGGGCCACCCGGAACAGGGTATCGAGATCGGTCTCGCCATGACGGTGACGGGCAGGCACCGCATCCACCAGCAGGCTGGTGCCGAGCACCTGATCGTACCAGGCAAAGTCGCCCACCGGCAGCAGATTGACCCCGGCGCCGTGCTGGGCCTGCCAGTGGCGCTCACGCAGCGTCTTGCCCACGGCAACGAGTTCGGCCTGAGTGGTCTCGCCACGCCAGTAGGATTCGAGGGCAAATTTCAGCTCGCGCTTGGCGCCGATACGGGGGAAGCCCAGGGTGTGTGCTCGTGTCATAGGTTCATTTCCTTATGCTCATTCATCTGATGGGAAACTGGATGATTTAGCCATCCAGATGTTTACACATCCAAAATGACAAGATAAGGTGACGCTGGCTATTGAATCCTCTTCAAGTGGCTCTCAAATAATCCTCAACTGACCACCGAACAGGTTCACCGCGAGGATACAGAGGCCCGTTTTTACATGTGTTAAGAAGCGCAGCAGCAAGACCGCAGGAGGCTGAGGCTAAAGGTCAGGCCGCGCCGACAGCATTATCAGCGCCATACGCAATCTCACAAGGAGCCATCTTATGGCAGTGCCAAGCAATGCAGGGATAGAGATCAAGCATTTGAAAACATTGAGCGCGCTGGCCGAGCAGGGTTCGCTGGCCGGTGCGGCGCTGACCCTCAACCTCACCCAGTCCGCCCTCTCCCACCAGCTCAAAGAGCTGGAGACCCGCCTCAATCTGGAGCTCTACCTGCGCAAAAGCCGCCCGCTGGTGCTGACCGCGGCAGGCAGCCAGCTGCTCGCTCTCGCCCGTCAGGTACTGCCCGCCCTGGCCCAGACCGAGAAACAGCTGCAGGCCCTGCAGAGCGGTGAGGCGGGCAGGCTGCATCTGGCTCTCGATTGCCACAGTTGCATCCAGTGGCTGCTGCCGCTGTTGCCCGATTTTCGCCGCCAGTGGCCCGGCGTGGATCTGGAAGTGGAGTCGGTGCCGGGCTTTGATGCCATCAATGCCCTGCTCGGCGGCCAGCTCGACCTGCTGCTCACCTCGGACGTTCAGGCCCGCGGCGATCTCCACTTCGAGCCGCTGTTTGCCTTTGATCTGACTCTGGTGATGGCGCCGGATCATCCCCTCTGCCACCAGAGTCGCATCGAGCCAGGCGATCTGGGGGCGGAGGTGCTGCTGGTCTATCCGGTAGAGCGCAGCCGCATGGATATCTTCAGCCGCTTTTTGCAGCCCGCCGGGGTGGAGCCCGCCCGCTGCAAGCCGGTAGACAACACCTCGGTGATGCTGCAGATGGCCGCCGCCGGGCTCGGGGTAGCCGCCCTGCCGCGCTGGGCCAGTGACGAGTTCGTGCGCCAGGGCTTGCTTGAGGCCAGGCCGCTGGGGATTGGTATCCGTCGCCATATGTATGGCGCGGTGCGGGCCGCCGATCGGGATCAAGCCTGCCTGCAGAGCCTGTTCGAACGCATTCGCGACAAGATGGCCTGAATGCCATTCAAGCTGCCCCGAAATAGGCACGCAGCGCCTCCACCACCCGCCGCACCTTCTCCGGGATCTCCCGCTGCGGCGTGATGGCGTGGATCTCCATCGGCGCCACCCGAAAACCGGGCAGCAGTTCCAGCAGACGCCCCTGCGCCAGATCCTCGCCAATCTCCCCCTCTGGTTGCAGCGAGATCCCCTGCCCTGCCAGCGCAAACTGGCGCAGGGGCAACACATTGTTGCAGAGCACCTTGGCTTTGAACCTCACCCTGTGCTCGCCCCCCTTTTCATCCTGCAGCAGCAAACCGTTGCCCAGCATCTCGCCGCAGAGCCAGTCGTGGGTGGCCAGATCGGCGGGTGTACGCGGCGTCCCCTTGCGCGCCAGATAGGTAGGGGCAGCGCAGAGCAGCATCCGGGTTTGCCCCAGTTTGCGGGCCACCAGAGTCGAGTCAGGCAAGGTGCCGACCCGCAGCGCCACGTCGATCCGTTCGGCAATCAGGTCTCGTTTTTCGTCATCGGCGATGATCTGGATGGTGAGGCCAGGGTGGGCCTGCAACAACGGCGAGAGGGCCAGCGCCAGCGGTTGGCCCGCCATCCCCACCGGGGCGGTGATCCGCACTTCACCGAGCAGGGCGTCGCGCACCTCGGAGAGGCGCAGCTCGGTCTCGCTCAGGGTCTGCTGCAACGCCCGGCACCCTTGCCACACCACCTCTCCCGCCTCGGTCAGACTGAGGCGACGGGTGGAGCGATGGAGCAGGGGCAGTCCGAGCAGGCTTTCGAGCTGGCTGATATGCTGACTGACGGCAGAGGGGGTCATGCCAAGGGATTTGGCCGCCCCTGTCATGCTACCCGCGTCCACCACGGCGGCGAAGATGGCGTAACGTCTGAGCTGTTCCATTATTAAATCCAGCTTATAAGTGAATGCATTTTTGAGGTGATTATTAAATCATAAATGGCGGCGTAGGATAGCCCCATTCCAACAGTGAAGGAGAGTTCCCCATGAAGATTGCCCTGATCGGTGCCAGCGGTTTTGTCGGTTCAGCCATCCTGAACGAGGCCGTCAGCCGCGGCCATCAGGTCACCGCCATCGTCCGCGATGTCAGCAAGGTGGCCGCCCATCCGCAGGTCACCGCCGTGGCGGTGGATGCCCAAAACCCGCAGGCATTGGCCGAGGTGCTCAAGGGGCACGATCGGGTGATCAGCGCCTACAACCCGGGCTGGGCCACCCCGGATATCTACGACCAGTACCTCAAGGGCGCTAACGCGATTGTCGCAGCAGCCAAAGCGGCCAATAGCTGGCTGCTGGTTGTGGGTGGTGCCGGCAGTCTGGAGGTCGCCCCCGGCGTGCAACTGGTGGATACCCCGGAGTTTCCGGCCGAGTGGAAACAGGGAGCGCTGGCGGCCCGCGACGGTCTCACTGCTCTGCGCCGTGAAACCGCCCTCGACTGGCGCTTTGTCTCTCCCCCGGTATTCCTGGAGCCGGGCGAGAAGCGTGGTGGCTATCGACTGGGTAGCGACCAGGTGCTCTTCAGTGGCGAACAGCCTGCCGGGATCACCGCCAGTGATCTGGCCGATGGTGTGCTGAATGAGATGGAAAAACCGGCTCACCTGCGCCAGCGCTTTACTCTGGGTTACTGAGAGCCAGCAGGCGGTTAAGGCCAGAATGCGCGGTCACTCGCCTGCGCACCCGGTCAGGTGAACACCCGCTCAACCAGAAGGGAGGCATCCGCCTCCCTTCTGTTTTGGCCATTTTCTGTTTTGGTCATTTTTGCCGCTGGTAGCTTGCTTCTGGTTATCACTCTCCCCCTCAACATTTCCCCTTTACCCCGCAATGGCTGCGCAAAAAACCGTCAGCCCATCAGGTGCCGAATTCCATTTCGAATTTTGTATATAACTAAGAATAATTTGTTGTTTCCGTCTTATAACACCGAACAGTAGCATCTCCCTCAATCCAAATGGCGCCATCCCTGGCAACAGGGCATTGGCCGATTCATCGGTCAGGGCGTTGTCGTTTTCATGTCAGGTGTGAGGGCTGCATCCCGCCCCTGGCCAGTGAGGAGGTGCACATGGAACATTCACCACTGCCGATCATCGATCTCGCCGCCCTCGACGGCGCCCCCGAGACCCGTCGCCAGATGCTGGCCACCCTTGGCAGGGCGGCCCGTGAGGTGGGCTTTTTCTATCTGATCGGCCATGGCCTGAGCGAGGAAGAGCAGCAGGAAACCCTGGCGCTGGCGGCCCGCTTCTTCGCCCTGCCCCAGCAGGAGAAGCTGGCGGTGCAGATGGTGCACTCCCCCCACTTTCGGGGCTACAACCGGGTTGGTGCCGAGCTGACCCGCCAGCGGCCGGATCTGCGGGAGCAGTTCGATATGATGAACGAGGCGCAAGCTCTGCCTGCGGCCCTGATCCGTGAACCCTGGCAGCGGCTGCTCGGCCCCAACCAGTGGCCAACCGCCCTGCCCGAGATGAAAACCCATCTGCTGGCGTGGCAGGATCGACTGAGCGATATCACCCTCACCCTGCTGGCCGCTTTTGCCGAGGTGCTGGAGCAACCAGCCAACGTGTTTGATGACAGCATCCGCGGCGCCCCCTACCAGCATATGAAGCTGATTCACTACCCGGAGCAAGAGGCGGGCGGCAGCAGTCAGGGGGTGGGTGCCCACAAGGATCCCGGCTACCTGACCCTGGTGATGCAGGACCATCATTCGGGGCTTGAGGTGGAGACGGCCGACGGCTGGATCTCGGCGCCGCCCCTGCCGGGTGCCCTGGTGCTCAATATCGGCGAGCTGCTGGAGCTCGCCTCCAACGGCTATCTCAAGGCCACCCTGCACCGGGTGGTGAGCCCGCCACCCGGGGTATCGCGCCTCTCCTGCGCCTTCTTTATGGCGGCGCGACTCGATGCCACCGTGCCCCTGCTCAGCCTCTCCCCCGAGCTGGCAACGCAGGCGCAAGGGCCCGAGAGTGACCCGACCAACCCGCTCTTCTATCAGGTGGGGGAGAACGTGCTCAAAGGGCGAGTGCGCTCCCACCCGGATGTGGCGGCCCGTCACTATGGAGAACTCGCTCGCCTTCCGCGCACTGAACGCGAAGCGATGCCAGCCTGAGCAGCGCAAAGATCCGCAGGCGGGTATATGCATAAGCCATAAGCCGCATGCACATACCCGCGCTGACAAAAACAACAAGCAAACCACGAACAACAAAACAAGTCATGGCCAGAGCCTGGCCATCACGGAGCAACACGATGAAATTCAAGACCATGAGCGTGCACAGCGGCCAGCGGATCGACCCCCAGACCGGCGCCCTCACCACCCCGCTCTACCAGAGCAGCACCTTCAGCTACTTCAACGCCCAGGCGGGCAAGGAGCGCTTTGCAGGTCAGGCCCCCGGCTTTATCTACAGCCGCTTTGGCAACCCCACCACCGCCGAGCTGGAGCAGAAACTGGCTGCACTGGAAGGGGCCGACGAGGCGCTGGTGGTGGCGAGCGGCATGGCAGCGGTCAGCGCCATCATGTATGCCCTGGCCGACAGCGGCGATGAGGTGGCCTATATCGGCCCCCTCTACGGCGGTACCGATGCGTTTCTCAAGCAGACTTTCAGCCGCGCCGGCATCAAGGTCACCGCCTACGAGAGCGATCGGGATCTGCTGGCCAACATCCGCCCCGCCACCAAGGTGGTACTGTTCGAAACCCTGACCAACCCCACCCTCAAGGTGGTGGATCCGCGGGTAGTGGTGGAAGCTGCCCGCAAGGTGGGCGCCATCACAGTGTGTGACAACACCTTCCTCACCCCCTATCTGCTGCGCCCGCTGGAGCTTGGCATCGACATCGTCATGCACAGCGGCACCAAGTACCTGGGCGGTCACGGCGACATCATCGCCGGGGTGGTGGCGGGCTCTCACGCCCTGATGAAATCGATCCGCACCGTGGCCCTCAAGCATATCGGTTCTCCCATCGGCCCGCAGGAGGCCTACCTGCTGCAGCGCGGGGTCAAGACCCTGCCGCTGCGGATGGATGCCCACCTGCACAATGCCCAGAAAGTGGCCGAGTTTCTGGTGGCCCATCCGGCGGTGAAGAAGGTGATCTACCCGGGACTTGCCAACCATCCGGGCCACGATGCCCTCGGCGCCTTCGCCAGCGGCTTTGGCGGCATGGTCAGCATTGAACTTGAAGGAGGGTTTGAACGCTGCGCCACCCTGCTCGACAACCTGCAACTGTTCGTGCAGGCGGTGAGCCTGGGGGATTTGGAGAGTCTGGCATGCCACCCGGCCAGTACCACCCACGCCGCCATGGACGAGGCGAGCCGCCTCGCCGCCGGGGTCAATGATGACCTGATCCGCTTCAGCATCGGGGTGGAAGATGCGGATGATCTGATTGCCGATCTGGCCGCCGCCCTGGCGCAGATCTAACCTGGAGCACGCATCTCACTTGCCCGCCAAATGGCAACGAGTGAGATGCCCCAAACACAACAGCGGCCCATCAAGGGCCGCTGTTGTTTTATATCGCCAGCGAGGGAAAGGGGTTTACTCCTCCCACACCACCACTTGCGATGAGGGCCAGCGATCCCCGACATGAGCATATTTTTGCTCCAGTAGGTGACGCTTGATCTTCATGGTGGGGGTCAGCACGCCATTTTCGATATTCCAGGGGGTCTTCACCACCAGAATGCCACGAATTCTGGCATGGGACTCCAGCTTATCATTGACCCGTACCCGCGCTGCTTCCAGCCTGGCATTGACCTCCTCCCGATTGCCATTCATAGCACTTTCAGCCAGTTGCACCAGCGCAACGGGTTGGGGCATGCCATAGCCAATCACGCAAAGCTGCTCGATGATGGGCTCCTGACCCAGCAGCCCTTCGATGGGCACCGGTGCCACATATTTACCCTTGGCAGTCTTGAACACATCCTTCATCCGACCGGTAATGGTGAGGTAACCCTCCTTGTCCAGCTTGCCCATATCGCCGGTGTGCAGCCAACCATCGGCATCGATGGCCTCAGCACTGTGCTCGGGATCCTTGTAGTAACCCAGCATCATCCCCTCGCAGCGGCAGAGAACCTCCCCCTCGTCGGAGATCCTGATAGTCACTCCGGGTCCCGCCTTGCCGACGGTGCCAATCTTGTCGGCACGGAACGGATAGTTGATGGTGGAGTAGGCATGGTTCTCGGTCATGCCCCAGGCTTCGGTGATCTTGAGGCCGATGCTCAGATACCACTGCAGCAGCGCAGGGGAGACAGGTGCCGAGCCACAACCCAGCACCCGCGCCTGATCCAGTCCAAGCCCTTTTTGTAACTTGCTTTTGATAAGACAGGAGATCAGCGGGATCTTGAGCAGCAGCGCCAACGTATTTTGTGGCAACTTCTCGTGGATCTTGATGCGGAACATGGCCCACAGCCGTGGCACCGAGATAAATACGGTGGGGCGACAGCGTTTGACATCATCGATAAAGGTATCGAGGGATTCAGGGAAAGCGATAGTGGCACCGCCATAGAGGCTGCCACCGTAGATGTAAACCCGCTCGGTGATGTGGGCCAGTGGCAGATAGGAAAAACCCCGATCGGCCTGGGTCAGGCTCACGGTCTCCACCAGTTTTTCACACGACCAGGCGTAACGCTCGACGCTCAGCATGGCCCCTTTCGGTTTGCCGGTACTGCCGGAGGTATAGACCAGGCTCAATAGTGAGTCGGGGGCCTGCACCGGACTGTCAGGGATAGGCTCGTGAGCCTCCAGCAGATCGTCCCACTGATGGGCCGCCGGCATGGTGTCATAGGGCATGGCGATGCGTAATAGATCCGCTGGCACGCCCGCTTCCTGGCTCTTCCAGTCATCCAGCTTGCCGACGAAGATCGCCTTGGCCTCGCTGTGGCGCAGCACGTACTCGATAGTGTCGACGTTGGCGGTGGGATAGATAGGAACACTCACATACTGTCCCATCTGCATCGCCAAATCGGCAATAAACCACTGGGCACAGTTTTTGGAGAGCAGTGCCACCTTGTCACCTGGCACCAGCCCCAAATGACGTAGGGCTGTCACCATCCGCCGCGCTTCATCGGCAACCTCACCCCAAGTGAAATCGATATATTCGCGGTTGATGGTTTGACGCAGGTAGGTGCGGTCCGGACACTGCTGCTCCCAGTGATAGAGCATCTCGAGCGGCAGTTTATTCGCAATACGTGATGAAGAAGCCATAGTTTAATCCCTGAAACAAAAGGCGAAACTCATTATTAACCTTTCAGTAACTTCAGGGAAAGCATAAACTCAACGTTCAGTGTGAAATGTGTTTTTGATCAAGCTTCTGCATCTTGCTGCAAACGAATCCACATTGCCTGTACCAGGGTCTCATCCTGCTCGGAGAGCTCACCTTGCAAAATCGCCTCGTTGAGGCTGCGCAGCACATAGCTCTTGACGTCCCGCACCAAGGTCTTGCCTTCCAGCTCGGCTCGGGCTACTGCCAATGAGATGTGACCTCTCAGGTACCCCCCCGCAAACAGCTCATCATCGGTCGCCGTGGCCACCATGCTGTCGATCAGTTCCAACAACTTATGTTCAAATTCATGAATCGTCATTTAACGCAGCCTCAGTTGCCGGCGTAACCGGCGAAATAATTCGGGGAGTGGAACCGCAATCCGGTTGATTGCGGCTCTCTGGCGCCAGGCCAGCAGCATCCTTGGCGTCCTATTCCGGGTTGGCCACCGGGTAGATGACCTGATCCTTGTATCCCGTGGTTATTCGCAGATAACCACGCAACGCCCGGTTTAATTGCGGATCATCGGTATCCACCAGCAGCGGCCTGCCCGCGAGGGCGGCAAGCTTGGCTTTGGTTGCCACTATCTGGATATTGTCCAGCCCGACACACCGAATCACCTCAGGACTCAATTGCTGATTTCCGCGCCCGAACAGATGTCCCTGTCCGCCTATCAGGGTCATGATCAGTCGGCAGTGACGGCCGCGGATCCGGGTCAGGATCTCGGCGGCGCACAGATCCTGCCCGATAAGTCGGCCGTTTTCCACCAGATCCACACCGAGCAAGGTATTTTCCAGGCCCAGCTCTGCCATGCAGGCCGCCACCGTGCTGCCAGAGCCCATCAGATAGAGGGTGTCGGGCTCCATCTGCTCCACCACACCGGCGGCGAGATCCGCCAGCACCAGCTCTTCTGACTCCTTGCCCCCCTGCTTGACCGCCTGTACGTAACGCAGATCGCCGGGCACCTTCAGCTGGCCGTAATGGCGGGCCCGTACCTTGCCTAACCGAAACGCCTCCTCGTCGATGTCGCGCACCTCTGCATCGATCAGGCTGAGCAGTTCACCGGCAATCATCCGCGCCACTACCCGCCCACTGGCGGCCGGGGTCACCCCATAGACGCCGGAGTGGATCTTGCATCCCGCCGGGATACCCAGCACATGGCAGGACTCCCCCACCGCGGCGAAGATATCGCGCGCCGTACCATCGCCACCGGCAAACAGCAGCAGATCGACCCCGGTTTCGCGCATCAGCTCGGCAGCGTGGCGGGTATCATCAGCCGAGGTACCCTCCCCAGCCGGTTGATAGATAACCCGACAGGGCAGTCCCAGCTCGCGGGCCACCGTCTCCCCCATCTCTCCAGCCACCGTCAGCAGCTCGAACGAAGTCTCCAGATCGCACAGTGGCAACAAGGCTTGCCGCGCCCTTTCCTGCGCTTTGGGCACGGCACCTCGGGCCAGCGCCTCGGCCACGACACCGTCACTGCCCTTGAGCCCCACTGCGCCGCCAATCCCGGCGACCGGATTAATGATGAACCCTAATCGAAACATGCCTGCCTCCCTTGCGATGGCCCCCATTTTTATCTTTCTCCCCCTTGGGGACAAGCGCCCCTCACTCCGACAGGCGCTCTGCAGGATGCAAAGAGACTCCTGCCCCCACCAGTAGCCGTTGCTGCTGACAGGCGCAAAAAGAGCATCATACAAACACCCCTTGCTATAACGCCTGACACTGTGGATAGGGAGAACTACTGGTTAGCAATCACAATCGCCACCCGACGGTTGGCAGCCCGCCCCTCTCTGCTCCTGTTATCCGCCAGCGGCAGGGTCTCGCCACGGCCATGGATCTCCAGATTGGCGGGCTTCATACCGACCGCGACCAGCACCTCGGCCACCGACTGGGCCCGCTTCAGGGAGAGCTGCTGGTTGTAGCTGCTCTCGCCGGTATTGTCGGTGTGGCCATCCACCCGCGCCTTGTCCAGCCCTGCGCCGAGCAGAGCCTTGCCCAGCATTTCAACGGTTTGGCGAGTCTGGGGATTGAGCGCCCCCACGTTGTTGGCAAACAGCACCCGGTTGGCCAGATCCAGCGTCCACCCCTCATCGGTCAGATAAAAGCCCTGCTCCTTGAGCACGGTGATCTGCTCCGGGGTCAGCCCCTTGGGCGCGCTCTGGCAAGCGGCCAGCAGCGACAACATCCCCCCCAGCAGGGTCACTTTCAACAGGTGGGTGATCTTCATGGTTTGCCCCTTGTTTATGTTGTTATGCTTGCCAGTCAGGCGATGGTGTGCTGTTCGCTGCGGCGCGCCCGTTTCGCCAGATACATGGCCGCATCGGCCTGATCACACAGCACGCTGACACTCATGCCGGCCTGATAGATGGCATAACCGACACTCACCCCGGCCACCAGCTGACGACCGTCACGCAGCGCCACCGGTTCGCTCATCGCCTGCTGGATGCGGCCAATCACCTCGTCCACCTCATGCTGTCGCTGGAGCGGGCCAACCAGCACCGCAAACTCGTCGCCACCGAGGCGAAACACCAGATCGTCAGGACGCAGCTGATGTTGCACCCGTCTTGAGAGCGCGATCAGCACATCGTCACCGGCGTTGTGCCCCAGCGTGTCATTAATTTGCTTGAAACGATCACAGTCGAGATAAAGCAGGGCAAATGAGGTCCCTCCCTCGCTCACCTCGCCAATAGCATGATCGAGCCGCGCTTCAAATAGGGCGCGATTGGGCAACCCGGTTAGCGCATCGTGGGTCGCCTGATGGAGCAGGCTGGCATTTTCGCGGGCCTGCTGGGCCTGCCAGGCTTGCAGCTCGTCCAGCAGGGAGTTGAAGTCATCCCCCAGCTCGTTAATCTCGACGATATCGGCCGGTGGCGCCCGCATCCCCAGGGTGCGTTGTCGGCGTACCGAGTGGGCGACAAGCGCCAGTTTGCGCAGCGGTGCGGTGATGGAGACCTGCATCCGGTCAGCCACATAGAGTGCCACCATGGCGCTTAGCACCAGACAGACCACCATCACCAGCAGCGCCGAGAGCAAAAACAGCAACAGGTATTCACCGTGGCCGCGCAACTCGATGGTCGCGATCTGCTCGCCATCCCGCAGCATGGGGAGTTTGACAGGGCCCGGCATCAGCAGTTGGGCCAGATAGTCTTCGAGGGTCACCAGCGGGTTGCTTCTGGGGCGCGCCCAACTGGCGAGCAGCTGACCATGGGTCAGCACGATAGTGGCGTCGGCCACCTCTTCATTGGCCACGATACCACTGAGCGCCTCGCTCGCCGCCTCCTCATCGTGGAACACCACCGCCGCCTCGGCGCTGTAGCTGATGGCGCGGGCTACCAGCTCCAGATTGTGGTCGGCGTAAAAACGCACTACCAGCAGGGCCACCAGTGTAAAAAAGAGTCCCGCCACGCTGACGGCTGTGATGGCGGCCACCAGATGGGTTCGCCCCAGGCTCTGACGCAGGGTAAGACGGCGGGGTGCCGCGCTCACTTGTCGTCTCATGGGGCACCTTTGTTGGCAAGAGCCAGCTTGAGCACGGCGGGATGCACCCGCACGCCGCTCAGAGCCAGAGCATCGAGGTTCACTTTAAACCGCACCCGCACGCTATCCGGCGAGGTCTGCAGACAAAACACCGAGCTGGTGGCGCAGTCGTGGTTGTATTCGCTGATGCTGAGCACAGGGTGTCCCTGCAGGCGGGCAAACAGCGCAATCCGGGTCGGCTCGTCGAGAACGCCCAGATAGAGTACATCGCAGTGATCGCTGATGGCCGGATCGCTCGCCTCGTAACGATGGACCTGCACGGTACGGCCATTGGCCTGACGATCGATGGTAAAGAGGGCGCCGGCATATTCGGTCGGCGCCGCCACACACAGGCGCAGCACCGCAGGCTCGGTGGGCCAGCGGGTGTAGCTCATGATATCGAGCACCAGCGCCCTGACCGCCGTTGCCCGGCTCTCTGCGGCCGTTTCCGCCAGCGCGCGGGGCAACAGCAGGCCACACGCCACCAACAGGAGCGCCAGACGGGCAGTTAAACGGGGGGAAAAGCGTAACAGCATGATCGGGAGGTGGTCGCCTTGACAATACCGCTGCTATGGCATTGCGGTTCGGGTAGATGAACCCGGATAGTAAGTTGGCTGACACTGGCCTGACAAGTCTGCCCCCCACCATCATCTACAGAGTTCGTGTAAAGAAAACGGAGAGCCCGTCTGATGACGGGCTCTCCGTTGGCAGGCAGCAAGGCGAAAATCACTTCTTGCTAATGCCATATTCCCGCAGCTTGTTGGCGATGGCGGTATGCGACACCCCCAGACGTTTGGCCAGCTGGCGCGTCGACGGGAAGGCGGGATAGAGCCGTGCCAGTAACTGGCTTTCAAAACGCTTCACCGCATCGTCGAGATTGCCCTCAAACCACTCGTCGATCAGCGGAGCCGCTTCGGCAACCACCGGCAGGTCGATCTGCTCGGGCCCCAGCTCATCCCCTTCCAGCAGGGTCATGGCACGGTAGAGACAGTTGCGCAGCTGACGCACGTTGCCTGGCCAGCGGTAGGCGGTCAGGTAGTCGGCCATGTTGCGGGTAAACCGTGGACGTGGCCGCTGCAACTCGCTGGCAAAGCGGGAGACAAACTGCTGGGCCAGCACCATGATGTCTGCCTTGCGCTCGCGCAGGGGGGGCAGCGCCAGACTGAGCACGTTGAGGCGATAGTAGAGATCCTCGCGGAAGCTGCCATCGTTGACCAAATCGAGCAACTGCTTCTGGGTGGTACAGATGAAACGGACGTTGACCTTCACCTCTTGCTCGTCACCGACCCGGCGAAAGACCCCATCCTGCAGCACCCGCAGGAACTTGGTCTGCAGATGAGGCGACATGTCACCTATCTCGTCCAGCATCAGGGTGCCGCCACTCGCCAGCTCCAGCACACCGCGCTTGCCCTCGGTGTTGTTGCCAAAGGCGCCGGGGGCATAGCCAAACAGTTCGCTCTCGGCCACGTTATCGGGCATGGCGGCGCAGTTGAGGGCCATAAAGGGGTGGCTGGAGCGCAGGCTGGCCCCGTGACAGGCGCGGGCCAACAGCTCCTTGCCGGTGCCGGTTTCGCCGACGATGAGCAGTGGTGCATCCTGCATCGCCAGCTTGCGCGCTTGCGACAGCACCTCTTTCATCTTGGGGCTCTCGGCTTGCAGGTGTTCAAAGCCCCCCACTTCCACTGCATGAAGTGCACTAAAGTGCAGGCCAATACGACGGGCAGACTTGAGCACCACTACCGCCCCCGCCAGCGCGTGCCGTCCCTTCTCTTCCGCCACGAACAGCGGCATCAGGTCTGCAAGATACTCCTCACCGTGGAGACTGAGCTTGCAGGTCTGTGGTTTGATCTCGTTCGCTTCCAACCAGCGACCAAACGAAAAACCCTTGACCAGCGAACCGAGTGCCACGCCGCGCACCTCCTCCACTGGTAACCCCAGGGTAGTGATCGCCGACTGATTGGCCTGAGTCACCTTGCCTTTGGCATCGAGGGAAAAGACCAGATCCGGCAGTGCCTTAAGCAGCGCCTCAATCTCGTGATGCTCCCGCTCGGAGGGCATGTAGGGGATGGTCTTGACGTCATAGACACCGGGAATGCGGCGGATCTCTGGCATCAGATGCTGAAAATCGCGAAATTCCAGCTCGGGAAAGTTGAGATAGATGATGCCTGAGGTATCGATTTCGATGCCGCGTAGATCGATATTGTGCTCCACCAGGCGGTCGAGCAGTTCCCGGGTCAGGCCCAGGCGGTCTTCACAGCTGACTTCAAGACGCATTCGGGACACACTTCCTAGCTAACTCTATGAATGAGCGGATAATACAGTCTCGATCCCCCCAGTGCGAGCGCCTGCCCATAAAAATGCGGGCCCACCCCGCTTTCGCAGGCAGGCCCGGGTCAACCAATGACGCTGGTGTGGGGTGCGATTAGCGGAGCAACTGATCGGGGCGCGCCGCCATGATGAAGTCGTTGCGATGTAAACCGCCAATCTTGTGGGTCCACCAGCTGACGGTCACCTTACCCCACTCGGTCAAAAATGCAGGAAGGGGGATACTCAGCCTCAACCTGCTCTCAAATTATCTGGGCAATTGGTCTGTACGCGCCGCCATGATGAAGTCGTTGCGGTGTAATCCGCCAATCTTGTGGGTCCACCAGCTGACGGTCACCTTACCCCACTCGGTCAGAAATGCAGGAAGGGGGATACTCAGCCTCAACCTGCTCTCAAATTATCTGGGCAACTGATCGGTGCGCGCCGCCATGATGAAGTCGTTGCGATGCAAGCCGCCGATCTTGTGGGTCCACCAGCTGACGGTCACCTTACCCCACTCGGTCAGAAATGCAGGAAGGGGATACGCCGCCTCAACCTGCTCTCAAATTATCTGGGCAATTGGTCTGTACGCGCCGCCATGATGAAGTCGTTGCGATGCAAGCCGCCAATCTTGTGGGTCCACCAGCTGACGGTCACCTTACCCCACTCGGTCAGGATGGCCGGATGATGGAACTCCGCTTCCGCCAGCTCCCCCAGGCGGTTGGTGAAGGCCAGCGCCTCCTTGAAGTTGCGAAACGTAAATTCCCGCCGCAGTTGCAGCGCCCCCTCCACCACCAGCGGCTGCCAGTCGGGAATCAGCTGCATCAGCTCGCGCAGCTCCTCATCGCTCACCTTGGGGGCATCGGCGCGGCACGCTTCACACTGCTGACTGGCCAGTTCGGACATGGGTGACTCCTGCTTGAATTAATGACAATGAAATAGGGTTGTTTGCTGTTGGTCAGCTCGCCTGCTTGCCAGTGGCAACCTCAAAGCGCGGCGGATAGAGGCCCAGCCGACTGGCCTCGGCCAGCGCAGCCATGATCTCCTGCCCGCTCAGCTGGTAGAGCTGATCGAGAGTCGGCAGCACAAAATAGGTGGGCTGCATGATGTCGATACGATACGGGGTGCGCAGCACGGTCAGCAGATCGAAAGATTGCAACAGCGGCTTACCCGAGAGGGCATAGGTAGTCTCGCCGATGGAGGAGAGAATGCCGCCACCGTAGATACGCAGCCCGTCCGGCGTTGCCAAGAGGCCAAACTCCACGGTGAACCAGTAGAGCCGCGCCAGAAAGACCCGTTGTTCCTTGCTCGCCTGTTGCCCCAACTGACCGTAGAGGTGGGTAAAGTGGGCAAATGCCGGATTGGTCAGCATGGCGCAGTGGCCGAAGATCTCGTGAAAGATATCGGGCTCTTGCAGGTAGTCGAGCTCGTCCCGGCGCCGGATAAAGGTCGCCACCGGAAACTGGCGATTGGCCAGCAGGGCGAAGAAGCGATCGAACGAGATAAGCGCAGGCACCGCCGCCACCGACCAGCCGGTCGCAGGCTGCAGCACGGCGTTGATCTCGGCCAGCTGGGGGATACGATCACGGGGCAAGTCGAGTCGCACCAGCCCGGACTGGTACTCGTCACAGGCTTTGTCCTCAAGCGCCGCCAGCTGACGGTCGATCAGGATCTGCCAGGTACCGTGCTCCTCGTTGCTATAGTGGATCACCCCGTCAGCATCCGGCTGGTGGGCGGTGTAACAGGTTGCCATAGCGGTTCCATCCTCTGGCGCCACATCAAGGCGCCTTGCCGTTTCATCACGGTTTCACTGTAACGAAATGGCAACAAAAAAAGCAGCCGACCCATGAGTCGGCTGCCTGAAACAGTTGTAAATAAATTGTGACAACAGCTGTTCATCTCCAGCAGCCATCAAGGCTTATTGAGATACTGCGCCAGCTGGCCGATCAGCCGCTTGCGCAGCTCGCCGAGTTTGGGTTTCTCGTCCGCACACCAGGGCAGCGGGCGGCACGCCTCTATGGTGCGCAGGCCAAGGCGAGCGGTGAGCAGCCCGGCCCCCACCCCCTGTGCAGCGCGGGCAGAGATCTTGGCGGCAAACTCGGCCCCCAGCAAGTCCATCCCCACCTCGGTCACCAGCTCGGTGGCACCGGCGTAGAGCATGTTGCGAAACACCTGACGAATAAGGCGAATGCGGCTCCAGTAGCCAAGCTCGATGGCGTAGACATCGGCGATATCCTCGATCATCCGCAGGTTGCGCCACAGCATCAACATCATATCGACAGTGGCAAGCGGGCTGAGCGCCACCAACACGGCGGCCTCCCCCGACCATTTGGCCACCCGCGCCTGTGCCAGCTTGTCGCGCTCGGCGAGCACCAGCTGGCTATAGAGGGTCAGCACTTCCCGATCGCTGTGGCTCTCGTCGAGCTGGGCCAGCCAGGTCTGATACCCCTCGCGCCCCTTGTCGCCACTTTTGGCTGCCAACCCTTCGCAGAAGGGCTGCCCCTGCCCGACTCCCTGATGGGCCAGCAGATCTTCTGCGCGCGAGCGCACATCCTGACGCCGCTTGAGGGTGCGCAGGCGCAGCCACTCGCGACCCACCACGCTGGCGGTCCCCACCGCCACCAGCGCCGAGGCTGCCAGCCAGGCGCTGCCCCAGAGCGGGGTGGTGAGAAACTGATCGTAAAGGAAGGCGCCATACTGGCCCAACGAGAGCAGACCGACCGCCCCAAGCCCCCACGCCAACAGCCGATGGCGGCGGCGCGGTTTGCTGACGAGGGCGCTCTCCACCTCGGTGAACTCGTCCAGCTCGTCGAGGCGCTCGAAACTCGCCTCCTCCAGTCGCTGGGCCGGTGCGGGCGGTCGCTCGTCACTGGCCACCGTCAAGGCTGGCTCAAGGATCACCTTGCCCTGCAGCGGTGGCCGCTCTTTTATCTGATCGTTCATCGCATTGTTCTCCTGTGCGCAGCCTTCGGCTCAGGTGCCAAGACCGCACACCGTTATTCGAGGTGATCCCCGAGTAGAAACTCCAGCGCCGCATCGAGCCGGATATGGGGTAGCGCCTGATGGGGGCTCATGGGCATGGGGCGAAACCCCTGAAAATCAAAACCCTGACTGTTCCACCACTGTGCGGGGGGAATATGGGGCGGCACCTCCCCGGGGAAGAGCAGCAGCGGCTCACCGCTCAGGCTGGTACCACGGATGGCGGGGAACTCGCGGCCATTGGCCACCCCCTTGCCCACCTCGGTCGCCTTGATGGCGGCAAGCGCCAAGCACTCAGTGGTGATCCCCTCAAAACGGGCCTGGCCGCGGCCACTGCGCACCAGATGCTGGAGCAGGGAGACCATGGGCCCATGCTGTTCTGGGGTGACGTGATCGGCCTTGCTCGCCACAAACAGCAGCTTGTCGATACGGGGCGAAAAGAGCCGGCGCCACCAGTTGCTCTTGCCGTAGGCAAAGCTCTCCATGATGCGGGCGATGGCCTGCTGCATGTCGCCAAAGCTGGCCGCCCCGGCGTTGAGGGGCTGCAGGCAGTCCACCAGCACGATCTGGCGATCAAAGCCGGCAAAGTGCTGCTGATAAAAACCCTGCACCAGATGCTGCTTGTACTGCTCGAAGCGCTGCTTGAGAGTGGCGTAAAGAGTGCCATCGGCGGGCTCGCCGGCGGGCATCTCCCACACCCAGGGGACAAATTGCAGCATGGGGGCGCCGGCATACTCCCCCGGCAACACGAAGCGGCCGGGCTGGATCAGATGCAATCCCAACTCCTGTTTGCAGGCGTGCAGATAGGCGGTATAGCGCTCGGCAAGTTCAGCCACCGGCCGCTCTTCGAAGCGCTGGTCGGCCTGCCACCCGGGGGTCAGCCAGCTGGCGGCAAGTGATTGCAGCTCGGGGCGACGCAGCTGCTCGCGCACCTGTTCACTCCACTGCTGGTAGCTCATCTCAAGGAGTGGCAAGTCGAGCAGCCACTCCCCCGGGTAGTCCACCAGATCCACGTAGAGGGTGGAGATCTCCCCCAGATGTTTGCGCAGGGGATGACGGGTGCGATAGCGAATTTCGAGGCGCACCTCGGCTACGCCGCGGGTAGGCTCGGGCCAGGCCGGTGGATCGCCAAACAGGGAGTCGAGGCCACGCTCATAGGCAAAGGTGGGAATGTGGGCGTTGAGCTGCGGCACCCGGCGCGCACCGAGAATGCGTCCCTGACGCAGGGCATCCCACAGCGGCAGGCGGCCATCGATGGCTGCGTGTTCCAGCTGGTTGACCAGCGCCGTGATAAAGGCGGTCTTGCCGCTGCGAGAGAGGCCGGTCACCGCCAGCCGGATGTGGCGATCCCGCACCCGGTTTACCACGTCGTTCGCCTTGTGTTGCAGGCGAGTCAACTTCTGTTCCAGTTTATTGCGTATCAAGACTTGACCTATTCTCCCTTGGTGGTTGCATCTGGCGTGATCGGCCGTGCGATAGGTCGACCGGTTATCCATCTCTGGATAGTTGGCATCGATGGTGGCGCATCACTGCAAGTTCCACCATCGCCATTGAGTGCTTGAGCAAGCACTACAGCTTGCGAAATTCCCGCTGCAGGGTGAACTCCCTGGAGGTCACCAGCTTCTCGATCCGCTGCACTCTGGGCTCCAGCGCGTCAAGTTCCTGCGCGATACGGCCCAGCGCCTGATGAGGGGTGATCCCCGCCTGCCAGCTGCGCGCCTTCATCCGCACCTCGGCAAAGTCGGCATCCTCTTGTGAATAGAGGGTGACCGGCTTTTTATCGAGCAAGAACCAGGCGGCGATATAGGCAGTGAAGGTGATGAAACCGGCGAAGATAAGGCCACTGATGGCGAGCAGCCGCACGATCCAGGTCTCCACCCCGAAATACTCAGCCAAACCGGCACAGATCCCGGCTATCTTGCCCTGCTGGGGATCGCGATAAAGGTTACGCCCTTCACGACTGACACTGCTCATACCTTGTTCCTCCAACCGGGTACTTCCGCATCCAGAATTGATTCCAGCGCGCCAACTCGCTCCTGCATCTTCTCGGTGCGAGCCAGCAATCCTTGCAGCTGTTCCCGCTCGCTATCGGCAAGACCGGCGCCAATCCGCCCCTTGGCACGATAGTGCAGCACCAGCCAGATGGGGGCCACCACCACCATGAAGACCACCATGGGAACCATCAATACACCCAACAGATCTTCCATCCGTTACTCTCCCTGTTTGCCTTCGCTTTTGCTGTCGCCCTGACCCAGCTTCTGGCGCATGGCTTCCAACTCGCGGCTTATCTGATCGTCTACTTCCAGCTCGGCAAACTGCTGTGCCAGCGCCTTGTCGGACTGACCCAGATCGGCGCGTGCTTCCATTTCGTCGATGCGACGCTCCATCCGCTCAAACTTGCTCACCACCGCCTGACTGTCACCACGGGCTACCTGGCTTTGCACGTTGAGACGGCTGCTGGCCGCTTCGGTGCGAATGGCCATTGCCTTTTGACGGGCGCGGGCATCTTCCAGCTTGGCTTCGAGCTGACGGATCTCCTCACCCAGCTTCTCGATACCGCTGTCGACCGCTTGCTGCTCGCGGTAGAGGGTCTCTGATAACTCGGTCTGTTTCTTCTTCTCGATAAGCGCAGCGCGAGCCAGATCTTCACGTCCCTTGGTCAGGGCCAGCTCAGCCTTGGCTTGCCACTCATCTACCCGCTCCTGATGACGGGCGACCTGACGGCCAATCTCTTTCTGGCTGGCGAGGAAGCGTGCCAGGTTGGAGCGCTCCTTGACCAGCTCGTCCTCCATCTCCTGGATGATCAGGCGCACCATCTTCTGGGGATCTTCTGCCTTGTCGAGCAGGGCCGTCAGGTTGGAATTGATGATGTCGGCCAGACGGGAAAAAATACTCATGATTGCACTCCTGTTATTGGCATGGCGTTGTTTCTCCATTGACAATGGCAACTTGTGTGCCAATCTGGAACAAAATTTAACTTGTTGATTTATATGGGGCAGAATAGCCGGATTGCAAGATGCCTCGCGCAAGTGATGATTAAAATCACCAACTTTTGGTAAGATTGACCAGCTTTTACAACTGACAGGGATCACTATGACCACGGCCACGGAAAGCCTGCTGGGGGAATCCAACGCATTTCTCGAGATCATTGAGCAGACCTCACGGCTCGCCCCGCTGCGCAAACCCGTGCTGATCATCGGTGAGCGGGGGACGGGCAAGGAGCTGATCGCCCACCGCCTACATTATCTCTCGGCGCGCTGGGATCAAAGCTTTGTCACCATCAACTGCGCCACCCTGAGCGAGAGCCTGCTGGAGACCGAGCTGTTCGGTCACGAGGCGGGAGCGTTTACCGGTGCGGCCAAGCGCCACCAAGGCCGCTTCGAGCGGGCCGATGGCGGCACCCTGTTCCTCGACGAACTGGCCACCACCAGCGCCCGGGTGCAGGAGAAGCTGCTGCGGGTGATTGAGTATGGCGAGTTCGAGCGGGTGGGTGGGGCCCAGCCCCTCAAGGTGGATGTGCGGCTGGTCTGCGCCACCAACGAGGATCTGCCGGCGCTGGCCGACAAGGGGCAGTTTCGCCACGATCTGCTCGATCGGCTCGCGTTTGATGTGATCACCCTCCCCCCCTTGCGGGAGCGGCGGGAGGATATCCTGATGCTGGCAGAGCACTTCGCCCACAGCATGACCCGGGAGCTGGGCTATCCGCTGTTTGCCGGGTTCTCGCGCAAGGCGACCCAGCTACTGCTGGATTACCACTGGCCGGGCAATGTGCGGGAGCTGAAGAACGTGGTGGAGCGTAGCATCTATCGTCAGGGCAATCCCCAGCTGCCGCTCTCGACCCTGGTGCTCAACCCGTTTGATTCACCCTGGCGACCACAGCTCACACAGCCTGCGCAAGAGACCCGAAGCGAGGTACAATCTGCATCCCCCCTTGCCCTGCCGCGCGATCTCAAGCAGGCGGTGGCGGAGTATGAGATTAATTTACTCAAGCAAGCGATGCTGCAATCCCAGTATAATCAGCGCAAAGCCGCTCAACAGCTGGCCTTAAGCTATCACCAGTTCCGTGGCATGCTACGCAAATATCAGCTGCAAGATGGCGATAATGATGCAGAACAAGAGTGAAAAAGCACGGTTAATGCCGATACCTGCAACATGCCAGCCTTCGCGCTGGCACATTTGTATCAAAAGATGCGTACCAAAATCCTATAAAAACATGGTTCAACAATGAGAATGCTCACCCCCCTGCTACTGGGTCTGCTGGTGCTGGTCACCGGCTGCCAGAAGCAATCCGAGGCCTCCAAAACCGGACTCATCTATTGTGCTGAGGGAGCGCCGCTCTCCTTCAACCCCCATGTTTCCAACTCAGGGGTAACGCTGGATGCCAGCGCCCGTCCGCTCTACGACCGCCTGCTGGAGGTGAACCCCAATACGCTGGTGCTGGAGCCGGCGCTCGCCACCCACTGGCACATCAGCGAAGATGGCCTCACTTATACCCTGACCCTGCGCAAGGGCGTGACGTTTCACCACACCCCCTGGTTCAAGCCAAGCCGTACCTTCAATGCCGATGACGTGGTCTTTACCTATGCCCGCCAGCTCGATGAGCAGCACCCCTATCACAATGTCTCCGGCGGCGATTACCCCTATTTCTACAGCCTGGGGCAGGATCAGCTGATCAAGAAGGTCTATAAGAAAGGGCCACAAACTGTCGTCTTTGAGTTGAACCAGCCGAACGCCTCCTTCCTCGCCACCCTGGCCAGCGACTATGCGGTGATCCTCTCCGCCGAATATGCCGATCAGATGCTGCAGGCTGGCACGCCGTCCCTGCTGGATAGCCGCCCCATCGGCACCGGCCCGTTCAGCTTCAAGGAGTATCGCCACAACGAGTTCATCCGCTATCTGCGTCATCCCGGCTACTGGGGCGGCGATGCCAAGATTGAACAACTGGTCTATGACATCACCCCCAAATCCGCCAAACGACTAGCCAAACTGCTGACTGGCGAATGCGATGTGATGAGTACGCCCGTGGCCAGCCAACTCTCGGTGATCAAGCAACACCCCAACTTGAACCTCTCGGTTCAGTCAGGGATGAATGTGGCGTATCTGGCACTTAATACCCGTACCCCCCCCTTCAACAACGTCAAGGTGCGTCAGGCCATTGCCAGCGCCATTAATATCGACAACCTGCTACAAGCGGTCTATTTCGATACCGGTCTGCCCGCAAACAGCCTGCTCCCCCCACTCTCATGGGGCTACAATCCCAGTCTGTCTGCTCGTAAGCCCGACCTGAAACGGGCGCGCCAACTGCTCAAGGAGGCGGGACTGGAGAAAGGGTTCGAGATGCAGGTGCTGGTCCAACCGGACGCCCGTCCCTACAACCCGGATGCGTTCAAGACAGCCCAGCTGATCCGCAGCGATCTGGCCAAGGTAGGGATCAAGCTCAAGATCGTACAGCAAGCCTGGCCAGTGATCGAAGGACGGCTCGCCAGAGGACAGTACGACAGCCTGCTGTCGGGCTGGATTGCTGACAACGCAGACCCGGACAACTTCTTTCGCCAGCTGCTGAGCTGCTCGGCAGTGGAGCGGGGTAACAACTACAGCCGCTGGTGCAGCCCGGCCTTCGATCAGCTGCTGGATGATGCGGTCACAACCCCCCAGCTGGCGTTCCGGCTGCGTAACTACTATTACGCCCAGACCCTGCTCAACGAACAGCTGCCGCTGATCCCGCTGGCACACGCCTTGCGTACCCAGGTCAGCCGCAGCGATATCGAGGGGCTGACGCTGATGCCCTTTGGCGGCACCTCCTTCAACCAGGCTCACAGGGAGTAAGCATGCTTTTATACACCTTGCGCCGCATCAACCTGCTGCTCATTACCCTGCTGGCGCTCACCTTCGTCGCCTATCTGCTGGACGTGCGACTTATCGGCCAGCATGCCAGCTTCTGGAGTGGCTATCCCGATTTCCTGCGCCGTATTCTGGATGGCGATCTGGGGCTCTCCAGCGTCTCCGGGCTACCGGTGCTGGACGAGATCCGCCACTACTTCCCTGCCACCCTGATCCTCTGTCTGGCAGCCTTTACCATCTCCCTGCTGGTAGGCATTCCGCTCGGTACCCTGGCGGCTCTCTCTCAAGGCAAACCACTCGACCTGGCCATTATGAGTGCCGGACTGATCGGCTATTCGGTACCTGTGTTCTGGCTGGCCCTGCTGGTAGTGATGCTGTTTTCGCTGGACCTCAGTTGGCTACCAGCATCGGGTCAGATCAGCCTGCTCTATGATGTGCCTCCCGTCACCGGCATTGCTCTCATCGATGTATTGCTCAGTAATGAACCTTGGCGAGAGGCGGCCCTGCACGATGCCCTGCGCCATCTTATTCTCCCGTCATTGGTGCTGGCGGTGGTGCCCACCACCGAGGTGCTCCGTCATGTGCGTAGCTCGCTGATCGATGTCATGAAGCAAAACTACATCAAGGCGGCGGCGAGCCGTGGCCTCTCCAAGGGCCAGATCGTCTGGCGCCATGGTCTGAAAAATGCCCTGCCACCGGTACTGCCGCTGCTGGGTCTGCAACTGGGCAGTGTGCTCACCTGTGCCATGATCACCGAAGTGGTGTTCGAGTGGCACGGGATCGGCCGCTGGCTCATCAACAGCATTGCCTTGCAGGATTACGCCGCCATTCGTGGCGCCACTCTGGTGGTGGCCAGTTTCGTTATCCTGACCAGCGTCAGCACCGAGTTGCTCACCACCCTTATCTATCCGGCACGGCGCAAAGAGTTGTATGCCAAACAAGATTGAACGCGCTCATGGCGTGACCAGGAGCCAGGTATCCTATGCAAGATAAATCGAACATCTATCCCGAGCTCAAGATCCTCTCGCCCCTTGAGCAGACGTGGGCCTCCTACAACCGCAATCCGCTGGCGATGGCGGGGCTCTGGTGTTTTTTGTTGCTGCTGATCATCACTCTGGTCGGGCCGCTGGTCGTTCCCTACGGCATCGACGAGCAACATGCCGAGCATTTGCTACTGGCTCCCTCCTGGGCAGCGACCGGCAATATCGACTACTTCCTCGGCACCGATGATCTGGGGCGCGATATGCTCTCCCGACTGGTGGTAGGGGCGCGTCTCACCTTTGGGTACGCCCTGGTGGTGGTGGTGATCGCCATGGTGGTGGGCTCCGCTATCGGTATCCTCGGCGGCATGAGCAAGGGGCTCAAATCGAGTGTGCTGCACCACCTGCTCGATACCCTGCTCTCCATTCCGTCCCTGCTGCTGGCCATCATCATGGTGGCCATCCTGGGGCCGGGTCTGTTCAACACCCTGATCGCCATCACCCTGGCGTTGATCCCCCCCTTTATCCGGGCCACCTACAACGCGGTCCATACCGAGATGCAGAAGGAGTACATCATCGCCAGCCGTCTTGATGGCTCGCCCCCCTTTCGGATCATGCGGCTGGCTATCTTGCCCAATATTGTTGAAACCCTGGTAGCGCAAACCACCCGTACCTTGTCTGCCGCTATTCTCGATATCTCGGCGGTGGGCTTTCTTGGCCTCGGCGCCCAATCCCCGTCCCCGGAGTGGGGCACCATGCTGGCCGACTCCAGCGACCTTATCTATCTCGCCCCCTGGACCGTCACCCTGCCCGGCATCGCCATCCTGTTTAGCGTGCTGGTGACCAATATCGTCGGTGAAGGCATTCGCGAAGCGCTCAAAGAGGGGAATGACTGATGCTGATAACCCTGTTAGATATTCGCATGGTCGCCATCGGCGCAGGTACACCATTATGTTGCATACCCATCGGCTATTCGCTGGTGGGTGAAGAGACCCTTGCCGCGGGGATGAACTGATGCCATTGCTAGATATTCGTAATCTCACCATCGAGATAGATACGCCGCAGGGCAAGGTCAAGGCGGTGGACAAGGTGAGCCTGACCCTTGCGGAGGGAGAGATCCGTGGTCTGGTGGGTGAGTCGGGCTCCGGCAAAAGCCTGATCGCCAAAGTGATCGTTGGCATCGAGAAGGATAACTGGACGGTACGAGCCGACCGATTCCGCTTCAACGATATGGATCTGCTGACCATGGCGCCCCGCGAGCGGCGCCGCATCATGGGGCGCGAGATCGCCATGATCTTCCAGGACCCCATCAGCTGTCTCGACCCCTCCGAGGAGATCGGTACCCAGCTGGAAGAGGCGATCCCGACCGATTCGTTCGAGGGGCAGCTCTGGCAGCGCTTCCAATGGCGCAAGAAGAGGGCTATCGCCCTGCTGCACCGGGTTGGGGTCAAGGATCACCGCAAGGTGATGCGTGCCTATCCCCACGAGCTGTCGGATGGCATGTGCCAGAAGGTGATGATCGCCATGGCGATTGCAAACCAGCCTCGCCTGCTGGTGGCTGATGAGCCCACCAGCGCCATGGAGTCCACCACCCACTCCCAGATCCTGCGACTGCTGGACAAGATGAACAAGCTGGGCAATACCACCATCCTGATCATCAGCAACGACATCGCCGCCATCGCCAACCTGACCGACACCATCAATGTGATGTACTGCGGCCAGATGGTGGAAGTGGGTACCCGCGAGCAGATCCTCGAGAGCCCGCATCACCCCTATACCGATGCGCTGCTCAAATCGATCCCCGACTTTGACAAGCTGGTGCGCCACAAGTCGCGGCTGGAAACCCTGCCTGGCGTCATCCCGCCACTGCAACACCTGCCCATCGGCTGTCGGCTGGGGCCGCGCTGCCCCTACGCCCAGAAGCAGTGTGTACAGACCCCGCTGATGAACAAGGTGAAAGGCCACCAGTTTAGCTGTCACTTCCCGCTGAACATGGAAGAGCCGAAAAAATGATGACCGTTAATGCCCCCATAAAGGAGCCCCGCTTGTGATCGAGCCGTCCCTGTTGCAGGTCAGAGGCCTTAGCAAAACCTACCAGAACCGCACCGGTCTGTTCCGCCGCCAGGCGGTGGAGGCGATCAAGCCCCTCTCGTTTGACCTTGAGGTTGGCCAGACCCTGGCCATCGTCGGCGAAGCGGGATCCGGCAAGAGCACCCTCGCCCGTATTCTGGCTGGCATGATCGAACCCACCGGCGGCGATATCGCCATTGACGGCCAGCTGATGGTGCACGGCGATTATCAGACCCGCTGCAAGCTGCTGCGGATGATTTTTCAGGATCCCAACACCTCGCTTAACCGCAAGATCCGGGTTGGCCAGATCCTGGAGACACCGCTACGCCTCAACACCGAAATGAGCGAAGAAGAACGTAGCGAGAAGGTGGTGCAGACCCTGCGCATGGTGGGGATGCTACCGGAACACGCCCTCTTCTACCCACAGATGCTCTCCGCTGGCCAGCAGCAGCGGGTAGCGCTGGCACGGGCACTGATCCTCAACCCCAAGATAGTGGTGGCCGATGAGGCGCTCTCCACTCTGGATATCTCGGTGCGCTCCCAGATCATCAACCTGCTGCTGGAGATGCAGGAGACCATGGGGCTGAGCTATGTGCTGGTGGCCAACGACTTGGGCATCGTCAGCCATATCAGTGACGAGGTGCTGGTGATGCACGAGGGGCGAGTAGTGGAGCGCGGCAAGACCCTCAGGGTGTTTGCCGATCCCCAGCACGAGGTGACCCGCCGTCTCATTCAGAACTACAACAACGAATACCGCAAATAGAGAGGCGCTGGCCCCTCCCCTTGCCACTGTTTTCGCCGAGCCCACACGGCGGGATCAAAAAAGCCCACTGCATGCAGTGGGCTTTCTGTTAGCGGCGTCGCGGCTTAGGCTTGCAGCAGCAGACGGTTGATGCGGGAGACGAAGCTCGCCGGATCATTCAGCCCGCCCTGCTCGGCCAGCTGGGCCTGTTCGTGCAGCAGGGTGACCCACTCACCGAACAGCGCCTCGTCTTCGATGGTATCGAGCTTCTTCACCAGCGCATGGTCAGGGTTGAGCTCCAGAATGTACTTCTGCTCCGGCACCGGCTGGCCGGCGGCGCGCATCAGCTTGATCATCTGGGTGCTCATACCGTAGGCGTCGGTGACGATGCAAGAGGGGGAGTCGGTCAGACGGTGAGTGACACGCACCTCTTTCACTGCATCGCCCAGGCTCTTCTTGACCCGCTCCACCAGACCGGCATTGGCCTTCTCAGCCTCTTCCTGGGCCTGCTTGGAGGCTTCGTCTTCCAGATCGCCGAGATCCAGCTCGCCACGGGTGACGGAGATAAGTTGCTTGCCATCGAACTCGGTCAGGTGGCTCATCAGCCACTCATCGACACGCTCCCACATCAGCAGCACTTCGACACCCTTCTTGCGGAAGATCTCGAGGTGCGGGCTGTTCTTGGCAGCGGCATAGGAGTCAGCAGTGATGTAGTAGATCTTCTGCTGGCCTTCCTTCATGCGGCCAACGTAATCCTCAAGAGAGACAGTCTGGGCTTCGCCCTCGCCCGCGGTACTGGCAAAGCGCAGGAGCTTCGCGATCTCTTCGCGGTTGGCGTAATCCTCGGCCGGGCCCTCTTTGAGCACGTTACCGAACTCTTTCCAGAACTTGGCGTACTTCTCGGCATCGTCTTTCGCCAGCTTGGAGAGCATGGTCAGGACGCGCTTGGAGCAAGCCTTGCGCAGGGAGGCGGTCACCTTGTTGTCCTGCAGGATTTCACGGCTGACGTTGAGCGGCAGATCGTTGGAGTCCAGCACCCCTTTGACGAAGCGCAGGTAGGTCGGCATAAACTGCTCGGCGTCATCCATGATAAAGACGCGCTGCACGTAGAGCTTCAGACCGTGCTTCTGCTCGCGGTTGTAGAGGTCAAACGGTGCGCGGGCCGGTACGTAGAGCAGACTGGTGTACTCCTGCGCCCCTTCCACCCGGTTGTGACCCCACAGCAGCGGATCTTCAAAGTCGTGAGCGACGTGCTTGTAGAACTCCTGATACTCCTCGTCTTTGATATCTTTCGGGTTACGGGTCCAGAGTGCCGTGGCGCGGTTGACCTGCTCCCACTCGCCCGGGGTGCCGACGATGGTTTCGCCATCCTCTTCCCGATCCGGGGTGCCCTCTTTGAACATTTCGACTGGCACACTGATGTGATCGGAATATTTGCCCACCACAGAGCGCAAACGCCAATCGTCGAGGAACTCGTCCTCTTCGGCACGCAGGTGCAGGATAACGTCGGTACCGCGACCCGCTTTGGTCACGTCAGCCACGGTGAAGGAGCCTTCCCCTTCAGATTCCCACTGCACGCCTTGCTCCGGCGCAGTACCGGCGGCGCGGGAGACCACGGTCACCTTGTCGGCCACGATAAAGGCGGAGTAGAAACCGACCCCGAACTGACCGATCAGCTGGGAATCCTTACCCTGATCGCCGGAGAGGTTTTTGAAAAATTCGGCGGTGCCGGACTTGGCGATGGTACCCAGGTGCTCAATCACCTGATCACGGGTCATACCAATCCCGTTATCGGAGATGGTCAGGGTACGCTTCTCTTTGTCCACCACCAGACGCACACGCAACTGGCCGTCGTTTTCGAACAAAGAGGCATCGGAAAGCGCCTTGAAGCGCAGCTTGTCCGCCGCATCGGAGGCGTTGGAGATCAGCTCGCGCAGGAATACTTCTTTGTTGGAGTAGAGGCTGTGAGCCATCAGGCTCAGCAGTTGTTTGACTTCAGTCTGAAAGCCGTGGGTTTCGGCATGAACACTTTGGGTCATGGACCAATCCTCAGAAACATCGGGTTGAACATATGCCCAACCTAGATGGGGACGGCCAATCAAATATCAAGGGGCGAGTGTGCAATCCTGCTCACTCGCCCCTTTAAACCCGCGCAAACGGCGATTTATTGCTCCACCCGAGCCCGTTTATGCGGGGCAGCAGGCAGGCTCACCATGTTATTTCAAACGTTGGCGTCCCATCAGGGAGTGGGAGAGCGTGGTGCCATCCACCAGCTCCAGCTCGCCCCCGACCGGTACCCCGTGGGCGATGCGGCTCACCTCTACCCCGGCCGCCCGGGCCATATCGGCAATATACCAGGCAGTGGCGTCCCCCTCGATGGTGGGGTTGGTGGCGAGGATCAGCTCGCTGATGTGCTCTTCCTTCAAACGCCGCTCGAGCATATCGAGCCCCAGCTCCTCCGGGCCGATACCGTCCAGTGGCGACAGGTGGCCCATCAACACAAAGTAGCGACCGGAAAACTGGCCGGTCTGCTCGATAGCAGCCACATCCGCCGGACTCTCCACCACGCAGAGCAGGCCATTCTCCTCCCGTTTGGGGTTGACGCAGATCTCGCAGCGCTCATTTTCCGTAAAGGTACGGCAGTGACTGCAGTGACCAATCTCGGTCAGCGCCCGGGAAAGCAGCTGAGCCAGCCGCAAGCCGCCACTTCGCTCGCGCTCGAGCAGGGTAAAGGCCATCCGCTGTGCCGATTTGGGCCCCACCCCCGGCAATACCTGCAGGGCCTTCATCATCTCATCGAGCAGGGGACTGAACTTCATAACACTCCTTACACGGGCTCGCCCTCGTCACCAGCAGGGTCACAACGGGTAAGCAAAACAGGATCACGCATTGGCGCAGGACTATACCCGAGCCCGTCTCTGACTGCCATGTGCTTTACGGGTCAGCGCAAAAACGCGACGCTTATACTTGCTCACAAACGGGTAGTATCGGAACGCTCGCCATCCTCAACAGGACAAGGAGGTTTAATGGAAACACGACATATCAAGCCTCTGGTCCGCCGCAATGGCTTGACCCTGATCTGGGCCGGGGGGCTTATCACCAGCCTGATGCTATTACTGCTTTGGTTGTTTGTGGCAAGCCCGCCCATCCCAGCCTATGTATTGCTGCTCAGTGGCCTGATGATGACATTGATTGGTTGTCTCAAGCTCAATGAGCCCCCGATCAGCCTCTCCCTATGCCAGCACTACCTCCACTATCACCACAAATATGGTGGCTGGGTCCTGAAGTGGCACAATATCCAGCGCATCGATCAACCCAGGGTCCATGTCGGGTGGGATCTCCAGCCATTGCCTTACATAGGCTTCAAGATCAAACGCTATGACGAGTTTCTAAAGCTCATCACCCCCAGACTGGCCGTGCATCTACTGACCGAACAACGCTCCTTGCTACTGCAAGCCATGCAAAACGAACCACTCCATGGCCAACCCGTTCGGGGAAACGACCCCCTGCAGGGCATCGATTTACTGGAAGAGAGTGCATTTTGTACCCCCGAAGGAACAAGGTATGACGGGGCACTGGCCATGCTCGCACAACGCATGACCCGGATGCGCCACTTGCTCGGCTATGATCTGCTCATTCCGATAAACAGCCTGGATCGGGAACCGGATGACTTTCTGCAACTGCTGCGCCAATATCGGCACGCATCTATGATGCTCTTGCCATCGCCAGCAGATCCGCACGAGCAATGACCCTCTCGCACCCTGTGTTCCCCCTCTGTCGCGCCTTGCTAACCGACTGCCGCTATCAAGGTCGGTGCGGTTACGTTCGATGTGGGTGTGCGGGTATGTGGAGTGCAGGTATGTGGGTGTGCGGAATGCGGTGTGCGCTGTGCGGGGGCCGTGCGCACTAGATGCCGGCGGCCGGTTTGCTCAGAGAGATGATTGTTCCACGCGGTTGATCCAGGAAAAAATCACGTAAGTCTAGAAATGAAAAAACCCGCTGATAAATCAACGGGTTATATTTGGCGGTGAGGGAGGGATTCGAACCCTCGATACGTTGCCGTATACACACTTTCCAGGCGTGCTCCTTCAGCCACTCGGACACCTCACCAAATTTTTGCTCACTGCTTTATGTGCTTGAGCTGCACATTCGCTGGCGGGCTATGCCGCGGCGACGGGGCGTAATGTAAGGGATACGATGGCTTTTGGTCAATGCAATTTTTTACTTTTTGCGTTCGTTTGCTCAATATCCGAACCAAGTGACCAAAAATATGCCGTTTCGTATCCCTTTCAATCAATTTACCGCCGCTTCGTGCAAATGTTCACCTTTGAGTGCTTCTTCCAGCGAGCTGTAAAACTCCAGCTTGCCGGGTACTGCACGCACCTGGGCCCGGGCCAGGGTCTTGAGCGGTTGGAACTGCAATTCGGCGATCCGCACCTGCACACCCGCCTTGGCCATTTGCTTTTCAAACTGCAGAAAAGCAGCGAGCCCCCCTGCATCGAGAATGGAGACGGCCTCCATCTGCAATACCAGCAGCTGGTGTCCCTTTACCTGAGCCGCCAGCTCGGCAAAGACCCGTTCCGCAGCGGCAAAAAACAAGGGGCCATTGACCTTGTAGAGCAAGGTGTCTGCAGGCACCTCACCGGCATAGCGCTTATGCTTGGCCAAGTCGTGCAGCTTGGTCATCTTGGCGATTTCACGCATAAAAAGCAGAGAAGCCAGGATCACCCCGAAGGTGATGGCGATGACCATGTCAAAGATGACAGTCAGCGACAGGCAGACCAGCAACACCAGCACATCGGATGTGGGGGCGCGACGGATCAGCTCCACCACCTTGTGCGCTTCACTCATGTTCCAGGCCACGATGAGCAACAAGGCAGCCATGGCCGAGAGCGGCAGCCAGGAGAGCCAGGGGGCCAGCACCAGAATGGCGGCCAGCACCACCAGCGCATGGACGATCCCCGAGATGGGGGACGTAGCGCCGGCACGGACGTTGGCAGCGGAGCGGGCAATGGCAGCGGTAGCAGTAATGCCACCAAAGAAGGGAGCCGCGATATTGCCAAGCCCCTGCCCCACCAGCTCGGCGTTGGAGCTGTGCTTGCGACCTGTCATCCCATCGAGCACCACGGCGCAGAGCAGCGATTCGATCGCACCCAGCATCGCCATGGAGAACGCAGCAGGCAGCAGTCGCTCAAGGGCCGCCAGGTTCCATTCAACCGGCAAACCATCCGGCCCCGGCAGTGCCCAGGGCATCACCAGCGTCGGCGCAATGGGGGGGATCCCCGTTCCCTGGGTGCCATCGGCCAGGGTATAGCTGAACTTGCTGCCGATGGTGGCCACATCAACACCGAAATAGTGCAGAGCAAAGCCCAGGCCCACCCCCACCAGCACCGCGGGCAGATGGCCAGGCACCGGCAGACGCAGACGCGGCCAGAGCAGCAGCACCGCCAGCGTGGCAACCCCCACCAGGGTATCGCCCCACTGCCAGCTTGGCAGGGCGGCGGCCAGCGCCTCGACCTTGCCCAGATAGGTTTCCGGCATCTCGGGCACAGTCAGGCCCAAAAAGTCCTTGATCTGCAAGGTGGCGATCACGATGGCAATACCACCGGTAAAGCCCAGCGTCACTGAAGGGGGGATGTACTCGATAAGACGGCCAAGACGGGCCATCCCCATCGCCACCAGAAAGAGGCCGGAGAGCAGGGTCGCCATCAACAACCCCCCGACCCCGAACTGCTGGGCAACCGGATAGAGGATCACCACAAAAGCGGCAGTCGGGCCAGAGACGGAGTAACGGGAGCCACCGGTCACGGCAATCACAATACCGGCGATGATAGCGGTATAGAGACCATGTTGCGGCGGCACACCGCTGGCGATGGCCAGCGCCATGGCGAGCGGGATGGCGATGATGCCCACCGTCACTCCGGCGATAAGATCACGGCCGAAGCGGGCCATGCTGTAGGGTTCATCAATACAGGACTGGCGTAAGGCGATGGCGAGCTTCACGCTATTTAAAGAGGCTTGCTTGTGCATGTATATCGTAATACCAGAAGAGGGAGATAAAGGCCGGAGGGATCCGGCGCCCGATCATCATCAAGGGCCGGCAGGGCTGTCGACGCGGCGATGGTATCCTGCGCAACCTTACTCCAGCCCGACCATTTTTTCGATGGGCAGGATCAATGAAAAACACTCTGACTCATGATTTGGCCCATTTACCGCCAAATCACCGATGTTAACTCTTGCTCTCCCCCTTTTAGCTGCAAAGATTACCATTTGAAACCCAATTGGTTACCTGCACGTTCGCGACATCATGCCGGCATCATCATGTTGATGCGAAACGCACAAATGCCTCTGCTCCGATCTGCCAAGGTGATGGCAAGGGACTGATTGTTCTGAAAATAAACCGTAAAGCGCAACTTTTGGGCAAACAGTCTGAAAATCCCGTTTTCGGGGAGCTCGCGGGTTGACACCTGCCGCCCTGGTCATTAATATTCGCCCCGTCTCAACGAGACAGGCAATTCCTCCTTAGTTCAGTCGGTAGAACGGCGGACTGTTAATCCGTATGTCACTGGTTCAAGTCCAGTAGGAGGAGCCAATTCCCTCGTAGTTCAGTCGGTAGAACGGCGGACTGTTAATCCGTATGTCACAGGTTCAAGTCCTGTCGAGGGAGCCATCTTCTAAAGCCCAGCCTTATGGCTGGGCTTTTTCATATCCATCTCTCCATTGTTTCAAGCCGAGCCAGCTACCCCTCACCGCTTGCTCTGCCACATTCCCCTCGCAGTGAACGATCCACTCCCACACAGAATCATTTACAGGCTCAGGCTTAGGGGTTCCACCTTGTCCTCTTTTTCACGCCATAATGAGCGCTACCTTACCCTGTTCAGGAGTGTTCATGCGCCCTTTCAACTTCATGCTCAATGGCAGCCGGTTGATGATGTTCCCCTTCTATATTTGCATGTTGATCTGCGTGGCTTTATTGATGATCAAATTTGTCATGCAACTCTATGAACTGTGCCGTGACATCATCAATATTCCCTATCTTGAGCTCATCACCGGTGTCTTGACCCTGGTGGACTTTGTGCTGGTGGCCCAGATGCTGATCTTGGTGGCCATCTGTGGTTATGTGCAGTTTATACAGACCCAGGATCAGCGGGCAGCTCTGGGTAATAACTGGCTAAGCAAGATCAACTTCGCCTCCTTGAAACTTATTGTCATCAACTCGCTGGTGACCATCGCCGGGATCGAGGTGCTCAAAGCCTTCTTGAGCGGGGGTAACAGCAATGAGACAGAAATGAAGTGGTCGGTGATTGTCTTTCTCGCGTTCTCCCTCGCCGCATTGATTTATGCCGTCACCGAGCGACTGGCAGAACACAAATAACCGCCATCCATATTGCCTGGATATGGACGCCGCTGACCCTATTCAGGCTCACTATCCCCTCGCTGCGGGCTATCCGTGCCCATGGCGACAGCCCGGTTAAAGAGCGTACATATTTCATCTGGCAGAGGCCAACGCGAGGGGACAAGTCGGTTACACTCACTTCGCATCCATAACAGATGAGTCTCCTTATGCGTGTAACCAGAGAGTGGCTGTGGGTTGTGTCGGTACTGACCGGGGTCTGCGCCCTTCTGTTGCTGCCATTCTGGCTGCGCGGCGGCAGCCAGGGCCATGATCTGTTTCACCATCTGCTCTCCGGTCACTTCTTTGCGGTGCAGCTGTGGCAAGGTGAGCTCTATCCGCGCTGGTTGATGGCGATGAATGGCGCCTTTGGCAGCCCGGTCTTTTTCTTCTATCCCCCCCTGCCCTACTATGTGAGCGCCCTGTTCGCCGGCCCCACCCCGCTGGCCCACGAGGCGATGACGCCGCTGCTCTGGAGCAGCAGCGTGGCGCTCTGGCTCTCCGGCCTGTTCGCCTATCTCTGGTTGCGCCCCTTTGCCGGCCACGGCCGGGCGCTGGCGGCCAGTCTGCTCTATATGGCGCTGCCCTATCATCTGGCCATTGATATCTATGCCCGCTTTGCTCTGGCGGAGAGCTGGGCCTTCGTCTGGGCACCACTGGCTCTGCTGGGGCAGGATCGCCTCTGCCGCCGCGCTCCTTTTGCCCTGCTGCTGCTCACCTTCGCGGTGGCCATGCTGACGCTTTCCCATCTACCCAGTACCCTGCTTGTTCTGGGCTTGCTCACCCTGCGCAGCCTGCTGCTGGTCTGGCGCGACAAGGGGAACACAGCACTTGTCAGTTCGCCTGTTACCGCCTCCCCGCTTATCGGCACCCTGCTGGGCCAGCTCTGGGGGTTGGCGATGGCCAGCCTGTTGCTGCTGCCCGCCCTGCTGGATCAGGGGGGGATCTCCATGGAGCAGATGCGCACCGGTATGTTCGAATTTCAGCGCAACTTTCTCGACCGCTTGCCCCAGAGCCGGGATGACTGGCGCTTTCGCGGCCATCTGGCCTGGCTGACGCTGCTCACCCTGGCCCTGCTGCTGGTAGCGTGGGCCGCCGCCCGCGAGCCGCGCCATCCCGAGTTGCTGATCTGGGGGATCATCGGCGCCCTGAGCTTTCTGATGATGTTGCCGCCAAGCGAGCCCCTGTGGCGCCTGCTCACGCCGTTGCAACTGGTGCAGTTCCCCTGGCGCCTCAATCTGCTACTGGTCATTGCCACCGTGGCCGTGGTGGCATTGGGCACCCCCTCTTATCGGCCATGGCAGTGGGTGTGGTGGGCCCTACTGGCCCTCACGCTGCTATCACAAGGGCGTTATATACGCGAGGCGCCACTCACCCAGGCCCCCATCAAGAGTCAGCTCGATGGGGAGTTCGACAGCAAACGCAGCGCCCGCGAATACCGGCCAAAACAGGTGCCGCGTGGCATGTTTGCCCCCACCCTGCTGGCCTGGAAAGATGAGTTTCAACCCGCCATCACCAGTGAACAGCACGGCGTATCGTGGCAGATCCTGCACTGGCAGCCGCGCCATATCGAATTGACCGTGGATGCCCCGGCGCCCGCCAAGCTGATCCTGCACCAGTTTGACTACCCGGGCTGGCAGGCGACGCTCAACCAGCAGCTGCCGCTGAGCGTCAGCAGCACCCCCAACGGGCTGGTGCAGGTATGGGTACCCGCCGGCACACATCGTCTCACCTTTACCCTGAGCGCCCGCTGGCCGGAGCGGCTCGGTTATGCCGTCTCGTTGCTGGCCTGGCTGCTCTGGCTGACGGTGCTGCTCAACACCGTGGCAACCCGGCGATCCGGGCCTTCGGGGTGAGGTCTATCCCCCTCTTTTGAGGGAGCAGGATCGTCATGCCGACCACAGGTAAACCTGATAGACTCGCTCTTCTCCCTTTTTTCAACCAAGGTTCACCAGCGGATACCCTATGCCCCACAGCCAGCCCCCCCAGGCCACCATGCTCTCTCCCCGTTTTCTGTTTATCCTGCTCGGCGCCCTGGCGGGACTAACCCCGCTGGCGGTGGATATGTATCTGCCCGCGATCCCGGCTATTGCCAACGATCTGGCCACCAGCATCGACGGCGCCCAACTCACCATCAGCGCCTTTTTGGGTGGCTTTGCCATCGGTCAGCTCTTCTACGGCCCGCTGGCCGACAGCTATGGCCGCAAGCCGGTGATCCTGGCGGGGCTCATCATGTTTGCCATCGCCTCGGTGGGCTGCGCCATGGCCGACTCCCTGCCCGAGCTGCTGGCCTGGCGCATGTTGCAGGCGGCTGGCGGGGCGGCAGGCTCTGTGGTGGTCAATGCCCTGCTGCGCGACCTGTTCGAGAAAGATGCGTTTTCTCGCGCCATGTCGTTCGTCATTCTGGTGATGACGCTGGCCCCGCTTGTCGCGCCGGTGGTGGGCGGCTATATCAGCGCCCATGCCGACTGGCGGGTGATCTTCTGGCTGCTGGTGGGGATCAGTCTGCTCATCTGTCTGGTGATGCAGTGGAAAATAGAGGAGACCCTGAAACCGGAGCACAAACAGCCACTGCGACTCGGCCAGGTGCTGAAGAACTACTGGGGCGTGCTCTCACACCGTGGCGCCATGGGCTATGTGCTGTGCGGCGCCCTCTCCAGCTCCGGCATGTTCGCCTTCTTAAGCGGCTCCCCTTACGTCTATATCGAGTACTTCAAGGTGCCGACCGAACATTACGGCTGGCTATTTGGCCTCAACATCCTGCTGATGATGGTGGTCACCTTCGTCAACAGCCGACTGGTGAAGGGGGTTGGCGCCGAGCGGATGCTGCAATACGGCCTGCTGGTGCTGCCCTGCGCCGGCGCCTTGCTGGTCTACAACGCCTGGAGCCAGACTGGCGGCCTGTGGGGCATCGTCATTCCGGTGGTGCTGTTTGTCGGCCATATCAGTCTGGTGGGGGCCAACGCCATGACCGGTCTGATGGGCCACTTCCCGCAGGCGGCGGGCACCGCCTCCGGGCTGGCTGGCACCCTGCGCTTTGGCATCGGCGCCCTGGTCGGCATTCTGGTTAACCTCAATCCGCCCCAATCGCCGCTGCCGATGGCCATCGCCATCGCCTGCTGTGGCCTGGGCTCGACCCTGAGTTACTGGCTGCTGGCGAGCAAGCGAAAGGAGTGATCCCCACTCTTGCGGCCAGATAAACAAAAGAGGCTCCCGTCAACGGGAGCCTCTTTTCGTGCTGGCGGCCAGTTATTCAGAACAAGGCACTGTTGAGCCAGAGGTGCGCGCCTATGCTCACCAGATAGCCAAGCAGAATGGCTGGCAGCCACTTCAGATGGCCAAAGAAGGTATACATGCCGTGAGCCTGCCCCATCAGGGCTACCCCGGCGGCAGAACCGATAGAGAGCATGCTGCCCCCTACCCCTGCGGTCAGGGTCACCAGCAGCCATTGACCCAGCGCCATATCCGGGTTCATCGACAGCACGGCAAACATCACCGGAATGTTATCCACGATGGCCGACAGCATCCCGATAAAAACGTTGGCCATGGTCGGGTCACCGCCGTCATAGAGCCAGTGTGACACCAGCTCCAGATAGCCCATAAAGCCCAAGCCACCCACACACATCACCACCCCGTAGAAGAATAACAAGGTATCCCACTCCGCCTTGGCGACCTTGTTGAATACATCAAACGGCACCACGGATCCCAGACTGCGTAATCGCTCGGTATCGCCATTGCGCTCATACAGCGCCCGCTTGCGTGCCAGCGATACAGGCAGGGTCTTGCGCAGGAAAAACCCGAAAAATTGCAGATAACCCAACCCCATCATCATGCCCAACACAGGAGGCAGATGCAGGAAGTTATGGCAGGCCACCGCGGTAACAATGGTCAAAATAAAGAGCCCGACGATACGGAATGCACCACGTTTGAGCTCGACCACCTCGTTCAACGCTTTGGGGACATGTTTGGGCACAAACATACTCATCAAGAACGCAGGGATCACAAAGTTGAGCACCGAAGGGATAAACAGCAGCAGAAAATCAATAAAGTGCACCTTGCCCGCCTGCCATACCATCAGGGTGGTGATATCCCCAAAGGGGCTGAATGCCCCGCCGGCATTCGCGGCAACCACGATGTTGATACAGGCCAGATTGACGAAACGCTTATCCCCGTTGGCTACCTTGAGTACCACAGCGCACATCAGCAAGGCGGTGGTCAGGTTATCCGCAATAGGGGAGATACAAAACGCCAACCCGCCAGTCATCCAGAACAGAGTGCGCATACCAAAACCCGAGCGCACCAACCAGGCCCGCAAGCCATCGAACAGCAAGCGATCTTCCATGGCGTTGATATAGGTCATCGCCACCAGCAAAAACAGCATCAGCTCGGCGTATTCCAGCAAGTTATGACGAAATGCCGCTTCAGCCTCGGCACTCAATCCCTGCTCGGCATACATGACCCCGATCAGGATCCAGATCACCCCGGCCGCTACCAGCACCGGTTTGGACTTGCGCAGTTGCAGATACTCTTCGGCCATCACCAGGGCATAGGCCAATATAAAGAGCCCCAGACAGAAGAGGCCGATCGAAGAGGCGGTCACTTGCAGTGAACCACTGCTGGCATGGGCAGGAGAGATAAAGAGAAGAGACAGTAAAACAACACGGGTAAGCACAACAAAGGGAGAATATACGGACATGGGCCTTTTCCTTATGGAACCATCAGCCGGGATGCTAGCACCTGAATAAAAAGAAACGTTCATCCAGGTCAATGAAAGTTCAATTAATTCAAGGCCGCGGACAATCTACGACTTTTTACCAAATCCCGACTTCTTGAGGGTATAACCCGCACTGTTCTGCCAGGCGTCCAACCCGCTCCTGTTGTTACCCGCCACCAGACTGGCGGCCAGACTCGGGCTGTTGAACAGCTGATCGGCAGTAAAGACAAAGCCGCCCTGACTGCGGGGCACTATAACCCCCTTCTCCAGCAGTTCGTGACGCAGCTCGATCACCGCTTCACGCAGGGAGGCGGCATCCTCGCCATTGGCGGTGGAACCGGCCAGCACCATAAAGCCCGGATTTTGCCGCTTGCCCACCGGATACCCGTGGGCCTCGGCCCCCTTGCCGTTGAAGTGGTAGAGCTCGCGCTCCCCCGGCCGGTTGTCGGAGAGGGCCCTTTGCAAGGTCATCAGCTCGTTGTAGATCTCGATGGGGACCACGGCAGCCTGCTTGTTGCCTTTGCTGTCGATGATAAAACTGACTTGCTTATGTAACATCCTTGCTCATCCTGTGACCCATGAAAGTACCTATTCTAACCAGCTCGGGTGAGCGGGATCCAGCCAGGATCCTCACCTCTTTTGCCGCCTTGATCACTAACTGGCACTCTTGATCAACCGTAAGGGGTGTTGATCATTGTTGGCCGTGGTAGCGTACATGACATGATGAAAGCCATTGACCATCAAGCGGTTATCCCATGCTGACCCTGCGCAACCTCTGCAAGAGCTTCGATAACGGCAGTGAACGACTGCCGCTGTTCCACGCCCTCGAACTCGCCCTACCCGCTGGCGAGATCACCCTGCTGCTGGGCCAAAGTGGCTGCGGCAAGTCCACCCTGCTGAACCTCATCGCCGGGCTGATTGCACCGGATGCAGGGGAGATCTGGCTGGGGGAGCGCCGTCTCGACAACCAGTCACCGGACGAGCGGGCCCGCCTGCGCGGCCGCCATTTCGGCATCGTCTATCAGGATTTCAACCTGCTGCCGACCCTGACGGTGGCCGAAAACCTTGCCCTGCCGCTCGCCATCAACGGCATGCCACCGGATGAGGCCAGGATTGACCAGTTACTGCACCGGCTTGATATGAGCCACAAGCGCCATGCCTGGCCGGAGCAGCTCTCCGGCGGTCAGCGCCAGCGGGTGGCGCTGGCCCGCGCCCTGATCCATCAACCCAGCTGGCTGCTGGCCGACGAGCCCACCGGCAGCCTGGATGAGCACAATGCCGAGCAGGTGATGGCGTTAATGATCGCGGCAGTGCGCGATACCGGCGCAGGCTTGCTGCTGGTGAGCCACAACCCCGCCTATGCTGCGCTGGCCGACCGGGTGCTGCGCCTCGAAGGGGGCCAACTTATCGAACTCAAGGGGCCTCGCCATGACTAAACAGCGACTGCGTCTGTCGGGGGCACGCTGATGCTGCCACTCAAAGCGCTGCTGCGCCTCTATCGCAGCCACCCCTGGTTGCTACTGATGAGTCTCACCGGGCTGGTATTGGGGGTGTCACTGGTGGTGGCCATCGAGCTGCTCAATCACAGTGCCCGTACCAATTTTGTCGCCGCCCGCAGCCAGCTCGCCGGGGAAGCCAACTACCGGCTGGCTCCCGCTGGCGGGCTGGATGAGCAGCTTTACGTACAGCTGGTGACCAGCCAACCCGCCCTCGATGCCATGCCCCAGCTCCATGGCTGGCTCAAGGATGACGAGGGGCGCAGCTTTCAACTGCTGGGAATGGATCTCTTCAACCCCGGCCCCCTGCGCCAGCTGTTTGGCGCCACGCGGGAGAGCGAGCCCGCCTTTTCCCTCAACCGCGCCGACAGCATCTGGCTGGCGGCCCCCGAGGCCCATCGCCTTGGCTGGCAAGCAGGCCAGAGCCGCCGTTTTGTCTTGGGCGGCAGTGATGGTACAAGCCCCCGAACCCTGACCCTGACACTGGCGGGCACGGTTGAACCGGGCGCCGTGCCCATGGAGCGGCTGCTGATAACCGACATCGGCCTCGCCCAGCCGCTGCTGGATAAAGCGGGTCGGCTCGATCGCATCGTCTTCAAGCTAAGCGACGCCGAGGCTCGCACCCTGCAGGCCACCCTGCAAACCGATTACCCCAACCAGCCCTTGTGGCTTGAGCCCATCAGCCCGGCACTCGATGCCAGCCAGCTTGGCGATGCGCTGGCCCTCAACCTCACCGCCCTCTCCCTGCTCGCCATGGCGGTGGGATTGTTCTTGGTGTTCAACGCCCAGCGCTTTGTCCAGAGCGTGCGCCGCCCCCAGCTGGCCCAGTTGATCACTCTGGGGATGGGGCCGAGCCGGGTGCTCCGCTGGCTCATTCTGGAGCTGATGATCCTCGCCACCATCGGCACCCTGCTCGGGTTGCTGCTCGGCAGCCTGCTGGCGCTGGCGCTGATGGGGCAACTGACCCAGGCGCTGGCCGATCTCTATGGGCCCAACCCCATCGACCTATTGCGCCTCTCCCCGTTGAGCCTGCTCAAGGCGCTGTTGATCGGGCTGCTCGGCACGCTGGCTGCCAACCTGCCCGGCTGGTGGCAACTGCTGCGCCAATCCCCCCTTGAACTGCGCGCCGGAAACACTCCTCCCCCCGCTCACCCATGGCGGCGGCGCATGCTGGCCCTCGCCATCTTGCTGCTGTGCGCTCTGTGCCTGTGGCTGCCGCAAACCGGTCTGAGTGGCGCCCTCTTTATCGCTGGCGGCTGGCTGCTGGCCATGGCGCTGATGCTACCCGATGCCCTGCGCGGCCTGCTTGGCTGGCTGCGACGGCGCGCGGGCGGCCCCCTCACCGCCCGGCTCGCCGTGGCCGAGACCCGCTATCACCTCGATCGCACCGCCATCGCGGTGATGGCGTTGCAGCTCGCCATCGCGGCGGCCATCGGCATCGGGGTCATGGTGTCGAGTTTTCGCTCCAGCGTGGAGATCTGGCTCGGCCAGCGTCTGGCCGCCGATCTCTATGTCACCGCCCCCAAGGGTGTGGCTGGCAGTCGCGGCACCCTGGATCCGCTGACCCTGCACACCCTGCTCGCCGCACCAGAAGTAAGCGCCGCCTCGCGCCGCGCGGTGCATCCCGCCCGCTGGCAGGGGCAGCCCATCGAGTGGGCGCAGATGGATTTTATTCCCCAGATCAAAGCCGCCTATCCGCTGCTGGCCGGGCGCTGGCCGACCCGCCCTGACGAGGTGCTGGCGAGCGAGCCGCTGACGGTGCGCCTCGGGGTCAAGGTGGACCAGACGTTGGCGATCAGCGGCGAGCAGGGGCCAAGGCAGTTCACCGTCACCGGCGTCTATCAGGATTACGGCAGCGACAAGGGGCAAATTTTGCACGCCTTCGAAGGGGGCGCGGTGCAATCCCTCGCCCTCTTTAGCAACGACCCCGAACAGCTGGCCGACCGTCTGCGCGAGCGCTTTGGCGAGCTGCTCAATCTGCTCTCCGCCCCCGCCATCCACAGCGCGGCCCTCAAGGTGTTTGACCAGACCTTTGTGGTGACCGAACTATTGAAATTGCTGATCCTCGGCATCGCCTTTGTCGGCATTGGCTCGGCCTTTATGGTGCTGGGGCTGGCCCGCCGTGGCGAGCTGCAGACCTTGCAGAGTCTGGGCTTGAGCCCCCGCCACTGCCGCCAGCTGCTGGTGTGGCAAGGGGCGGGATTGGGACTGCTCACCGCCCTGCTGGCCCTGCCGGTGGGCTATGGCCTCGCCTGGGTGCTGATCGAGGTGGTCAACCCCCGCGCCTTTGGCTGGCGCCTCGCCTTCGAGGCCGCCCCCCTTCATGCGGTCACCGCCCTGTTGCTGGCACCGGTCTGTGGGGCACTGGCCTCCTGGTATGCCGCAAGGAGGGTGGTATGAGCCGACAACCGCGAGATACGCCAGCATGCTGGCTCTCACACCTGATACACGGCGCATTGGCCTCCTGGTATGCCGCAAGGAGAGTGGTATGACATATCGGTTAGCGCGCTGGCTCAGCCATGCTTTGACGATCCCATTGACCAGCCCTGTATCCCCGGCCTTACGCCAGCGCAGAGAAGATCGCAGAGCGGCCGCGAGATATCCCCTCTCCCTTTGGGAGAGGGCCAGGGTGAGGGGAAGCTTCTCCTCCTTGCGGTTCCTGTGGCTCGCCGCCCTCTTGCTCCCGCTTATCGCCATGATTGGCAGCGCGCAGGCCAGTGATCTGGGCGCCCTGCTCGGCGGCGGCAGCGACAGCTTTAAAAAGGTGCTGCCGGGGCAAACCATCCAATTGCCGGAGGATCACGCCGCCCACCCCGATTACCGCTCCGAGTGGTGGTATCTCACCGGCAATCTCAAGGATGAACAGGGGCACGAATATGGCATGCAGTGGACCCTGTTTCGGCAAGGGATCGAACAAGCACTCCGCACCAGCAACCCCTGGCTCACCCCCCAGCTCTGGCTGGCCCAGTTTGCCATCACGGATCTCGACCGTGGCACTCACCAGCAAGATGAACGGGCCAGTCGGCAGGGGCCGGGACTGGCAGGGGCCAGCGGCGGCCAATATTGGCTCAGGGAGTGGCGGCTTGCCTCGCAAGGGGCCGCGCTATTCCCCGCCACCCTCAAGGTGCAGAGCAAGATTGGTGAACTGAACCTCACCGTCACTGCCGCCAAGCCGCTGGTGCTGCAAGGCAAGGCCGGTTACAGCGAGAAGAGCCCGGGCAACGCCTCCTTTTACTACTCCTACCCGCGCCTCACTCTTCGCGGCACCCTGACTCGCGATGGCGAGACCCGCACCGTCACCGGACAAGGCTGGTTTGATCACGAGTGGAGCAGCTCGGTATTGGCCGAGTGGCAATCGGGCTGGGACTGGTTTTCGCTGCAACTGGCCGATGGCCGCGAGCTGATGCTGTTTCGCCTGCGCACCAAGGCTGGCCGCGCAGAGCCCGAGAACCGCTACGGCATCTTGATTGAACAGGATGGCAGCAGCCGGGTGCTCGCCCCCGACGCGATTCACCTTACGCCGGGCAACACCTGGCGCGGCCCCAAGGGGCAGGATTACCCCGTCGAGTGGCAGCTAAACGCCGCCGGAATGAGCCTCACCATCAAAGCCCGTCAGCCCAATCAGGCCATGACAGGTCGCTTTGACTACTGGGAGGGAGCTGTCTCTGTCTCGGGGGATGCCAAGGGGGTCGGCTATCTGGAGATGACCGGCTACTGAACACCCTCGACAAACGTGGCCGGTCTGCTCGATGACCCGAAACCCATAGCCCTTATAACAGGGCATCACAGTGATATTGCCCAGCCACTTCTGTCACTTGGCGCCAGTCGTCAAGGATGTCTTATCTGTTTATTTATTGAACACACCTTACCCACTCAACCCGCAGCCAACTTGGCTCAAGTCTGATCCTCGTCAAAAAACCTTTCAAAATCCGAGCGATAACTAACTTTTTACTCACTTTAGTTGGTCGGTTTTTGATATCTTTCTCATCCGGCACCCAAGGTTCCGAAAGAGGCTAAATAGCCACTCCGAATAGTAGATTACTGCACTCGTAGCGCTTCTACAGGTGACATGGATCACACATCGTCGCTGGGTCTTGTTACCTCAGACATTGCCGTCAGAATGCACTAATTCCTTACGCCACAAGGCTTCTGGCAAGATGTAGCACTGTTGGGATCAGTAATTTAGCCCACCTGAGCAGTAATGATGTTGAGCAAGTAGATTATTTTTAACTTGACAGAGCCAGCTTCAATTGTGAATCCATTGCTCATTCGCGGCCCCAATGAAAGCCACGCATGACATTGTTGTTATGATCACGTCACAGACTGCCGCTTTCAGAAATCGTTTTTATGGTCTCGATTGGTGCATTGATGATAAAGTGCCCTTTTTGCCTGCTTTATCATCGATAGCAAGGAGCACGGTTTGAGCAAGAAAGCCGCGAAAGTTGGGGATATTGGGACAGATCATGATGGATTTCATCCCACTGCCATCATTGCTGGTTCGCCGGATGTATTCATTGACGGTATCCCAGCAGCCCGTGTTGGTGATCCCCTCGCCCCACATGACAAACCAAACAACCCACCGCACCCCAGATCGATTGCATCAGGATCTTCTACCGTCTTTATCAATGGAAAACCCGCTGCATTAACTGGTGGGGCTGTTGATTGTGGTGGTGTGATCATCGGCTCGGGAACTGTAGTAATTGGGGATCAAGCACCAGCAGCAAGATCGGCAACTGCACCAATGCAACAACCTGCTGCTCCTGTAGAAATCCCAGCTAAGAATGCCTATTGGCCTCCCTATGACTTTGCCCAGGGCAAAACGCTAGAGGTCGTATACACAACCGCACCAACTGATATTGCAGTCTTGTCACTAGAAGAAGCTAAAGAGCTGCTACAGACGCTTTATACCGAGATGGGTGGCAAAGATGCTGTGGGTACGACTAAGAGCTACCACGACTTGGTAGACGGCGTTAAAACCGCAGCTCAGACAGCTAAAGGACTTGGTGGGTTTGGTGTTATGTCTTATACCAAGAACATCAAGGGTATCGATTATGTGATCATCAAAAACTATCGCCGTCATGCTCAGACCTTGATGAAAGGGAACAAATGGAAGGCGAGTAATCCACGAGTAGTTCAAATCGGTATTGGTTTGAATGATGTCAAAGGGGCGGCTCGATGGGTCAAGGTAAATGCGGGGATCGAGGTGGCCTTTGCTGTCGGGGTCAATGCTGCTGATTACATCTTGCGTGATGAAGCGACTTTAGCCGAGTTCGTGGGCAATAGCTCTGGCGACATTATCAAAGGTATGACGACGTTAGTAACCATGTCTCTAGTCGTTGCGACACTACCTGTATCAGGGATTTTGGCAACAGGCGCACTCTTTGCGTTTGGTTCCTTTTTCATGGGACGTGAGCTTGACGCATTAGACGAACGGTATGGATTCTCAGATGAGATCGGCAACTCGCTTAAAAGGTTGGTTGAATGATCCATTTCGTCAGACTAATCATTGCAGCAGCTTTTATCTGGTTCGGTTTTGAACAGGTATCAGAGGATTTGTACGCAGCATTATCTAATAGTGCTGAGTCATTTCGGATTAGTGGTATTGCCAATATTTGGGCCTCTTACTGTGCTCCATTAGTTGGCATGATATTAATAATTCATGTGTTAATGTCTGTAGCAAAGGTTGGTAATCCAGATAAGTTTTTTCAACGCGGCGTTTTGATTGTTATTTTCGCTATAGCACCGACCTTAACCTTTGCAACAAAAATGAAGTTAAATGCTAAAGCTGAATATTATGTAGAGTGTCAAGATTTAAAGCGAGTGTCTCGTTGGAACTCTTATCAAGTCTATTCCATATCAATTGATGAATGTCATAGATTAAAAGAAAAACAGCACACGGACTGATAGCTCAATTGTGGCTTTTAAACTTTAAAATCGATTTTCATAAAAGTAATTTTCTTGTGAAAAAGGCCAGCATATGCTGGCCTTTTCCATATCAGTTTCGTCTAAAAGCTTTCTCAAAAGCCCTGAAAGTGTCTCAACTGCCAACACCTCAATGCTGTCATTTGTTGTGAACGCGCAGCTATCGCCGCCGAAAAAGCAATCAGGTGCGGAATGTCGGTTAGAAACGGGATGACGTGAGCGCGTTAAGGATTAGGATGTTCACGTTGGCCGGAATGGCTGTTCAACTTCGCCGGAATTCGCGAGCGTACGACGATTAAACTGCTCCGGCTGCTCCACATTGCAGACATGGCCGCACTGCTCAATGACCGCCAGCGAAGAGCTGGCATCGCGGGCCACCTGTTCGCGCACAGGTGCCAGAAACATATGATCCTCCTCCCCCATTACATAGAGGGTGGGAATGGGCAGGGAGCGTTCGCGAAAATAACGCATCAGCGGGTTAACCTCGGTGGCAAGGCGGAACCAGCGTTTGAACTCCTTCTGGCAGAGCTTGCGGGCCTCGCGCACAACTCGCGCACAAAAAGGTTGCGCAACTCCTGATGGTGCTGGCGTGGCATGATGATGAAGGCAAACAGCCGGTAGAGCCACATATAGGGCAGGAAGTGCTGGCCAAGGCGGCCCAGTTGCACCAGCACCCGCGGTAACTGTTCACCGGCAGGTGCTTGACGCACACAATCCGGCAGGGATGGGATAATCCGTTTTCTCTATGCAAGCTCTGACAATCGCGCACAACCATTCCCGGGGATAACGCCCCGGGCGTTTGGCTCCTCCACCAACGGCAGGATTTTTTATCCTGCCGTTTTTGTTTTCCTATTTCGCTGCCAGATCCACCAGATACAGAATGCTGTGATAGGGAATGCCCGCGTGCTGGCTGAGCCCCATTTCGCAGGTACGGCTATTGCTAAAACCCTGACGGCAATCCCTGGGCACCTGGGCGGGCAGGCTGGCGAGCGCGGCGGCGTTAAGCTCCGGGGTCATCAGCCCCTTGTCACCGGCAAAGCCGCAGCACTGGATATGCTCGGGAACTATCACCTCGCGGGCACAGGTGCGGGCCACCGCCAGCATCTTATCCCCCAACCCCATGCGCCGGCTGCTGCAGGTGATATGGAGCATCACTGTCTCATCGATGGGTGTCAGCTCAAGGTGGGGCAGCAGGTGTTCCAGCACAAAGGCAGCGGGCTCAAACACCCGAAGGCCCTTGCCGAGTGCCCCTGAAAGCAGCCGCTGCACGCAGGGGCTGGTGTCGAGCAGCACGGGCCAGCGCCCCTGCTCGCTTGCCTGCCACAGGGCCTCGGCCAGCTCATTACGCTTGGCCTGTGCCACCTCGCTCATCCCCTTGCTGTCATAGGGCATGCCGCAGCAGAGCCCCTCAACGCTCGCCGGCACTATGACCCGGCAGCCCGCCTTCCTGAGCAGGGATTGCACCACATCCGGCAGTGACGGGGCCTCCTCCTGCTGGCCAAATACCCGGCTGGCGCACGACGGCAGATAGACCACAGCGCGCTCGCGTGAACCGTCATTGCTCCCCTCCCCTGGCGGCCACTGGTAGCGGCTCGGCCCCGGCAGGGTCGGCAGCCAGGCTGGTGTGCGCTGGCTGCTCAGATGGCGAACCCCTTTAACCAATCCTGCCAGCGCCTTGTCTCCCAACACCTTGCCGGCAATGGCTTTGAGGCCCAGCGCACTGCGGGCTGTGCGGGTAACGCCGGCGAAGTGATCGGCGCTCCAGCGGGCGATGGGCACGAAGCGCTGGTACTTTTCGCTGCGCAACTTCTTGATAAGGCTGCCGGTGTTGATGCCGACCGGACAGCGATCGGCGCAGAGCCCGGTCGCTGCGCAGGTGTCGATGCCCTGATAGTCAAACAGCCGGGCCAGCTGGTTGGAGGGCTCATCGGCACGATTGCGACGGGCCAGTTCGCGATAGAGCACGATGCGCTGGCGTGGCGAGAGCGACAGGGTGCGCGAGGGGCAGACCGCCTCGCAAAAGCCGCACTCGATACAGGGGTCCACGATGGCATCGCTCGCCGGCATGGGCTTGAGGTGTGCCAGGTGGGCCTTGGGGTCGTCGTTGATGATGACGCCGGGATTGAGCAGGCCGTCCGGGTCCAGCAGCGTCTTGATGCGCCGCATCAGCGCCATCCCCTCCGGCCCCCATTCCAGCTCCACATAGGGGGCCATGTTGCGGCCGGTGCCGTGCTCGGCCTTGAGGGACCCGCCAAAGCGCACGGCGACCAGCTCGGCTACCGCATCCATAAAGGCGCCGTAGCGGGCCACCTGGGCCGGATCATCGAACCCCTGGGTAAAGACGAAGTGCAGGTTCCCCTCCAGCGCGTGGCCAAAGATGATGGCCTCGTGATACTCAAACTTGTCGAACAGTTGCTGCAGCCCCGCCACCCCCTCCGCCAGGCGCTCGATGGGAAAGGCGACATCCTCGATGATGACGGTGGTGCCTGTGGTACGCACCGCCCCCACCGCCGGGAAGAGCCCCTTGCGAATGGCCCAGAGCCCGGCGCTGTCGGTAGTAAAAGGCACAGAGGCGACCTGAGCGAACTCGGCCGCCATTGCCGTCACCTGCTCGCAGCGATCGACCAGCTCCTCTTTCGATGCCCCATGCACCTCGATCAGCAGGGCGCAGGCGGTTAAATCCAGCGCCTTGATAAAGTCCGGCAGGCCGGGCTTGCCCGCAACCGAGCGAAGGGATCGTCCATCCATCAGCTCCACCGCCGCCACCGGCGCACTTTTCAGGCGCGAGGTGGCCAGACACGCCTGCTCGGCGTCCCGAAACACCAGCAGGGCCGAGGCCTTGTGGGGGTATTCGGGCACGGTGTCGAGCACCACCTCGGCGATAAAGCCGAGGGTTCCCTCCGAGCCAATCATCAGGTGGGTGAGGATATCGACGGGGTCCTCATGATCGAGCAGGGCATTGATGGCGTAGCCGGTGGTGTTCTTGAGCCGGTACTTGTGGCGAATTTTGGCAGCAAGCTCGGCGTTCGCCAGCACCTCGGCGCGCAAGGCGGCGAGCCCCGAGAGCAGCTCCGGGCGCCTGGCCGCCAAGGCGGCGCGGCTCTGGGGATCGCCGCTCTCCAGCACGGTGCCATCGGCCAGCAGCAAGGTCATGGCGTGCAATGTGTGATAGCTGTTATGGGCGGTGCCGCAGCACATGCCGCTCGCGTTGTTGGCGGCGATGCCGCCCAGCTTGCAAGCGTTGATGGAGGCGGGATCCGGCCCAATCTTGCGGCCCAGAGGCGCCAGATAGCGGTTGGCATCGGCGCCGATCACCCCGGGTTGCAGGGCGATGCGGGCGCCCTCGTCCAGAATGCGGTGGCCGCGCCAGCTGTCGGTCAGGGTGATGAGCACCGAATCGCTCAGGGCCTGACCCGAGAGGCTGGTGCCGGCGGCGCGAAAGGTGCACGGCAGACCCAATTCGCGGCACACCCCCAGCACGAAGCGCACTTCATCCAAAGAGTCGAGGCGCACAATGCGCTCGGGCACCAGCCGGTAGAAGCTGGCGTCCGTGCCGTGGGCCAGCCGAAGATCCGGGTCGCTCACCAGCCGCTCCGGCGGGATGTGCGAGAGCACGGCGGCATCAAACTGGTTCCAAAGCATCAGCAATCCTCCACCAGCACTACCAAGAGGCGGCTCGGGCCGTGGGCACCGTAGGCCAGGGTCTGCTGAATGTCGGCGGTCTTGGAGGGGCCGGAGACCAGCAACAGATTGGTGGGCATGGCCTGCTGCCAGCGCCCGGCCGCCACCAGCCCCGCCAGGTTGTCGGCGATGGTGGAGGCCGCCAGCAGGGCGATATGGCAGGGGGGCACAAGCGAAATGGTACGCGACTCGCCGCTATCGGGCAGCAACACCAGGGTGCCGGTGTCAGCGATGGCCCCCGCGCAGTGGGTGATGCCCGCCTGACAAACGTCAAACAGATCGTCTTTCCAGCCGGCGAACTCCCCCGCCGGGGTCAGCACAGATCGCCCGGCACAGGCGGCCGCGACCGCTTCCTGCCAACGGCCGCCCTGGCCACAGGCCAGACTCGTCACGCCTTCTTCATCCAGCCAGGCGGTCAGATCCCGGGCAAGGGTTGCCTCCTTGACGGTGAGGATCTCGGCGTGGCTGGCGGTGATCATGCCAACAAAGCGCTCGCGACGCGCCTGTTCATCCTCCCCGCGCCAGGGTTGCCAGCCATGGGGGGCGTGGGCCATGGGGGTGGCGGCGCCGCGCAGGCGGTTCAAGATAGCCTCTTTGCTCGACATCTCAGGACTCCTTCTTCTTCTGGCGCAGCAGGGCGTGCAGGCTCTGGGGGGCGGGTTTGGGGGCTTCACGGCACTGGGTCCAGGGACCCAGATGTTTGGGCATCAGCCCCCGCAGGCGACCGGCCACACCGGTCGCGGCGTGGTAGAGGCGCGGGTGGGTGGCGGCAAAGGCAAAGCCTTGCATGGCAAGGGTCTCGAGCCGGCTCTTGGCCGCTCCCTGCCCCGCCAGCGGTTCGTGGCCGGGCAGTGCGTCATGTTTGGCCTCCCGGCGCAGGCGCTGCAACAGGTCGGGAATGGGGATGCGCACCGGGCACACCTCGCCGCAGGCACCGCACAGGCTCGAGGCCGTCACCAGATCGCTCGTGCTTTCCAGCCCCAGCAGGTGGGGGGAGATGATTTTGCCGATGGGCCCCGGGTAGATGGTGCCGTAGGCGTGGCCGCCGATGCGGGTATAGACCGGGCAGTGGTTCATGCAGGCGCCGCAGCGGATGCACTGCAAGGTCTTGCGCAGCTCCTCATCCCGGTAAGCCTGGCTGCGGCCGTTGTCGAGCAATACCAGGTGCACCTCGTCCGGGCCGTCCAACTCCCCTGCCCGGCGCGGGCCGCTGATGACGTTGAAGTAGGTGGTGATGGCCTGGCCGGTGGCCGAGCGGGTCAGGGCGCTGTAAAGGGGCGGCACGTCGGATAGGAACTCCACCACCTTCTCGATGCCGGTGATGGCCACATGGATTTTCGGCACCGTGGTGCACATGCGCCCGTTGCCCTCGTTCTCCACCAGACACAGGCTGCCGGTCTCGGCCACCGCGAAGTTGACCCCCGACAGCCCCATGCCGGCGCGGCGAAACTCTTCACGCAGGGCCCGCCGCCCGGTCTGGATCAGGGCGTCCACGTCGGTGGTGGGGGTGAAATCAGCCAGATTGTCGGCGAAGGTGTCGCTCACCTCCTGCTTGTTCTTGTGGATGGCGGGCATGATGATGTGGGACGGGGTGTCGCCATCGAGCTGGACAATAAACTCCCCCATGTCGCTCTCAAGGCAGCGGATACCGTGGCGCGCCATCTCGTGGTTGAAGCCTACCTCCTCGCTCACCATGGACTTGCCTTTGACGATGCTGCTCACCCCATGTTGCTGGGCGATGCCGAGGATGATGGCGTTGGCCTCAGCCGGCGTCTGGGCCCAGTGCACCCGGATGCCGTTACGCTCGCAGTTGGTTTCGAGCTGCGCCAAAAGATCGGGCAGACGCGAGAGGCAGCGCTGGCGAATGTGCTCCGCCGCATCGCGCACCGCCGCTTCTTCCTGCGGGTCGGCGAAGGCATCGCGGCGCTTGCCACGCAGGTAATCCATGGCGCCGCGAAAATTCTGGCGCAGCACGGGGTCGCCCAGGGCCGCCTCGGCCTGGGGATGGAAGCGGCGCGGCGAATACTTGGCGTGCTCACTCATGATGGGCCTCCTCTTTTTCTGACAAAGGCTTGCTGTGGGCGAGCAGGAAGCTGGCCAGGTGCATGGTGGGCAGTGTCTTGCCCTGATAGGCCAGGGATCCCTTGATGTTCAAAAGACACCCCCAGTCCGCGCTCACCAGGGTGTCGGCGCCGGTGGCCAGCAGGTGGCGGGTCTTGTCCTCCACCATGGCTTGGCTGATGTGGGGATGGCGCACCGAGAAGGTGCCGCCAAAGCCGCAGCACTCGCTCTCGTAGGCCTGCTCGTTCAGGGTGACTCCCTCGAGCTGCCCCAGCAAGCTGCGCGCAGTGGTGTGCACCTGCATCTCGCGCCGGGCCGAGCAGGAGGTGTGCATGACGATGCTCGCCCTTCCCACCCCGTGCCAGCGTACCCGGCAGATCTGGGCCAGAAACTCGGTCAGCTCGAACACCCGCTCACAAAACGCCGCCACCTCGGGGTTGCCCGGAAAGATACGGCCATAGTGGTGGTGCATCATGCCGCCGCAAGAGCCCGAGAGCACCACCACCGGCCAAGGCTCGGGGAAGAGCGCCATCTGACTTTGCGCCACTTTGCGCGCCTCCTCCTCGTGACCCGAGGTATAGGCCGGCTGCCCGCAGCAGGTCTGTTTCTCGACAAAGTGCACCCTTATCCCTTCCCGCTCGATCAGGGCGATGGCATCAAGCCCAGCCACTGGGTCGAACAGATCCACCAGACAGGTGGCGTAGAGATAGACATCGGCCGGCTTGGCCGGATAGACCCGCATTACCTTCATCACTTGCTCTCCTTACTTCAATTGCAGCAGGGCGTCCGAGACGTGGAAGCTGTAGATGATCGCCAGCCCGATAAGGCCGGTAGCCAGCAGGTAGTAGAGGGTCGGTAGCGCCGTCTTGCGCAGCGTCGCCCCCTCACGGCCGAGCAGCCCCACGGTGGCCGACGCCGCCACCACGTTGTGGATGGCGATCATATTGCCGGCGGCCGCGCCCACCGCCTGCAGCGCCAGCATGGCGGCGGTGGAGACGCCGAGGGTCTGGGCTACCTCGAACTGGAACTGACTGAACATCATGTTCGACACCGTGTTGGAGCCGGCGATAAAGGCCCCCAGCGCGCCTATGGTGGCGCTGAGCGCCGGGAAGAACTCCCCCACCAGCCCGGCGGCAAAGTTGGCGGTGGTTACCGGCATGCTGGCGAGATCCGCCCCGTTCACACCGGAGTTGATGAAGATGCGCACCATGGGCACGGTGAAAATCAGCACGAAACCGGCGCCGATCAGGGTGCGGCCGGACTCTCCCATAGCCTTGCCAAAGGGGGCGAGGGAGCGGGACTGGATCAGGGTCGCCACCAGGGCGCAAAATACCAAGAGGCCACCCGGCAAATAGAGCGGCTCAATGGAGGCGCTCACACCCTTCTCTCCCAAGAGGTCGGCAAACGGCAGGCTGACCGACAACAGGCTCGCCTTGAACTCCGGGCTCACCCGGCTCGCTACCAGCAGGAGGGCCAGCGCCACATAGGGGAACCAGGCCAGCAGCAATGACATGGGACGGGCGGCGGCCTCCTTGAGATCCAGCTTGATGGCGCCCAGCCACTCGGCGGGCCACTCGTTCTCGGGGGCGAAATCCCAGCTGGTTTTCGGCACCAGAAAACCGGCTCGCGCCGCCGTCACCACAAGGGCCAACCCCACCAGACCGCCGATGAGGGACGGGAACTCGGGGCCGAGCAGCATGCCGGTCAGGGCATAGGGCACGGTGAAGGCGAGCCCGGCGAAAATCGCGAACGGCAGGATGGCGAGCCCCTCGGTCCAGCTGCGATGGCGGCCGAAGAAGCGGGTCAGCATCATCACCATCAGCACCGGCATCAGGGTGCCAACGGTGGCATGAATGAGGGCCACGTTGGTAGTCACCTGTTGCAGGTAGATGTCCCAGCTGCTGCCCCCGGCGCTCAAGGTCTGGCCGATGGCCTGACTGTCGAGTCCCTTGTTGATGCCCACCAGGATGGGGGTGCCCACCGCGCCGAAAGAGACCGGGGTGGACTGGATCATCATGCCGAGCAGCACGGCGGCGAGCGCCGGAAAGCCGATGGCCACCAGCAGGGGGGCGGCGATGGCGGCCGGAGTGCCAAAGCCCGAGGCCCCCTCGATAAAGGCGCCGAAGCACCAGGCGATAATGATGGCCTGGATGCGCCGGTCCGGCGAGATGTTGGTGAAACCGCCGCGAATGGCGGTGATGGCACCTGTGTGTTTGAGAGTGTTGAGCATCAGGATGGCGCCGAACACTATCCACAGCACGGTCACCGTGATGATGAGCCCCTGCAGGCTGGAGGCGAGCACCCGGGTCGGGCTCATCTGCCAGCCCCACAGGGCGATGAATACAGTCAGGATAAAGGCGATGGGCATGGCGCGCTTGGCGGGCCAGTTGAGGCCGACCAGCAGCACGGCGGCCACCACGATCGGCGAGAAGGCCACCAGGGCCAACAGGGTGTCTGTCATCATTGCATCCTTGTCCAGAGGTCGTGCGACTGGCGCACCTTGTTGTTGTTTTGTTAAGCGAACGTGACCTTACCCTGTTCCTTTTTCGCGATATATGGAAATAATGAACAACATTCATTCCTAAAATCGACAAATATGGCCAGTACCGACGACCTCATTCTCTTCGCCCAAGTGGTGGAGGCCGGCTCCTTCAGTAAGGTGGCTGAACAAAATTCCCTGACAAATTCAGTGGTTAGCAAGCGTATCGGGCGCCTGGAAGAGGAGCTCGGGGTGCAGCTCCTCTATCGCACCACCCGCCGGCTCACCCTGAGCGAGGCGGGCAAGGAGCTCTATCAGGGTGCCAAAAATGTGAAGGCCGCCGCACTGGACGCCTTCGACGCTGTGGCGGGATTCGGTGAAAAGGTGAGCGGCCATGTGCGGATGTCGGTGCCCACCATCTCCGGGGAGCTGCTGCTGGCCGACGCCGTGGCCGATTTTTGCCAGCAGCACCCCGGGCTCACGGTGGAGATGTCGCTGGACAACCGCTTCGTCAACCTGGTGGAAGAGGGGTTCGATCTGGTCATTCGCACCGGCTATCTGGATGACTCGAGCCTGATTGCCCGCCACATTCTCGACTCCCAGTGGGTGATCTGCGCCGCCCCCGCCTACGTGCGCCGTTTCGGGGCACCGCGCGAGCCGTCAGACTTGCTTGAGCACAACTGCCTGCGCTACGCCTACCAGAGCACGGGAGCCTCGGAGTGGGCCTTCAAAGGGGAACAGGGGGATTATCTGCTGTCGGTGTCGGGGAGCTTCTCCACCGACAACGCGGGGGCCCTGCGCAAGGCGGCGCTGGGGGGGCGCGGCATCGTCTATGTGCCGCGCTGTCTCGTCTATCACGACCTGATGAACGGGGATCTGGTGGACTTGTTTCCGGACCGGGTGGGCAAGAAGCTCGGCATCTATGCGGTCTACCCCTTCACCCGCCAGCCGCCACGCAAGATAAGGTTGCTGATCGAACATATTCGCCAGCGTTACCTCGACATCGCACACTATTTCGGATGAGCGGATGAACTTTGGCGGGCTATGAAGTCCAGGGTAGTACGGTTGAACTGCTCCGGCTGCTCCACATTGCAGACATGGCCGCACTGCTGGATCACCGCCAACGAGGAGCTGGCATCGCGGGCCACCTGTTCGCGCACCGGTGCCAGAAACATATGATCCTCCTCCCCCATCACATAGAGGGTGGGAATGGGCAGGGAGCGTTCGCGGAAGTAGCGCATCAGCGGGTTGACCTCGGTGGCGAGGCGGAACCAGCGTTTGAACTCCTTCTGGCAGAGCTTGCGGGCCTCGCGCACAAAGAGGTTGCGCGACTCCTGATGGTGCTGGCGTGGCATGATGATGAAGGCAAACAGCCGATAGAGCCACATATAGGGCAGGAAGTGCTGGCCGAGTCGGCCCAGTTGCACCAGCACCCGCGAGCGGATATCGAGCCGCAAAATGGCGCCCCCCAGTACCATGCTTTTCACCCGCTCCGGGCAGAGCTCGGCCAGATGGCGAATAAGGATGGTGCCAAGGGAGATGCCGACAAAGTGGGCGCGGCGGATATTAAGGTGATCGAGCAGCCGAACGATATCTTCGGTCACTTCCCGAAAGCTGTAGTGGCCCTTGACCACCTGTTGCAGCTGGTGGGACTGGCCGTGGCCGCGCAAGTCCAGCAGCAGCACGTTGAAGTGTTCGCGATAGGCGCGCAGCTGCTTGAACCAGATGGAGGAGCTGCCACCAGCGCCGTGGACAAACACCACCCAATCCCGCTCGGGACCCAGTTCGAAAGTCTTGTGATACAACATCCAATAGGCTCCCTTGGTGATGGGGGGTATACTCGGCTGCGCGCATATTAACAGAACAGGCCCGCCGATAGATATGCGTCAGATATGACCCGGATCACCCCTTGCGCGAGAACCCACCATGGATTTGCCCCGTTTGCGCCACTTTCTGCTCTCCCTGCCGGGCGCCACCGAAGATACCCCGTTTGGCCCGGAGATCCTGGTCTACCGCATCGCGGGCAAGATGTTCGCGCTGGTGGATTGGCAGGCCGAGCCGCTCACCATCAACCTCAAATGCGAGCCCGAATTGGCGTTGCTGCTGCGGGAGATCCACCCCGAGGTCAAACCGGGCTGGCATATGAACAAGCAACACTGGAACACAGTGACCCTGAACAGCACCTTGCCAGATGATCTGTGGCAGGGCTGGGTGCACCACTCCTATGAGCGGGTTGTCGCGGGTCTGCCCAAAGCCAAACGGCCACAGGCGCCGCGCCCCCTCTCCCCCACTGACGGCCAGACCTTATGACCCCGGCACTTAGTCCAGCACTTTGTATTGTCCCCCTTGGCGAGGCACATATCCCCGCCCTCGTGATCCTGTTTGAGCAGGCGGTGCGATGCAGCGGCCCCGAGCACTACAGCGCCGAACAGGTGGAGCAGTGGGCCCTCGGTTCACAACATCCGAGCTTTGTCAGCCAGCTGCGCGAGCATCACGGCTGGGTAGCGGAGCTGGCAAATGTGCCCCTCGGGTTTGTCACCCTGAGCCCAAATGGCCACCTCAGTCTGCTCTACGTGAGCGCTGATCATCAGCGCCAGGGATTGGGTAATCTGCTGCTCACCACGGCGCTCGCAGGGGCCCGAGGGCTCGGTATGACCCTCATCACCACCGAGGCCAGCGCCTTCAGTTATGAGCTATTTTTACGACATGGCTTTAGGTTGACCGGGCTGGAGTACGTGGAGCGAGGCGGGGTCAGTTTTACTCGCCACCGCCTGCACTACTGCTTGCCAAGCTAGGGCAAGCCACTAAAATACGCGTTATTTTCGTATTGTTACTGTATTGAGGCCGCAAGCATGGTGGTAGAAAGTGAAGGCTATATCTCGCTGATCGAGTATCTGGTGGAGAGTTTGGGATTGTTTGAATCCCAACAGCAGAGCAACGGTGAAGAGACCATCGAAGATTTGGTCAGCGGCCATGTTGCCAGCAACCTGATGGCCATTTGCGAGCAGCATCCCGAGCTCGACCCCAAGGTGCGTTTCGCCATCATGCAGGAGGCCGATGCCGTGGTCGCCGACCTGGAAGAGGTGCTCTCCGCCGTCTGGCTGCATGCCCCGACCCCGGAACAAAAAGCCTTCCTCATCGAGTTTATCGATCTCATCAAGAACCTGTTTGACAGCGAGATCGGCTGATCTTCGGGTGGGCACGCCCAGCGCACGATGTCAGCGACACGATTTAAAAAACAGAGAAAGGAAAAGGGCCGCCTTGGTGGGCAGCCCTGCTTGCTATCATTTTCAACCCGCCAGTGCGTTCATTCATCAGGCGGTTTTCAAGGCAAGAAGTAATGTGTCTGGTCTTAGCATCCTATCCCTGGACGCTAACTAGTTAGTCCCGACTGGTCGCAATAAGTTCCCTCCTCCGACCATTTATTTTCACTTTTATTAAAAAATGGTCACAAACCTGTTCAGCGGTTCAGGCTGGGCGGCAAACAGACGCCAATGCCACCCAATCCGCAGTAGCCATCCGGGTTTTTCGCCAGATATTGCTGATGGTAATCCTCGGCGTAATAGAAGGGGGCCAGCGGCAGAATGCGGGTGGTGATGGCACGACTGTCGCCGCTTGCCGCCATCGCCTGCTGATAGGCCGCCATGCTCTGCTGGGCAATGATCTGCTGGCTCTCGTCCCCATAGAAGATCACCGAGCGGTACTGGGTGCCCACATCCCCTCCCTGCCGCATCCCCTGCGCCGGATCGTGCTGCTCCCAGAACAGTCTGAGCAGATCGCCGTAGCTGATCACCGCCGGATCAAACACCACCTGCACCGTTTCGGCATGGCCGGTCAGGCCGCTGCACACCTCTTTGTAGGTGGGATTCTGGGTCACACCGCCCTGATATCCGGCTGCGGTGGAGTAGACCCCCGACTGCTGCCAGAACAGGCGCTCCACGCCCCAGAAACAGCCCATACCAAACCAGGCCACCGCCATCCCTTCAGGCCAGGGGCCCTGGGTCGGGTTGCCATTCACCGCATGCTGCTGACCAATCACCATGGCATCCCGTCGTCCCGGCAGGGCATCTGCCGGTGAAATAATCTGTTCCATGAATCCTGTCCTTGTATAAAACCCTGTGACATCACACAGCTGACGAAAAGGAGCATCGAAGATAGCAGTTTATCGCGCCGGATCAACCGGCGGGCCCCTCCCTGCTCGCCCAACGGCCATCTGCGCTTCTAACCCTCCTTCCCGACCCGCACGGCCAAGCCGCCCCTCGTAGACCAGAAACGGCCAAAATCAATATTTAGTCTTGATTTGTGAATTTATTTTCATATATTGAGCCAATCGCTGTTTTTTTATGGAAGAAATATCAAGTGCGCGAACGCGAACCCAGTCTGGTCAATGCCTTCCGGCAATCTACCCCCTATGTCAATGTCCATCGGGGGGCCACTTTTGTGCTGATGATGGGGGGAGAGGCCATCTGCCACCCCAACTTCGCCAATATCGTCAGCGATATCGCCCTGCTGCAGACACTGGGCATACGCCTGGTGCTGGTGTTTGGTTCACGTCCGCAAAACGATGAAGCGCTGGCCCGCGCCGGTATTGAGGCCCAGTATCACAAGCGGATCCGGGTCACCGATGACGAGAGTTTCTCCATCATCAAACAGGTGTGTGGCGGCCTGCAATATGACATCACCGCCCAGCTCTCCATGGGGCTCGCCAACACCCCCATGCAGGGGGCGCGGATCAGCGTGGTGAGCGGCAACTTCGTCACTGCCCAGCCGCTGGGTGTGGATGATGGCATCGACTTTTGCCACAGCGGCCGGGTGCGCCGCATCGACGTGGAGGGGATCACCCGCCAGCTCGACCAGAAGAGTCTGGTGCTTATCTCCCCCATCGGCTGCTCGGTCACCGGTGAGAGCTTTAACCTCAGCTCCGAAGAGGTGGCCCGCCGGGTGGCGGTCGATCTCAAGGCGGACAAGCTCATCTGCTTTAGCAGCACTCAGGGGGTGATGGACAGACGCGGCGAAGCCATCTCCGAGCTCTTCCCCGAGCAGGCCGAAGAGCTGCTGGTGGAGCTGGAGCAGGCGGGGGAAGAGATGTCCGGCACCGCCCGCTATCTACGTGTGGCCATTGCCTCTTGCCGTGGCGGCGTGCCCCGCTCCCATCTGGTGAGCTATCAGGATGATGGCGCCATGCTGCAGGAGCTGTTCAGCCGCGACGGCCTCGGCACCCAGATCGTGCGGGAGAGCGCCGAGCAGGCCCGCGCCGCCACCATCGAGGATATCGGCGGCATTCTGGATCTTATTCGCCCGCTGGAGGAGGAAGGCATTCTGGTGCGCCGCTCCCGCGAGCAGCTGGAGATGGAGATCGACAAGTTCACCATCATTGATCGCGATGGCCTGATCATCGGCTGCGCGGCCCTCTACTGCTTTATGGAAGAGGCGATGGCGGAGATGGCCTGCGTCGCCATTCACCCCGACTACCGCAATTCAAACCGGGGGGATCAACTGGTGGCCAAGGTGGCCGAGCGGGCCAAGCGGCTTGGCATTCGCCGCCTGTTCGTGCTCACCACCCGCTCCATCCACTGGTTCCGGGAGCGGGGCTTCGATCCGCTGGAAGTGGAAGATCTGCCGGTGGCGCGCCAGCGTCTCTACAACTGGCAGCGCCGTTCCAAGGTTTTGTCAAAGACCATTGTCTAAGCCATTGATTCTGCGTTGAGTTAGTCGACAATTTGAACTTTTTCACAAACTCGATTGACAGTGCAATCCAACGCAGGGTATTTCTAAATGCACTCCACCGCCCTGGTGGAGCCAGAAGAGGAGCGCTGCCCAGGCAGCCCTAGGGAGGACGCCAGCGTCCGGTGAACTTGGGTCAGGGGGAGCAGCGCCGAGACGAGTGAGGAGACTGGTGACCTCAACGTCGGCCACGGGGGCTGAATCCCCCGGGTTGTCATCGGTAGTGATCATCCCCCACCGCGCCCTGTCAGGGGCGGTACGGGATGGGCTCTGCAGGTGGAGTGCTTCTGGCCGGGATAGCTTCGTTCATTCCTGCCATTTTCAGCCTCCTCCTCTCTTTTTTGCCCGATGGAACCGGAATTTTAAAATAAGACAGGAGTAAGCAATGAGCCCGATCAATGTCGCCAAGTTTGGCGGAACCAGTGTCGCTAACGCCGCGGCCATGAACCACTGCGCCGATATCGTGCTGGCCAACCCCGCCACCCGGGTGGTGGTGCTGAGCGCCAGCGCCGGTGTCACCAACCTGCTGGTCGCCCTGGCGCAAGGGGAGCTGGACGAAGCGGGCCGCAACGAGCAGCTGGCCAAACTGGCCGGGATCCAGCAGGCCATTCTGGCTGACCTTGGTCATCCCGACGATGTCAGTGCCCTCATTCATGGTCAGCTGGACGAAATTCGCCTCATGGCCCAGCAAGCCCACCAGCATACCGATGCGGAGCTGGCCGACCGACTCATCGCCTGCGGCGAGCTGATGTCTACCCGCCTCTTTACCGAACTGCTGCGCCAGCGCGGCGTCAAGACTCACTGGCAGGATGTGCGCCAGCTGATGCGCACCGACAGCCGCTTTGGCAAGGCCACCGTTGATCTGGCCGCCACCCGTATTCTCTGCCAGCAGACGCTGGGCCCGCGACTGGGCGACACCCTCGTCATCACCCAGGGCTTTATCGGTGCCGATGGCGATGGCCGCACCACCACCCTCGGTCGCGGCGGCTCTGACTACAGCGCGGCCCTGCTCGCCGAAGCGCTCGATGCCGCCAGTATCGAGATCTGGACCGATGTGCCCGGCATCTACACCACGGATCCGCGCCTCGTCACCCGCGCCCGACCCATCCCCGAAATCAGCTTTGTCGAAGCAGCCGAGATGGCCACCTTCGGCGCCAAGGTGCTGCACCCAGCCACCTTGCAACCGGCGGTGCGCCAGAATATTCCGGTGTTTGTCGGCTCCGCCAAAGACCCCGCCGCCGGTGGTACCTGGATCCGTGCCAGCACAGATTCAAGCCCGCTGTTTCGCGCCGTCGCCCTGCGCCGCCAGCAGGTGCTGGTGACCCTGCACAGCCTCAATATGTTCCACGCCTACGGCTTTCTGGCGGAAGTGTTCGGCATTCTGGCCCGTCACCGCATCTCGGTCGACCTCATCACCACCTCGGAGGTGAGCGTGTCATTGACCCTGGATCACACCGGCAGCCAGAGCAACGGCGAGCCGATCCTGAGCGACAAGGTACTGGCCGAGCTGGGGCAACTGTGCAAGGTGGAAGTGGAAACCGGTCTGGCCCTGGTGGCGCTTATCGGCAACCGGATGAGCGAAGTGAACGGGGTGGGCAGTCAGGTCTTTGACGCCCTGCGCGAGCACAACATACGGATGATCTGCTACGGCGCCAGCGCCCACAACCTCTGCTTTCTGGTCAAGGAGAGCGAGGCGGGCAATATCGTCAACCGCCTCCATCAGGAGCTGCTGGACTGATCCTCACCCGAGGTAATTTCGAACACGCAACAGGGCGCCTACAAGGCGCCCTGTTCATTTGTACTCCGCAAAGGTATTGGCTCAGGCAAGGCTGGTGGCTGGCAACTGACAGGCCACGGCTTCCCGGCGCAACTGCTGCAAGCGGGCCAGCAGCCCGGTCTGCCCCAGCTCAGTCTCCTGGGGCGAGAGATTGTCCACCAGCAGCGGATAGTGATCCGTCACCGCCTGCATCAGCCAGTCGAGGCGACGCAGGGTGAGCGGGCCGCAGCTCTGGCCGCTCAGATCATCGGCCACATCGAGCCGGTGGCTGCGATACATATCCCGCCACCAGTTGGCGATCAGCGCCTCATCGCTCGCCAGTGCGGCGCTCCACTCCCCTTGCAGGGCGTGCAGGCGGGCCAGCACGGGCGCGCTGGCTCCTTCACGGATCAGGTGGTGGATCTCCCGTTTCACCCATTTCAGACAAAGCTCGCGCCAGTAGCGAAATTGCGGCAAAGGATCGGCCTCATCGAGCCAGAGTCCGGAGAGAGTGCGGGTCTCCAGCCGCTCCGGTACATGGAACTGCGGGTCGACCAGACCGTTGGAGTTGTATTCAAAGCGGGGATCGAAGGTCCACATATAGCCAAAGTCGAACACGCAGATCTGCTCGCCGTCATCGAGCAGGTTGCCCGGGCTCGGGTCCCAGTCAAACCAGCCCCAGCGGGCCAGCTCGCTCTGCACCTCCAGCATCTGGGCCAGATTGCATTCGTTAAGCTGATGGACCGGCACGCCCCGCAACCAGGGGGAGACCAGCACCCCGGCCCGCGCCGAGCCAAAGCTGGTGCAGACCACGTGGGAGAGGATGGTAGGATGCAGCTCGCGCAGCGCCTCGATTTCACGCCGCCGCTCCAGCTCGGTCAGAAAGGCGGTCTTGCCATCGAGGTTGGCTACCAGCGGATCCTGACGCCGCCGCTTGAGGCACCAGTGATGCCCCTCCACCTTGAGGTGAAACACATCGGCGGTGAGACCGTGGCGATAGACCTTGACCACAGCTGGATGGCTATCCTTCAGTTTGAGTAGCTGGGCCAGCGGCAGCGGGCAATCGCGCTCGCGTCCGATCCGGATCTCCTCCTTGCTCTCCAGCATGCGCAGCAATCTGGCCTGACGCGCCATCACTTTGGGATTCATACATGTACCTCCAGTCGCTATCGAGAGACTAAACAGCAGATCCCTCCCAGGCCAGTGGTAAAACACCATGATGACGCTTTCATCACATATTCTGAACAACCCCTCGATCGGGATCACAATTTGCAAGGTTGAGCGGTAACCAAATATTCATTAACCGGTCATTAAATTGACAAGCTGAAACAGGGCCCGCACCATCGGGGCACACGCTAGGGGATGCACGACCTCTCCCTCACTCGCTCAAAGGATGAGCTTATATGAATCGCCCCTCCTCAGGCCGCGCCCGCGTTCTGGGTCTGCCCTCCCTGCTGCTTGCCCTGCTGGGCGGATTGCTGCTGCTGACCCTGCTGCTACCCCTGCTCAAACCGGGCAGTTGGCTGGGCCGTGGCGATCCCCTGATCCTGGGTCCTGCCGATAACCCATTGGCGACCCTCACCCACCACGCCCTGCTCTATAAAAGCGATAACCGGGGTCTCTATCTGGTGGTGCGCAGCCAGTGGCAGTTGCGGGGGCCGTTGCAAGCGGGGGACAAGGTGCGGGTGGAGCTGCTCAACGACAAGGGAGAGCGGATTGACCAGCTCAGTCAGGCGGTGGATAAGCGTCAGGTGTGCCGCAATAACCGCTGTACTCTGGATCTCAACAGCACCCTGCGCGCCCCGGACGATGCGCTGTCCAGCCGTTATCAGCTGCGCATCGGTCTGCTGCTCACAGATCGCCCCGAGAGCGGCGACTTCAGCCAGATCCTGCAAACCCTGCCAGAGCAGGGCTTCAACCTCACCTATCTGGTAGTCAGCCTGACCCTGGTGCTGGCCCTGAGCGCTGCCGTGCTCAAAACGGTGTTGCCAACACTGCGCCGCAGCCTGCGCTGGCGGATCATCGGCAGCCTGCTGCTTGGCAACCTCACCTTCGTGCTGCTGCACGGCTTCGTGGTATTCAAACTGGGGGAGTTTCTGCTCTGGTCAGGCTTTCGGCCGGAGCACTACTATCTGGCCTGGGGCAGCATGGTGCTGGGCTGGAGCCTCTGCGCGCTGGCGGGCTTCAACCTCTATATGGGGCTGGTATTCACCGCGCTTTCGGGCATCGGCCTGCTCGCCAACTTTATGAAGATCGCCATCTACGGCGTGCCGCTCGGCGGGGACGATTTTGGCAACCTGCTGGCGCTGCTGCGGATCCTGCTCGATCAGCACCCCATCCTGCCCATCTTCACCGTGTTGCTGGCACTGTTTCTCTGCTGGCGCTTTGCCCTGTCGCGCTGGGTGTTGCGCACTGCCGCCGCCACCGTCGCCTTCTTTGCCCTGTGCGTCTTTGCCACCCAGACCGGCAACAAGCTGCTGGGGGCCAACATTCGCTACGTGGATCGCGCGGTCAACTACCACAGGGACATCATCCGCTCCGGCCCCGGCCTCTATCTGTTCAATCTGGTGGACGAGATGCTGCAAAGCGGCAGCGTGTTTCGCTACCCCTTGCAGATCAACGAGCTGACCCCGCAGCTGAGTTATCCGCCCCAGGGCATAGCGCCGCGCTGGGATCTGGTGATCGTGCTGCAATATGAGTCGCTGATGCTCGACTGGAAGGGGCGGATCTGCGCTCCGGCCCCCACCCTCTCCCTGCCCGCCAGCGTGCAGCAGTGGCAAAAGACCATCCACTCCCCCACCACCGGCGGCATGACGGTGCTGGCGGAGTTCGAGATGAACACCGGCCTGCCGGTGGGCTTGCTCAAGCAGGGCGTGGTGCCCTACTACTACCTCTCGCAGCAGGTGCCGGGGCTGGCCCAGAGCGCCAGACAGAGTGGCTACCAGACCCTGTTCGCCCACCCCTATGTGGAAAAATTCTGGGGCCGCGCCAAGGCGATCCCGGCACTCGGCTATGAGGAGCGCTGGTTCGACACACGCTTCACCGCCCTTGAGCACAAGGGGCGCTATATCTCCGATGATGCCCTCATCGACCACCTGCTCAAGCGCAGCGAGCAGGATGACAAACCGCTCTTTGCCTATGCGGTCACCATGCAGGGGCACGGCCCCTTCGATGGCCCCCGCTATCAGGGGCAGGAGCGCAGCGGCGCCTGCCCGAACCAGAGCGAGAGTGACACCCAGCTGCTCAACACCTATTACACCGGGGTGGTGGATGCCATGGCCTCACTGGAGCGGCTGCTCAAGAGCCTCGACCAGTCGGGCAAGCGCTATCTGGTGGTGGCCTTTGGCGATCACCAGCCGTTTTTGATGTCCGCCGGCAAGGGGATTCACGGTGACAAGCCGGCACGCGATGCCACCTACCAGATCCCCATGATGGCCTTCACCCGCGCAGATGATCCCCTCAATCTGGCGGCCCAGTTTGCGCCGGTGCGCCAGCTCTACCAGATGGGTCAGGCCACCCGCCAGCTGCTGGCGGGGGATATCACCCCCATCGAAGAGAAACCCCTGCTCCATCCGGTGCTGGGCGAGGAGAAAGGGTTCGATCCTGCCCACCTGGTGCCGCAGATCCGCGCCAGCTTCCGGCCCGATGCCCTGCCCTGAACCTCACCCACAAGGCCGCCGTGACGGCCTTGTGGTTTGACCTCCATTTTTGACTCTCATGTCGCACTCATCCGGCTCGCCAGCTGAGCGGTCAAGGCTACGGCCACCATCATGGCGTCATCGATGTTGGTATCACTGGCGATCCGCAAGCTGGTCGCCGACAAGAAGAGGACAAGGTTGATGGAGAGTACGAAGTCGCACTTTTTAACGGAGTGCACGGGATGGCGTGTTGATGCCATCCCGCGATTCAAGTCAGTAGGTCACTGCGCGTCCGGCTGGTTGGCGGGGGCGGCTTTGATAAAGGCTTGCAACTGTTCGCAGTTGGCGACGATGCGACGAATAGTGGGGTAATCGTCCAGGGTCATGTCGTAGCGGCGGGCGTTGTAGACCTGGGGCACCAGCATGCAGTCAGCCAGGGTCACTTCATTGCCAACGCAGTAGACACCAGCGGTGGTCATCAACAGCTGTTCGAGGGCAGTGAAGGTCTCGTCAATCCAGTGGCGATACCAGCTTGCCTCCTGCTCGTTATTGGCCCTGAAGTGCTCTTCCAGATAGTTGAGTACCCGCAGATTGTTGAGTGGGTGGATATCACAGGCGATCATGTTGACGATCTGGCGCACCCGGGCCCGCGCGTCGGGGGAAGAGGGCATCAGAGAGTAGGCGGGATAGGTCTCGTCAAGGTACTCCATGATGGCGACCGACTGACCGATCTGCACATCGCCATCCACCAGAAACGGCACCAGTCCTTGCGGGTTGATCCGGCGATAGGCCCTCTCGCTCTGCTCGCCTTGCCGCAAATTGATGGGATGCTGCTCGTAGGCGAGCCCCTTGAGCTGCAACACGATCCGCACCCGAAAACTTGCCGATGAACGCCAATAGCCAAACAACTGCAACATACTTCGTCCTTTTGTTGTCAGCCGAGAAGGGGCATGACCCCCTCTCGGCCCCCGATTCTCGGGGATCATTACTCTCTCTGGGCTCCTCCCTGCACCACTAACTGCTCAATGGTGCCAAACAGGTTTTGGCCAGCGCGATCTTCCATCGCGATCGCCACTCTATCACCAAACTGCAAATAGGGGGTTATAGCTTGATCACAATCAAGAATTTCCAGCATGCGGCGCTCGGCGATGCAGGATGAACCGGCGCTGCGATCGTAGTTGGAAACGGTGCCGGAGCCGATGATGCAACCCGCTCCAAGTGGTCTGGTCTTGGCGGCGTGGGCAATCAGCTCGAAGAAGTTGAAGGTCATGTCCACCCCGGCATCCGGTGCGCCAAACAGGGCGCCGTTTAGGTGGGTACGCAGGGGCAGCAGCACCTTGCCATCGCGCCAGTCATCCCCGAGCTCATCCGGGGTGATGGCCACCGGCGAGAAGGCGCTGGACGGTTTGGACTGGAAGAAGCCAAAGCCCTTGGCCAGCTCTCCCGGAATGAGGTTGCGCAGGCTCACATCGTTGACCAGCATCAGCAGCTTGACGTGGCTGGCGGCCCCCTGCGCACTCACCCCCATCGGCACGTCGTCGGTGATGATGGCGATTTCTGACTCGAAATCGATCCCCCACTCTTCCGAGCCCATCACAATCGGCCCACGGGGGGCAAGAAAGCTGTCAGAGCCCCCCTGATAGATCAGGGGATCGTGCCAGAAGCTCTCCGGCATCTCGGCGCCGCGCGCCTTGCGCACCAACTCCACATGGTTGACGTAGGCGCTGCCATCGGCCCACTGGTAGGCACGTGGCAAGGGAGAGAGGCAAGACGCTTCGTCAAAGGGGAACGCCTCGGTCACGCGCCCCTCGTTAAGCTGCTGATAGATAGCCTCCAGCCTGGGGGCTACCTCGGCCCACTCGTCGAGGGCGGCCTGCAGGGTGGGAGCAATCTCGCTCACCCGTACAGCCCGGGCCAGATCCCGGCTCACTACCACCAAAGCGCCATCGCGCTTGCCATTGTTCAATGTTGCCAATTTCATAAGCGATTCCTTATTTGCCGGCAGCCGCGTCCGGGCGCTGCCAGCTGGAGACATAGCGGGTGTTCTCGATCCCTTCGCACAGGCTGCCGACGTTCAGTGCATCGCGGGTGTCTAGCATCACGGCCACCTCGTCGGTGAACTTCTTGGCATAGGCCTGCCCCGCCGCAAACGCCTTGGGATGGGGGCCGTGGGTGAAACCGGCGGGATGGAAGGTGACCATGCCCCGCTCGATATTGTCCCGGCTAAAGAAGTCCCCGGCGTGGTAAAAGAGCACTTCGTCGTAATCGTCATTGCTGTGATAGAAGGGCACCTTGAGGGCGCCGGGATCGCTTTCGATGGGGCGCGGCACAAAGGTGCAGATGACAAAGCGGCTCGCCACAAAGGTCGAATGGGCCGACGGCGGCAGATGGTAGCGGTGGCTCATCAGCGGGCGGATATCCCGCCAGTTGAGGCGCACCACACACAAGTCACCATGCCACCCTTGTGCGTCCAGCGGGTTGAAGGGCCAGGTGATGACTGACACCTGATCGTGGCGCTTCACCTGCAGCGACCAGGGGTTCTCATCCTGCTGGGCCAAAAAGCGCTCGTTGATGGCGGGCACATCGAGCGCCGCCGGGTCGAAGATGGCGTGATTACCCACCAGCCCCTTGTCCGGCAGCTGGTAACTGTCATTGGTCGCCTCGATCATCAGGATGAACATGGGCGCGCTGGGTTCGATGCGCCACATGGTGCCGCGGGGGATCACTACATAGTCGCCGTCCCGCAGGCTCAGGTGGCCGTAGTCGCAGAAGAACTCGCCGCTCCCCTCGTGGATAAAGAGCAGCTCATCGCCGTCGGCATTGCGCACCAGAAACGGCATCGCCTCGGAGAGCCGCCAAATCCGATAGCGGCAGTGGGGGTTGCTGAGAATGTCGGGGGCCACCCAGGGGGAGAGGGAGCTCACCTCCTCCTGCAGAGCATTGAGGTCAAACAGCCGTGGCCGCAGCGGCCCCTCCCAACTGCTCCAGTCGGTGGGGGCATGCTTGTGGTGCATGTGGGTGGCGGGGCCGAAAAAGCCGCTGCGCCCCAGCTCGCGCTCATAGATGGCCTGCTCGGGCAGGTCGGCATGGGCCTGCCGGGAGTGGGTGCCCTCCCGGTGAGGAAAGTTAATCCAGTTACGCATCGCTCGCTCCCTCTTTGCGGGCACCCTTCTCATCATCACCGCCATCCAGCACACCACGGCGGATCTGATCCAGCTCGATCGATTCAAACAGCGCCTTGAAATTGCCCTCGCCAAACCCTTCGTTGCCCTTGCGCTGGATGATCTCGAAGAAGACCGGGCCTATCACGGTGTCGGTAAAGATCTGCAGCAGGATGCCATCCTTGGTGGGGGAGCCGTCGATGAGGATGCGCAGCTCTTTGAGGGCTGCCAGATCCTCCTGATGCCCCTCGACCCGACTGTTCACCTTCTCATAGTAGGTATCGGGCGTCGGCATAAAACCGGTGCCGCGGCTGCGCAGGGTGCGGATGGTGTGGTAGATATCGCTGGAGGCCATGGCGATGTGCTGGATCCCCTCCCCCTTGTACTGACGCAGGTACTCCTCGATCTGGGACTTGTCATCCGCCGACTCGTTGATGGGGATGCGGATCTTGCCGCAGGGAGCGGTCATGGCACGAGAGTGCAGCCCGGTCAGTTTGCCTTCGATATCGAAGTAGCGAATTTCGCGGAAGTTGCCGATCCGCTCGTAGAAGCTGGACCAGACATCCATATTGCCGCGATGGACGTTGTGGGTCAGGTGATCGATCTCGTAGAGCCCCGCATCCACCTCTGCCATCCGGGCCTGCCAGTCGGGGTAGAAGACAAAATCCACGTCATAGATGGAACCCTTGTCGCCATAGCGGTCGACAAAGGAGAGGGTGCTCTCGCCGATACCATAGATGGCCGGAATATTGAGCTCCATGGGGCCAATCTTGCCGATAAAGGGCTTGGCCCCCTTGGCGATGGCGAACTGCTGGGCCTTGCCCGCATCGCTCACTCGAAACGCCATGCCGCAGACGCTCGGCCCGTGCAGGCTGGCAAACTGCTCCGCCTGGGAGTGAGGCTCGGCATTGACCACGAAGTTGATATCCCCCTGCCGGTAGAGCCAGCACTGCTTGTGTTTGTGCTTGGCGACCTCGGCAAACCCGAGCGACACAAACAGGCTCTTGAGGGCGGCAATCCCCTTGGCATCGGGGGCCGTGTATTCGACAAACTCGAAACCGTCCGTCCCTAACGGATTAGAGCTCAGCGGATTGATGGTATGGGTGGCGGAAGAGGTGGCATTCATCGGGCGGTCCTTGCTCTTGATCAGGTTAAAACGGATTGCAGCACCCAGCGGCGCGGCAAGTGTTAACAACTTGTTTCATTAGAAGCAGGACGTAGCAGGAAGAGAAGAGGCGGGTTGCAGATAGTTTTTCGCAGCTGGCCGCAAAAGATGTAAATGAAATGTGACAACAAAGCCACAACCTTGCGGATCAAACGGTGACGACCCGCATGGCTGTCAGCTTTGCCTTACAGTTGCCAGTTTTTGACCATCAGATGGGGCAAGCGGGTCCGGGCTTTTTGCAGTCGCGTGGGCGTTGGATTGATCAACCACGCCTCTTTCCCCAACCCCAGCAGCGGCAGATCGTGCAGGCTGTCGCTAAGCGCCAGCTCGGCATCGAGGGCGCAGATCTCCGGCAACAGCTTGTGCTGGCCGTGGCAGTAAAAGCGCGGCATCAGGCCGCCAAAACGGTAGTGCATCTGCGAGCCAATGATCCGGTGGGGCAACTGGCCGGGCAGTTGCTGATAGAGCTGGGCCCGCACCAGCGCGCAGGGACTGGCGGAGATCACCCAGCAGCGCGCTCCCTCGCTTTGCAGCAGATCGCGAGCCTGACGATACAGCCCCGGCCTGGTGCGGCAATAGGCGCGCACCAGCTTGCGCCAGCCCAAAGGGGAAAGCCCCAACGAGATGGCCCACCAGATAAGGGAGATACCGCGGCGCCGCTGGCTGGCTAGCAGCTGACTTGGCAACAAATAGACCAAACCACCCAGCGCAATCACCGGCAACAGCAGCAGCGGCCAGATCCGGCGGCGCAGGATATAGCGCAGCAGACCGGCGTGACTGTCGCCGGGGGCCAGGGTGTCGTCAAAGTCGGCCAGGATCCAGCGCGATGCACGTCCGTCAGGATCACACTCTTTCGCTGAATGGATAATGGTGTCAGACGCTGGGCGCATCAGCATCAGGGCGCAAGGGCTGCGATGGCGGCCGTGAGCTCGGGGGTGACAAATTCACTTCCCACCTCGGGCGGACAGACAAAGTCGAACGGCTCGCCCGCCAGCGTAAAACTCAGTCGCCAGGCATGCAGATAGCCACGATCGGCTGACGTACCGCCATAGCGCGCATCCCCGAGAATGGGGGCGCCGATGCTTTTGAGGGCAACCCGGATCTGGTGGGTCTTGCCGGTCTGGGGCTTGATGCGATAGAGCCGCAGCCCCTCGCGCACCGACACCGAATCGAACCAGCTGATGGCAGGATTATCCAGCGTGCGCGCCAGCATCCAGCTGCCGCCGCGCCCCTTTTGCATATCCCCCTTCACCCAGCCCTGCTTCTTCTTCGGTTTGCGATCGGAGAGCGCCAGATACTGCTTGCTCACCTCGCGGGCTGCAAAGGCCATGCTCAGCTCGCGATTCGCCTCCGTGGTGCGGGCCAGCAACACCAGACCGGAGGTCATCTTGTCGAGCCGGTGCACCGGATAGAGGGTGAGACCGGTATCGGCCTTCACCCGATTGACCAGCCCCGGATTGACCGTCTCATCGTCCCCCTTCTCGTCATGCATGCCGATGCCGGGCTGCTTGTCGATAACCAGAAAAGCGGGATGCTCAAACAATATCCGGTACATAAAACCTCGGGAGCTGGGGGATAGGACGCGCAGCCAACGGCAGGCTGCGCTCGGAGTGCTGCATTCTCCCTGCTCCGCTGTCATTTGGCAAACCGGGTGGGCTGACGATGAAGATGAAAAATGGCCCCGCCTGCAACAGGCGGGGCCATTTTCAGTCAACTTGGCAGATCACCCCTTACACACTGCGCGGGCGCAGGTGGGCGTGCCAGCGCGCTTCCCACTTCTTGAACAGCCAGACGATGACGAAAGTGAGCAGCATATAGAGCAGCCCGGCGGTCAAAAACGCCTCGAACGGGCTGTAGTAACGAGAGTTGATGATCCGCGCCGCGCCGGTCAGATCAACGATGGTGATGATGCCCGCCACCGCCGAGCCCTGCAGCATAAAGATCACCTCGTTGCTGTAAGCGGGCAGTGCCCGACGAAACGAGTTGGGCAAAATGATCCGGGTCAGGGTCTGCCAGCGGGTCATGCCAAAGGCGTTGGCTGCCTCAATCTGGCCGCGCGGCATATTGTGCACCGCCCCGCGCACTATCTCGGCGGTATAGGCGGCGGTATTGAGGGTGAAGGCCAGCAGGGCGCAGAACCAGGCCTCGGAGAAGAGCGACCAGGCGGCACTGTTTTTCAGCCACTCCCACTGGGCGGCGCCGTAGTAGATGATAAAGAGCTGCACCAGCAAGGGGGTCCCGCGAAAGAAGTAGATATAGGCCCAGATCGGCCCCTTGATCAGCCAGTTGCGGCTATTGCGCAGGATGCCCATGGGCACCGCCAGCATCAACCCGAGGATCAGAGAGAGGGCCACCAGCCAGACGGTGGTATAGAGCCCCTCCCAGTAGGTGGGCCACTCTTTGAGAATGATTGAAAAATCCATGGCTTACCTCGTCTTTATCGCATAGTGGCGCTCGGCCCACTTGAGCGCCGAGGTGGAGACTGCGGTGAAGATCAGGAAGATCAACGCCACCGCCATGTAGAAGGTGAAGGGTTGCTGAGTCGAGCCCGCCGCCAGCGAGGCTTTGCGCACCATGTCATCCAGCCCGATGATGGAGACCAGCGCGGTGGTTTTCAGCAGCACCAGCCAGTTGTTGCCAACCCCCGGCAGGGCGTGGCGCATCATCTGGGGAAACAAGATGCGACGAAACACCTGGGTTGCCCGCATGCCAAAGGCGCGGGCGGCCTCCAGCTCGCCTTTGTCTACTGCCAAAATGGCGCCACGAAAGGTCTCGGTCATGTAGGCGCCGAAGATAAAGCCGATGGTCGCGACCCCAGCCACAAAGGGGCTGATGTCGATATAGTCCGGCAGCAGGGAGATCCACTCCTGATTGGGATTGCTCGCCAGCAGGTGGTTGTTATAAGCCTCATTGACCCAGGTGCAGATGCCGTTGATCAGCACCTGGCCGCCAAAGAAGAGCAGCATCATCAGCACCAAATCGGGGATGCCGCGAATGATGGTGGTGTAGCCGGTGGCGATGGCCCGGGCCCACTTGTAGGGAGAGAGTTTGGCCAGCGCCCCCAGCATGCCCAATAACAGCGCCAGCAACAGAGACGCCAGTGCCACTTCCAGGGTGACCCAGGCTCCCTCTAGCAGCGAGGCTTCGTATCCTTTCAAATCAAACATATGCAGCTCCATTGCAACTTATCGAGTGGGTTGATGCCGTTAGAACCCACAACCATTGCAGACAGCCAGATGCAGCGCTCTTGCAATTAATAGGGCCCATCACTCTAAAAGGAGAAACGGGCCCCATGACCAGTGGCGAGGTGAGTCGATCTGCCTATTACTTGTCGTTGAGCAAAACCTCACACATCCCCTCGCCCTACCCTCTCCCAAAGGGAGAGGGAACTGCCTTTACTCGCCGTACACGTCCTCTGGTTTTATTCGCCGTATACGTCGAACTCGAAGTACTTGTCGTTGATTTCCTTGTACTTGCCGTTGGCACGCAGCGCCAGAATAGCGGCGTTGAATTTCTCTTTCAGAGCTTTGTCAGCCTTGCGCACCGCGATACCGGCGCCCTCGCCAAACCACTTGGGATCGGTCAGTTTCGGGCCGACGAATTCAAAGGCATCCCCCCCCTCTTTCTTCAACAGACCGTCGGTGATGGCGGCAGAGTCGGCCAGCACATAGTCCACACGACCGGATTTCAGATCGAGATAGGCTTCATCGGCGGTGCCGTAACGCTTGATGGTGGCGTTGGGGAAGTTATCGGTGATGTAGGTATCCATGGAGGTGGCACGCTGTACCGCCACGGTTTTTCCTTTCATAAATGCTTTGTCGAGCTGGACATCAGTCCCTTTCTTGGCAGCAAAGCGGGCCGGAATGTGCTGGTACTTCTGGCTGAAGTCCACCTTCTTCTTGCGCTCTTCGGTGATGTCCATGGTGGCGATGATGGCGTCAAACTTGCGTGACAAGAGCGCCGGAATGATGCCGTCCCAATCTTGCTTGACCAGGGTGCACTTCACTTTCATCTCTTCACACAAGGCATTGGCCATGTCGATGTCAAAACCCTTCACCTCGCCACTGGGCTCGGTCCAGGAGAAAGGGGGGTAGGCGCCTTCAACCCCAATTCGTACCTCCTTCCACTCCTTGGCCATCAGGCTACCGGACCCGAGGACAGTCACTACGGCAGTCGCCAGCATCAGCTTGTTCATATATCTCTCCTTGATAAAACAGTTGATTGGGTAACCAGGCATTCCGCCATCAATAGATGGAGGAGATAAATTGCTTGAACCGCTCGGATTTGGGATGGGCGAAGATCTCCTTGGGGTTGCCCTCCTCCTCCACTCGCCCCTGATGCAGAAACATCACCTTGTTCGATACATCCCGGGCAAACGACATCTCGTGGGTCACCACCAGCATGGTGCGCCCCTCTTCGGCCAGCTCGCGCATCAGGCCGAGCACCTCCCCCACCAGCTCGGGATCGAGGGCCGAGGTAGGCTCGTCAAACAACATCACTTCAGGATCCACCGCCAGCGCCCGGGCAATAGCGGCCCGCTGCTGCTGACCACCGGAAAGGTGGCCGGGATAATAGTCGCGCCGCTCCCACAATCCCACCCGGTTGAGCAGATGCTCGGCCTTGGCGATGGCCTCGGCGCGAGGCACCTTAAGCACCTGGATCGGTACTTCAATGATGTTCTGCATGATGGTCATGTGGGACCAGAGATTGAAACTTTGAAACACCATCGCCAGTCGGCTGCGGATCCGCTCCACCTGACGCATATCTTGTGGCTGCCGCTCACCGGTCCGGCTGGTTTTCATCCGGATCAGCTCGCCATGGAGCGATACCGTACCGGATGAGGGGGTTTCCAGCAGATTGATACAGCGAAGAAAGGTCGACTTCCCCGAGCCGGAGGAGCCGATAAGGGAGATCACATCCCCTTTGTGGGCGGTCATGTCGATGCCCTTGAGCACTTCGTGGGTGCCAAAATATTTGTGCAGATCACGTACTTCCAGTGCGGCAACGTCGCTCATCCATTACAACCTTGTCTGTCCCTAGACGCCGCAGGGGCGTGACTGAACCATTGCTTATTTAACAAATAGTTAACCAATGGCAACCTTCAGCGAAAATATCACCCGGATAGTGAAAAAACAATACAGAACGAGGGCCTTCAGGCTGGCTGCTCTATTTTTATCCGCCACTTTCGTATTTTACAGCACTTTGTTTGCATAAACAGCCGTCTCAACAGCCGTATCGACACCGCCTTTTTATACCCCAATCATCATCAGTAGCAAGAGGAAACCATGATAAATGCCAAACTGGCAGTAAAATGACTTTATGCACCCTTATGCAGAGTAAAATCAGCCCCCGCCATACCGAACAACTTGATTTCATTGGTTCCTTCTGACTCGCACAGCCCCTTCGCACACTGGTGCCTTGTGGCAAAAAAGTAACAATCCGCTCTCAATGGCACTGTTTTCGGCCACAAAAGCGAGAGATATGTGACACAGAGCCAATAAGTAATGATAAGGTGGTGTTTTTATCAGTTTTTGTGATCGAGGCCTCGATGCTGCTCAATGTGTTGCTGATCCTGTTGCCACTGGCAATCGGCTATCTGGTCCCCCTCTCCTCTGCCCGGTTGATCAAGCTAGTCAACCAGAGCCTGGGCAAAATGGTCTACCTCATCCTGTTTTTGATGGGGCTTGGCCTCGCCTATGTGGAGAACCTGGGCAGCAATCTGGCGGTGATCTTCAAGGTGGCCGGGGTGATGCTGACCGCGATCACTGTCTGTAACCTGCTGGCTCTCTGGTGGCTCGACAAGCGCACACCGCCGACCCACGAGGCGAGCGATGCCAAGATGCCGGGCAAGCTACACCTGCTGTGGGAGTCCCTGCAGCTCTGCTTTGTGGTGCTCGGCGGCGTGCTGCTCGGGTTGCTGGTGGATCTGCGCGCCCTGCCCATCGACAAGTGGAGCGAATGGGCCCTGATGCTGCTGCTGTTTCTCATCGGGGTGCAGATGCGCAACTCCGGCATGCGACTGCGCCAGATCCTGCTCAACCCCTGGGGGATGAAGATCGCCGCCACCGTCATCCTCAGCAGCTGGCTGGGCAGCCTGCTGGCGGCCCAATTGCTGGGCATGCCCTTTGCCCATGGTCTGGCGATGAGCTCCAGCTTCGGCTGGTATTCGCTCTCCGGCATTCTGGTGGCCGACAAATTGGGGCCGGTGCTCGGCTCGGCTGCTTTTATCAACGATCTTGGCCGGGAGCTGATCGCCATTCTGATGATCCCGGTGCTGATGCGTCGCCACCCCTCGGCGGCCATCGGTTACGGCGGCGCCACGGCGCTGGACTTCACCCTGCCGGTTATCCAGAAATCAGGGGGCATCCAGGTGGTGCCGGTGGCCATTGTCTCCGGCTTTATCCTGAGCCTGCTCGGCCCCATCCTGATTTTGGGCTTCCTGGCGATCTAAGTGCGATCCATTGAGCCCCTATGAATTTTCTGGCACACCTGCATCTGGCAGCCCACACCCAAAGCTCCCTCACCGGCAATCTGCTGGGGGATTTTATCAAGGGGCCGCTGCCCACGGGGCTTGCCGCCCACTTCGATGAGGGGATCTGGCTGCACCGCAAGATCGATGCCTTCACCGACAGCCACCCCGAGCACAAGGCGGCCGTTGCCTGTTTCGAGGCCCCCTGGCGCCGCTTTGGCGGCATTGTGGTGGATATGATCTACGACCACTGGCTGAGCCAGCATTGGGGTCGGTTCAGCACCAAGCCCCTGCCCGACTTTTTATCGCAGAGCTACCGCCAACTATTGGCGGATCACCCACGCCTGCCGGACGGACTACCACTCCCCCTCAAGCGGATGGCTGAGCAGAACTGGATCGCCTCCTATCGCCACAAGGAGGGGCTGGGGCAAGCGCTAAATGGCATCGGCCGCCGACTGCGCCGCCCGGTACAACTGGGAGAGGCGCTGCTGACCCTCGATGAGTCGCAGTGGCAAACATGCGAGGCGGGATTTCTGCGCTTCTATCCCGCGCTGATGGCCTTTAGCCAGCAGCAACTGGCCCAATATCGGGCAGCGCAAGGGGCCCGGTGATCCTGACGTGCCACCCCTTCGCCATAAAAAACGCCCCTTGCGGGGCGTTTGCCATCAATTGGCTTTCTCTTTCTTCTTGCGAATGCTAAGGCCCAGCTCCCGACCACGCAGTCGGGCGTAATAGATGGTGCCGATAAAGGCGAGAGTGGTGAAGACCAGCTCCACCACCGCCAGCCACCGCTCCCCCTCATCCGTGGTGATCAGGGTGAGGGCATGGAGGAAATAGGGCATCAACACGAAGTTGCCCCAGGCGTGGGTGTAGGGGTTGCCCTGCACTATCCCCTTGAGCGGAAACAGCAGCGGCACCGTCCAAATCACCGGCAGCAGCCAGGGATTGAGGTCCGGATGAGGTGACAACCACAGATGCCAGAGGATGACCCAGCCCAGCAGACCAAAAAAGCCCACCAGTGTCAGCGAACGTGCAAAGCGGGTGCTCACTTGAGGATCTCCAGTACCAGCTCGGGCGGGCGGCCGATGCGGGCCTGACCATTTTTGATGACGATGGGGCGCTCAATCAGCTTGGGATGCTGGTGCATGGCACGGATGAGGGCATCACCGCTAACATCGGCCAATCCCAGCTCCTTGTAGAGATCTTCCTTGGTGCGCATCAGCTGGCGGGGATCGTTAAAGCCGAGCAGAGAGAGCAGGTTGCGGATCTCATCTTCGCTCGGGGCCTGCTCCAGATAGAGCACCACATCAGGGGCGATCCCGTGCTGTTCCAGCAGGGCCAGGGTTTCGCGACTCTTGGAGCAGCGCGGATTGTGGTAAATTTGGGTCTCGCTCATGGTAACTCCCTGATTAATCGCAAGATGGGACTAGAAACGGCGCTATTGTAGGGGAAAGTGATGGTCAGGGTAAGCGGCAGTGGAAAGGAATTGAAACGAATTTGTTGGCTGATTGTGGCTGGCCTGCTGGGCGCCTGTACGCCCGCCCACGAATTTACCGATGCCACAGGGCAGTCGATCAGCCTGCGCCACTTTGCCGGCAAGCCGCTCTTGGTCAACTACTTCGCCCCCTGGTGCGCCCCCTGCCTGCGGGAGATGCCGCACCTCAACACGCTGGCGGCAGAGGGAAAGATAGCCGTGGTCGCCATCAACTACGACCCGACCACCCCGGCAGAGCTGGACAAGCTGGCTGCGCGGTACCACATCAAGGTGCCCCTCCTTATTGCCAATGATGATGCCAAACTCCCCTTCCCTCACCCAAGTGGTCTGCCCACCAGCTATCTGCTCGATAGCGAGGGCAAACTCAAGCAAACGCTGGTCGGCGAGCTCGACCGGCAGCAGATCGAGATGCTCAAGGCGACCGCCAGCAGCCTGAGTCACTCACACGTCGCACTATCAATGCAACCCACATCAACATCATCGCTATAAACAACAAGGGCGCACCGTGGTGCACCCTTGTTTGATAGGCCAATGCCAGGTTTCGTTAGCCCTTGAGGCTGTCGAGATCCTTCTTGGCTCGCTCCAGCTCGGTGATACGCGCCTCCAACCTGGCCAGGGTCATCCGGTCGCTGGTGGTGCCGCGCGCCACGATCAGCTCGTCAATGGCCGCCTGATAATCCCCGCGCAGCGCGAGCATCTCGGCCCGCGCCATATGCAGGTCAGTCATCCGGCCCGCCTTGCGATAGGCATCAGCCAGCAGGTTCCAGGCCAGATTGTTCTCCTCATTAGCCCGGGCATAGGGGTCGAGGATGGCGATGGACTTCTTGTAGTTGCCGCTCTCGAGGTAGGCGTTACCGAGGTTGACCACCACCACTTCGTTATCCGGCATTCTGCTGCGAAACTTCTCCAGACGCGCGATAGCCTGGGCACTGCGCCCCTTGGCCAAATCGATATCGGTCATGGCATCGAGCACGAACAGATCTTCCGGGTGGCGGGTCGCCAGCGCCTGCATCAGGGCATCGGCTTCATCGGTACGCTTGAGCTGCAACAGCGCCAGCGCTTTGCCATAGATGGCGGCATCCTTGAGTGGATAATCCCCTTTCTGGATCCGGGTATCGAAGTAACTCAGCAATCCCTGTGGCGTGTCGGTGCCAAAACGAACCTGAATACGCACCTTGGCCAGCCAGAAGTCGAGGCTGGGTGGCAGAGTGCGATGGCCATAACTGCCCGCTCTGGCACGGGCCTCGCTGATCCGGGTCTCCGGCAGCGGGTGAGTGAGCAGCATCTCCGGCGGTTTGCTGGCATAACGATACTCGGCAGCCAGTTTCTGGAAGAAGTTGGCCATCCCCATAGGGTCGAAACCGGCATCATAGAGGGTCTTCATGCCGATGCGATCCGCTTCATATTCGTTGTCGCGGGTGTAGTTGATGGCCGATTGCATGGAGAGGCCGAGCGTGGTCTGCAACGCAGCGATACCCGCGGTCGGGTTGATCACCGCCAGCGCGATAGATCCCACCAGACCGGCCAGGGTCACTGCCGAGCTGCTCGCCTGCGCCTCCATATAACGGGCGATATGACGCTGGGTCACGTGGGTGATTTCGTGGGCCAATACCGAGGCCAGCTCGCTCTCGCTGTCGGCGTAGAGAAACAGGCCGGTGTGTACCTTGACCCGCCCGCCAAGGAAGGCTGCCGCGTTGATGGAGGGATCATTGATGAGGAAGAAGGTAAACGGGAAACGCACCCCATCTGCGTTGGTCAGCAGGCGCTGGCCCAGATCGTCGATGTACTGGCTCAGCACAGGATCATCAATGATCGGCAGGCCCGCACGGGCAAAGCGCATAAAGGCGTTGCCGTAACGCACCTCCTGCTCGATGGGCAGCGCCGAGACACCTGCAGTGCCGATGTCGGGAAGCTGATTGTTGGCATTCGCATGAAACGTGGCGCCCATCAGGGAAGCCAGCAGGGGGAGCGATGCCATCAGGGGGGAAAAGCGGGCCACGTTATCTCTATCTCCATCATAAAGGGCTTCGGCAGAATACCTTTGCCTATCAAGGGCTACAAGCGTTGTTTCATGCTCTCATCACGGCCATAATAGCGACTACCTGCCTGATGGAGTCCCTATGGAAGTGCTCGACCTGACCCCCTGGCGTTGTCCCGAGCCGCTGATCCGGCTCAAGCTCTGGTTAAGGGAGGCCAAAAATGGCCAAACCGTCACCATACGGCTGGCTGATGCGGGCTCAAGGCAGGATATTCCGGCCTATCTTCACCGTCAGGGCCATCATGTCGCGCTGCGCCAAGAACCGGACAATACCCTCTCTTTACAGTTGGTTGTCGGGGCGAAACAGCCATCTTGAGCCCCAGTGATGTAAGGATGCACTCATGTTAGAAGTATTGAAGCGTTGGTATCAGACTCGTTTTTCCGATCCCGATGCCGTTACCCTGTTCCTGTTACTGACGTTCGGCTTCGCCGTGCTCTGGCTGTTTGGCAATTTACTTGCTCCTATTCTGGTGGCCATCGTCATGGCCTATCTGCTGGAATGGCCGGTCGCCCGCCTGCAACGTGCTGGGCTATCGCGCTCCATGGCGACCAGCGTCATCCTGATCCTTTTTATCGCAGTGGCGGTTGCCTCCTTGCTGGGTCTTATCCCGACCCTGGTCAATCAGGGGATCAACCTGGCCAAAGAAGCACCGGCCATGCTGACCCATGCCCAAGACTATGTCCGCACCCTGCCCGACCGCTACCCTGAGCTGATTGATGTCAGTCTGGTGGAGACCGTCATCGACAATATACGTCAGCGTATCCTCAGGGGGGGCGAACACCTGGTTAGCGCCTCACTCAGCTCGCTGGTCAACGTGGTGGCCATCCTGATCTACCTCATTCTGGTCCCCCTGATGGTCTTCTTTATGCTCAAGGACAAGCAGGAGCTGCTAAACGGGCTGGCTCGCTTCATGCCGCGTAACCGGGCACTGGTCAACCGGGTATGGACCGAGATGAACGGCCAGATCATCAATTATGTGCGGGGCAAGGTGATCGAGATCCTGATCGTGGGTATCGCAACCTATATTGCCTTCGCCCTGATGGGACTGCGCTACTCTGCGCTGCTGGCGGTGGCGGTCGGCTTCTCGGTACTTATTCCCTATATAGGGGCTGCGGCCGTCACTGTTCCTGTCGCCATGGTGGCCCTGTTTCAATGGGGATTTTCCAGCGAGTTCGCCTGGCTGATGGTGGCATATCTGGTCATTCAAGCACTCGATGGCAACCTGCTGGTTCCCCTGCTCTTCTCGGAAGCGGTGAACTTGCACCCCGTGGCCATTATCATCGCCGTGCTGGTGTTTGGCGGCTTGTGGGGATTCTGGGGGGTCTTTTTCGCCATCCCCCTCGCCACCCTGGTCAAGGCGGTGCTCAACGCCTGGCCCCAGCGGGAAGAGGCGGCCAACAGCGCAAGCTGATACCGCGCCATGATGCAAGCACTATCAAAACGGGAGCCATTGGCTCCCGTTTTGGGTGGGTCACATCGCGCCAATATGGCACCACACTGGGTTACAGGGCGGCCAGAAACGCGCTCAACTGCGCATTGACGAAAGTGGGATTCTCCAGCGTCGAGATATGCCCGGCTGCCGGGATCTCCTTGAACGGGCAACCGAGCACCTCGGCCATCAGATAGCCCTCCAGCACCGGACGGGCCTTGTCTTCGCAGCCGGTCATCACCAGTGCGGGAGTGGTGATCTCCTCCAGCCACTCGATACGATCTTCGCGGGTCACAAAGCTGCGGCCCACCGCCACCATGGCGGCAATCTTCTCGTTTGGCCAAGCGGCCAGACGCGCCTTGAAGCCACTCATCAGCGCCTCATCAGGCTGATTCGCAAAAAAGAGTGGCGCAACCTGTGCAACGATGGGCGCCGGCACGGAGCCCTGCTGTTCGATCATCGTCAACATGCCAAGGTAGCGCTCACAGGTGATCTGGGGCTCAAGGCCAACAAAGCTGTCCATCAGCACCAGTCCCTTGAGGCGGTTTGGCACCATGCGCGCCAGCTCCACCCCCCACATACCGCCGATGGAGAGGCCCACCAACACGAACTCGTCAACCCCGAGGGCATCGAGCAGCGCCAGCTGATCCCGCGCCAGAGTCGCCAGGGTGCAGCCACCATCGGGGAGCAGGTCGGAATCACCGTGGCCCCACAGCTCGGGGACGATGCAGCGATAGCTGCCCTTGAGCGCCTCGATTTGCGGCGCCCACATGGCGCTGTCCCACAGATAGCTGTGACCAAACAGCAGCACCGGCCCTTGCCCTTCGTCCAGATAGGCCATCCGGCGGCCTGCTATCTCCATAAAATGCTTCATGTTATCTCCTGTTGCCAGCGATGGGCGGGCAGTGTATCACGTCCCCCTTGGCAGGTGACGCCTCCCTGGTGCAAGCTGAAAGTGACTCAGGGAAGTCACCCATGAAAGGATGCCAAAAGGAGAAGCCCATGGCGAAGGAGAAAAGCAAGAAGCGGCCGCGTCTGGACAAGCAGTGCTACGAGCACCACCTTGCCCATCTGCAGGAGGAGCTGGTCAAGCTGCAGGAGTGGGTCAAGCAGGAGGGGCTCAAGGTGGTGGTACTGTTCGAGGGACGGGACGCCGCCGGCAAGGGGGGAGTCATCAAGGCGATCACCGAGCCGCTAAACCCCCGGGTCTGCCGGGTCACGGCGCTGCCCGCCCCCTCCGATCGTGAGCGCTCTCAGTGGTACTTTCAGCGTTATGTGGCTCACCTGCCCGCCGCTGGTGAGATGGTGTTGTTTGACCGCTCCTGGTACAACCGGGCCGGGGTCGAGCGGGTAATGGGATTTTGCAGCGATGCCGAGTATCGCGAGTTTCTGCGCGCCTGCCCCGAGTTTGAGCGGATGCTGATCCGCTCCGGCATCACGGTGATCAAATACTGGTTCTCGGTCAGTGACGAGGAGCAGGAGAAGCGCTTCAAAGAGCGGATAAATACGCCTATCAAGCGTTGGAAGTTCAGCCCGATGGATTTGCAGTCCCGCTCACGCTGGGTGGAGTACTCCCGTGCCAAGGATGACATGTTCACCTACACCGACACCGAGGATTGTCCCTGGTTCGTGGTGGAGGCGGACGACAAGCGCCGTGCCCGCCTCAACTGCATCGCACATCTGCTTGGCAAGGTGCCCTACGAGGCGATCCACTACGAGCCCATCAAGCTCCCCCCCATCAAGACCGAAGGGTATGAGCGCCCGCCCCTGACCAACCAGACCTTTGTGCCCGATATTACCGCCGAACTCGAGGCTTGAACCGGGTTACCCTGCCTATCTGCATGTTCACATCGCAGGCAATAAAAAGCCGGTCTGACGACCGGCAAAAAGGCATTGATTATTAAGAAAGGAAAACCGGCACAACAAAAATCAGGTACGGATATATTTGGCGGTACGGGGGAACGCCTGCTCCTTGGCATCAAACAGGTAGCAGGCTTCGGCCGGGATACCCACGCTGTAAGTCTGACCGGTCGCCACATCCACATCCGAGGTGGCCTTGACGGTAAAGTCGTGACCATCCACATCCATATAAACGAAGGACTCGGCACCCAGGTGCTCGGCCACCTGCACTGTTCCGCTCACCTTGCTGTGTGCATGGGGGTGATCCAGTGGCATCAGATGCTCGGGGCGAATACCCAGCTCCACCTTGTCACCCACAGCGCCACTGCGGGCATCGACCCGGGCACGCACGGTATCGCCAGAAGTCAGCTTGACCAGGCACTCCTGCTCGCCAATCTCCAGCAACTCGCCCGCCAGGAAGTTCATCTTGGGAGAGCCGATAAAGCCCGCCACGAATTTGTTGTCCGGATTGTGGTAGAGATCCAGCGGAGAACCGAACTGCTCCAGGTTGGTGGCCGCCTCGCCCTTGAGCGGGCTCAGCACCACAATCTTGTCGGCCAGGGTCATCGCTTCCACCTGATCGTGGGTCACGTAGATGATGGTGGAGTTGAGCTCCTTGTGCAGCTTGGCGATCTCGATCCGCATCTTGACCCGCAGGGCGGCATCCAGGTTGGAGAGCGGCTCGTCAAACAGGAACACCTGCGGCTGCTGCACGATGGAGCGACCGATGGCGACACGCTGACGCTGACCACCGGAGAGGGCCTTGGGTTTTCTGTCCAGCAGCGGCTCGAGACCCAGGATCTCGGCGGCGCGCATCACCCGCTTGTGGATGTTCTCCTTGTCCATCTTCTTGAGCTTGAGGCCAAAGGCCATGTTCTCGTAGATGTTCATGTGCGGATACAGGGCGTAGGACTGGAACACCATGCCGACGTTGCGCTCTACCGGCGGCACGTCATTCATGTAACGACCACCGATGGTCAGCTCACCACTGGTGATGTCTTCCAGACCCGCGATCATCCGCAGCAGGGTGGATTTACCGCAGCCGGACGGGCCGACGAAGACGATGAACTCCCCCTCCTTGATGGAGAGGTTGATATTGCGCAGGGTGTCCTTGTGAACAGCCGGATCGTAATTTTTGCGAACGTTGTTGAGTACTACTTCAGCCATGACGAGCTCCGCTCTTGAATCTTTGCAAATCGTGATAGCGGGGGGAGTTAACTCCCCCGGCCATAAACTTAACCTTTCACACCGCCAGTGGTGAGGCCACCGACTAACCCGCCCTGAGATAGACCAGCAGGAACACCTCGGTGCAGGCCGCGTGGCGCCACTTAACCTTTCACACCACCAGCAGTCAGACCGCCCACCAACCAGCGCTGTGCCAACAGGAAGACCACAGTGATGGGGAAACCGGAGAGCACTGCGGCCGCCGCGAAATCACCCCACAGATAGTTCTGCGGATAGAGGTACTGCTGGGCCCCGACCGCCAGGGTCAGATTGTTCACATCCTGCAGCAGGATAGAGGCCATGGGCACCTCGGTAATGGAACCGATAAAGGCCAGAATAAACACTACCGCCAGGATGGGCACCGACAGGGGCAACAGGATCAGGCGAAATGCCTGCCACGGGGTCGCTCCGTCGATGGCCGCCGCCTCCTCCAGGGAGGAGTCGATGGTCTCGAAGTAGCCCTTGATGGTCCAGACGTGCAGGGCAATCCCCCCCATGTAGGCGAGGATCAGGCCACCGTGGGTGTTGAGACCCAACCAGGGGATGTAGTCACCAATCTTGTTAAAGAGCGCATAAATGGCCACCAGCGCCAACACTGCCGGAAACATCTGGAAAATCAGCATGCCCTGCAGGATGGTGGACTTGCCACGAAACCGCAGACGGGCAAAGGCGTAGGCACAGGTAGTGGAGAGCACCACGATCATCAGGGCGGTGATGCCGGCGATCTTGATGGAGTTCCAGAGCCAGGTCAGTACCGGGAACGGCGGTGGCGTGATGCTGCCATCGGCGTTGGTCACTGTCATGCCCAGCGCCAGCCTCCAGTGATCCAGGGTCGGATTGGAGGGGATGATCTCCCCTACCGCAAAGTTACCGCTACGGAACGAGATGGCGATAACCATGATCAACGGGAAGATGATCAGCGCCAGGAAGCCCCACATGACCAGGTGGGTTGCCCACACCCGGTATTTGACTGATTTGGGTTGTACGATTGCCATGTTGAAGCCTCCTTACAGCTGCTTGTCGGCTTTGGACAATTTCAGGTTGAGCAGCGCCAGCGCACCCACGATGAGGAAGATGGCGGTAGCGATGGCACTGGCCAGACCGTAGTCCTGACCACCCGATCCCTGGAATGCAATCCGGTAGGTATAACTCACCAGCAAGTCGGTGGTACCGGCCGGGGTGCTGGCGCCGATGATGTCGGGCGCACCGTTGGTCAACAACTGGATAAGCACGAAGTTGTTGAAGTTGAAGGCAAACGAGGCAATCAACAGGGGTGTCAGCGGCTTCATCAGCAGCGGCACGGTGATCTTGAAGAAGTTCTGTACCGGGCCGGCACCGTCCATGGCGGACGCTTCATAGAGATCTTCCGGAATGGCTTTGAGCAGGCCCATGCAGAGGATCATCATGTAGGGGTAGCCGAGCCAGGTGTTGACGATCAGGATCATCACCTTGGCCAGGAAGGGGTTGGTGTACCAGTCCGGTTTGATACCAAAGGCCGCTTCCAGGAACATGTTGATCTCACCGAAGTTCTGGTTGAACAACCCCTTGAACACCAGGATGGAGATAAACGCCGGGATCGCATAGGGCAGGATCAGCATGACCCGATAGAAACCGCGCCCCTTGAGCTCTTCCCACTGCACCAGTGAGGCCAGCACCATGCCAATGGCCAGGGTGAAGGCGACTGAACAGGTAGAGAAGATCACGGTCCAGACAAAGATCTGCAGGAAGGGCGACTGGATGCCCGGATCGGTGACGATGCGTGCGAAGTTCTTCCAACCCACGCTCACCACGAAGCCCGGGGCAATGCCCTTGCCGACAAACTGACCCTGCTGGTCGATATACTGATAGAAGCCGGTCTCGCCGTTGGGCAGCATCAGCTCGCCATTCTGGGTATCACGCAGCAGGTTGCTGTCTTTGATCACCACCCCTGACTTGAGCACGGCACCATCCATCAGGCGAGTGTAGTGCTGCTTCTGGGCGGCAAACTTGCGCAGGCTGCTCAGGGTGAGGTGGGTGCCGCCATCCGGCAATACCAGATCAAGCTCACTCAGGTGAGTACGATGCTCAACGATGGCACGGATAGGCGCCGCTTCTAGCGCAACCTCACCAGTAATGGGTTGCAACTCAACGACTTGCACAGACTCAGATGAGCGACCTTCACGGATCGCCCGAGCACGGGCCTTGTTGTTTAACAGAGAAAGCGGTTGGCTGATAAAGGATTGATCATCCTGTGTCAGCAGCAGCTGGAACTGACCGTTGTCGCCACCCAGCAGAGTAAAGTCGAATTCACCGCCCGCTACCTTGTAGGTTTTCTTCAGATGATAGTCCCGCGCCTGCTCCACAGAGAGCAAGTTGGACCCCGAGTAGTTGGTGAAGGCGATGCCGATCGTGTAGGCAAGAGGGAAGATGATAAAAACAACCATGCCAGCCACACCGGGGAAGATATAGCGGTGGGCATAGGTCTTCTTGTTCATGAAGACATACAGACCGACGGAGACCACCACCAGGTCCAGCAGAGCGAATACCCACTCGCCGCTGGCATACATCATCACGGCTGCATAACCGTTGAGGATGGCAACCAGAGCTGCGATGGTCCACTTAAGCCAGGTGTGCTTATCCTTCGGACCGGCATAGGATTCAATAGAAGGTACTACTTCCATGCCAATTAACCTTTATAACGCCAAGAGAGATTTGAGAGAGCGGGAGGCCGTGACAGCCTCCCGGGTGATGCGAGCTTACTGAACGATACGCTTGGCAGCGGTATCCAGCGCTTCGTCAACACTTTGACGACCGGAGGTCACGTTTTTGAGTGCAGTTTCAAAGGAGGACCAGAAACGGCTCATCTCGGGCACGGATGGCATCGGCTCGCCAGCCTGGGCATTTTGCATGGTGGCCTTGATGTTCGCATCGGACTCCAGGGTCTTCTGGAAGGATTTCAGCGCAACGGCACCCAGCGGCTTGTCGGCGTTAACCGGCGCCAGACCGGCATCGGTCAACAGGTAGTTTTCCAGGAACTCGATGGCCAGATCCTTGTTCGGGCTGGCGGCGTTGATGGTGGCACCCAGTACGCCAACGAAAGCCTTGGCCGGTTGACCATTGAGGGTCGGCAGCGGCGCTACGCCATACTTGATGCCGCTCTTGTCCAGGTTGCTCCAGGCCCAGGGACCGTTGATCATCATGGCCACTTCGCCCTTGTTGAACTTGGCGTCCATCACACCGTAGTCGATGCCTTTTTCCAGGTGACCGGACTTGATCATCTCGGAGATGTAGCCCACGCCCATCTTGGCACCTGCGTTGTTCACGCCGGTATCTTTGACGTCATAACCGGTAGCGGTTTTCTTGAAGGCGTAACCACCGTTGGCAGCCACCAACGGATAGCTGAAGTAGGGGGTGTCATAAGCCCACATGATGGCGCGCTTGCCATTTTTCTTCAGCGTCTCGTCAATCTTGGCGATCTCTTCGAAAGTTTTCGGCGGCTCGGGCAGCAGGTCTTTGTTATAGATCAGGCTGACCGCTTCCATGGCAACCGGGTAGCCATAGGTTTTGCCATCAACAGTCATGGCATCCCATGCCAGCTGTTCAAATTTGCCTTTGGTGGCAGCGTTCGGCGTGACCGGAACCAGCAAACCGGCTTTGACCCACTCACCGTAACGGTCGTGAGCCCAGAAGAAGATGTCCGGGCCGTTGCCAGTGGCGGCGGCTTGCTGGAATTTCACTTCAACCTGATCCGGGTGAGCCACAGTAACCTTGATGCCGGTTTCTGCTTCAAACTTCTTACCCACTTCAGCCAGACCGTTGTATCCCTTGTCACCGTTGATCCAGATGGTCAGCTGGCCTTCATCGATGGCAGCAGTAGCAGAGCAAGCGACGCCAAGAGTGGCCAGACCGATCAGGGATGACAGCAATTTCTTTTTCATGAGCCTTTCCTTGTATTAGTTCCGCGCTGTAAGAGCATTGTGTGCGAGATGAATATTATCCCAAGCGGCAAACGGCTCACATGACGCAACTCGCATTTTTGAAATGCAATTACGTATTTCCTTCCAGAAAGTTTTGAAAACATTTTCTTATTTCAGGGAATTACGGCCATTTATCGGCTTAATTCCAGACAACCACAGAATAATAATTACTGAAATGAAATAAAATTTCACAAATGAAAGGGTTTTCACCCCAATGAAAACCCTTTCAGGTGGTTTATTTTGTTTGATTTGTTAACAAAGTACCGCGCCAGTTTCGAGGTCTGCCCTGGCGCGATAAAAAAAGAGACCCCGCCGGGGCGGAGTCTCTTTTTGCCAGAAATGACGACTTGATCACACTCGGGAGCATGACTACGACTGGCGCAGCAGCTGATCCTTGAGATTAGGCGGCACCCCCTTGATGGTCAGGGTGTCGGTCTGGGGATCGTAGAAAATCCGGCTGTTGAGCAGCTTCTGCTCAAAGCTCAGAGTCAAGCCGCCGCCTGAGCCGACAAACTTGGTCAACCCGCGCAGGGTAGAGCGATCCGCCGGGAAGCGATCTTCCAGCTCATACTCCTGACCGATAAAGCTGTAAAAATCGAGATCGCCTTCGCCTGCTTCTTTTGAAGAGAGCTCAGCAGACAGCTCTTTAATTTCGATCTCTTCACCGGCACTGGCCTGTTCGGTGCAATATTTGAAGACCTGCTTTTTATAGTCATTGCGCTCGGTCGGTTCGAGCTGACGACTGTCGCAATAATCTTCGACTGCCTGCAGCAAGCCTTTATTTTGTACCTTGGCATCCATGCCCTCACGGGCACCCAGCAGATCCATAAAGAAGTCGCCCAGTTTGCGACCAATGCGCCCCTTGCTGAAGGTGATATAGCGGCGCGAATCGGCCTGCGTTTTCCATTCGGTCAAATCAATGCGGGCCACCAGATTGAGTTTGCCGATATCCAGATACTGGATATGGCGCAATTCCAGCGCTTCGCTGACAGTGACGCTCTCCTTGCCCTCCAGCAGGGCGATCAGCAGATAATCGACCCCGACGTAGTTATATTTGGCAAACAGCAGCACCCCTTGTTCATCGAGGGCGTGCTCCACCAGCTGCTTGACCAGCATCTGGGTCACGGTGACCGAGAAGGGAACGAATTCGGTCTGCTCGTCGAGCAGCTGTTCGAGGGCGATACGAAATGCGGGTGAAGGCTGCTTGGGAGCCTCTTCACCGTCGGCCAGCTCAGCGACGGCGGCCTCGGGGTCGGCAAAGAAGCCAAAGCCCTTGCCGCCCTTGCCGTTATAGATCCGATGCAGTTCCGCCATCAGCCCTTGTACCGCCTCATCAGGGGGCAGGATCTGGCTGCGGGTATCGGCGTGGGGTTGACCATCGCCGCCCTGGCGCAAGGAGTGAAGAATGATCTTGTCGATATCGAGACTCATGTCACAAAGCCATAGTGTTAGCCGAAAGGGTGAAGTATTATAAGGCGCTTTGAACCGAGATGAACTGAAGATTATGCCTATCGTATCAAAGTACAATAACGAGCAATTTGACGCTCTGATGAACGACCTGATCACCGCGCTGGAAAAGCATAAGGCGCCGGTGGATCTCAGCCTTATGGTGCTTGGCAATCTGACCACCAATATCATCAACGGTATGGCACCGGCCCAGCGCCAGGCCATCACTGAAAAGTTTGTCCAGGCCCTGACCGCATCGGTCGATAATCGCCACGACGCACACTGAGTCGCGGACTCTGTTGATTTGACGTTTCTCAACGCAGATGGATCACTATGGTCGAAACCGGTAACCCCTATCGTGATAATGTCTCTCGCCTGATCACCTGGGGGCATTGGTTCTCCTTCTTCAACATTATTCTGGCCATGCTGATTGCCACCCGTTATCTGGGTGCCATCAGCTGGCCATCGACCACGCTTGGCGTGATCTATCTCGTTGTAAGCTGGATTGGCCACTTCTCGTTTCTGAGTTTTGTCACCTACCTGTTGACCATCTTCCCGCTCAGCTTCGTGCTACCCAGGGAGAAGTCGTTGCGGTTTATCGCGGCCATCATCGCTACTCTGGCGCTGGTGGTGCTGCTGATCGACACCCAGGTATTCCGGCTGTTCAAGTTCCACCTCAACAGTCAGGTCTGGCAGTTGCTGCTTGATCAGGCACAAACCGAAGAGGGCTCAATCTGGAGCATCATCTTCGTGGCGGTGCCCACCATCTTCCTGCTGCAACTGCTGCTGTCGGCCTATGTATGGCGCAAGATCAACAAGCGCAAACGCCGCCAGTACGGCAATCAGGTCGGGCTGGCCCTGCTGATCTGCTTTATTCTGACCCATGTGGTCAACAGCTGGGCGGACGCGACCCTCTATCAGCCCATCACCATGCAGCGCGCCAACTTCCCCCTCTCCTACCCCATGACGGCCCGCTCCTTCCTGGCCAAACATGGCTGGCTGGATCTGGAACAGTACGAGAAGCAGGCAGCCTCCCAGGGTGATAACAGCGACAGCCGGATGCACTATCCGCTACGCCCGCTCAACGTCAACGCGCCCCTGACCCACAACAATCTGCTGATTGTGGTGGTCGACTCCCTGCGTTTTGACATGCTCAATAACATCAACATGCCCAATCTGCAGCGCTATGCGGATCAGCATCTGACGTTCCGCAATCACCTGAGTGGCGGTAACGACGATCTGATGGGGATGTTCAGCCTCTTCTACGGGCTGCCCGGCCACTACTACAAAGAGATCAGCAGCGACAAACGTCCGCCGGTGCTGTTCGACGAAATGCTGCGTCAGGATTACCAGTTCGGGCTGTTTGGCGCGATGAAAGATGCCCAGCAGTATCGCCAGAGCATCCTCGCAGGTCTGCGCAAACAGGTGTTTGTCTCCGAACAGAGTGACGATGGCAAACTGCTGACGGACTGGCAGCAGTGGCTGGAGACGCGCCCCCCCGAGCGTCCCTGGTTCTCGCTGGTCTATCTTTCAGGTCCAGGGGACTACCAGTTGCCCGCCACCATGAAGGGGCCGTTCCAGCCGGAGCTTGCCAACTTCAATCCGGCGACCGCCTATCGGCCGGAGAACCTGCAAAAGCTGGAGAATCGCTACAAGAACGCGGTCTTCTATACCGACCAGTTACTCGAGCAGATGCTGACCAAATTGCAGGCGCAAGGGATGGATAGCAACACCATTGTGGTGATCACCGCCAACCACGGTCAGGAGTTCAACGATACCCGTGGCAACAGCTGGGGCGCAGGCAGCAACTACTCCCCCTATCAGGTGCAGGTACCGCTGGTACTGGCCTGGCCGGGGCGCAGCAGTAACGTTCGGGAACAACCGAGCAGTCATTTCGATCTGGCACCGACCCTGATGCAGGGGATGCTGGGGGTGCGCAATCCGGCGCGGGATTACAGCATTGGTCGCTCACTGTTTGATACCAGCCCGCGCAACTGGCTGCTGGCCGGGGATCAGAACGACTTCGCCATCTATGAGGGTGATACCATCACCCACTTCAACAAGCAGGGTGACTTCGAACTACTGGAGCGCAACAGCTATCGCCCGATCAAGCACGGTACCCCTGATATGGGCGCCATGATCCAGGTGATGAACGAGCTGAATCGCTTCTATCGCAACCAGTGAAGCCCGCCCTGATGGCTTGATACCATAAAAACGCCCCGAATTCGGGGCGTTTTTTTATGCAACTACCGAATAGTTCCACCCTGACGGAGCGTTAGCCCTGCCACCCTTGCGGGTACTTGTAGCCGACGAAACGCTTGGCTGCATAGGCTTTGAAAGCCGCCGAGTTGTAGGCTGCCGCCACATCTTTGGCAAACGGCTGCTCCGCATCTGCACTTTTCACCACCACCCAGTTGATGAAGTCGTAGCTGCGCTCCAGAAACAGTCCTTCACTGAACGGGATACCGCTGGAGGCAGCAAAATTACCGTTGATCACCGAGAAGTCCACATCCTCTCGCGAGCGGGGCAGTTGCGCCGCCTCCAGCTGCACCAGTTTGAGATTACGCGGATTGTTCACCACATCAAATTCGCTCGCCTTGAGCGGGTTTATCCCCTCCTTAAGCGTGAGCCAACCGAGATCCTGCAGCATCAACAGCGCCCGCGCCTGATTGGTGGGGTCGTTAGGGATAGCAACTGTGCTTCCCTCTTTCACCTTGTCGAGTGCCGCCAGCTTGCCGGAATAGAGCCCCATCGGACCGGTTGGCACCTGAGTAATGGGCGCCAGCGACAAGCCGCGATCTTTGGCAAAACTCTCCAGATAAGGTTTGTGCTGGAAGCAGTTCACATCCAGTGATCCGTCAGCCAGCGCAATATTGGGGGTCACATAGTCGGTGAACTCCACCAGCTTGACCTTGTACCCCTTGGCCTCCAGCTGCGGCTTGATGGAGTCGGTCACCATGTCGGCAAAATCCCCCACCGTAGTACCAATCACAATCTCCTGTTTGGTCGGCAAGGGCACATCGGCGGCAACCACGGAAAAAGAGAGGCTCCCGACCGCCATCGCGGCAATAAAGGTGCTGGCGCCAGCAGTGGCGCGCAAGGAAGCAGTAAAAGGAAAAGATAAGAAAGATAAGAAGGAACGAAACGGCATAGGGACTCCCTGTCAGGTACGCATCAAGCTATGGGACTGCGGCGGGATGGCTCTCAGAGATTAGGTCCCTCAAATCGCAGCAATCTAGCCATCCAAACGGCTATTTTGGTTACCATAACAGAGCCATCCACCGCCGCCAAGCAATAAACCGCTGGCCCACCACCACTTCATCACCCTTGCTGTCATACCCCCACACATACCTACACTCAGGTTGGCACACAGCCACATGTCGTTCAGGTTCAAGAGCGCACGCCCTCCCCTCGGGATGGCCCCGAATCGGGATGGTTGCTGCGAAGGAGAGTCACGAGAGAGCGAATTACAGATAAAAAGATCAGTAACAAAAAATGAGAGCAATTCTCAATAGAGCACATAACCAGCGTCATTGGAATACCTACCACAAACCGGATCAAATTTCTTTGAAGCTGGTCGTGCTTTTTGAAAATGGCTCTTTTTGAACCCCTACCACCCGTGTATAGATTTCCATCGCACCCAGGAAGGTGCCTTATAAGATGGAGTTTAAAAATAATGAAGCAAACATCGTTAGCACTGGCGATCACAGCACTGCTGTCGACCCTGCCCAGTGCGCTGGTTCAGGCAAATGAAGGTTGTGCGCCGCTCACCGGCAAGGAGAGCGGCGTTGATATCGGCCGCAGCAGCACCGAGCGCTGCCTGCCCGGCACCAATCCCCTGCAGGATCAGCAGTGGTATCTGCTCAACAGCGGCCAGGATGGTTTCAGTGCCAAGCCAGGGGTAGCAGGTAATGATCTCAACCTCTGGTGGGCTCATCGCACCGGCGTGTTGGGTCAGGATATCAATGTCGCCGTGGTGGATGATGGGCTGGCCATTGCCCATCCGGATCTGGCAGACAATGTGCGTCCGGGTTCGAAAAACGTGGTGACCGGCAGCGATGATCCGACCCCGACTGATCCGGATGCGGCCCATGGCACCTCGGTCGCCGGTATCATAGCCGCCGTGGACAATGCCATCGGCACCAAGGGGATCGCCCCGCGGGCCCGGTTGCAGGGATTCAACCTGCTGGATAACGAGAGTGAGCAGTTACAAAAGGATTGGCTCTACGCTCTTGGAGACAGCACCGCCAGCCGCGATAACAGGGTGTTCAACCAGAGCTATGGCATGAGCCTGGTCAATCCCCGTCCAGCTAACGATCTCGATCAGGTGCAGCTCGATCGCCTCTTTGAGCAGCAAACCCTCAAAGCGCAAGGGGCGGCCTATATCAAGGCAGCCGGCAACGGCTTCAACAGAATTGCGGCAGGTCGCTATGTGCTGAGCCGCAGCGGTAACGGCCCCAAATTGCCATTTGAAAACAGCAACCTCGATCCTTCCAACAGCAACTTCTGGAACCTGGTGGTGAGTGCCCTCAACGCCGACGGGGTCAGATCCTCCTATTCCAGCGTCGGCAGCAACGTCTTCCTGAGCGCCACCGGCGGCGAGTACGGAACTAACTCCCCCGCCATGGTGACCACGGATCTGCCCGGCTGCGACATGGGTTATAACCGAACCGATGATCCCAGCACCAACCGGCTGCACGGCAATCCGCAACTGGATGCCAGCTGCGATTATAACGGCGTGATGAACGGCACCTCTTCCGCCACCCCAAGCACCTCCGGCGCCATGGCACTGCTGATGTCCGCCTACCCGGATCTGTCAGTACGCGATTTTCGGGATCTGCTGGCGCGCAGCGCGACCCGGGTCGATGCCGCCCATCCCCCTGTCATGGTCAGCTACACCAGCAGCACAGGCAGACTCCGTGACGTCAAGGGACTGGAAGGGTGGGAGCGTAATGCCGCCGGCATGTGGTTCAGCCCCACTTACGGCTTTGGTCTGATCGACGTCAACAAGGCCCTTGAGCTGGCAGCCACTCACCAGCCCCTGCCCCCGCTGGTCCAGCTGCCATGGCAGAAGGTGACACCGGTGGACAAGCCATCTGCCGCCATTGCCGATATCGGCAACAGCCCGACCACCTCGACAACCCCCATCGCGACACCACTGACAGTGGAAGCGGTTCAGGTGATGGTGAGTCTGGATCATCAGCGCCTGCCCGACCTCTTGATCGAGCTGGTCTCCCCCAGCGGTACCCGCAGCATACTGCTCAATCCGTTGAACAGTCTGGTGGGCCAATCCCTCGACCAGCAGCAACTGGGTTTTGTGCGTACCAAGGGGCTGCGCGACATGCGCATGCTCTCCCACAAGTTCTACGGTGAATCGGCCGAGGGCCAGTGGCGACTGGAGGTAACCGACGTTGCCAACGATACCCGCCAGGTATCGCTGCTCAATCGCCAAACCCGTGAGCGCACTACTCTGACCGAGCGCAACAATCGCCAACCGGGCAAACTGATCTCATGGTCCCTGCGGGTCCTGGGTCACGATGCCACCCGCAGCTAACACGCTAGGAGTATTACCATGAACAAACCTGTTACCTTGCTTCTGGCAACCCTGCTGGCCCCCCTCTCGGGACAGCTCTGCGCCCAGGAGTCCGTCACCATGGATGGCAAGCAGTACAGCACCATAGAGGTGAACGGCCAGACCTACCTCATTCCCGACAACGGCAGCAAGAAGCGGGTCGCCCGCTCTCTTGACGGCAAGGCGCCACAGCAGACTCTGCGTCGCGGCGATGTGTTGATGCAAGGGGCAGCCAGCCCGGAGCTGACTGTAAGCGGCACCCTGCTGGTGGAAGCGGACGATGCCAGCGCCAGAACACTAGCGACTCGCCACGGCCTGATTTTCAAACAGAGCAGTGGCGGTATCGCCCTGTTGGAGGCCAAACCGGGCACCGACCTCAACGCCATCGCCACCAAGCTCAAGAGCGAAGGGGTGAATGTGCAGATCGAGCTGTCGGGGGCCGAACAGCAGCCGAAATAGGCCGCGACAGACAAATAACAAAGGGGGCCATTATGGCCCCCTTTCTGCTGCTCATTTTGATAGTGACTTACTTGGCACCATGCTGCTCCGCCAGATAGAGCCAGGTATCGACCACCGTATCGGGATTGAGCGACACCGAATCGATCCCCTGCTCCACCAGCCAGGCGGCGAAGTCCGGATGATCGGATGGGCCCTGACCGCAGATCCCCACATACTTGCCCGCCTTGCGCGCAGCGGCAATGGCCATCGCCAGCAACGCCTTGACCGCCTCGTTGCGCTCGTCGAACAGATGGGCGATGAGCCCGGAATCCCGATCCAGCCCAAGGGTGAGCTGGGTCATGTCGTTGGAGCCGATGGAGAAGCCATCCACGTGCTCGAGGAACTTGTCTGCCAACAGGGCGTTGCTCGGGATCTCGCACATCATGATCACCTTGAGCCCCCGCTCGCCACGGCGCAGACCGTTCTCGGCCAGGATGTCGATCACCTGCTCCGCCTCGCCCACGGTGCGCACGAAGGGGATCATCACCTCGACGTTGGTCAGCCCCATCACATCGCGCACCCGCTTGATCGCCTCGCACTCGAGGGCAAAGCAGGGTCGGAAGCTGTCGGCGATGTAGCGGGATGCGCCACGAAAACCGATCATCGGGTTCTCTTCATGAGGCTCGTAGCCACGGCCGCCCACCAGATTGGCGTACTCGTTGGACTTGAAGTCCGACATCCGCACGATCACCCGCTCCGGCCAGAACGCAGCGCCCAGAGTGGCGATCCCCTCGGTCAGCTTGGCCACGTAGAACTCCCGCGGGCTGTCGTAACCGGCGATCATCTTGCCGATGGTGGCCTGCAGCTCTGGCGTTTGCTGGTCAAACTCCAGCAAGGCCTTGGGGTGCACCCCGATCATCCGGTTGATGATGAACTCAAGACGCGCCAGCCCTACGCCAGCATTGGGCAGTTGGGCAAAGTCGAAAGCGCGGTCCGGGTTGCCGACGTTCATCATGATCTTGATGGGCAGGCGCGGCATATTGCCCACCTCGGTCACCGCCACGTCGAAGTCCAGCTCGCCGTCATAGATAAAACCGGTATCCCCTTCCGCGCAGGAGACGGTGATCCGCTGACCCGGCTCAATATGATCCGTAGCGTTGCCACAGCCCACCACCGCCGGAATGCCCAGCTCGCGAGCGATAATGGCGGCGTGACAGGTGCGGCCGCCCCGGTTGGTGACGATGGCGGAGGCCCGCTTCATGATGGGCTCCCAGTCCGGGTCGGTCATGTCGGTGACCAGCACGTCGCCGGGTTGCACCTCGTCCATCTGGCTGATGGAGGAGATAACTCGCGCCGGGCCCGCACCAATCTTGTGGCCGATGGCTCGTCCCTCAATCAGCACCTTGCCCGCTTGCTTGAGGGCAAAACGCTCGAGGGTGTTGGCCTCCTGACGGCTGCGCACGGTTTCCGGGCGTGCCTGCACGATATAGAGCTGGCCATCCTGACCATCCTTGGCCCACTCGATATCCATCGGGCGGCCATAGTGCTGCTCGATGATAAGGGCCTGCTTGGCCAGCGCCATCACCTCCTCATCGCTGATGCAGAAGCGGCTGCGCTCAGCCTCATCGGTATCGACAATCTTCACCTGACGGCCGTGACCGGCATCGTCCGAGTAGGTCATCTTGATAAGCTTGGAGCCCAGGGTCTTGCGCACCACCGCCGGGCGGCCCCCCTTGAGGGTCGGCTTGTGCACGTAGAACTCGTCCGGGTTGACCGCCCCCTGCACCACCATCTCGCCAAGACCATGGGCGCCGGTGATAAAGACCACGTCGTTGAAGCCGGACTCGGTATCCAGGGTAAACATGACGCCGGAGGCGGCGAGATCGGAACGCACCATCCGCTGTACCCCGGCCGAGAGGGCAACGCCCTTGTGGTCATAGCCCTGATGCACCCGATAGGAGATGGCGCGATCGTTGAACAGGGAAGCAAACACATGCTTGACCGCCGTCATGACGGCATCGATGCCACGTACGTTGAGGAAGGTCTCCTGCTGGCCGGCAAAGGAGGCGTCCGGCATATCCTCGGCGGTGGCGGAGGAGCGCACCGCAAACGAGGCACTCATGCCATCACCCAAACCGGCACTCAACTTTTCATAGGCAACCCGGATCGCCTGCTCCAGCTCGGGCTGAAACGGGGCGTCGATCACCCAGTCGCGGATCTGCTGACCGGCCCGGTTAAGGGCGGCGATATCGTCCACGTCGAGATTGTCGAGCAGATGGTGGATCTTGCCGTTGAGGCCGCTTGACTCCAGAAACTCGTTAAACGCAAAGGCGGTGGTGGCAAAGCCCCCCGGCACGGATACGCCGGCGCCAGAGAGGTTGCTGATCATCTCGCCAAGGGATGCGTTCTTGCCGCCAACGCGTTCTACGTCCTGCATTCCGAGTTGTTCGTACCAGAGCACGTACTGTTGCACTTGGATGTCTCCAGGTTGGTGGGCACCGATGCCATCGCACCTCGTGCGCCCGATTTAATCGATGAGGTTATGGGTAAGTCAGGTGCGTTATTGTCTGTTTCTTTTGTTGCCAACGACCATGAAAACGTTTTCTACTGGTTTTCAAAAAAATCCCCGAGCAAGCGTTGGGGATGGTCGAATGACCGGAACATTCTACAATGGCGACACAAAAAGATAACGATTCAGGTTTGCAAGCCACTTCACAACTTGGGCACAGCAGACCGGTTGACAAAACTGGTATGGTTTCGGGAGATACTTCTCACCCCTTACCCCATGCGACCCCACCCGCGGTATCACAGGAGCCCTACGTGCACACCGTATTTTATGTTTCAGACGGCACCGCCATCACCGCCGAAGTGTTCGGCCACGCAGTACTGAGCCAGTTTCCGCTGGCCTTCGAGCAGATCACTATCCCCTTTGTGGAGACACAGGAGAAAGCCCGTCAGGTACGGATGCGCATCGACGAGCAGTTTCGCCAGACCGGGGTACGCCCCATTCTGTTTCACACCATCGTCGACCCGCAGGTACGGGAAGAGGTACTGAAATCGGAGGCGTGCGGCCACGACTTTCTCAATACCTTCGTCAGCCCGCTGGAGCAGGAGCTGGGGGTAAAAGCCGAGCCCCGCCTCCACCGCACCCACGGTATGGAGAACCGCAAGCTCTATGACGATCGCATCGAGGCGGTCAACTTCGCGCTGGCCAACGACGATGGCATCACCACCAGGGAGTACGATGAGGCGGACATCATCCTGATCGGGGTCTCCCGCTGCGGCAAGACCCCCACCAGCCTCTATCTGGCGCTGCAGTTCGGCATTCGCGCCGCCAACTACCCCTTTATCGAGCAGGACATGGGGATGCTGGCGCTGCCCGCCCCCCTCAAGGCCAACCGTCACAAGCTGTTTGGCCTCACCATAGCGCCGCAGCGGCTGCACGAGATCCGCAACCAGCGCCGTGCCAACAGCCGCTACTCCTCCATCGAACAGTGCGAGCAGGAGCTGGCCTGCGTGGAGCGGCTGTTTCGCCAGGAGGCGATCCGCTTCCTCGATACCAGCTCCCACTCGGTGGAGGAGATCAGCGCCAAGGTCCTCGAGGCGACCGGTCTGCGCCGCCAGCTCTGTTAAGCCAGCTTGACAGCTATTTGCATCGACAAAAGATAAGAATCACATATCAGTTGTAAAAGCCAGGCGCTATGAACTGTCGTTTTAATGAATGACAGTGGAAAGCGTGGATAAAAAAGGGATAAGCACCACAAATGCTTATCCCTCTGCTTGTCGACCTTGGCGTATGACCTTGGCGTATGCCCTTGTCACCTGCCGCCAGCTAGCCGCTGTTTGATTTCGCTCTGCTGCGCTCGGCAAACAGCCAGCGTTAACTAACGATTGAGCTCAGGGTTGTTCATCAACCGGGCATAGAAGGCCAGCAAACCGTGGCGCAGGCGAACCCGCTCCGCCAGCCAGCCGCCAACGAGCGCCCCCGTTACCCCACCCACCAGCAACAGCGACTGCCAGTAGTGCAGCAACGCCTGATCACCGAGTAACAGCCACCCCAGCAGCAGGGTGGCGGCCACCAGCAACAGCAGCGGACTGGCGGCAATCCCCAACCAGAGCGTCACCTGCACTCCCCGGGCAACCCCTTGTTGCAGCACGCTTTCGCGCTCTCTGAACTCCAACTCCCTGTACTCTTCCCTGCACGCTCGCTTGCTTGGCATCATCTGCATCCATCTGTAGCCCAGCACAACAAAAAGCCCACTAAAACCAACAGATGTCAACAAAACAAAATTCAACCGCACAAATATCAAGCAAGAACTACCAAAAAGCCTCTGCAGACCATAAAAACGCTACCGCCGGTACAAAGTACAGCCATTAGAGATGGAAAACAGGTGCATTTATGGCGGATTATCACTATTCTGCTTCGGTTGCCAGCCAACACTAAAAATTGAAAATGGCACAGCGTAACGAAACAAATACAACTTTCGTCAGGTTTTGGCTACGCACTGCGGCCTGCTCAGGATGAGCCCAACACCGACCAGAGACAACAGAGATAGGTAAAGGACAGATCCATGGATTTGAAACAAGACGGTGAGGAGCTGAAGCGCGGCCTTAAAAACCGCCACATTCAGTTGATTGCGTTGGGCGGTGCCATCGGTACCGGCCTCTTTCTGGGCATTGCCCAAACCATCAAGATGGCAGGCCCCTCGGTGCTGCTGGGGTATGCCATCGGCGGTTTTATCGCCTTCCTGATCATGCGCCAGCTCGGTGAGATGGTGGTGGAAGAGCCAGTAGCCGGTTCATTCAGCCACTTTGCCAACAAATACTGGGGTGAGTTTGCCGGTTTTGCCTCCGGCTGGAACTACTGGGTGCTCTACGTGCTGGTGAGCATGGCCGAGCTGACTGCGGTGGGCATCTATGTCCAGTACTGGTGGCCCGAGATCCCGACCTGGATGTCGGCAGCTTTCTTTTTCGTGCTGATCAACGCCATCAACCTCTCCAACGTCAAAGCATTTGGCGAGACGGAGTTCTGGTTCGCCATCATCAAGGTGGTCGCCATCATCGGTATGATTGGCTTTGGCGGCTATCTGCTCATCTCCGGTGCCGGCGGTCCCGAGGCGAGCGTCACTAACCTGTGGGCGCAAGGGGGCTTCTTCCCCAACGGCATCACTGGTCTGGTGATGGCGATGGCGGTGATCATGTTCTCCTTCGGCGGTCTGGAGCTGGTGGGCATTACCGCCGCCGAAGCGGACAACCCCGAGAAGAGCATTCCCAAGGCCACCAACCAGGTGATCTACCGCATCCTCATCTTCTACATCGGCGCGCTGGCTATCCTGATGTCCCTCTACCCCTGGGGTAAAGTGGTGGAAGGCGGCAGCCCATTCGTGATGATCTTCCACGCTCTGGACAGCAATCTGGTCGCCACCGTACTCAACATCGTGGTGCTGACGGCGGCACTGTCGGTCTACAACAGCTGCGTCTACTGCAACAGCCGGATGCTGTTCGGGCTGGCCAAACAGGGCAACGGTCCGAAAGCCCTGCTCAAGACCAACAAGAGCGGCGTGCCGCTGGTTGCCCTCTCGGTCTCGGCCATCGCCACCCTGCTCTGCGTGCTGATCAACTACCTGATGCCGGGCCAGGCCTTCGGTCTGCTGATGGCGCTGGTGGTCTCCGCGCTGGTGATCAACTGGGCAATGATCAGCCTCGCGCACCTCAAGTTCCGCAAGGCCAAGGTCGCAGAAGGTGTCCAGCCCAAGTTCAAGGCGTTCTGGTACCCCTTCGGCAACTACCTCTGCCTCGCCTTTATGGCTGGCATTCTGGTGATCATGTATATGACCCCGGACTTCCGGATCTCGGTCGAACTGATCCCCGTCTGGCTGGTGGTACTGGGCATTGGCTTTGTCATCAAGCGCAAAGGACGAGCCCAAGCCAAGGTCGCCGCCAATCTGGGTTAATGCCCGCAGCTGAGACGAACAATGCAAAACGCCGATCGGATGATCGGCGTTTTTTATCTGGCTACTTCAGCAGCTCTTGCCATCACTCATAAACCACACGGTAGTCCAGATCACTTGATCCGTTTTCCTTGTGCATCCACTACCAGCTCCCCATCTTCTTTGCTGAAGGCACCTTGCTGAGGACTCGGCAAAATATCCAGCACCACCTCTGACGGACGACACAGCTTGGTGCCAAGGGACGTCACCACGATGGGACGGTTGATCAGAATGGGGTGCGCCAGCATGGCATCGACAAGTTCATCGTCACTGAAGCTCTCCTCGGCCAGCCCAAGCACCTCATAGGGGGGCACGTTTTTGCGCAGCAAGTCACGTACTGGTATTCCCATTGCTGCAATAAGCGCGACCAGGATCTCACGGCTCGGCGGTCTCTCCAGATAGTGGATGACAGTCGGTTCAACCCCTGCGTTGCGGATAAGTGCCAGGGTATTACGGGAGGTGCCACAGGCCGGGTTGTGGTAAATGGTGATAACAGTGTCACTCATACTTGCGCCTCCGCTTTGCCATAGTTGCGCTTCATGCGCAGGGCGACATTGACCAGGGCGATGAGCACAGGCACCTCCACCAGCGGGCCGATGACACCGGCGAAGGCCTGATCCGAGCTCAAACCAAACACGGCAATGGAGACCGCGATGGCCAGCTCGAAGTTGTTGCCGGTGGCGGTAAAGGCGATGGAAGCGTTCTTGTCATAGGGAATGCCCAGCTTCTTGCCAACCAGGAAGCTGGTGAAGAACATCAGCACGAAATAGACCACCAGAGGCACAGCCACCCGCAGCACATCCATGGGCAACTCGACGATCATCTCGCCCTTGAGGCTGAACATCAGCACGATAGTGGCCAGCAAGGCGATCAGCGTGATGGGCGAAATGGCGGGGATAAAACGCTCGTTATACCACTGCTCACCCTTGGCCTTGACCAGATAGTGACGGCTCAGAAAACCTGCCAGGAAGGGAATGCCAAGATAGATCAGTACGCTTTGTGCGATATCCAGCATGGTGATATCCACCGCGAAACCCTGCAAACCGAACAGCGGCGGCAGTACGGTAATAAACAACCAGGCCATGAAGCTGTAGGTGAGGATCTGAAAACCGCTGTTGAGCGCCACCAGGCCAGCACCGTACTCCTTGCTGCCACCGCCGAGATCGTTCCACACCAGCACCATGGCGATGCAGCGCGCCAGGCCGATCAGGATGAGACCCACCATGTAACCCGGCTCGTCATGCAAAAACACCAGGGCAATCACGAACATCAATATGGGGCCCACCAACCAGTTCATTACCAATGAGAGGGTAATGGCCTGCCGGTCACGGGTCATCGCCCCCATGGTGGCGTAGTTCACCTTGGCGAGCGGCGGATACATCATCAGGATAAGACCGATGGCGAGCGGCACATTGGTGGTGCCGACCGACATTGCCTCATTCCACTGGGCTACTTGCGGGAACAGGTAACCAATCCCCACCCCGATGGCCATGGCGACAAAGATCCAGAGGGTAAGGTTGCGGTCGAGAAAGCTCATCTTTTTGCTGACGGGCAGATCGCAGCAGGCTGTATTACTCATCAAGAGACTCCATGAGAGTGGGATGAAACGGGCGGTTGATGGCGCGGCAAACCGAGGGAGATGAGCGCCGCTAGCAGAATAAAGAGGGTGGAGATCCAGAGGCAGGCCTCCAGACCATAGAGCTGGAACACCAGCCCGGAGAGCAGGGTGCCGAGCAGGCGCCCCAGGGCATTGGCCATGTAATAGAAGCCCACATCAAGCGATACCCCATCTGCACCGGCATAGCTGACGATGAGGTAGCTGTGCAGAGAAGAGTTGATGGCAAACAGAGCGCCAAACACCATCAGACCGCCCACCAGGCTGATGGCCGGATGCACCTCATAGTGGAGTGCAAGGGCAATCAGGGCCGGGGTCAGTGCCAACACCAGCGCCCAACCCATCGCAGCCTTGCCATCGGGTACACGACCCTCTCCCTTGCCGGTAAAGCGGGGCGCCTGGGTCTGAACCACGCCATAAGCAATGATCCAGAGCGCCAGGAATCCCCCCACATACCAGTGTTCCCAGCCAAAGCTGGAGGCGAGGTAGACAGGCAACGCCACCACAAACCAGACATCGCGGGCACCGAACAGGAAGAGGCGGGCCGCCGACAGATAATTGATGGCGCGGCTCTTGGAGAAGATTTCGCTGAACTTGGGCTTGTTTTTGGCTTTGCCGAGATCCCGTTTCAGGGTCAGCACGCTGACGCACCACACCAGCGCCAACGCAAGTGCCATGACCAGCACAGCCCCCTGAAACCCGAGCAGGGTCAGCAGGGCGCCACCGAGGAAAAAGCCCATCCCTTTCAGGGCATTCTTCGAGCCGGTGAGGAGTGCCACCCACTTGTAGAGCTGACCCTGCGCCTCTCCCGGCACCAGCAACTTGATGGCGCTTTTGGCGCTCATCTTGTTGAGGTCTTTGGCTATCCCCGAAAGCGCCTGCGCCCCCATCACCCAGGGCACCGTCAGCCAGAGCGGCGGCACCAGTAGCATGCCCAGTGCCAGCACCTGGAGGGCCAGCCCTATGTTCATGGTGCGGTTGAGCCCGAGACGAGCGCCGAGCCAGCCCCCCACCAGATTGGTCACCACCCCGAAGATCTCGTAAAAGAGAAACAGGGAGGCGATGGCCAGCGGGCTGTAACCCAGCCCATGGAAGTAGAGCACCACCAACATGCGCAGCGCGCCGTCGGTGAGGGTGAAGGCCCAGTAGTTGCCGGTCACCAGCAGATACTGGCGGATCTCGGGGGAGAGTCGGGTCCGTTCCATGGTCAGGTTATCCTTGCACCTTGTCCATTTGACCGACCATGCGCATCAGCTCGGCGGTGCGGTTGGCATAGCCCCACTCGTTGTCATACCACGCGTAGATCTTCACCTGGGTGTCATTGACCACCATGGTGGAGAGTGCATCTATGGTGCAGGAGCGCGGATCCGTCTTGTAATCCACCGACACCAGCGGGCGCTCTTCATAGCCCATGATCCCCTTGAGCTCACTCATGGCAGCGGCCTTGAGCAAGCCATTGACCTCGGCTTCGGTGGTGGGACGGCACACCTCGAACACGCAGTCGGTGAGGGAGGCGTTGGCCAGCGGCACCCGCACCGCATGACCGTTCAGCTTGCCCTTGAGCTCGGGGAAGATATGGGTGATGGCGGTGGCAGACCCCGTGGTGGTGGGGATGAGGCTCAGGCCGCAGGCGCGGGCACGGCGCAGGTCAGCATGGGGGGCATCCAGAATGGTCTGGGTGTTGGTGATGTCATGAATGGTGGTCATGGAGCCGTGCTTGATGCCGAGCTGCTCGTGGATCACCTTCACCACGGGCGCCAGGCAGTTGGTGGTACAGGAGGCCGCCGTCACGATAGGGTGCTGCGCCTTGTCGTAGAGGTGGTGGTTGACCCCCATCACAACGTTCAGGACACCTTCTTCCTTGACCGGAGCGGTCACCACAACGCGCTTCACCCCTTGCGCCAGATAGGCATTGAGCAGGGCCTTGGTTTTCATCTTGCCAGAGGCCTCGATCACCACATCACAACCAGACCAGTCTGTCTGACCGATCTCTTTGTTACGAGTGCAGAGGATGCGATGGTTACCGATCACCATCTCGTCCCCATCGCTGCTGGCTTCATGATGCCAGCGGCCATGGACTGAATCGAAGGTGATGAGGTGTGCCAGCGAGGCGGCATCGCCAGCCGGGTCATTGATGCGCACAAACTCCACATCCGCCCAGTCGAAGGCGGCGCGAAATGAGAGACGGCCCATGCGGCCAAAACCGTTGATACCAACTTTGATAGTCATGCTGTTTTCCTTAACCGGCGAATGCGTAGTGGGTATTGAGGTAGTGAACGTGGGGCGCCAGGGTCAGCGCCTTGGGACGCAGCCCTTGCACCAGCGACTTGACCTGTGTGGGGGCGTAGCCCGCCTCCAGCAGCAAGATGGCTGCCATCAGTCCGGTACGACCCGAGCCGCCACGGCAATGAATGGCCAGGGTCTGACCCGCTGCCAGACGCGCCAGCAGCTCCGCCTTGTGGTTGGCAAAGGCAGCGGCAAAGGGCGCTTCGGGGGCACAATCGTCCTCTACCGGCAGCTGGCACCAGGCCAGCCCTAACGCGGCGCACTCTGCGGGCAAGCTATCGGCCTTGAATTCGCTAAGCTCGGCATCGGGCATCATGGTGACCACCGCCTCTGCCCCTGCGGCTTGCAGGGTCTTGAGGGCCGCTTGCAAAGAAGCCTCCTTGGTGCCAGGGCAGGGGGTGAAGATAAGGCGGGCGCCATTATCCAGGTTCAGGATGTCAAACGGGTGCATGATAAACAGCGACTCCATGTCTCATTGAGAACGTTAGGTGGGTGAAGATAGGTTGATGGTACGCATCGCTTGTTGCAGCGAGATGCGATCCAGTTTGTTCAGTGGCAGGCTCAGGAAGATCCGCAGTCGGTTGCCGATTTCGTGATAAGCCTTGTTGAACGCCGCCCATTGCGCCGCATCACTCTCTGTCACGGCAGCCGGGTCGCTAAAGCCCCAGTGGCCGGTGATGGGCTGCCCCGGCCATGCCGGGCACTGCTCTCCTGCCTCCTGGTCACATACCGTCAGGATAAAATCCATCTTGGGGGCATCTGGGTGGGCAAACTCTTCCCAACCCTTGCTGCGCAGCGTGCTGGTGTCCAGATTGTGTTGCGCCAGCAATTCAAGGGTCAGCGGGTGTATCTCCCCTTTCGGGGAGACGCCAGCACTAAACGCCTTGAAGTTGCCCTGACCGAGCCGGTTGAGTAGCGCCTCAGCCATGATGCTGCGGGCCGAATTGCCGGTGCAAAGGAAGAGCACATTGAACGGACGTTGCATCTCACATCTCCTTGTCGATGGGGTGACATAAATCTTGCAGCGCTTTCACGCCCACCGGCTCGACAGCTTGCAAGGGCAGCACGGCATAACGCTTGGCATGCTCCTGCTTGACCGCTTCGATATGGGGCTGCTGGCGATACGCTCGCTGGGCCAGCAGTGGCGAGGTGACGCTTGCCGGGGCCAACATGTGATTGACTACCCAGGCCCAGGGCTCGATACCGGCACGGCGCAGATCGGCTTGCAGGTTGGCCGCCTCCTGTACCGGTGTGGGTTCGGGCAGGGTGACGATCATTACCTTGGTCTGTTTCGGGTCTTGCAACTGCATCATGGGAGTGGTGAAGTGCATCCCTTTGCCACCCATCTGACGGGCGATCTCTCGGTGATAGGCACCAGTCGCATCGAGCAGCAGCAGGGTGTGGCCGGTGGGCGCGGTATCCATCACCACGAAGCGCTTGCCTGCCTCGCGAATGATCCGCGAGAAGGCCTGAAACACGGCAATCTCTTCGGTACAGGGGGAACGCAAATCTTCTTCCAGCAGAGCGCGGCCCTGGGCATCCAGACTCGCCCCCTTGGTGGCCAGCACCTGAGTGCGATAACGCTCTGTCTCGGCGTGGGGATCGATGCGACTGACCTCCAGGCTGGGCAGTGCCCCAGCCAGGGTCTCTCCCAGATGGGCTGCGGGATCTGAGGTGGTCAGGTGAACCGGCAGGCCCCGGCTGGCGAGCTCTACCGCCACTGCCGCAGCCAGGGTCGTTTTACCCACACCGCCCTTGCCCATCAGCATGATGAGCCCGTGGCCATCGCGGGCCAGCTCATCGACCAGTTGATGCAATCCGGGGTGTGGTTCAGTGGTTGCGCTCTCAACCTCATCAGTTCCAGTGACAGGCGCTGCCCCCAGTAACTGGCGCAGGCTCTCCACCCCAACCAGATTGGTCGCTAACAGCGGCACTCTGTCTTGTGGCAAACTTGCCAGCAGCGCTGGCATATCAGCCATCGCCTGCTGCTCACGTTGCCATACGGCTGTTGCCAAGGGATCATCAACCAGCTCGCTTTGCGGGAAGATGCCATTGATAACCAGTTGCTGATTGGCAAGACCGATGGTCGCCAGTTCGTCATGGGTACGTGCCACTTCCCGCAGGGTCGAGGCTTGCGCACGGGCGACCAGGATCAGCCGTGTTTTCCCGGCATCAGAGAGTGCTGCAACGGCCTCAGTATATTGGCTGCGCTGCTTTTCCAGTCCTGCCAATGGCCCCAGACAGGAAGCATCGCCTTTGCCCTGCTCCAAAAACTCGCTCCATGCCCCTGGCAATTGCAATAGACGGATAGTGTGGCCGGTCGGTGCCGTATCGAACACGATGTGGTCGTATTCCCCCACCAGGCTGCTGTCGGTCAAGAGAGCAGTGAACTCGTCAAAGGCGGCGATCTCTGTGGTGCAGGCACCGGAGAGCTGTTCTTCAATGCTGCGTACCACGCTTTCGGGCAGCTTGCCGCGCACTGGGCCAACGATACGTTCGCGATAGGCTTGCGCGGCGGCTTGCGGGTCAATCTCCAGTGCTGATAACCCCTCGATTTGCAGGATCTTGGTGATCTGGTTGCCTATCTGGGTGTCGAACACCTGACCTACGTTTGAAGCCGGATCCGTGCTGACCAGCAGTACCCGTTTGCCACTGTCACACAAGGCAACCGCACTGGCGCAGGCCAGCGATGTTTTACCCACCCCGCCCTTGCCGGTGAAGAAGAGAAACGGCGGCGCATCATTGAGAAACGAGTAGTTCAGAAACGGGGACATGAGAGACTCCTATCAGGAAGAACGAGGCCATTGACCAAACAGAGATCTTGCCAGCCAGGCGATGTCGCTTAGCAGCAACCACTGTCATCGGAGCAGCATCCACTCTTGACGATCCCTTTGATGGCACCGGCTTTGCTGGACTCTGCTTCTGGCTGTTCAACGTCGGCGCCATCGCTTTCTGGTGCTTTTGGCAACGCCAGCCCTGCATAGCGGATCAGTTCAGCACGGCTGGGATAGCGACCGGTGAGAACCACCTGACCATCAACCAGCGTCACCGGTAATCCTTCTTCCCCAGTCAGTTCTAGAAAGGAAGCCACTGCTTGGGTTTCGGCGAAGACCAGGGGCTGTTGTGCCAGGTTGAATCGGTATAGCGAGCCGCCCTGTTGCTTGAGCCACTCGGCATCACCGGCAAAGGTGACCAGTGCCTGATCAACCTCTGCGCCACATACACCGCTGGAGCAGCACAGGGCCGGGTCAAAAACTTGTATCTCTCTCATGCTCTACTCCTTATTGCAGCATGGCTGTGCAGGCAATAGATGGGGCGAGCAGCCGGATTCGGCCCTCATTACCCCGCAGGCTTCCGGATGACCGGCACAGCACTCCTCGGTGAGGTAGCCGATAAGACTCAGCATCAGGGGAATGTTGGCGCGATATCGCAAGAAACGCCCCTCCTGCTCCACCGAGATCAGGTCCGCATGCAGCATGGCTTTCAGATGAAATGACAGCGTGTTCGGGGCGATATCCAGTTCACTGGCCAGCTGGCCAGCAACCTTACCTTCCAACCCGGCCTTGACCAGCAGCCGCCATACATCGAGACGTATCCCGGATGCGAGGGACTCGAATACTTTAGTGGCGATCTCTTTGTTCATCTAAACCTCGGTCTGTCACCCAATTAATTCGACTATACAAGAATAGTTGAAATGATCAACCCACCCAAACTTTGCTATTGATTTATTTAGGTACAGTGACTGTTTACACAGCACTCTTCACGGAAAAACGCAATGATCTCTTCCAGCACTTCGTATTGAGAGACGCACAGCAAGGTGCGGCTCTCCCGGTTCTGCTTGACCAGGCCAACCGAGACCAGCGCCGCAATATGGTGGCTCAGGGTCGAGCCGGGAATGGCCAACTGCTTTTGCAACTCTCCCACCGGAACCCCCTGCTCTCCCGCCTTGACCAGATGCTTGAAGATAAACAGCCGGGTCGGATGACCCAGCTCTTTCAGTGCCTTGGCGACCTCTTCCAGTTGCATCACTGCTCCCTCCACGAATTTGATATTTCGATAATACCAGAAATATCTTGACCCGCTATTTATTTCGATTATTTTGGAAATATAGAAACCAAGTGAGGATACGACAATGAATGAGTGGTTAACCATGCTGACCGATGCAGCGCAGATGTTCCTGTTTCTGGCTGTCGAGTTGTCGGTGCTGTTTCTGGTCATTAGCGCTGGGGTCAGCCTGATCCGCCAGAAGATCCCTGATGCAAAAATCCAGGCCATGCTTGGGGCACGTCATGGCAAAGGCTATCTGCTCTCTGCCCTGCTCGGCGCCGTCACCCCCTTTTGCAGTTGCTCCACCATCCCCATGCTGAGAGGGCTGCTCTCGGCCAAGGCTGGCTTTGGCCCCACCCTCACCTTCCTGTTTGTCTCGCCACTGCTCAATCCGATCATCGTTGGCTTGATGTGGGCCACCTTCGGCTGGAAAATGACCCTGCTCTACGCCGTGATCGCCGCCAGCGTCTCCGTCATGGCTAGCATGCTGCTCGACAGGCTCGGGTTCGAGCGCCATGTCATCGACCCCAAAGAGGACACCCCCTCTTGCAGCAGCGGCTGTGGCCCGTCGACCCACGCCACTACTCAGGCAAATTGCAATGACAGCCAACGCGGCGCCATTCACGCAATCAACCCCCTCAACGGAGCGGCGTGCTGCCCGACACCGCAACCAGAGATAGCAGAACAGTCAACCCTCTCCTGCTGCGGCGATGGCACGGCAGCCCTGACCCGTGCGCCACAGCTCCCCACCGCCTGGGTCAAAGCTCGCATTGATGCCTGGCAGCAGTTCAAAGCGGTATTGCCCTTCCTGCTGCTTGGGGTGCTTATCGGCTCGTTTATTTACGGTTTTATTCCAGCCGAGTGGATCGCCGCCCATGCTGGCGCCGACAACCCGCTGGCCATTCCCTTCAGCGCCATCGTCGGGATCCCGCTCTACATCCGTGCCGAGGCCGTGATCCCGCTGGCGTCGGTACTGCTGGGCAAAGGGATGGGGATAGGCGCCGTCATGGCGCTGATCATCGGCAGTGCCGGTGCCAGTCTGACCGAGGTGATCCTGCTCAAATCGATGTTCAGAACTCCGATGATTGCGGCCTTCCTTACCGTGATCCTCGGCATGGCGATACTGATGGGCTACCTGACGCAACTGCTGCTCTAAACCACGCCTTGCCCCCAATAGGCAAAACGCCGATCGAATAATCGGCGTTTTTTGTTACAGCCAGTGCAACTCAGAAAAAATAGACGTTCAAGTTTGACTATTTAATAGTGACAGCTCCAACATCTTTTTTTCATTATAAATTATTTTATCACCTTGTAACGATACAACGCCTGTTTTCTCCAATACCAGAAGAATGCTGCCTCCAATAGATGGCATCTCTTTAAATTTGCCATTAATACTATTTAACAAACTTCCTTTATTGGCCGGCCTGTTATTTTTATAGGTAAGTAGATGCGAGCAAATTTTCTTTAACGCCAAGGTGTCAACACCACTCGTGGCAGTTAGCCTACTCTCATCTTTTTTAGTGCCGATACGCTCTGCCACTCGACTTTGGTTGCGTAACAGGCTTACTACATGCTCGAGACCTGTGTCATTTGACATAATGACAAAGTGAGCATCTGCAGGGAGTTGCTGCATCAGCACACCAGCATAGAAACTGATGCCAAAATCAGCCGAGTTTTTCCCCGCATTAGCCATTTTAAATATTTTAAGTCGCCCTGAATTTATAATTTCATTGAGGGGCATCAACCAATCCAAAGGGATTTTGGCGCAGGTCTGCGCATAGCAAATAACAACCTGCGCATACTCATTTAATGTTTCATTCAGGACGTTTATCTGACTTGGACAGTTCTCCAAATCAATTAGTAATACTTTGCCATATTTAATGTTCGGTAAAAACTCAGTTTGAATATTCATAACTTCATCCATGGCTATCGATGCTTTATTCCATAGAACTGACAGTCTGTTTCTATTCCATCAGCAACAAACCAGCCCACAGCATACCTTCTTTCAGCACAAATGAGCACTGATCGATACCCATTATGCCGCGGGAGATCAAAAAAGGCCTTGTCCAAGACAAGGCCTTTGCTCATTGACGAAACATCAAGCCACTTACTTGGCGTAATCCTCGGTCGGAATGCAGGAGCAAAACAGGTTGCGATCGCCGTAGACATCGTCGATACGGTTGACCGACGGCCACAGCTTGCTGGCGCGCACGGCGTCTGACGGGAACACCGCCTCGGCGCGGCTGTAGCCACGATTCCACTCTGCATCCATCACGTCGTCCTGGGTGTGTGGCGCATGGACCAGCGGGTTGTCAGCGAGGCTCCACTGCCCCTCCTGCACCTTGGCAATCTCGGCGCGAATGGAGGTCATCGCTTCGACAAAGCGGTCCAGCTCGCGCTTGGATTCCGATTCGGTCGGTTCGACCATCAGGGTACCCGCGACCGGGAAGCTCATGGTCGGCGCGTGGAAGCCGTAGTCCATCAGCCGCTTGGCCACATCCATCTCGCTGATGCCACAGGCTTCTTTCAGTGGACGGATATCCAGGATGCACTCGTGGGCCACCCGACCGTTGCGCCCGGAATAGAGCACCGGGAAGGATTCACCCAGCTTCTTGGCCAGATAGTTGGCGTTGAGGATGGCTACCTGAGTGGATCTCTTCAGCCCCTCGTCTCCCAGCATGGCGATATACATCCAGCTGATGGGCAGGATGCTGGCCGAGCCGAACGGTGCCGCCGACACGGCGCCATTGTCACGGCTCTCCTTGTCGGTCTTGACCACGGCATGACCGGCCACGAACGGGGCCAGATGTTTCTTCACGCCGATGGGGCCCATGCCCGGGCCGCCACCGCCATGAGGAATGGCGAAGGTCTTGTGCAGGTTGAGGTGAGAGACATCCGCTCCGATAAAGCCCGGCGCCGTCAACCCGACTTGCGCGTTCATATTGGCGCCGTCCAGATAGACCTGACCACCATGCTGGTGAACGATGTCGCACACCTCCTTGATGGTCTCCTCATACACCCCGTGGGTGGAGGGGTAGGTTACCATCAGGCAGCTAAGCTTCTCCCCCGCCTCGGCCGCCTTGGCGCGCAGGTCGTCGAGATCCACGTTGCCGGACTTGTCACAGGCGGTGACGATCACCTTAAGCCCTGCCATCTGGGCAGAGGCCGGGTTGGTACCGTGGGCAGAAGCCGGAATGAGGCAGATATCGCGATGCCCCTCGCCACGGGATTCATGGTACTTCTTGATGGCGAGCAGACCTGCGTACTCGCCCTGGGCACCGGAGTTGGGCTGCATGCAAACCGCATCGTAACCGGTCACCTTCACCAGCCAGTTTTCGAGGTCGGCCAGCAGCAGCTGGTAGCCCTTGGCCTGCGCCAGTGGAGCGAACGGGTGCAGCTTGCCAAACTCGGGCCAGGTCACCGGGATCATCTCGGCGGTGGCGTTGAGCTTCATGGTGCAAGAACCCAGGGAAATCATGGCGTAGTTGAGCGCCAGATCCTTGGCTTCGAGACGGTGGATATAACGCAGCATCTCGGTTTCGGAGTGGTACTTGTTGAACACCTCGTGGGTCAGCACGGCATCGGTGCGCAGCAGATCCTGCGGGATGGCGTGATGTGCCTGCGCCGCCTTGTCGAGGGCCTCGATATCCAAGCCATGGCCTTGACCGAGGAAGAGATCGAACAGCTCGGCCACATCAGCGCGGGTGGTAGTTTCAGAGAGTGACACCCCTACCGCACCGTCGAGATCCGCACGCAGGTTGATGCCCAGCCCCTCGGCCTTGGCGATCAGCTCTGATTTGCCCGTGGTCAGCACGGTCAGGGTATCGAACCAACTGGCATGCTTGAGGGCAACGCCCTTGGCCTTGAGGCCAAGCGCCAGAATGGTAGTGAGACGGTGCACGCGGGAGGCGATGGTTTTCAGTCCCACCGGGCCGTGGTATACGGCGTAGAAGCTTGCCATGTTGGCCAGCAGCACCTGTGCGGTACAGATGTTGGAGTTGGCCTTCTCGCGGCGGATATGCTGCTCGCGGGTCTGCATCGCCATACGCAGCGCGGCCTTGCCACGGGCATCCTTGGAGACACCGATAATGCGGCCCGGCATGGAGCGCTTATAGGCATCGCGGGTGGCGAAGAAGGCAGCGTGGGGGCCACCGTAACCCATGGGCACGCCAAAGCGCTGGGCCGAACCCAACACCACATCGGCCCCCAGCTCGCCCGGGGATTTGAGTAGCAGCAGGGAGAGCAAATCGGCGCTGACGCAGGCCAGCCCTTTCTGGGCCTGTACCGCGGCGATGAGGGCCCGCAGATCTTTCACTTCCCCCGTGGTGGTGGGGTACTGGAACAGGGCACCGAACACCTCTTCGCTCACCGCGTCGCTCGCGGCGCCAATCGCCACGTCGAAACCGAAGTGAACCGCGCGCTCCTTGACCACGTCGATCACCTGCGGGTGCACATCATCGGCCACGAAGAAGAGGTTGGATTTGGACTTGGCCATCCGCTTGGCCAGCGCCATCGCCTCGGCGGCGGCAGTCGCTTCATCCAGCAGGGAGGCGCTTGCCAGATCCATGCCGGTGAGATCCAGCGTCAGCTGCTGGAAGTTGAGCAGGGCTTCGAGACGGCCCTGTGCCAGCTCGGGCTGGTAGGGGGTGTAGGCGGTATACCAACCCGGGTTTTCCAGCACGTTGCGCAAAATGACGTGGGGCACATGGGTATCGTGATACCCCATGCCGATATAGCTCTTGGCAATCTTGTTCTGGGCGGCATAGCCCCTTAGCTTGGCCAGTGCCTCCACTTCGGTCATGCCTGCGCCAATGCCGAGCGGGCCCGGCCGGCGAATGGCGGCAGGCACGGTCTGTTCAATCAGATCGTCCAGGCTTTCGGCCCCGACGGTCGCCAGCAGCTGGCGCTGCTCCTCCTCGCCCGAGCCGATATGGCGGCGAATAAAATCGTGTTTTTGCTCGAGTTCAAACAGTGACTGGGTCATTTCCCTATTCCTGAAAAAAGTCCTGGTACTACGTCCTGATAACCAAGACCTGATGTTCCTGATAGTCGGCGGATACCGACTCCACTCATGTTCTGGGTCACGCCGACAGGGGCGGTACCGGATGCTGCAGCAGCATCAAGAGGGGATCGCCTTGTTGCGGACCGGCCCGCTTGCCCCCCAGGCTCCTAGGCTGGCAAACGGCTGGCGCGGGCGACTTCACCCTTCCACCGGCCGGTGCTTGCCCGGCTGGCGGTCATACAAAGGGGCCCTGCTGTGTTGGCAGGGCCCGGGGGCATTACTCTTCGTCCACCACGTTCTGGTAGCCTTCGGCATCCAGCAGGTTGGCCAGCTCGCTCTCGTCATCGAGCTTGATGCGGAACAGCCAGCCAGCGCTGTAGGGGTCGGAGTTGACCAGCTCGGGGCTCCCTTCCAGCTCTTCGTTGACGGCAATGATCTCGCCGCTCACCGGGCTGTAGATGTCGGAGGCCGCCTTGACCGACTCGGCCACGGCGCAGTCGTCACCGGCACTGACCTGCTTGCCCACTTCCGGCAGCTCGACAAACACCATGTCACCCAGCAGCTCCTGGGCGTGTTCGGTGATACCGACCACGGCCTCGCCGTTGGCTTCAACAAGGATCCACTCGTGGGAGGTGGCATATTTCAGTTCGCTCGGGATATGGCTCATTTGTGCTTCCTTTGATCTTTGAGTCGCGTTTAAAAACGAATATGAAAAGGGATGGGGGGAGGCACTGCCCTCCCCCAAAACGGTATTAAACCAGCTTCTGGCCGTTACGGACGAAAGCGGGTTTGGTGACCTTCACGGTGACCAGCTTCTTGCGGATCTCCACCTCGGCCAGTTCACCGATATCACGGGGCACCCGCGCCAGGGCAATACTGTAGCCCAGGGTGGGGGAGAAAGAGCCGGAGGTGATCACACCTTCCCGCTTCTCACCGTTTGCCGCGATGAAGGTAACGGGCATACCGGCACGCAGCACCCCTTTCTCTTCCATCACCAGACCCACCAGCTTGGGCTGATTGCCCGCCGCTTTCTGTGCTTCCAGCACGTCGCGGCCGATAAAGTGGCGGTCGCTCGGCTCCCAGGCGATGGTCCAGGCCATATTGGCGGCGAGCGGAGAGATTGACTCATCCATATCCTGACCGTAGAGGTTCATCCCCGCTTCAAGGCGCAGAGTATCGCGGGCACCGAGGCCGCACGGGGCGACGCCGTTATCCAGCAGCGCTTGCCACAGCTCGCAGGCTTTCTCTTGCGGCACCACAATCTCGTAGCCATCCTCGCCGGTGTAGCCGGTAGTGGCGATAAAAAGGTCACCCGCCTGCACGCCGAAGAAGGGTTTCATCCCCACCACAGCGGTACGCTGGGCGGCACTCAGCACGGACGCGACCTTGAGCTTGGCGTTGGGGCCCTGCACCGCAATCATCGCAAGCTCGGGACGCTCGGTCACTGTGATGTCGAAATCGATGGCGTGATGGCGGATCCAGGCCAGATCCTTCTCGCGGGTAGCGGAGTTGACCACCAGCCGGTAAAACGTATCGCCAAGATAATAGGTGATGAGGTCATCGATGACGCCCCCTTCCGGATTGAGCATGCCGCTGTAGAGGGCCTTGCCGGGGGCAGTGAGTTTGGCCACGTCGTTGGCCAGCAGGTGTTGCAAAAAGGCTTTGACCCGTTCGCCGGTCAAATCGACGATGGTCATGTGGGAGACATCAAACATACCGGCATCGCTGCGCACCGCGTGGTGCTCTTCCAGCTGGGAGCCGTAGTTGATGGGCATCTCCCAACCGTGGAAGTCCACCATCTTGGCGCCGGCTTCCAGGTGTTTGGGATGCAGTACTGTAGTCTGGATCATCGCATTCTTTCCTTAGCAAAAAGCCTTTTCGCTTTGGCAACCCCCCTTGCGACCCACGCCACCGCTCTGACTGCACTGCGTGCTGCAAAAAGCGACCGGGTCTAAAAGTGGGCGCTCGCTCTTGCCCTTGCCCTTGCCAGGCAAGAGGAATTCCTTGAATGGAGCGGATTATATGACAAGCAGGCGAGCGCGCCGCTCAAAAAAAACTAATCCCCTCCCGTAAAACTGACTCAAGACACTAAGATAAATACCGTGATAAAAACAGCCATAAGCCGACTCAAGCGAGATTAAATTTTGATTTTTACCGTTTCGTCACAATTTACAGAAAAACGTTTCGCTCCAGAGCAAAATTAAAGGCTGACACCCAAAACGGATCATCAGCCTTGTCGGATTACTTTTGTTGCCAAAACCAGCGGGTAATATTAGTTTTTTTCACCCTTGGCCTGCATGACACTGCCCTTGGTCGCCGCAACGACCCAGTCAGGACGGGCCAATGCAGGCAACTCTCCCTCCAGCCCCATGGCGGCGCGGATCACCCCCTCCTTGAAGGGCGTCAGCAGATTGGCCGCGCGCAATCCCACGCCTCGCACCAGCTTCTTGAGCGGGTTGGCGCCACTGAACAGTCGCTTGAGCCCCTCCATCGCCGCCAGCATACGAGCCGCTTCGCTCTTGCGCCAGCGCTCGTAGCTGCGCAGGTTGGCGAGCAGGCCGATATCCTCGTCCGCAGCATGATTCTGCAAAATCTGCTCCGCCAGCGCGGCAGCATCCAGCAGGCCAAGGTTGACCCCCTGCCCCGCCAGCGGGTGGATGGTGTGGGCGGCATCTCCCACCAGCACCAGCCGCTCGCGGGCAAAGTCGCGGGCATAGCGGGCGGTGAGCGGAATGGCACTGCGCGGCCCCTCCACCTTGCACAGACCGAGCCGTGCATCGAAGGCGGCGGTAAGCTGGCGATTGAACTGCTCGTCATCGCAGGCGCAGAGCGCCTCGGCGCGGGCCGCAGGCAGCGACCAGACGATAGAGCAGAGGTTCTCTTGCCACAGGGGCAAAAAGGCGAGCGGGCCATCCGGGGTGAAGATCTGGCGAGCAACAGCTTCATGGGGTTCGGCGCAGCGCACCGTCGCCACCAGGGCGTGGTGGCCATAATCCCAGCTGGTGAGCGGGATATCGGCCTGACGGCGTACCCAGGAGTGAGCGCCATCGGCAGCCACCACCAGTTTGGCAGAGATGGCCTGACCATCTTCAAGGAGCAGCAGGGCGCCCGCCGGGCCGCTCTGCAGGCTCTTGGCTCTGGCGGGGGTCAGCAACTGGATATTGCTGGCGCCTTCAATCGCCTCAAGCAGCGCCAGCTGGATCACCCGATTCTCGACGATGTGGCCGAGGTTGGCCTGACGCAGGCTGGCGGCATCGAAGTCGATATGGCCGAAACTGTCCTGCTCCCACACCGCCATCTTGTCATAGGCCTGCAGGCGGCGCGCTTCAATGCCGTCCCAGGCACCAACATGGCGCAGGATCTGCTGGCTGGCCAGACTCAGGGCGCTGACCCGGTTATCGGCCACCTCCCCCAGCTGCGGATCGGGCAGTTGCCCCTCCACCACCAGCACCTTGAGGGCGCTATGTTTCAAGGCCGCCGCGAGCCCCAGCCCCACCATGCCGCCACCGACAATCACCACATCCACATTTTGCATCTGCATCATCTCATCCTTTCTAGGCTGACCGGCTGGCCAGCGAGGGGACGCCCGCAGGCATCACCTCTTTATTCAATAGGTTTTGCTCAACCAATGGCGGTCACCCTCTTCCGGTCAACCGGTTCCCCCCAACAATCGCCGGCTAGTTGCCGCACACATCGGCGACAAAGCCCAGGGTGCGCGAGGCGAGCGGCGCCTTAAGGCACGGGAATCGCCCCATCAGGGTGAGCGCCAGATTGCGCCCCGCCACCAGCGGATCGTGACCATTGGAGAAGAGCTGGGCCAGCGAAGAGGTGAGCCAGACGGTCTGCGCCTGATCGCGCTGACGCTGCTGCCAGTAACCGTTCAGCACCTTGAAGCTGCCGATATCCTCCCCCTCTGCCAACGCCTTGGCTACGGCGCCGGTAAGCAGGTCCAGATCCCGCATTCCGAGGTTGAAGCCCTGCCCGGCAATCGGGTGCAGGGCGTGGGCGGCATTACCGACCAGCACGGTGCGCTGGGCAAGCGGGTAGTCGCAGGCGGTCAGAATGAGCGGATAGACATTACGCACGCCACATCGCTCGAAGCGACCGAGCCGCCAGCCAAAGGCCTGCTGCAGACGGGCAAGAAACGCCACCTCATCGAGGGCAATCAGCTCATCCACCTCATGCTGCCCGACGCTCCATACCAGCGAGGAGAGCCCATCCTGCATTGGCAGCAGGGCCAGCGGCCCCCCTTCGGTAAAGCGCTCGAAGGCGCGTCCTGCAGGGTCTTGCGCCGTTTTGACGGTGGCGATGATGGCGTGCTGCTCAAAGTCGTGGCGGGTCACCGGCAACTTGAAGTGCTGACGCACAAAGGAGTTGCCGCCGTCCGCCGCCACCAGCAGGCGGGTCTCAATCTGTTCGCCGCTCTCGAGGGTGAGGGTCACCTTCTCCTCATCGGGCACAATCTCGCTCACCCGTGCCGGACAACAGACCCGGATATTGGGAGAGGCCGCCATCGCCCGCTGCAGTTCATGACCGGCAGCAGCAAGCTCGATCACCTGACCCAGCGCGGGCAGATCATATTCGGCTGCCGACAGGCGAGCCTGGCCGAAGTGGCCCCGATCCGAGACATGAATATGGGTAATGGGGGCGCAATGGGGGGCAAACAGCGACCAGAGTCCGCGCCGCAACAGCGCATCACAGGTACCGGCCGCGAGCGCAATGGCGCGGGCGTCAAACCCTGAATGGGTCTGCTGTTCGGGTACGCTTGCTTCCAGCAGCAGGATCTCGAGGGGGGAGCCATCGGCTCGGCGCAGGGCCGCCAGCGAGAGGGCCAGCACGGCACCGCTCATTCCACCGCCGACCAGGGTGACATCGACCTGTCGCACATCAGATTGAGACATAAGCAGAGAGGAAGAAGTGAAAAAGGTTGTCTCATGCTATCACAAAGCCGCTGGCCGAATGCGAGGTCAGCGGCAAAAAACCGGTTGCGCCTCACAGGGTTAGCCACAACAGCTCCATAAAAAAGAGCGCCATAAGGCGCTCTTCAGATCAGTCATGGCCGCGGTGACCCGCCTCTCAATGAAGGGTCGGCGGCGCGCTCGGGGTATCGGGGCGCTTGCCAAACTCTTCGAAGGCCATCATGACCCCCAGTTTGACGTGTTCGTAGAGCACCAGGAAGGAGGCTTCGTTCTCGTCATCTTCCTGATCGAACTCGGCGGAGACCTGAGTGATGCTGGCGATATCCTGGATCATCTCCTGCAGCTCTTCTGACGCGCGGGAGAGCTCCTGCTGCACCACGCCGAAACCGGCCAGAAATGCCTGCGACCAGTCCACCAGCGAATCGATGCGCTCATCAAGGGGGGCATCATCGCTGGGCAGCAGCAGCTCGACGCCTTTTTGCGCCATCAGGCTCTCGACCACATTGTGATAAAGGTCGGTCATCACCTGGCGCACCGGGGCCGGCAGGCCGAAACCATCGTTGATCAGATCGTTGAAATGGGGCACCCAACTCTTCTCATCCAGTGCCACACCGCCACATACCAGACCGCAGATCACACCATGGGCCTCTACTGCGCTGGCCATCAGTTCATGCTGTGCCATGATCTCGGCCACAGTCGCATATTTAGGGGGGGTTGTTTTACTCATCGAAGATCCGCTCAAAGTTCAGGCAAATATGCAGAATTTATGGACAGGATCCTAGCATTCTCCCTCTTCCAGAGCCAGCAAGGCCTTGAAACTTATGCATCTGCGCTATATAGTCCCGCCCAGTTGTCCACGTGGATAAAGGCGGAAATCAGCTCCGCCGTATTGAGGAAGGCATGAGCACAGAGGCCGTAGAAATCGTCATTTTGGGACGTCCCTACAAGGTATCCTGTCCCTTGGGACAGCAGGATGCCCTGCGCCAGGCCGCCGAGCAGCTGACCGACAAGTTGATCGACCTGCGTCAACGTTCCAAAGTCTCCAGCAATGAGCAATTGGCTATCATGGCGGCGCTCAATTTCTGTCATGAGCTCTGCCTTGAAAAAGAGAAGAACCACCAATACTCTGAGACCATGGACAAGCGGATCAAAATGCTGCAGCGCACCATCGAAGCGGCCCTGATCGAGCACGGACAATATGGTGATTCCAGCGAAGAGGGGCAGCAGCCCTAATCGCAAACCGTTTTAAAATTCCCTGGGATGTTTGTCAGCCGGTTCAAGTCCCCGAGCCGATATTCATACCAAACAGGGATTCTGCCTTCTGGCTATTGCGCATGCTCGGCACGACCGAGAAGCCTGCGGTCAGATCCGAATCCCGCCTTGAACCGACGGTTCAAGGGCCCAAACCGGCAACGGCATCTCGGGGTACCAACAGCAAAAGCCCGTCACCAGCGTGACGGGCTTTTTCTTTTTACCCGTTCAACATCCTGCGATGACACCACCGCGATCTCCACATCAAGGGAATGCGATCTATCTACCCGCTCTTCGGATAAAACAAAGCCCACCGCTGAGGGTGGGCTTGCGCCAGGTGCAAAAAGAGCGGCTGATCAGATGGCCATCTGCTCGTGCGGCGAGCCGTGGTGGCGCAGCCAGACAAAGCTCAGCGCCACGATCAGCACCATCAGGGTCATGATGGCCCCAAGTGTCACCTGACCTGTCATCGGGAAACCGGCGGCCAGCAGGGTCACCACGCCAGCCCCCAGATTTTGCATCCCGCCGAGAATGGCACCGGCTGTGCCCGCCTGACCCGGGAAGGGCTCGATGGCGCAAGAGGTGGCGGTCGGGTAGAGAATACCGCTCCCGATGAAGTAGACAGCAGCACCACCGACCAGCGAAGCGGCACTCACCACCCCGAACAACCCCGGCACCAGAATGATGAGGGAGCCGAGCGCCAGAAAAGCGATGCCAAGACGCATCAGTTTGCCCTGGCTCAGGCGAAAGCTCAGCTTGGCAGAGAGCCAGGCCCCGAACAGATAGCCGGGCAGCGGCAGCACGAACAGCACGCTCACGGTACGGGCGCTCAGTTTCAGCACATCGCCGAGCAGCACCCCGGCCGCCGCTTCAAACACCGCAAGTCCGGCAAAGGTCGCCATCAGGCAGAGCAGGTTGCCCTGAAACTTGGGATTGCCCAGCACGTGGCGATAGGCTGCACCGACGCGCAGCGGCTGACGGGCTGCGGCAGGCAGTGTTTCACCAAACCAGGCCATGATCGCCAGGGTGGCGACGGCACCAAAACCAAACAGGAACCAGTAACCGGCGCGCCAGTTGAACAGCTCGGTCAGCCAGCCACCCAGCACCGGCGCCAGCAGCGGGGAGAAGATCACCCCCATGCTCACCAGACTGTTGGCGCGGTTGAGCTCTGCGCCGCTGTAGCGATCGCGCATCACGGTGCGGCTCATGGCGCCACCGGCACCGGTCCCCAGCCCTTGAATAAAGCTGCCCACCAGCAAGGCAGTGAAGTGCGGAATAAGCTGAATAGTCAGAGTGCCCGCCAAAAACACCATCATGCCGATGATCAGTACCGGGCGGCGGCCGATACGATCCGACAGCGGCCCGTAGACAAACTGGGAGAGGCCATAGGGGATCAGGTAACAGGCCATCACCGCCTGCAACTGGCCCGAGGCCACATTGAAGTCCCCCGCCATCATGGGAATGGAGGGAACATAAAGGGTCTGGGTCATCTGGCCCACAGCGACCATCAGAATGGTCAATAAAAACAACGGATAAAAACTGTGCCGATCCATATCAGTCCCAAAAAATCGAAAAAATGCTGCCGCCCCCTCTGGCACAAAATAGCCCAGAGGAATCCGATCACAGATGCTGTGATGCAATCAAAAACAGTGTTGGAAACAGGAGGCGGGGAGCCCGCCAGACCACCGCACAGGACGCTTGGTGGTATGGGGGCATCATAGTGACTCAGCTCACAGAAAACGAACGAATCTTTATAATCGGCTTGCCTTAGTTTTTCTAATATTACGGGACATGGCGCCCCGTCAGCAGTTAAACATCAACGTGTTACCATCTGCTGCGCCTGCTTGATCAGCTCATCGGGCTGCGCCTTGCGCGGCGGTATGGTGATCCCCTTCTGGCAGGCAGGTTTCTCTGCCATGCGATCCATCCAGGCTTGCAGATGGGGCAATCCCTCGATGGAGATGCCGCTCCAGTCATAGATCCGCACCCAGGGCCAGGTGGCAATGTCGGCGATGCTGTATTCATCGGCCAGATACTCATGATGCGCCAGATGACCGTCCAGCACCTCGAACAGGCGGCGCCCCTCCTTCTGGTAGCGTTCGATGGCGGCGGGGATCTTCTCGGGGAAATAGCGATAGAAGACGTTGGCCTGCCCCATCATGGGGCCTACCCCGCCCATCTGGAACATCAACCACTGGATGGCCTGAGAGCGGCGTTTGGGATCAGCGGGCAGCAACTTGCCCGCCTTCTCCGCCAGATAGATAAGGATGGCCCCCGACTCGAACACGGCGAAATCATCGTTATCCCGATCGACGATAGCCGGAATGCGGCCATTGGGGTTGATGGCGAGAAACTCGGGCTTCTTTTGATCCAGCGCCGACAAATCGAGGGGAATGACCCGATAGGGCAAACCCAGCTCTTCAAGGGCTATTGCCACTTTGAAACCATTGGGGGTCGCGGCGGTGTAAAAGTCGATCATGATTCACTCCTTGTTGGTCATAGCCATATGGCACAGTGTTAGCAAGACGCAGCACCATAGCTGCCTCATTTTGCGACAAGTGACCGGCTCCAGACCATGAAAAAGCGGCGCACCGTAGGCCAAACAAGGCCACTGTGCGCCGCTGGTGCGCTCTGGCAGTGGTAAATGCTAGTTGATCATGGCGACCGGCTTGCGCTGACGCAGCATGATCAGACGGGAAAGCAGCGGGAAGTAAGACTCCAGCTTGCGCAGCAGCACCCGGCTGCAGGCGGGCTCTGCCAACTCTGACTCATCCAGCACGATGCCGTTTGAGACAAAGTAGAAACGGGGGTCACGCACATCCGGCCCGCAGACTGTCAGCTCCTTGTCTCCCTTGCGGATCAGCAGCGGCAAGACCGGCAAACCGATCGTCTCATCCTCTCCCCGGGAAAATCCGGCATCCTGCCAGGGCGCATCGCCGTCGATCAGCAAGATCGCCGCCTCCGTCTTGGCCGGTTGCCACTGGGCAAGGGGGGTCACGGTGATGTGGGTAAAGTGATCACCATACTCGGGTGATGACCGCAAGATGGCCAACAGTCCCTCGCTGGCCGCTGACACGTTCTGACTCACTAATGACAAATTCATGGTTCACATCCCTATGCTCATGACAGCCTGTATCCGGCTGCCGGGATAAGACTAGCGCAGATCTGGTCTGTATTGGAGCCGTCAAATCTGGCAGTGGTAATCAATTGGTCGTAGGGGGATAACAGTTGCCATCGCACAAAATACTGGTATCATACCGCGTCCTTTTATCCCCCGTTCTTTAACATCCAGTGGTGAACCTATGCATCCGATGCTGAATATCGCCGTGCGCGCTGCGCGCAACGCCGGTCAAGTTGTAGTAAAAGCCTTCTCCCAGCCCGAGAACATTGAGGCTATCCAAAAAGGCAGCAATGACTTCGTGACCAACGTTGACCGTGACGCCGAAGCGGCCATCATTCACACCATCAAAAAATCTTACCCGGAGCACAGCATTGTTGCTGAAGAGTCTGGTGAGATTGCCGGTACCAATCCGGACTACCAATGGATCATTGACCCACTGGATGGCACGACCAACCTTGTCAAAGGTATTCCGCACTTTGCCGTCTCCATCGCCCTGCGCGTGAAAGGCAAAACCGAACAAGCCGTTGTTTACGATCCCATCCGCGATGAACTGTTTACTGCTACCCGTGGTAGCGGCGCCCAGCTGAACGGCTACCGTATCCGTGTCGGCAAAGCCAAAGATCTGGCGGGCACCGTGCTGGCGACTGGCTTCCCGTTCAAGCAGAAGCACCACATCGAGCCGTACCTGAAGATGTTCCAGAGCATGTTCATCGAATGTGCGGACATCCGTCGCTGTGGCTCTGCCGCGCTGGATCTGGCCTATGTGGCTGCCGGTCGCATTGACGGTTTCTGGGAGATCGGCCTGAAACCCTGGGACACCGCTGCCGGTGAACTGCTGGCCAAAGAAGCTGGTGCCATCGTCACCGACTTCGTAGGTGGTCACAACTACGAAAACTCCGGCAACATCGTGGTTGCCAACCCGCGCGTCCTGAAAGAGATGCTGGGCAAAATTCGTGAAGAGCTGCCGGAATCCCTGGCCAAATAAGCCAGCTTCCCCGCAGTCACCAAGATAAAAAAACCGGCGCAAGCCGGTTTTTTTGTTTCTGGCTTCGAGTCTCAAAACCAACACCCAATCCTGATAAATAGAGGCTGACGCCCGGTACTGCCCTCGCCTAAGCGAGTCTCTTTGATTGCCAACGAGTTGTAGCAACCAGCCCCCCCCCGGTAATGCCCCTAA
>NZ_CDDH01000068.1 GCF_000819725.1 Aeromonas australiensis | reverse complement strand
AGGTGCGGAATGACGGATCAAATCTGGGACACCCACCTTTCTGAGCAAGGCGCAGCATAGCCAGGACCCAAAGGGTGGGGTCCAAGGTATCTCATGCGTTGGTTTTTGTGGGTACAGTGTTATGCGTAAGCTTGGTAGTAGCGTTGCCAGCCCCTTACAAATCTGGGACACCCACCTTTCTTAGCAAGGCGCAGCATAGCCCGAACCCAAAAGATGGGTGTCCAAGGTCTTCCCAAGGTCTTCCTGCAACGCAATGGCTGTGGGTTTATAACCATGAACGGCCCAATATGGCGCTAGATGGCTACACACCGAAACAGCATCTGGCAAAGGCTGCATGACCTCTACTTTTGAATGCTCCTAAAAATGGGGGGATTACCCCCCTCAAGAAGTTGTCGTTTACCATCGTAAGGAGAACCACATGACTAGTTGGCCACATCAAAGCGAAGTCGATACCTTTTATGGAAATCCAAGAGGTAGGAATGGGGAGGCAAGTGCGAAATGGGAGTCCGAGAACATCGTTCGCATTAAAACTCCGTGGAAACTGGTGACCGCGTGGGATTTCGCGCCAGTTTCAAGCATTCGAGTTCATAGAAGGTGCAGCGAGAGTCTCATAGCAGTATTCGAACAAATATGGGCTGCCGCAGGGAATGATCAGCTCAAAATAAATGAGTGGGGTATGAACCTATTTGCCGGAGGGTATAATTTCAGGCTAATGCGAGGCGGCACAAGGCTCTCAATGCATAGTTGGGGCTGTGCAGTTGATTTTGACTCTTCTCGGAACTCTTTCGGAGACAGCACTCCAAATTTCCAGAACATCCCAGCGGTTTTAACAGCCTTTGAATCCCAAGGTTGGACTTGGGGCGGTAAATGGAAGAAGCCCGATGGAATGCACTGGCAAGCGGCGAGCGTTTAGCGGCCCCTGTGATGGGCTAACCATTCGCTGCAGGCGCGACGGCCCTGTCGGGCCGCGGCCTGAGCTCAAACGTTAGGTTTTGTCACTAGATAAAATCTGGGACACCCACCTTTCTGAGCAAGGCGCAGCATAGCCATAACCCAAAGGATGGGTGTCCAAGGTATCTCATTGCCTGCCCCTTAAGCGGGCGTTATGTGTTTTCCTAGAAAATGGAGTTTCTGATGAAAATTAGTCACCTTGATCATTTGGTTTTGACTGTTGCAGATATTCCAACAACAACGAACTTTTATGAAAAAGTGTTGGGCATGAAAGCTGTAAGTTTTGGAGTTGGTCGGATTGCTCTAGAGTTTGGCCACCAGAAAATCAATCTTCATCAACTCGGCAATGAGTTTGAGCCTAAGGCGAAAAATGTCAGAACTGGGAGCGCAGATTTGTGCTTTATTACCGACAAAGATCTGTCTGACGCAATGGAGCATGTGGAAAATCAAGGTGTGGTTATCATGGAAGGGCCTGTAAAACGTACAGGCGCGCAAGGTGCAATCACATCATTCTATTTCAGAGACCCTGATGGGAATCTTATTGAAGTATCAACGTATTCAAACACATAACAAACGCCTCAAGAGAAAAGCAAATCTGGAAGAAAATCTGGGACACCCACCTTTCTGAGCAAGGCGCAGCATAGCCAGAACCCAAAGGATGGGTGCCCAATGTATCTCATTGCAAAAAGAGTATTTAAAAAATGCCTAACAAACGCACGTTGGCGGACTGGTTTTCCGCTGCGCTCCAAACCAGCCGCAAATGCGGGCGTTAGGCTCCCTAAATAAAGTTCTTTACGGCCAATCCAATAATCGATGTAATCGCTACTGAAAGTAATGAACCTAATAGAACGTATTCTGTTAGTTTATGATTTTTTGCGTTGTTTAATTCGCCAAATCTGAATATCGACTTAGCAGCTAATACGAATCCAATGACTGAAAATTGCCCAGCTATAGTGAAAGTTAAAATTAACGTTCGTTCTAAATATCCGATAATAGCCCCTCCGGAAATCAAGCCTTTATTTTCCTCATTCGCATCTGGCGTATATTTAGATAAAATAGAACAAATTATAATCGAAGTGGGTTTAAAAATTACAGTATAAGCAAGTGCAATTGCTAGAGTGCTTTTAGTAAAAACAATATCCTTCATTACTGATAAAGGCAGCTCTAATTGAGATATATGTAAAGCGACCGCAGCCAAGACTGCTATGTGTAGTATTTGATCAAGAATGAAGTAACGTAAGTCTTTTCCTAAGTATGTCTTCGCAAGATCGATTAGACAGTGAGAAACTCCAATAATAATTAACATACAGCTAATAGAACGCCAATCTGTTGTGATAAATAATACTGGGATGCAGGAAGCTAAAGCGTGTATTGCTGAATGAATATATAGCTTGTGAGATTTTGTTTTATTATCATTTTTGTCTTGAACCCATGATTCAGGTTGAAAATAGAAGTCGACCATTACATGTACAATGACAAGAAATAGGAACAAAATGAAGAATGTATTCAAAGGAAAAACTCCCTTACTTTTTGCGAGAATAATTGAGTATATTCAGTTATTAAATTTAGGTTTGCTGATTTTATTGAGCGGTTCACTGATACTCTATTCACGCCCAATAACTCCGCTATTTCTTTCTGTGTAAGGGAGTGTTGATTTTTAAGGACAATATATGTTATCGCGCATTGGCGTTCTGTCATCCCTGATACCTGGTTATCTAAGTATTTAGTTAGTAGATCAAAATGTTCATTGAACGGTTGCACTAGGGTCGACACTTTCAATGTGTCTGTGGTCATCTTGTCTAGTGCTCTTCCTGATAAAGTGAAAGCATCACCTGTTGAACTACCTATTGTATGTCGTATAGATACATCATGTCCTATAGCAAGACTTATTCTACAATCATAATTACTATTTCTACTTTTTAAGCTAGTTCTCAGTAATAGTGCGTATGTGGCTGCATTTTCGATATCTTGGACTAGAACTTGAAAAGAATCGCCTCTAGTAACTTCGAACTTGTTGTTTGGATTTAGAGAACGAATCAATGATAGCTGATTATGCAAAGTATAGAGTAGGTCTTCATACATACTGTGCTCTAGTTCAGTAGAGCGTACAATGTCTCCACTTATTACTGCTATAGGTCTGACTCGTTCTTCTTGTTCTATTTCTTCCATATCTAAACTCTCATATACATAAGTAGTGCTGTATTGCTACTTAGCTTCAATAGTAACGTGTTTGTGTTACTTTTTATAGTGGTAACGTGTCTGTGTTACCTTTCCTAGTAGTAACGTTTTTGTGTTACTTCCTCTAGTAGTAACGTGTTTGTCTTACTTCTTCTAGTGGTAACGTGTTTGTGTTACTCCTTCTAGTAGTAACGTGTTTGTCTTACTTCTTCTAGTGGTAACGTGTTTGTGTTACTCCTTCTAGTAGTAACGTGTTTGTGTTACTTTGTCTAGTGGTAACGTGTTTACGTTACTTCCTCTAGTGGTAAGCCAAATCTGGACCAAATCTGGGACACCCACCTTTCTGAGCAAGGCGCAGCATAGCCAGAACCCAAAGGGTGGGTGTCCAAGGTCTCTCTACTGCCAAAAACGCAAAAATTGATCCAACGTCCCTACCTGCTTATCAAGCTGTAGCGGAATACCTAAAAAACAGAAACTAAGGCTAAGGAAATCTGGGACACCCACCAGTCTATTTGTTGACCATTCAGCAATGAGATCAACCCCCGGGATCGGCGTCCAGGGGGTTGTCAGCACTCTGAGCCGCCCTCTCTGGGCGGCTTTTTTTGTTTTTGATCTGCATCAAGGGAATCTTAATTGGCAAATTGAATGCCTATTAAGTTTTTCGCGAGAGGAATAGAATCGCCACAAAACAGACAACTGAAATGTCCAATTAGGAGAGGCATGATGTTTTGTGTGCAATGTGAACAGACAATTCGTACCCCGGCTGGCAACGGCTGTGCCTACGCACAAGGTATGTGCGGCAAGACGGCGGAAACCTCGGATCTGCAGGATGTGCTGATCTATACCCTGCAGGGTCTCAGCGCCTGGGCGCTGGCTGCCCGCGAGCAGGGCGTCATAGACCGAGAGATCGATGCCTTCGTGCCCAAGGCCTTCTTCGCCACCCTCACCAACGTCAACTTCGACTCGAATCGCATCGTGGCCTACGTCAATCAGGCCCTCGCCTATCGCCAGCAGCTGGCCGATCGTCTGACCGCCATGGCGGTGCAGGTCAAAGACTTGCCACAGTCCGCTTACTTCGAACCCGGTGCCGAGCTGCTGGAACAACTTGCCCATGCCGCACCAGCCGCCCCCAATCGGGGCAAGAGTGAGGTGAACGAAGACATCATGGGGCTGCGCCTGCTCTGCCTTTACGGCCTCAAGGGCGCGGCCGCCTACATGGAGCACGCCCGGGTGCTGGATCAGCAGAGTGACGAGGTGGCTGCCGAATTCCACCGCATCATGAGCTGGCTCAGCACAGATCCGAGCGAAATGGGTCGGCTGTTCAGCTGTGCCATGGAGATCGGTCAGCTCAACTTCAAGATCATGGAGATGCTGGATCTGGGTGAAACCAGCGCTTTCGGCCACCCGGAACCGACCCAGGTACGCGTCACCCCCATCCCGGGCAAGTGCATTCTGGTCTCCGGCCACGACATGATGGATCTCAAGCTCATTCTGGAGCAGACCAAGGGGACCGGCATTTATGTCTACACCCACGGCGAGATGCTGCCCGCGCTGGCCTACCCCTTCTTCAAGCAGTACCCCCATCTGGTGGGTAACTACGGCTCCGCCTGGCAGAACCAGCAGAAGGAGTTTGCCAACTTCCCGGGCGCGGTGGTGATGACCTCCAACTGCATCATCGACCCGAATGTGGGCAACTACTCGGATCGCATCTTCACCCGCTCCATCGTCGGCTGGCCGGGGGTAACCCATCTGGAAGGGGATGATTTCTCCGCCGTGATCGCCAAGGCGCAAGCGCTGGAAGGCTTCAAACACACCGAGCTCGAGCACTTCATCACCATCGGCTTTGCTCGCAACGCCCTGATGCAGGCCGCCCCTGCGGTGATTGAGAAGGTCAAAGCCGGAGAGATCAGCCACTTCTTCCTGGTGGGTGGCTGTGACGGCGACAAGGCCGAGCGCGCCTACTTCACCGAGTTTGCCAAGGCGGCGCCGCGCGACAGCCTGCTGCTCACCCTGGGCTGCGGCAAATACAAGTTCAACAAGCTCGACTTTGGCGACATTGGTGGCATTCCGCGCCTGCTGGATGTGGGCCAGTGCAACGATGCCTACTCCGCCATCCAGCTGGCGCTGGCACTCTCCGAGGCGTTCGAGTGCGGGGTCAACGATCTGCCGCTAACGCTGGTGCTCTCCTGGTTCGAGCAGAAAGCCATCGTCATTCTACTCACCCTGCTCTCCCTCGGGGTGAAAGACATTCGTACCGGCCCGACCGCTCCTGCCTTCCTTACCCCGGCCCTGCTCAAGGTGCTGGAGGAGCAGTTTGGCCTGAAAGGGACCACCACCGCCGAGGCAGACCTGGCCGAGATCCTGGCGGCCTGATCGGCGCCATATCCGCAGTACACGCTCAGCATGTTGTAAGCCTTTGGCGAGCCGCCCGGCTCGCCTTTTTTCTGGATCCGGCTTCTTCACCAGACGTTTTTCAAACCGTTTCAAACCTTATCAAACATAAGGAGCCTTGTGATGACCTCTCTCACGCTCACCTGCATTGGCCGCCAACAGAACACCCACGACGTCGTGAGCTGGCAGTTGACGCCGCTTTCCGGCAGCCTCCCACCCGTACTGGCTGGCCAGTGCATCACCCTGCACACCGAGATAGACGGCCAGCCGGAGTGCCGCGCCTATACCCTCTCCTCCAGCCCGCAGGATGAATGCTGGCAGGTCACCATCAAGGATGTGGGACGGGTCTCCCGCCATCTGCACCAGACCCTGCAAGTGGGCGACGAGATCCGGGTGGATGGCCCGTTTGGCGATTTCAACATGACCGCCCTGCCCTGCGAGCGGCCTCTGCTGTTGAGCGCCGGTTCCGGCATCACCCCCATGTGGGCTATGTTGCAGGACGAGCTGGCCAAACGACCAGACGCCGACATCCGCTTTATCCATAGCGCCCGCTCGCCAGCAGATGTGATCTTCGCAGATGACTTGGCTGCATTGGCCGAAACGCATCCCGGTGTACGCCATGCCCTGATTCTGGAAGATGCCCCAGCAGATCACCCCTGGATTGGCCGACTCACCCCTGACATGCTGAGGGAATTGGCCCCGGATCTTTTGAGTCGTCACGTCTATCTGTGCGGCCCAACCCCCTATATGGCGGCTATCAGCACCATGCTGGCGGAGCTGGGATTGCCGCCGGAGCAGCTGCAGCAGGAGTCCTTTGGCCTTCCTCCCGTAGCGCCCGCCACGACCACCAGCGACCACTTCTGGCTGACCCTGAAAAAGAGCGGCAAAAAGGTGAAGATCCTGCCGGGTCAGACCCTGCTGGCGGCATTGGAAGTGGCGGGTGAAACCATGATGGCGGCTTGTCGCGCCGGCGTATGTGGTAGTTGCAGGTGCTCTACCAAGGGGGATATCGAGCGCCAGAGCGTGATGACCCTGAGTGCTCAGGATCTGGAGAGCGGCGTGGCGCTGGCCTGCTCCTGCACCGCGAAAGGGGATATCACTCTCGATTATTGAGATACACAAAGGGCTTCATTGGCATCTCAAGCTTTTCCCGAGTGGGCAGGACGAGTAGACTCTGCCCCAGTTTCACCAGAACACGGGATAAAAAATGACAATACTGGTCACAGGGGGCGCCGGCTATATCGGCTCCCACACCCTGGTTGAGCTGCTCGGCGCGGGGCAGCAGGTCGTGGTTCTCGACAACCTCTCCAACTCCTCACCAGAGTCACTCAAGCGGGTCGAGCAGATCACCGGCAAGCCGGTCACCTTCGTCGAAGGGGATGTGCTGGACAGAGCCTGCCTGCAGCAGCTGTTTGCCAACCACCAGATCGAATCGGTCATCCACTTCGCCGGCCTCAAGGCGGTCGGGGAGTCGAGCCAGATCCCGCTCACCTACTACCAGAACAATATCAGCGGTACGCTGGTGCTGTGCGAAGAGATGGCCAGGGCCGGGGTTTTCCGGCTGGTATTCAGCTCTTCGGCCACCGTCTATGGCGATCCCGCTTCGGTACCGCTGCGGGAAGATTTCCCCACCAGCGCCACCAACCCCTATGGTCGCTCCAAGCTGATGGTCGAAGAGATCCTCCGTGATCTCGCCAAATCCGATCCCCGCTGGGCCATAGTGCTGCTGCGCTACTTCAACCCGGTCGGCGCCCACGAGAGCGGCCTGATTGGTGAAGATCCCAACGGCATCCCCAACAACCTGCTGCCCTATATCAGCCAGGTGGGTGTCGGCAAGCTCAAGGAGCTGGGGGTATTTGGCAACGACTACCCAACCCCGGATGGCACCGGCGTGCGCGACTACATCCATGTGGTGGATCTCGCCATCGGCCACCTGAAAGCGCTGGCGCGCATCAAGAGCGACACCGGCGTCTTCACCTACAACCTGGGTACCGGTCAGGGCTACTCGGTACTGGAGATGGTCAAGGCGTTTGAAGCGGCCAGCGGCCGCCCCATTCCCTACCAGATCAAACCCCGTCGCCCGGGCGACATCGCCGAGTGCTGGGCAGAGCCGACGCTGGCCCGTGCCGAGCTGGGCTGGCAGGCCGAGCGCGGTCTGGAGCAGATGATGGTCGATACCTGGCGCTGGCAAAGCAACAACCCGAACGGCTATCAAGGCTGATGTGCTAGCGGGTGGATAACAAAACGCCCCGACATCAAGATGTCGGGGCGTTTTACTTTTATGTATTCAATGTGCGACAGCCAATCAGCGACTCTGCTCACGCAGCAACGGCACACGGGCCAATCGGGGAGTAATAAGGTTAATCAACCGATCTGCCAGCGGGGTCAGCAGCAACCAGGGCAGGCAGAGGGTCGCCAACCCCAGCGCACCGACATAGACATCGGTAAACCAGTGGGCGCCCGCCAGAATGCGCGGCGCGGAGAAGATCGGCACCATCAGCAAGGCAGTGACACCCGCCCAGCGCGGCAGATAGCGCAAGGCGTAGCCGGCGAAGATCATCAGGAACAGGGCGTGATCGCCGGGGAAGCTATCGCCGGAAGAGTCCTTGGTCGGAATAGCGCTGATCTGGGTCACCCGCAGCGCATCGGCCACCATCAGGGTCGGGCTGGGTCGCGCCACCGGCAATGTGTGACCAAGCTGGTTGATCACCAGTGCGCTCAGCAGCATCACTATGCCCATCGCCACCAGCTGGCGACGACCCGCCAGATCCCGGGCGAAGAAACAGCGGGCCAGGATCAGCCCCATACAGGCGAGTACCACCAGATCGAACAGCCGGTTATTGGAGATGGCTACCAGATCGGCCCACAGCGCCGACTGCCCGATCCAGCCGTTGACGGTATGAAAAATCGTGAGGTCCCACTGATCCCAAGGACCATGAGCGGGCAGTGCAGCCCAACTGATGGCCACCAGACCACCGACCAGATAGCAAAGCAGGAACTTGCCCATACTGACACTCCTTTAGAAAAAGGCACATATCTTAAATCTGCCGTCTACATCACAAAACCGCAGAATTGTAAGCAAGTGCGACAGGAAGCTAAGCCTCAAATAACCCCCGTGTAATGCAGTTGCATCCCCTTGCACTCTCATTCTTGCCACCAGGCACCAGCGGCCCCCTTCCGGCAGGCATACCTCAACCCCCATCGTAGCAACACGGCTTGTGCCACCACCGCAACACCCCCTAGAATGCGCACTTCCCTTTACTGCGAAAGGAAGCGGTATGCATATTCACATTCTCGGGATCTGCGGCACCTTTATGGGTGGTCTGGCGGTGTTGGCAAAACAGCTTGGCTATCGCGTTACCGGCTCCGATGCCAACGTCTATCCCCCCATGAGCACCCAGCTCGAGCAGCAAGGCATCGAACTGACCGAAGGCTATGACCCCTCCCAACTCGATCCGGCGCCGGATCTGGTGGTGATTGGCAACGCCATGAGCCGTGGTAACCCCTGTGTTGAATATGTGCTGGACCGTAATCTGCCCTATATCTCCGGCCCCCAGTGGCTGCTGGAGCATGTGCTGCAGGATCGCTGGGTACTGGCCGTCGCCGGCACCCATGGCAAGACCACCACCGCCAGCATGCTGGCCTGGGTGCTGGAGTATGCCAAGCTGGAGCCCGGTTTCCTGATTGGCGGCGTGCCGGGCAACTTCCCGGTCTCCGCCCGTCTCGGCTCTGCCCCCTTCTTCGTCATCGAAGCGGACGAATATGACTGCGCCTTCTTCGACAAGCGCTCCAAATTCGTCCACTACCACCCGCGCACCCTGGTGATGAACAACCTGGAGTTCGATCACGCGGACATCTTCCCGGATCTCGCCGCCATCCAGCGCCAGTTCCACCACCTGATGCGCACCGTGCCGAGCAACGGCCGGGTGCTGTTCCCGCAAGCCGATGCCAACCTCACCGCAGTGCGCAAGATGGGCTGCTGGAGCGAAGTGGAGCTGGTGGGTCAGGATGACGCCAAGTGGAAAGCGGTCAAGCTGGCCGATGACGGCTCCGCCTTCGAGGTGTGGCTGGATGGCGAAAAACAGGGCGAGGTGCACTGGGAGTGCATCGGCGAGCACAACGTCAACAACGGTCTGATGGCCATTGCTGCCGCACGTCATGCCGGAGTCATGGTGGAGCACGGTATTGCGGCGCTCTGCCAGTTCAAATCCCCCAAACGGCGGATGGAGCTCAAGGGTGAGGTAGCGGGCATCAGCGTCTATGACGACTTTGCCCACCACCCCACCGCCATCGAGACCACCCTCGGCGGCCTGCGCGCCAAGGTGGGTGAAGCCCGTATTCTCGCAGTGCTGGAGCCACGCTCCAACACTATGAAGCTGGGGGTTCACAAGGAGGAGCTGGCTGGCTGCTTCGAGGGTGCTGACGAGGTATTCTTCTTCCAGCCCCCCAACATCGGCTGGGATCTCGGCGAGGTGACGGCCCATATGACCCGACCCGCCAAGGTGTTCAACGATCTGGAGACCCTGACCAACCGGCTGGTGGCCGAGAGCCGCGATGGCGACCATATTCTGATCATGAGCAATGGCGGCTTTGGCGGCATTCATGACAAGCTGATCGCCCGCCTCAAGGATTACCACGGCGAACTATGAACAAAGCGATCACCCTGGCGCTGACCGGTGCCTCCGGCGCCCCTTACGCCCTGCGTCTACTGGAATGCCTGGTGCAAGCGGACTATCGGGTCTACCTGCTCGCCTCCTCGGCGGCACGGGTGGTACTCAAGACCGAGCAGCAGCAGGATTGGCCCGGCTCGCCAAAAGAGCTCTCTGCCTATCTCTGTCGCCAATATGGCGCCAAGGAGGGGCAGATTGTGGCCTGCGGCAAGGAAGAGTGGTTCTCACCGGTGGCCTCCGGTTCGGCCGCACCCAAACAGATGGTGGTCTGTCCCTGCTCCATGGGCACCGTCTCGGCCATTGCCAACGGCACCTCCGACAACCTGCTGGAGCGGGCGGCGGATGTGGTGATCAAGGAGCGCGGCCAGTTGATCCTGGTGCCCCGCGAAACCCCCTTCTCGGCGATCCATCTGGAGAACATGCTGAAACTGGCGCGGCTCGGGGTGACCATCATGCCCGCCGCCCCCGGTTTCTATCATGAGCCGAAAAGCATCGCCGATCTGGTGGACTTTATGGTCGCCCGCATCCTCGATCATCTGGGGGTCGAGCATAAGCTGACCCACCGCTGGGGCTATGGCCACCACTAAGGTGACTACCAGACCCGGCCATAAAAAAAACGGCGTCACTCAATGAGTGACGCCGTTTTTTCGTTAAGTCGTGTTAGCGAGCCTGGATTGGCGCCGTCACGTACTTGAACAGGAAATCAGTCACCTCTTCGCGCGCCGGGCGCTGGGGTTGATTGATCATCTGCATCATCACATAGCCAAAACCGGTCAAAGAGCGGGCCAGATCCTGTGCTGACAGCACGCTGGTGATCTCCCCAGCATCCATGGCGGTTTGCAGCTCGCTGGCGATCAGCTCAAGGCAGTGATCGAGCAGCCGGGTATAGCGGGGCCATACCTCTTCCCGAACCGATGAACTCCACTCCAGCCAGATACCGGCATAATCCGGTTGATCGTAGGCGGCATCGACAGAGAGGCGAACATGACGCTGGATCTTGTCGAAAATGGAGCCCTGGTCACCGTATGCCTGCGACAGCATCTGGTTTACAAAGCGTTCGATCTCGGCCAGCACCTCATCTACCAACTCCTCGCGGGTGTTGAAATAGTTGAAGACGGTAGCCACAGAGACCTTGGCCTGTTCGGCTATCTCGGCGTGACCTGCACGGCCAATGCCGCGACGGGAGAACACCTCGATGGCACATTCCATCAATTGGGAGCGACGAGCTTCCGGCGACAGCCGGGTACGACGTCTTATTTCTGCGCGTGGTTCCATAGTTTTTATCATCTAATAGTTATTGATTATGGTGTTTATAGTATTTTAACTAATCATGCCTGAGTGCCTGCTAACTCTATCAATTAAAATAAGCCGATAAAAGCACCACGTATCGCTAGCACCCTTCAACATGAGTGGTAGAATCATCGGTTTTGATATTCATGAACGGCCAAATCCCCTTTGGCCTTATGGGAGTAAGTGATGAAACACACCGTCGAGGTGATGATCTCCGAGGCTGAAGTAGCCGCCCGGATCGCCAAATTGGGTGAAGAGATCACCGCCCGCTATCAGGGTTCTGACGAAGTCGTGATGATTGCGCTGCTGCGCGGTTCCTGCATCTTCCTGGCCGACCTCTGCCGCCAGTGCCAGCTGCCCATCACCCTGGACTTCATGACCGCCTCCAGCTACGGCTCCGGCATGCACAGCACCCGTGACGTCCGTATCCTCAAAGACCTGGACGACGACATCAAGGGTAAGGATGTGGTGATCGTGGAAGACATCATCGACACCGGTTACACCCTCAACAAGGTGCGCGAGATCCTCTCCCTGCGTGAGCCGAAATCCCTGGCCATCTGCACCCTGCTGGACAAACCCTCCCGCCGCGAAGTGCAGGTGCCGGTCGACTGGATTGGCTTCGCCATTCCGGACGAATTCGTGGTCGGCTGCGGCATCGACTACGCCCAGAAGTACCGCAACCTGCCGTTTATCGGCAAAGTGGTACCTCAGGAGTAAGCCAGGTTCAGGAATATCACGGGTGAAGCGGCCTTGCGCCCTTTACTCTGTGCAGGCGGCCTTGGCCGCCTTTTCTGTCTCATGCAGGTATCTACAACCATCAGGGGTTGCCATGAACGCACTGGAAATCAGTGGCCTGAAAAAGACCTATCAGGGGGGCGTTGAAGCCCTGAAAGGCATCGATCTCACGGTCAAGCAGGGAGACTTCTTCGCCCTGCTCGGCCCCAATGGCGCAGGTAAGTCCACCACCATCGGCGTCATCAGCTCGCTGGTGAACAAGAGCGCCGGCAAGGTGAAGGTGTTTGGCTACGACATCGACACTCATCTGGAGGAGGCCAAGGCCCAGCTCGGGCTGGTGCCGCAGGAGTTCAACTTCAGCCAGTTCGAGAAGGTGATCCAGATTGTCACCCATCAGGCCGGTTTCTACGGCGTACCCAAGGCGGAAGCCAAGATCCGCGCCGAGAAGTACCTGCGCCAGCTCGATCTGTGGGAGAAGCGCGATATGCCGGCTCGTACCCTCTCCGGCGGCATGAAGCGCCGTTTGATGATCGCCCGCGCCCTGATGCACGAGCCCAAACTGCTGATCCTCGATGAACCGACCGCCGGGGTCGATATCGAGATCCGCCGCTCCATGTGGACCTTCCTCAAGGATCTCAACGAGCAGGGTGTCACCATTATTCTCACCACCCACTATCTGGAAGAGGCGGAGATGCTCTGCCGCAACATCGGCATCATCGACAAGGGTCGTCTGATCGAGCACACCAGCATGAAGAATCTGCTGGGCAAGCTGGGACGCGAGACCTTCCTGCTCGACCTTGCGCCAGGTTCTGCCGTACCTGAGGTACCCGAGTTCAACGGCCGTATGCCGGATGAGCGCACCCTGGAGGTGGATCTGGACAAGAGCCAGTCCCTCAACAGCCTGTTCGAGCAGCTATCGAGCCAGCAGGTGCAAGTCGTGAGCATGCGCAACAAGGCCAACCGACTGGAAGAGCTGTTCGTCAATCTGGTCGAAGAAGGGAGAAAAGCATGAATCTGGCTACCTATTATGTCGCCTTCAAGAGCATTCTGGCCAAGGAGGTAAGCCGCTTTACCCGGATCTGGATCCAGACCCTGGTGCCACCGGCCATCACCATGAGCCTCTACTTCGTCATCTTCGGCAACCTGATCGGTTCGCGCATCGGTGACATGGGCGGCTTCACCTACATGGAGTTCATCGTGCCCGGCCTCATCATGATGTCGGTGATCACCAACTCCTACTCCAACGTTGCCTCCTCCTTCTTCAGCGCCAAGTTCCAGCGCAATATCGAGGAGATGCTGGTGGCGCCGGTGCCCAACTACGTCATCATCGCCGGTTACGTGGGCGGTGGTGTGGCGCGCGGCCTCTGTGTCGGCCTCATCGTCACCCTGGTGTCGCTGTTCTTCGTGCCGCTGCAGATCCACCACCTGTTCAGCGTCTGCGTCACCGTGTTGCTGACGGCCATCCTCTTCTCGCTAGGGGGCCTCATCAACGCGGTGTTTGCCAAGACCTTCGACGACATCAGCATCATCCCTACCTTCGTGCTGACGCCGCTCACCTATCTGGGCGGGGTGTTCTACTCCATCAGCCTGCTGCCTCCCTTCTGGCAGGGGGTCTCCCAGGTGAACCCCATCATCTACATGGTGAACGCGTTCCGCTACGGCTTCCTCGGTATCTCCGACGTACCGCTCGGCACCGCCTACCTCATCATCATCGGCTTTATCGTGGCCCTCTACGGTATCGCCTGGTGGCTTATCTCCCGGGGCACCGGGCTGCGCCACTGAGCCACTGAGCCACTGAGCCAGTGAGCCAGTGAG
>NZ_CDDH01000067.1 GCF_000819725.1 Aeromonas australiensis | reverse complement strand
CGACATTCCGCACCTGATTTAGGAATAAATTTGCCGATAGCGCTCACCCAATACCTCCAAAATGATCTGCTGGTCTCCTGTTAGCTCCGTTACTTGTGGCGGAGCGTCTCCCAGCCGATATTCATGGATGCCACCAAAGCGCAAAAAGATCCAACGGGCCGTCGGCTGCTGGGTCGGCTTCTTTTTCATATCCGCCACGCTGCGGTTTTGCTCCACTAATCCTTGCCGGATCCGGTGCTCCAACGCGGCGTAAATCATCAGGCTACAGGTCATCACCATCAGCAACGCTTCAATCCGCTCCGGTTTTTTCAGGTACAGTGAGGAGGTTAAAAACTCCGGGCTCTTGAGAAAACGAAAGCCCCGTTCGACATTCTGCTGCGCTTTATAGGTGGCCAACAGCTCTGCCATGGTCAGCGTATCGCTGTGGTCATTGGTCGCCAGGATGAACACACCGGTCTGGTTGCGCGCCTCTTCAACGCAAGCCAGGCTAGTTGCCGCCAACCCACTGATTTGAAACTGATGGCCAATTGGCTCTTCGCCACCCTTGGG
>NZ_CDDH01000066.1 GCF_000819725.1 Aeromonas australiensis | reverse complement strand
GCGCATTATAGGGAGTCGCGCCGGGATGACAAGGGCTTTTTCAGCAAAAAAATTCGTTCGCTCAGATATCAAGCAACCACCTCTTTTTTTGCTCAAAATGGCACCAACCCTGACTATTGCCGGATTTAAATTGAACATTTGAAAAGCCAATTTATAATTGCCATCTCAAATGTTCAATTGGAGTGCCCTCATGCATCAAATCCTCGATAGCCATAAGGAAGAGCAAATCGTCCCGCTGTTCCGCTTGGGGTTTCGACCCTTCTTCTTGTTCGGGGCTCTGTTTGCTGCCGTCGCCATGTTGTTCTGGTTGGGGCAGCTCAACGGTTGGCTAACCTTGCCCAGGATTGCCAACCCGATCTGGTGGCATGGTCATGAGATGCTGTTTGGTTTCGGGGCTGCCATCGTCGCGGGTTTTCTGCTCACCGCGGTGCAGAACTGGACGGCCCATCCCGGTGTTCGAAGCTGGCCATTGGCAATGGTGGTGGGGTTGTGGATGTTGCCAAGGACCTTGTTACCCTGGCTGGGTGAAGAGAATAGGCTCCTGATGGTGGCAGACCTGCTCTGGTTGCCGCTTTGCGCCTGGTTCCTTGCCAAGCCTATCTTGATAACCCGGCAATGGCGCAACCTCTTCTTCGTGCCCCTGCTGCTGATACTGACCCTGCTCAATGGCGCCAGCTGGTTATGGCAGGCCGATTGGACCACCGTTGAGCACCTGTTGATCACCACTGTGCTGTTGTTTACCACCCTGATCGCCGTGATGGGTGGAAGGGTGATTCCGTTCTTCACCGCCCGGGCAACCGGTCAGGAGAAAACCGCCCCTCAGCTCTGGCTGGAACGGGTGGCGCTCGCGGCACTGTGGCTTATATTGCTGTGCTGGCTGCTGCTCCCCACCCAATGGGTCACCAGCATATATATAGTGCCTCTCTATATAGTGGCGGCGAGTTTGCATCTATGGCGACAACTGCGTTGGCATCTTCCATCGACCCTTGCGCATCCCCTGCTGTGGTCACTCCATCTCGCCTATCTGTTTATCCCTCTTGGCCTGCTCGCTCTTGCGGCACATAGCGCTGGCCTGCCCATCACGCTGTCGATGGCCAGTCACCTGCTCAGCGCTGGCTGTATGGGCACCATGATCCTGGGCATGATTGCGCGAGTCTCCCTCGGCCATAGCGGTCGGGCCTTGCAGGTGGGACGCAGGATCACTGGCGCATTCGCCCTGGTTATCGCCGCCGCCACAATGCGGGTGGCGATTCCGCTGTTCTGGCCTGCTTATACCCTGCATGGCTGGAACCTCAGCGCGCTTGCCTGGATCGCTGCCTATGGTCTGTTTGTCTGGGTCTATTCCCCGATACTGATCCGCCCCAGAGCAGATGGTCGACCGGGTTGATGACTGCGGAACATGTTCAGGGTGTTGCCAACGGATAGTGGATGAGGTTGTGGAAGATCACCGGGGCTATGCCCAGATTGCGATAACCATGGGGGCGGTCGGCAGCAAAACGCAGCGCCTCCCCTTGCACCAGTGAGCGCCACTCTCCTGCCACCAGCACCTCCATCATGCCGCTGATGACGATGACATGCTCGGTCACTCCCGGCTCATGGGGCTCGGACTCACGCTGGTAACCCGGTAACAGGGTCAATTCAAGCAATTCGAAGCCAAACCGGTTTTCATAAGGGAAGAGGGGGGCCACTTGCATGCCCTCTCCCGCAGGCTGCTGGCGAATGGCATCGGCGGTACGATAGAGCACCTCTGCCTGCGCGGCGGGTGTGGGCTCAATAAAACTGGAAAATGAGACTCGAAAACCGGTGGCTATCTTCCACAGCGTCGCCACCGTTGGGCTGGACTCTCCCCGCTCAATCTGCCCCAGCATCGCCTTGCTGACACCCGTTTCGCGCGCGGCGGCATCCAGGCTCCAGCCGCGCTCGCTGCGCAGCCCCTTCAGTCGAGCAGCCAGATGCTGACTCATCTCTTGCATAACTGCCTCTTTATCACTCTTGCACGACGCCATTGTGCGCTATAGCGCACAGCGATATAGTCAAAGCTGTATTGTACGCAATAACGCACAGCGCGTCACAACGCCAAGAGGAAGAGTCATGCCCTTCGCCCTCCCCCATCTGGTCGCAGGCTTTATCGCCGTGGTAGTCGGCTACACCAGCTCCGTCATCCTGATCATCCAGGCCGTCACGGCAGCAGGTGCTGATACTGCCCAAGTTGCCTCCTGGCTCTGGACGCTGGGGATCGGTATGGGGGTGAGCTGCATCGGCCTCTCCCTTTATTACCGTATGCCCGTACTGACCGCCTGGTCCACCCCGGGCGCGGCACTGCTGATCACCACGCTGAGCAACTTCACTATGGCGGAAGCCATCGGCGCCTTTGTGATATCGTCCCTGCTGATCACTCTATGTGGCATCAGCGGCTGGTTCGACCGTTTGATGAGACATATTCCGGCTCCGCTGGCTGCCGCCATGCTGGCTGGCGTGCTGCTCAGATTCGGGCTGGATCTATTCAAGGTCGCCCCGCAAGATCCCTTGCTGCTTGGCACCCTGCTGCTGGCCTTCCTGCTGGGTCGTCATCTCTGGCCCCGCTATACCATGGTGCTGGTACTGGGAGTAGGGATGCTTATCTGCAGCGTGCGGGGGGAATTGCAACTGGGCACCCTGCACTGGCAGCTCGCCAGCCCGGTCTGGACATGGCCAGCCTTCTCCCTTGATGCTCTGTTTGGCATCGCGCTGCCGCTGTTCATCGTCACCATGACATCGCAAAACATGCCGGGTATTGCAATATTGCGGGCCCATGGCTATCAGCCTGCTACCTCCTCGCTGATCAGCTGGACCGGCCTGACCGGCCTGCTGCTGGCCCCTTTTGGCGGCTATGCCTTCAATCTGGCCGCCATCACCGCCGCCATCTGCATGGGCAAAGAGGTCGACCCAGAAATCAAACGCCGCTGGCCTGCTGCGGTCTGGGCGGGTTGCTTTTATCTTGTGGCCGGCTGCTTCGGCGCGACCGTCGCGGCTCTGTTTAGCGCCTTTCCGGCAGCCCTTGTCACCTGCGTCGCCGGATTGGCCCTGTTAGGTACCATCGGCAGCAGCCTGCACTCGGCCTTGCAACAGGATGAAGCGCGAGAAGCTGCGCTGCTCACCTTTATCATTACTGCGTCCGGGATCAGCCTGCTCGGCATAGCGGCAGCCTGCTGGGGGTTGTTGGTTGGACTTGCCTTGCACCGCCTTCATTTTTATCGACAAAGAAATCAATGAAACCTCAACCCGTGATGGCCTGCGCAAGATCCGGAAAAATTAGTTCACAGATAAAACTAATTACCCTTTAGTGGTGTCAGGGTACCAATCTTCCCGGACATGGTGCCCTGTCAGGTTCCATACAACGGAGTATAAAAATGAAAAATCAGGCTGTCTTGTTACTGCTGGCCATACTGGGTGCTACGAGCGTCCAGGCTGCCGGTACGGATCGAGAGCTGGCTCGCCAGCTCGCACTGCAGCAGAAAGACCTGCTGCCCCTGCTGAGCAATCAACAATACCAGAGCCCGCTTCCCAACCTGCTACAGAAGGCCAGCCCGCGCCTTAAGCGGCAGGCGAGCGATGCCAACCAGGCGGCCATCAGCCGGCAGGGACTGGATGGCGAGGTCAAGCAACTGATGCAGTTGCGGCTAGCCAATCCCGATCAGGCCGCAGCACTGCAACAGGGCGTCGAACCGCTGGTCGCCTATGTTCCGAGTGGAGATGAGAAGAGCTGGAGCGCCATTGAAGCGTTCGATAGCGCTGGCAATCCCGTCTATCTGGATGTGGACAAGGCACCGGCCCGGCCGGTTCTGGTAGTCGAAGCCGATCCCGTCAAAGCCAAGAACGCAGGCTTGAAGGTGATGCGCAAAGCGCTGGCCGATGCGGATCTGCAAAGCGCCCCGCGAGTGGTGGCCAGCACGGCGCCACTCAAGACCAGTATCCTGAAAAAGATCAGACTGAAGGATGATCAGGAGCCCTGGCTGCTCGGCGCAGCCGAAGTGTATGCAGTGGTCGCAGGGGTCAATCCCAGCCGGGATGAGCCAGTGGTCGATATTGTCGACATGCCCTACCTCGACTATGACAACACAGACTACACCCCCAACCAGATCCTGGTTTACTGGGATCGCTATCGCTGGGGGGCTGTCGATGTGGTGATGATGGAGCAGGATGACAACGTCAACTACAAGGAGCTGAGCGCCCTGCTGATTGAAGCCCTCAAACTCGGCTTTACTGCGGGTGGCGTGCCGGAAGCCCTGCCCTTCCTCGATCTCGGCGGTCGCATCGTCAAGGCACTGCCCGACTCCTGGATGACCAACAACGACGACTATCTGGATACCTTCTACACACTGGAGCAGGATCAGGTCTATCGCCAGTATCCGGGGGCTGCCGGTAATGCGGTTATCGATCTTGAACCAAAAGAGATCGCCCCGACCAGACCTTGATAATCGGCCATAACGAAAAAGCCAATGAGCAACTCATTGGCTTTTTGCTTTTATCGCGGTGAGCACTGATCAGCCCTTGGGACGAACCCCCAGGGTATGGCAGATGGCATAAGTCAGCTCGGAGCGGTTCAGGGTATAGAAGTGGAAATCCTTCACCCCTTCCTGACTCAGCACGCGCACCTGATCGATGGCGATGCTCGCCCCCACCAGATTGCGGGTCATCTGATCGTTATCCAGCCCCTCGAAACGCTGATGCATCCAGCGCGGGATCTTCACGTTGGTAAAACCGGCAAACTTGGCCAGGGTCTGATAGTTGGAGACAGGCAGGATCCCCGGCACGATTTCGGCATCAATGCCGATGGCGGCGCAGCGATCCCGAAAGCGCAAATACGTTTCCACATCGAAGAAGAATTGGGTGATGGCGCGGTTGGCACCGGCATCAATCTTGCGCTTGAGGTTGAGCAGGTCGGATTGCGCACTCTTGGCCTCCGGGTGCCCTTCCGGATAGGCAGCAACCGAGATATCGAAGTCCGCCTCTGACTTGAGCAGGGCAACCAGATCGGTGGCATACATATCCGGCTTCTCCAGCCCATGCGGCAAGTCACCGCGCAGAGCCACGATGTGACGAATACCGCTGTTCCAGTAGTCGCCGGCAATAGTGCGCAGCTCGTCGCGACTGGCATCGATACAGGTCAGGTGCGGCGCCGCAATCAGGCCTGTCCGCTCCTTGATGTCCTTGATCACCTTGTGGGTGCGATCACGGGTGCCAGAGTTGGCGCCATAGGTGACGGAGACGAACTTGGGTTCCAGCACTTTCAGCCGTTCGATGGACTGCCAGAGGGTATTCTCCATCCCTTCACTGTTGGGCGGAAAAAACTCGAAACTGACCGATATATCGTCATTCAAATCTGCCAAGCTCTGATTGAGCGCCTCAACCTGACGTGCACTGTGAAATCCCATCTGCTCTTCTCCCTGTCCTGCAATCCATCTGCCTACGTCAAAACGGATGTTTGGACGTCTAAACGTCTTTATATTTATGAGTAAAAGAAGACAAAGTCAACAGGGATTTAGCTCACATCCGATCTGACGAACGTCATATTTATAAAATTAACGGTACGTAACCGAAAAGTGCCCATCCCAAAATTGCCCCAGCCGAGTTATGATGGCTGCAGATCGTCCTGGACGTTCTGAATCTGCGTGTGATTGTTTGGCCGGAGGTTTCTCCGGCCCCTTTTCATCTATTTCCCACTCCTGCCGATAACAGAATGAGTCTTTGCAGGAGCACCATCATGGATACCCACCCCGGCTTTGCCACCGACTTGCTGTTCGATCGCTATCAGGGCGAGGTCGTTCAGCACGATCAGTTCTGGGCGGTTCGTACACCGGATGCTCCCGACTACTACTTCGGCAACTACCTGCTTCTCCCTACCCCACCCAGCGACCGTGACAAAGGCTGGCTGGAAGCCGCATTCGATCAGCTGATCGGCCAGGATCCTCGAGTGCGCCACCGCACCTTTCAATGGCCACTGGCGGCAGGGCAAAACAGTCGGGTCGCGGGATTTGTCGCAACGGGATATCAGTATATGGAGTGCGTGGTGTTGGCACTGGACCAGCAGAGCTGCCAAACCCATTACGGAGAAACGGACGGCCTTCAGGCTCGGTCCTTCGCAGCGAAGGATTGGCAAGAGTGGATCAAGTTTGAGCTACACGAACGTGATGAAGGCCATTCGGAGCAAAACTACCTTGCCTATCTGCGATCCCGCCAGACGCTCTATCAGGCCATGATTGCCGATGGGCTTGGAGACTGGTGGGGGATCTGGCGAGAGGGGCAACTGGTCGCCAGCTGTGGCCTCTTCTTTTGCGGCACACTTGGCCGCTTCCAGTTGGTACGCACGCACCATGCGTGGCGCAATCAGGGGTTATGCCGCCAGCTGCTGAGTCAAGTGGCTCGCGCAGGATTGTCCCGCGCCACACAGCTGATCATAGTGGCTGACGAGCACTACCATGCCCAGCGAATCTATCGTTCTCTGGGGTTTGCCCCGGTTGCCCGCATCGGCAGCCTCTGCCGCTGGCCCCACGAAGCACAATAAAGCGATACATGTTGGCTGCAAGCCATAAAAACGGGAGGCTGATGCCTCCCGTTTTTATTGATGCCAATGACCTATTGCTGCGGAGCTTCCAGCTCGTTGGAGAGCGCCTGCTCAAGCTCATCCAGGGATGCCGGTAATGGCGCAGCGGCCGCTGATACGGGTTCTGCGGGTGCCACCACGGCAGGGGTTTCACTGGCCGCGGGAGCTGCGGACACCTCAGTCGTCGGCGCTGAAGCAGGGGCAGGGGCAGGGGC
>NZ_CDDH01000064.1 GCF_000819725.1 Aeromonas australiensis | reverse complement strand
AACAGATTCTTTCTGGCAAGGATAAATTGCATGTTTTTTTGATAAAACCGCACAACTGTTCAAACAACAAACAAAAAGAAGAAAATCCGAACTGGATCACACATTCAGAAGGCAGATGAGCACCAAGTACTCCCCCCTTCAACTCATATAAGCCATTTCGGATTGTTGACGCGCTAGCCAAAGCTCCTCCATCTCCAACAAGGTTTGATAGATTTTCTCCGCCTGCTCTGGTCGGCTGAACAGATAGCCCTGTCCATACAAGTGGATATCGGTCAGGGATCGCAGTACATCCAGCTGGCTCTGTGTCTCAATCCCTTCACACACCAGACTCTTGCCCAGCATCGACCCCATCCGGCAGATGTTGGCGACCAACTCAGATGCCTCCAGCGAGGCGTCAATGCCCTGTATAAAAGAGCGGTCGATCTTCACCTTGCTGACCGGTAACTTTTGCAGATAACTCAACGATGAATAACCAGTACCAAAATCGTCCAATGCCAGCAGTACCCCCTGCTGATTGAGATCCTGCATAAGTTGCAGCGAGCTCTTCACTTCCCGCATAGTGGTATCTTCGGTGACTTCCAGAACCAGGCTTCGTGCTGGCAGATGGTGCTCCATCAATGCCTTGGCGACCAGTTTAAGCAAATTACGCTGGTACATGCCCGGCGAGATATTTACACACATTTGTAGATCGACCATACCAAGCTGGTGCCACTGATAGAGCTGCTCACAAGCGGTGTTAAGCACCCAGCTGCCCAACCGTTCGGCAAGCTGGAACTCCTCTGCCACCATGATCACTTCATTTGGTGGAACAAAACCAAGCTCCGGATGGCGCCACCTAAGCAATGCCTCGACAGCTTCACAGCGGCCACTCTCGAGATTGACGATGGGCTGGTAATAGAGTTCCAGCGCATTGTGTTCCAGCGCGATGATCATGTCAGAGGCCAGATGCTTGCGGCGCGCCGTCTCGTTAAGCAAGGAGTTATCGTAAATCACATAGGGGACATGGCTCTTGCGACTATGAAACAGTGCCTGTTCCGCACGGCTCAGCAGCTCCTTAGTCTTGTCGCTGTCCATCGGATAGAAGGCAATCCCTACCCCGACTTCAAGGCGGAAGGGATAGTTGTCATAGACAATATCTTGCTTCAGGGCATGCCGCAGTCGCGCAACCAGCTCCCTGACCTGACGCAAATCGCTGCTACCACGCTGAATAATGGCAAATTGATCACCCCCTAAGCGTCCGCTCCACTCGCTCTCTTCACAGAGCCCCCTGAGCCGGGCGGCAAACTCACAAAGCAGATAATCACCGGTGTCATAGCCGAACTTGCTGTTGATATCCCTAAAGTCGTTGATATCGACCAGCACCAGCCCGAACGGAACTTCCTGCGTGGCGTACAACTCCATCAGCTCCAGCAGGGCAACTCGATTGGACAACCGGGTTAGAGGATCCCGCCTGGCCGCCCTGAAGTGGCGCCGCCCTTCATATATAAGCAGCATACTGAGTAACAGTACTGAAATGACCAAACCGGAAACCATCAGCAACAAGGCATTGCGCAGCTCACCAAAATGGCGATCGTTCTCGGAATAGGCGTTGATGTTCTTCTGCATCACAGAAGCGAGGGAGTAGGAGAGCGGCTCTTGCAGCGGAGCAAGGCGCATCATAATCTGCTGATAACTAGACGCCCCACTCTGCAAATTGTTGATATCTGGCTCTATTTGGCGAATATTGGTTTCAATCAGCTGCACCAAGCGCAAGGTTTTCTGTTTGTCCTGCATGCTTTTGCGCAGCTGACCACTCAACAGAATGGGCGTTCGGCTCCAGAGGATGTCATAACGCATCATCAAGGTGTCATGATCAATCCCACCATAATGATAGACCTCTACCGCATTGAGAAAACGCCCAAGCTCCAGTTGCAACTGCATCAGTGCCCAAGAGACATCATAGGTGTACTTTTCCATCACCCGAGCCGCATTCTGGATCTGGACAAGGGAATAGAGAGTACTTCCTGTAAACAACAGGATGAAAAAATAAAGCGTGGCAACAAGCGGCCTGACTTTGCTCTTTGCTTTCACCCCAGACTCCTGAACAATAAACAATTAATGCTGGATATCAACTGAGTTGAGCTGCCAGATCATCATGTCGGTATATTCAGATCGCTTCAATTCCGGATATTGGTCAAGGGGTAGCATAAACCAGAGCGGCCCCTTGTCACGCACCCGCATGACAGCACCATTGTCTTGCCAGGCAAGGATAGGGTCATATTTGGCGACCTTGTCCCATGCAATGCGGATCTGGAAACTGTTCAGTGCCGTCAACGTAATGGTTTTGCCATCTGCGCCAACCGCAGCCAATACATCGGCCAGTTTCGGGCCTCTATAGGTGTGCGGCTTGTCCACCCAAGGACTGCTGGTCACTATCTCATGTTGCGGCAGAGCCTGCAGTTTAGCCAGATCAAACAATACCTTGCCATCCACATCGTCTGTCGACCTGATGTTACCACCCACTTTCAGGATCACCGGCCCGCTCAGCCCCTCAGCGGCCATCACCGGTATGATGACCAAGGAATAAAGCAGTGTAATCAAACCCAAAAATCTCATATCGCCCCCCCAATTGTCTGCCTCAACAGACTCAGTTTAGCCAGATATAAAAAAACGGCCCGCCAAGGCGAGCCGTTTCTCAAACAGAGCCGGGATGATGATTACATCATGCCCATGCCGCCCATGCCACCCATATCAGGCATGGCCGGGGTATCTTTCTTCGGCAGCTCGGTGACCATGCACTCGGTGGTGATCATCAGACCGGCGATGGAAGAAGCGAACTGCAGTGCAGAACGGGTTACCTTGGTCGGATCCAGAATACCCATGGCCAGCATGTCACCATACTGCTCTGTGTAAGCGTTGTAACCGAAGTTACCTTCGCCGTTCTTCACTGCGTTGGCAATGACGGAAGCTTCTTCACCGGCGTTGATGACGATTTGACGCAGCGGGGCCTCCATGGCGCGCAGGGCAACCTTGATACCCACGTTCTGGTCTTCGTTGTCACCGCGCAGGCCTGCCAGTTTGGCAGCAACGCGAACCAGCGCAACACCACCACCGGCAACCACACCTTCTTCAACCGCAGCACGGGTAGCATGCAGAGCATCTTCTACGCGAGCTTTCTTCTCTTTCATCTCGACTTCGGTAGCAGCACCCACCTTGATCACGGCAACACCACCAGCCAGCTTGGCTACGCGCTCTTGCAGCTTCTCACGGTCGTAGTCGGAGGAGGTCTCTTCGATCTGCTGACGGATCTGGGCAACACGGCCTTCGATCACGCCTGCATCACCCACGCCATCGATGATGGTGGTGTTCTCTTTAGTGATGACGATACGCTTGGCACGACCCAGGTCTTCCAGAGTTGCTTTTTCCAACTCCATGCCAACTTCTTCGGAGATAACAGTACCGCCAGTCAGTACGGCGATATCCTGCAGCATGGCTTTGCGACGGTCACCGAAGCCCGGTGCCTTGACGGCAGCCACTTTCACGATACCGCGCATGGTGTTGACCACCAGAGTCGCCAGGGCTTCGCCCTCTACGTCTTCGGCAACGATCAGCAGCGGTTTGCCCGCTTTGGCGACACCTTCCAGTACCGGCAGCATCTCGCGGATGTTGGAGACTTTCTTGTCAACCAGCAGGATGAAAGGATCGTCCAACTCGACAGAACCGGTTTCCTGTTTGTTGATGAAGTACGGAGAGAGGTAGCCACGGTCGAACTGCATACCTTCAACAACTGCCAGCTCATCTTCCAGACCCTGACCATCTTCAACGGTGATGACGCCATCGCGACCCACTTTGTCCATGGCTTCGGCAATCAGCTTGCCCACTTTCTCGTCGGAGTTGGCGGAGATGGTGCCCACCTGAGCGATGGCATTGCTGTCAGCGCACGGCTGGGACAGCACCTGCAGCTCGGCAACAGCAGCCACAACGGCCTTGTCGATACCGCGCTTCAGATCCATCGGATTCATACCGGCGGCAACGGCTTTCAGACCTTCGTTGACGATAGCCTGAGCCAGAACGGTTGCAGTGGTGGTACCGTCACCGGCGGCATCGTTCGCCTTGGAAGCCACTTCCTTGACCATCTGGGCGCCCATGTTCTGGAACTTGTCTTCCAGCTCGATTTCGCGCGCAACAGACACACCATCTTTAGTGATGGTCGGAGCGCCGAAGGACTTGTCCAGCACCACGTTGCGGCCTTTCGGGCCCAGGGTCACCTTGACGGCATCAGCCAGGATGTTTACGCCTTCCAGCATCTTGATGCGGGCTTCGTTACCAAACTTAACGTCTTTAGCTGCCATTTTTCTTCAATCCTTAAATCAATTCGGGGAAAAGGAGGATGGATTACTCTTCGACAATCGCCAGAATGTCGGTTTCGGAAAGGATCAGGACGTCCTGACCATCCAGCTTCTCGGTCTTGACACCGTAGCCTTCGTTGAAGATCACCTTGTCACCAACCTTCACGGCCAGCGCTTTGACTTCGCCATTATCCAGGATGCGACCAGTCCCCACGGCAAGCACTTCACCACGGGTGGACTTCTGGGCCGCAGTACCAGTCAAGACGATACCGCCGGCAGATTTGGCTTCAGCTTCGATGCGCTTGATGATGACGCGGTCGTGCAGTGGACGAATTTTCATCGATAACTCTCCCAAAATGAGTCTCATTATTGCTTTGAGGAATGGCCGTTCCAGGCCAAATTTGATATGTCCCTGATGTGGGGCAGAGTTGCTAACCCTTCAAGGGCAAATACAAAAAAATTTTTTTCACGTACTATGAACATCTTCGATGGTTCAGCCATATCCACACCCTGGAGCAAGGTCGGTTCAAGCCGCCCGGTTGCCATGCCAGAACCTGCAAAGCCAGCTGTAGAGACGAGCCCTTGACCCGCACCAACCCCATGCTGACAGCCCCCATCCCGGTCGTACTGCGCCAGATGACGGGCCCCATGATCTTCGGCATCATCGCCATTCTGGCCTTTAATCTGGTCGATACCTTTTTTATCGGCATGCTGGGCACCGAAGCTCTGGCCGCCATCAGTTTTACCTTTCCGGTCACTTTTGTGGTTACCTCGCTGGCGATGGGATTGGGCGCCGGATTGTCAGCGGTGATCGGTCATATCCTGGGGCAGG
>NZ_CDDH01000063.1 GCF_000819725.1 Aeromonas australiensis | reverse complement strand
TTAAAGAGCGACGCAACAGTGTGTTGCTGCGGGAGTGGAATTCTACTCAACCGCCTTCTCGAGTCAAGCCTTATTTTCAAGGGCTTTTCGAGGTTACCGACGAGGTTGTTTGCGTTGCCGCTTGCCCTGTCGATGGAGGCGCATTATAGGGATCCAGCTCACATTGGCAAGGCTTTACCGCAATAAAATTGCAAAAAACAGCACTTTTTTAGTTATTCATATCAATACACAACCTTTGTACAGACTTATCCACAACCAAGGGTGGAGTGAGGACGTTTTACACCGGATAAATGCCTTACAAGGGTACTGGCTTGGCACTCATCCACCATTGCCGCACTGTCGCGTCTAACGCGCAGCGCCCTCGACATCTTCTATATAAGAAAGCGTATGAGGCATATATAGAAGCGCTTATCCCAATCCAGCCTCTTTGACCCAGCACGCTATCATCTCGCTGGCAGGAAGATCCCGGCAGCCAGAGACATTCTGCCCAGCCCAGAGCGGAGAGAAGCCACTGTCCCCCGCCTTTTCGGCGGCAACGCGCAGCGGTGCCAGTGCGCCACTGGCATAGGGGAAGTGAGGGGCAAGATCCGAGAGTGGGCCCAACTCCCTCATCAGACGGTTGACGATACCCCGCGCCGGACGACCGCTAAACAGATTGGTCAGCGCAGTCTGCTGGCCTTGGGGCGAGTGGAGGACAGCGCGATGCAGCGCCGAGGTGGTCGCTTCATGGCAGCAAAGAAAGGCGGTCCCCATCTGTACGGCATTCGCTCCCATTGCCAGCGCATTGGCGATCCCCTTGCCATCGACGATACCACCAGCGGCAATCACCGGCAGATTGGTCGCTGCCAGGATCTGCGCCAGCAGGGTCAAGGTGCTCTGCTGTAAGACGAGATCATCAGAGAGAAAATGACCGCGATGACCGCCCGCCTCCAAGCCCTGGGCGATGATGGCATCGGCACCGTGGTGATCGAGCCATACAGCCTCCGCCACCGTAGTGGCGCTGGCAAATACCTTGGCCCCCGCCGCTTTCACTCGGGCCAGCAGCTCGGGCGCGGGCAAGCCGAAGTGGAAGCTGACCACCGCCGGTCTGAACTCGGCCACCATGGCGGCATGCACCTCATTGAAAGGGGCACGGCTTGGCGCCGTCGTAACAGCCGAAGGCTCCAGACCAAACTCTGCGTAGTAGGGTGCAAGGCGCTGCTGCCAGCGGGCCAGTGCGACGGGATCCGACTCCCGTTGCCGATGGCAGAAGAAGTTGATGTTAAATGGCCCAAGACCACTTTGCGCAAGACGCTCCAGTTCGCCGCGCAGCTCCGCAGGCGAGAGCATGGCGGCAGGCAAGGAGCCCAAACCGCCCACACCGGTTACAGCCAGCGCCAGTTCGCTGCCCTGCACACCGGCCATCGGCGCCTGAATAATGGGATAACGCATCCCCAGTTCGCTAAAGAGACTCATCCATTCACCCCACTTGTCGCATCGGCGGCCAGATGTGCACGGGCCAGTGCGAGGGCGCCGTCGATGGCACTACGCGCCTGGGGGCTATTCTGCCAGCAAGTCGAGCCCAGCATGCTGGCCACCAGCTGGACGATGTGGCTGGTGTCGGCCTCGGCCAATCCGGGCAAGGTATGGTAGCCAAGCTGTTCAAGCCGCCCGATAACGGTCGGCCCCACCCCTTTCACCGCGAGCAGCATTGCCCGCTCTGTCGGGACAAACCGGTTGTTGTCATCCATCTATCAGACTCCTTTCCAATAACAGTGGTTGCACATCAGGCCCGCAAAGGGCCCGATGAAGATGAAGAGGGTGAAAACTTAACGCACGCTGCGCAGCAGGAAATCCGGCTGACCGCAGGAGCGGCGCTCGCGCTTTTGCATCTCGGCGGAGCAGGTGACGGCATCTATTCCCTCCTTATTAACGCAGATATAGATCTCCCGCAGGAAGCGGCCACCATCGGCGCAAGCCACCGTGATGTTGTCGGGAGCCAGCCACTCATTGACGTTCGCCAGATCGGCCTTGAGTTGGAAGCTGGTTTTGCGCAGCGGCTCCTCCGGGGATTGGTAGGCCGCCGGGATCTTCACCTTATTACGCAGATCGCTGGATAACTGATGATATGCCTGCTGGCTCAGCCCGGAGCAGGTACCATGTTTTTGCCACTCATGACGATAGAGAAAACGGCTGGGATAGAGGTCGGCAAACTTGCTCTCCATATCGGGCTCGAACCGTTCGCGGGTACAGTTGCTGGGGTAACTGCGATCGTACTGGGGCCAGAGCCCGTGCAGCACGAACCCCAGCTTGCGGGAACACTGGTCCCGATCCGCCGGTTTGACGGCGCAATGCTCGGGCGACCAGGAGAGCGCCATGGCATAATAGTCAAACGCCCCTGCTACCCCTTTGGCCTGCACGGCCGAGGAGAGCAACAAACCACCCGCCAACAGGGCAATCATCTTCTTCATCTTTACATATCTACCTAACGCGACTCGGGATGACGGCCATGCTCCCATATTCCGACAGGCGGAAATAGCGATCTCACCAGGACTTGCGACAGGGGTCAGACCACTTAAGGGTTTCCTCGGGTAATAACGAGGCGTAAGCTGGCCCCCTGGCGCTGTGTACGCCCCCGTATCATTTCAAGTAACCACAGGATGTAACATGATCCGCAAAAATCCCTCAGGCCATCTGCCTGTCATCGACGAATCCGCCTATATCGACAAGACTGCCATCATCTGTGGCAAGGTGATCATCAAAGAGAATGTCTTTGTCGGCCCTTACGCCGTGATCCGCGCAGATGAAGTGGATGAAAGTGGCGATATGGAGCCCATCATCATCGGCGCCAACTCCAACATTCAGGATGGCGTAGTGATCCACTCCAAATCAGGCGCAGCCGTTACCATCGGCGAATTCAGCTCCATCGCGCACCGCTCTATCGTGCATGGTCCCTGTGAAGTGGGCAACCGGGTCTTTATCGGCTTCAATACCGTTCTTTTCAACTGCCATATCGGCGATGGAGCCGTGGTGCGTCACAACTCGGTAATCGACGGCTGCGACGTTCCGTCCGAGTTTTATATCCCCTCCACCACCCGTATCAGCCAGCAGAGCGATCTGGCCGACATCCCCAGAGTGTCGGTGGATGCAGCCGAGTTCTCCGAGGATGTGGCCCACACCAATATCGATCTGGTCAAAGGGTACAAGGCGCTCTCCAACGAGTTTTGATCCCTTTCTTTATTACCAGACAACAAAACGGGCGCCGAGGCGCCCGTTTTTCATCTGACTCTATATTAAGGCTAGATTGCCCTGACGCAAGTGGCGGCATGGGCCTCATCCGCCAGATCCCACAGCGGATCACCAGTGCTCAGGTCGAGCAGCGGCAGCTCACCATCGTCATTGGTAGTCCCATCGCTGCTCCAGTAGCGGTTGTAGAGCGGCCACCCCTGCTGCTGAAGCAACTGCTCCGTCGCGCCATCCTTGTTGTAGGCAGCAAACAGCGCCTCCAGCTCGGCCCGGGTCGGCAGACGCCAGTCATCGTGGCCGCGAGCCACCAACTGCTGGCAGTAATCCCGCGCCCGCGCCTGCCCCATGGTCACATACTCCAGCGGGAAGGGATTGTAGTCACCATCGCTGTCACTGCTCACACCGTCATAGGAGATGGACAGACGCTCCGCCTCGTCCTTGGTCAACTGGCAGACAAAGGCAAGCTTGCCCGCCACCAGCTCGGGTTGACGACAGCCCCGGGCAAAATCGGGCTGGGCATCCACCACCTGCACCGTCACGGTCAACGTGTGACGAGCCGTGGTCGCCACCAGTCGTGCCGTACCGACCGCCACACCGCGTAACTCGCCCTGCGGACTCACGGTAGCGAACTCCGGCTGTTCGCTGCGCCACTCTACAGGCCCATCGAGCGGGCCGAGAGAGCCATCGCTCAGTTGCCACTGCAGTTGCAGAGGAAGCGTCCGCCCCATTTCCAGCTGAGGCTGGGCAGGCAGCACCGCCAAGCCGGTGATCACGGCTCCCACCGGAGTAGGGTCATCCACCTCACTCACCCCCAGCTCAGCAACCGTGGCCGGGGTGCGGCGCGGCTCGGCCGAAGCACTGCGCAAAAACTCGCCAATGGCATCGAGCTCGTCATTGCTGAGGCCAAGAGCATGCAGGTGAGCGGAGGCTTTGGGGAAGAAGGGATCATATTGATCCGCACCGGTCGGGAAGCCGACCCCGCTGCTCCACTTGGTCACGCCAAAGTTGTACATGGCCACCACCCCCTGCACCGAGCCGCCGATACGTTGGGCCAGGATCGGGAAGATGCCGTTGTGCATATAGGGGCCGGTAAAGGCGACGTCCCGCAAGCTGGGGGTCTTGAAGCGACCGATGTCTGCCTTGTTGCGGGTCTGCAGGAAGCGCCCGCGATCTTCCAGCTTGCCACGACCGTAATAGGTGAGCCCCACACTCTCGAACCCGTGCTGACTCAGCAGCGGGCCGGAGTGGCAGTTCATGCAGCGGCCATCGGTGCGGTAGAGGTGCATCCCCCACAGCGCCTTGTCACTGAGTGCCTGACTATCCCCTTTGACGAAGCGCTCAAAATCGCTGTCGCGGCTGATGATGGTGCGCTCGAAGGTGGCGATAGCCTTGGCGATCCGCTCCAGCGTGATCCCCTGATCGCCAAAGGCGGTGGCAAAAGCAGCCTGATAGTCGGGGCTGGCCTGCAAGCGGGCCAGCAGTTCGTCATGACTCAGCGCCATTTCGATGGGGTTCTGGATCGGGTGAAGCGACTGCTCCTCCAGCGTGGCGACCCGCCCATCCCAGAACTGGGTAGAGCTGAAGGCGCTGTTGAGGATGGAAGGAGCATTGCGATTGCCCTTCTGGCCCAGATGACCGACCGAGACACTCAGGCCGTCGCTCCACCCCTTTTGCGGATCGTGGCAACTGGCACAGCTGATATCTCGCCCCTTGGAGAGCTGTTTGTCGAAAAAGAGCTGCTGACCCAGCACCACCTTGGCCCGGCTATAGGGGTTGTCGGCCGGGAAGGGAACCGCCGGCAGCGGCCCCAGCTCCTGCCATTCCACCCCTTCATCCACCCGGGCGGCAGGCCATTGGGCTGGCGCGCCGCTGTATTGAGCGCGCAGGGCCGCCATGTCTGGCTTGCTGCTGTCGCGCACCACGGAGGGGCGCACCGGATAGGGAGCCAACGCATACCAAAGCAGACTCCCCTCTCCCTCATCCAGCCAGATTCGGGTCGCAAGTTGATAGAGACGGGGTTGACCCGCACCATCCTGCAGCCAGAGCTGGGCGGGCAGGCCAACAGCAAAGGTATTGGGATAGCGCCATGCCGACTTGTCACTGCTCAGCAATCTCTCGAACTCGGTGAGGGTCGGCAGGCGCCAGTCGCTGCGGCCGCAAGCGGTCAGCCCCGCGGCCAGTTGTGGCTGGCTGGCGATCTTCAACCCACTGGTGTCACTGCCATAAAGCCAGTACTGGCTGCCCTTGACCCCGCTGACCGTGCGCACATCGTGCAGGCACTGCCAGGGGCCACGCACCACCAGCAGCCCCTGCTCATCAAGGCGCAGCAGATCCGCCGTCTCCGGCTCGTCCGGCTGGCTGGGATTGGCGGGATAGAGCTGGGTGCGGGCGGACTGGATCTGGGCACTGTTGCTGCGCTGATACCAGCTGCGCGCCTGCTTGTCATCGCGCAGGGCCAGCAGCATCTGCCAGCTGTCGGCATAGTCGAGCACGGCACCCGGCTGGCGCTGGGCCAGCAGGAAGGCAGCGTAATCCTGAAGAGCCACCTGTTGTTGCAGGCGGATCTCCTCTGCTCTACCCCACTCGACCTGACTGAGGGAACCATCTCCGCTCTGATCCGCCAGCAGGAAGAGCGCCGTCTCCTCCTCGTTCAAGCCCAACCGCGGCACGCTGTTGCGGCGCGCCAGAGTGATCCCGGCCGAGATATCCGCCACCCGCACCGATACCGCACGCAGCAGATAGCCCTCGTCACTACCGAGCAGCTCCAGTGGCTGATCCAGTTGCAGACCTGCTGGCAAGGTGATGCTTACAGGTTGGCCCGGTTCGATGGCCCGTTGCACGCGGATCCCGGTGGCGACCTGTCTCACCTCGAGCTGTGCTCCCGCCCCTAGCCGATCGGCCACATTCACCTCTATGGTCAGGGGAACCCGGGTATGAGTTTCCGGCGGTACTATTGGCGGCGTGATGGGCGGTTCGGTCGGCTTGACGACCGGTGGGGTCACATCGGGTGAGGGGGTCACCGACGTATTGCTGTGATTGTCATTGCATGCTGTCAGAGCCAGCAGGCTGAGCAGTAAAAGGCTGGTTTTCATTCGGTATGGTTGAGTGATCAGACAAGTGCACGATTATCCAGTCAAACAACAATCATTATCAATCTCATTTAATTGATGTGTCTTTTGACAACAAGCACTTGTTACACAATGAGAGAGGGCAGCCATCCGGCTACCCTCTAGTGCGGCACCATAGTCGGTTCGGCAAGTCAGCTTTTGGCTCAACTCACCCAAGCAGGACACAACATCAGGCCCCTATGATGCCACCATCCTCTCGCGTGATACGCAGCACGGCGGAGCGGGGGATGGTGGTGCCGCCGTCCGGGAAATGGGATGGAGCCCCCTCCTCCCCCGGGTGCTGCACCCCGACGAACATGGTGCGCCAGTCCAGCGTGAAGGTGAGGCCCGTGATCTCGCAGGCCACCGGGCCGGTCAGGAAGCGGCGCACCTCGCCGCTGGCGGGATCGGCGCACAGCATCTGGTTGTTGCCCATGCCGGCAAACTGCTTCTCGTTGGAGTAGTCGCCATCGGTCTGGATCCAGAGCCGCCCGGCCCCGTCGAAACCGATGCCGTCCGGGCTGTTGAACATATTGTCCGGGTGGATGTTGGCACTCCCTCCCATCAACCCCTCTTTGTGGATGGCGGGGTTGCCCGCCAGCAGGAAAAGATCCCACTCGAAGCTGTCACTGCCGTGATCGTCCTCGGCCGGACGCCAGCGGATGATCTGTCCATAGGGATTCTCGGCCCTGGGGTTGGCACCATCCAGAGGCTGGTTCTCCTTGAGGCCGCGGTTTTTGTTGTTGGTGAGAGTGCAATAGACCTCGGCACGATCCGGGTGCACGGCCACCCATTCGGGCCTGTCCATGGTGGTGGCACCAAGCCGGGTCGCTGCTTCCCGGGCGAAGATGAGCACCTCCCCCTGGTCGGCGAAGCCGTTCTCCCGAGTCAGGCCGTGCTGGCCGTGCACCAGGGGCAACCAGGTGCCGGTCCCCTTGAGCTCCCCCTCCCTGGCCTCGAAGCGAGCCACATAGAGGGTGCCCTCGTCCAGCAGATCCCGGTTGGCTGGGTCATTACCCGGCGCTACCTTGTTCTTCGAGACGAAGCGATAGATGTGTTCGCCCCGCTCGTCGTCGCCAAGATAGACCACGGCACGGCCATCCTTGTTGATGGTCAATGCCGCATTTTCATGCTTGAAACGGCCAAGGGCGGTGCGCTTCTTCGGGGTGGAGGCGGGATCCTGCGGATCGATTTCCACCACCCAGCCGAAGCGGTGCGGCTCGTTGGGGTGTCTGGCAAGATCGAAGCGCTCGTCAAAACGATGCCAGCCAAAGCCCGCATCCTCGGCGGCCAGGCCGTAGCGGGCGGCCCGCCCATCCAGCACCGGCTTGCCCGCACTACCGAAGTAGCTGTTGAAGTTCTCCTCGCAGGTGAGGTAGGTGCCCCAGGGGGTCTGGCCGTTGGCGCAGTTGTTGAAGGTGCCGAGGGCGGTGCGCCCCTCGGGGTCGGCCTGGGTCTTGAGCAGAGGATGGCCTGCCGCCGGACCGCTCAATGTCATGGGGGTGGTGGCGGTGATGCGACGATTGAGGGCCCCCTTGGGATTAGCCTGCCACTTGCCATCGATGCGCGCCAGCTCCACCAGCGAGACCCCGTGGGCAGCCTGGGCCTTGGCAACGGCGCCGGCATCAAGCTGCTTGCCACCATCCGCAAACAGATATTCGTAGTTGGTGTATTCGTTGTTGACGGCGAGCAGGGCGCGATCCGGGCCCAGGGGGAAGAAACTCATGCCGTCGTTGTTGTCGCCAAACTGGCGTGCCTGGGCCCGGGCGTCGTTGCTCTGGGCAAAGGCGGGAGCATCGGGGAACAAGGCATCTCCCCAGGCGATCAGCACCTCGGCCTTGTAACCGGGCGGCACCACTATGGTATCGGCCACCGAGGCTGGCACCGCTTCAAAACCGAGCAGAGGCTGGGTCGCGGCGGCCACGGCGCGCGCCACCGGGCTCGCGGCGAAGAAGGCTACCATGCTGGCAGCCCCCATTCCCTTCAAGAACCCCCGACGGCTCAGACCTGATTCGATCAGGCGATTGAACTGCGGCTCCTGCTCGCGGGGATGGTTGGCACGGTCTTTTTCATCGAAACGGCTCATCGGCTCTTCCTTGTTATCGCTGCTGACATCAGGGCTCACGGATTTGATCCGGCCACAGGATGGCGACCGTTTATGAAACAATGATGACAATCGCGCCCACATTGATGGTACTAGCCCCCGCGCAAGAGCCGCTGCGACAGACAACCGACGGCGTGTGTAATGCAAAGGGGAGGCATTGCGCCTCCCCCGTTGTTGATCCTTGATCAGCACTTCTTCAGATTGATATGCCAGTTGGCGCCGGACTGCACCTGATGCTTGGCGGCGAAGCTCTCCATGTTCAGCGCCACCGACACCTGCAACAGGCTGTTGAGGTAAACCAGCGGCTGCCCCTCTGGCACATCACCGAAGCTGCTGACGTAAGGGGCCTTGCCCTCATATTTGACCACATCCCCTTCGCGGATCTTGATGCAAGCTGTATCCCCCTTGTTGATCCCCGCCTTGGTCAGCAGGGCATCGCTGATATTGGTCCAGACGTTGCCGTACTGCACATCAAGGATAGGGATGGTGCCCTTGAGGGTGCCATCTTGCTCGGCGACCGCCGGTTGATAGGGGATCTTTACCACCTCGGCGGGCAATTTCGGGCCGACCTGCTCGAAACTGATGGCGCCGGAGGCGAGCCGTGCGCCAGTGTAGGCATACACATCGCGGCCGTGGAAGGTATAGGATTTCTCGGAGCCCTTGAGGCGGTTGGTCTTCTCGTCGATCTGGCGCACCGCCTCGATGCCGAAGTGCTCGGCCAGCAGGGTCAAGGTGCCGTTATCCGGGCTGACGATGTAGTGGCCGCTCTTGGTCTTGAGCACCACTGACTTGCGCTCGGTGCCGACACCGGGATCCACCACACTGACGAAGACTGTGCCCTCGGGCCAATACTGCAGGGTCTGGTAGAGGCGGTAGGAGGCTTCCCAGATGTTGTAGGCCGGGATTTCGTGGGTCAGGTCATAGAGCGGCAGGGTGCGATCCACCCCGAAGGCAACCCCCTTCATGGCCGACACGGCGCCATCTTTGAGGCCGAAATCGGTCTGGATCACCAGCGCTTCGTTGGCGTTGGCAATACAGCCGGTCAACATAAGGGCGAGCGCGATGGCGCGGGGAGCGGTACGAATATCCATATCTGAACTCCTGGAACGGTGTAAATAAGTGGTCAACCCTACAAATTAGCCATCTAGACTGCCACGAATGATGTTTTTTGCAATGTATTTAACCCATTGTGGCCACTGACATAACAAGCCCTGCATTGTCTCGGTATGGTTACGGTACCCTGTACTTGTTCCTCACCATCTTCTGCCGTTCCCCCTGCATCTGTTACCATCGCGGCCACGATCACTCACTGCATCGTGGCCGCAGGCCGCGATAACCCCGACTGGTGCCTTCTATGTCCATTGCCTCCTTTGCCGAACTGGCCCTCTCCCCCCGTCTGCAGCAGACCCTGACCGAGCTGGGCTATGCCGCGCCGACCCCTGTGCAGGCCAGCGCTATCCCCGTCATTCTGGCGGGGCGGGATCTGATGGCGGGCGCCCAGACCGGCACCGGCAAGACCGCCGCCTTTGTGCTGCCGCTGCTGGAGCAGCTGATGCAACAGCCACAAGCAGAGCCCCGCCCGATCCGGGCACTGGTGCTGGTGCCAACCCGCGAGCTGGCGGTGCAGGTCGCCGAGAGTGTGGCGCGCTACGGTCAGGGCACCGGTCTCACCAGCACGCAAGTCTACGGCGGGGTGAGCATCGCGGCGCAGGTGGAGGCACTTCAAGCCGGGATGGATCTGCTGATCGCCACCCCGGGCCGGCTGCTCGACCATCTGCGTCAGGGGGCATTGAGCCTTGAACACCTCCGCCATCTGGTGTTTGACGAGGCGGATCGCATGCTAGACATGGGCTTTATGGACGAGATCAAGGCGCTGCTGAAACAGATCCCGGCGGGCCGCCAAACCCTGCTCTTCTCCGCCACCTGCGACGACAACCTGTTTGCCCTCTGCAAGGTGCTGCTACGCGACCCCGAGTTGATTGAAGTGGCACCGCGCAACACCACGGCGGCCGAGGTGGAACAGCGGGTCTACACGGTGGACAGCGATCGCAAGCTGGCGCTGGTCGAACACATGCTGAAGGTGAAAGGGTGGGCACCGGCGCTTATCTTCAGCCGTACCCGCCAAGGGGCTGACAAGCTGGCCCAGCAGCTTGGCAAGGCGGGCATCAATGCGCTGGCCTTCCACGGCGACCTGTCGCAGTGCGCGCGGGAGAAGGTGCTGCTGGCGTTTCGCGCCGGCACTCTGCAGGCGCTGGTTGCCACCGACGTGGCGGCCCGCGGCCTCGACATCACGGATCTCAACTATGTGATTAACCTCGAATTCCCCTTTGTAGCCGAGGATTACGTCCACCGTATCGGTCGCACCGGACGCGCCGGCAACAAGGGGCTAGCCATCACATTGTTCAGCCCGGAAGATGCACCGCTACTGGAGAAGGTGGAAGCGGTGCTCGACACTCGCCTGCCCCAGCAATGGTTCCCGGGCTTTGAGCCGGATCTGACCCGCTTCGAGCCCGAGCCGCGCCGCAACAGCAAGGCGGCCCAGAAGCAGCGAGCCAGAAAGCAGGCGCTCGCTGGCAACAAGCGTGGCAAGCGCTAAGCCGCGCCTGCGCAGCCAATAAAAAAACGCCCGACCGGGCGTTTTTACATATGAATCAGATTATTCATAGAGAAAGGATTTATCGAGCAGCTGGAAAGCAGCCTTGAGGGTATCGGCCAGCTCTTCATAGCGCGGTTGTGACACCAGCTGACGGCGACCACCCTGCTCGTTCATCTTGCCGTTGATCTCCCGATACCAGCTCGCCAGCGAAGGGGGCAAACGGGTGTCGGCACGCTGACCGAGCCAGTAGTAACCTTGCAGCGGCAAACTGAGTAGAAACAGTACGGAAGTAATGACAGAGGGCCAGTAGTGCAGCTCGCCAAACTGAAACTGCAGCATCAGGCTGAGTACCGCCAGCGCAGGGATCACCTTGAGAGCGAACTCGGTCGCCTTGATCACCCGATTTTCAGGAAACATCGAATTGAGCTCGGGACGGCGCGGCCAAAGCATCATATAATGGCGGCCTTGCTGTAACTTAGTTCCAAAAATGTTCATGCTCATACTACCTCCGAGCGCTTTTTGAACGTACTAACGGCAAAACCTCGACAAAATTTGATGCAAAGTAACAAAGGTTGAGGATGACTTTGTTATTTTTCAACAATCGGGTTATCCTTTGTACGCCCATTTTTGCGTCAAAAGCTTCTTGCTATTGACCTGTCAGGGACGTCTGGATTTCGGGTCTTGTATCACTATACAAGGGGCAAGCAACAGATTGCCAACCCTCATAAGGATAAGTTGAAAGTTTTTGGCCGCACCGCGTCCAACGCATCCGCCTACACAACCCAATCTGCGATAGGATTTATTCATGAGTAAGCTGGTTCTTGTTCTTAACTGTGGCAGCTCTTCCCTGAAGTTTGCCGTCATTGACGCAACCACCGGTGATGACCTGCTGTCCGGCCTGGCCGAGTGCTTCAACCTCGACGACGCCCGCATCAAGTGGAAACTGAATGGCGAGAAAGGCAGTGCCGATCTGGGCGCGGGTGCCGCTCACCAGGAAGCGCTGGACTTCATCGTCAACAAGATCCTGCCGCTCAATCCGGAACTGTCCAAGAACCTGATCGCCATCGGTCACCGCGTTGTTCACGGTGGCGAGCGCTTCACCTCTTCCGTGGTCATCTGCGAAGACGTGATTGCCGGCATCGAAGCCGCCGTTCCGTACGCGCCGCTGCACAACCCGGCTCACCTGATCGGTATCCGTGAAGCTCGCCGCGTATTCCCGGCGCTGGCTGACAAGAACGTGGCCGTATTCGATACCGCGTTCCACCAGTCCATGCCGGAAGAAGCCTTCCTGTACGCCCTGCCGTACAAGCTCTACAAAGAGAACGGCATCCGTCGCTATGGCGCTCACGGCACCAGCCACTACTACATCAGCCTGGAAGCTGCCAAGCAGCTGAACAAGCCGGTTGAAGAGCTCAACATCATCAACTGCCACCTGGGCAACGGCGGTTCCGTCTGCGCCATCAAGAACGGCAAATCTGTTGATACCTCCATGGGTCTGACCCCGCTGGAAGGCCTGGTGATGGGCACCCGCTCCGGCGATCTGGACCCGGCTATCATCTTCTTCCTGCACGACAAGCTGGGCATGAGCGTGGCCGATATCAACACCATGCTGACCAAAGAGTCCGGCCTGCAGGGGCTGACTGAAGTCACCTCCGACTGCCGTTTCGTTGAAGACAACTACGACAGCAAAGAAGAAGCCAAGCGTGCTATGGACGTTTACTGCTATCGCCTGGCCAAGTACATCGGCGCCTACGCTGCCGCCATGGACGGTCGTCTGGACGCCGTTGTTTTCACCGGTGGTATCGGTGAAAACTCCGCCCCGATCCGTGAAATCACCCTGAACAAACTGGGTCTGCTGGGCTTTGACGTTGATCACGACGCCAACCTGAAGGCTCGTTTCGGCAAGGGTGGCGAGATCACCAAGGCTGGCTCCACCAAAGCTCTGGTTATCCCGACCAATGAAGAGTGGGTTATCGCCCACGACGCGCTGGAACTGGTCGGCGCTTAATTGACGCAGTAACTCGAGGCCGCCCACAGGGCGGCCTTTTCCTGATCCCAAAAAATGAACAAGGGGTATAAAGTGGCACGCACTATTATGCTTATCCCGGTCGGCACTGGTGTCGGCGTAACGTCCGTGAGTCTTGGCGTTGTTCGCGCCATGGAGCGTCACGGTGTCAATGTCAGCTTCTTCAAACCGGTTGCCCAGCCGCGTCCAGGTGAAACCGGCGCCGAGCGCTCAACCGCCGTTATCCGCGCTGCTGCCAACATTAATCCGCCCGAGCCGTTCACCCTCTCCTACGCCGAGAACATGATCAGCTCCAGCAACACCGATATCCTGCTGGAAGAGATCGTTGCCCGCTTCGAAGAGCACGTGAAATCCAGTGGTGCCGAAGTGCTGGTTGTCGAAGGTATGGTGCCGACCGACAAGCAGCCCTTTGCCAACAAGCTGAACTATGACGTCGCCAAAGCGCTGGATGCCGACATGGTATTCGTGACCCACCCGGGCCATGACTCCAGCCAGAAGCTGAAAGAGCGCATTGAGCTGGCCTGCTCCAACTTCGGTGGTGTCAACAACCCCCGTATCGTTGGTTGCGTGATCAACAAGGTTGGCGCGCCGGTTGACGAGCATGGCGTAACCCGCCCTGACCTGACCGAGATGTTCGAAGCCCATCACCACGGCTCAGACTCCGCCCACAATCTGGAAGTGCTGCAAGTGTTCGGCAAGAGCCCGCTGCGCATCCTGGGCTGCATCCCCTGGAACACCCAGCTGATCGCCCCGCGTGCCAAGGATCTCGCCAAGCATCTGGCCGCCAAGATCCTGCACAAGGGTGAGCTGGACAGCCGTCGTCTGCAGACCGTGACCTTCTGTGCCCGCTCCATCCACAACATGGTTGAGCACTTCCGTCCGGGCAGCCTGCTGGTCACCTCCGGCGACCGCTCCGATGTCATCGTCTCCGCCTGCCTCTCCGCCATGAACGGCGTCAAGCTGGGCGCCCTGCTGCTGACCGGTAACTACCATCCGGAGCCGCAGGTCATGGCGCTGTGCCAACAGGCCATGGCCACCGGCCTGCCGATCATGATGACCGGTACCAACACCTGGCAGACCGCCGTCAGCCTGCAGAACTTCAACGTCGATATTCCGGAAGATGACCGCGAGCGTATCGAGCTGGTGCAGGACTATGTAGCTGGCCACATCGACAAGCACTGGATCGAGTCGCTGACCGTCAGCTCTACCCGTTCCCGTCGCCTGAGCCCGCCGGCATTCCGTTATCAGCTGACCGAGCTGGCCCGTCAGGCCAACAAGCGTGTCGTGCTGCCGGAAGGCGACGAGCCGCGCACCATCAAGGCTGCCGCCATCTGTGCCGAGCGTGGCATCGCCCGTCCGGTGCTGCTGGGTAACCCGGACGAAATCCGTCGCGTTGCCGAGCAGCAGGGTGTAGTTCTGACCGATCGTGTCGAAATCATCGATCCGGCCGTTGTGCGCGAGCGCTATGTGCCGCGTCTGGTCGAGCTGCGCAAGAACAAGGGCATGACCGAAGTGGTTGCCCGCGAGCAGCTGGAAGACAACGTGGTACTGGGTACCATGATGCTGGAGCGCAACGAAGTAGACGGTCTGGTATCCGGCGCGGTGCACACCACTGCCAACACCATCCGTCCGCCGATGCAGATCATCAAGACCGCGCCGGGCTCTTCCCTGATCTCCTCCATCTTCTTCATGCTGCTGCCTGACCAGGTACTGGTCTACGGTGACTGCGCGATCAACCCGGATCCCACTGCCGAGCAGCTGGCCGAGATCGCCATCCAGTCCGCCGACTCTGCCGCCGCGTTCGGCATCGAGCCGCGCGTTGCCATGATCTCCTACTCTACCGGCACCTCTGGCGCCGGTGCCGATGTAGAGAAAGTGCGTGAAGCGACCGAGCTGGCCAAAGCCAAGCGCCCCGACCTCATCATCGACGGCCCGCTGCAGTACGACGCGGCCATCATGGAGAACGTGGCCAAGTCCAAGGCACCGAACTCACCGGTTGCCGGTAAAGCTACCGTGTTCGTGTTCCCGGATCTGAACACAGGTAACACCACTTACAAAGCGGTCCAGCGTTCCGCTGACCTGGTCTCCATCGGCCCGATGCTGCAAGGCATGCGCAAGCCGGTCAACGACCTCTCCCGTGGCGCCCTGGTTGACGACATCGTCTACACCATCGCCCTGACCGGTATCCAGGCAGCTCAGGCTGACGAACAAGCTTAATCAGCGCCTGTCTGAAAAAACCGATCACAAAGGCTGCTCACCCCAGGTGAGCAGCCTTTTTTATTGGTTCTCTTTTGAAGACCAGTGAAAGCTGCCATCTGTGCCATTTTTCCGCAGAATAATGTCATCAGCCCCTCCCGTAACAAGGGGGCGATAGCATGTCGGGGCAAGCGAACTTTCCATCGCAAAGCTTTATGTAAAACACATTAAATATCAGAGCATTAATTACAAGTTGGCATTCGTAATGGGGCGCTTATAGCAGACCTGTCCTTCTTGCCCTGACAATTTGACCTGTCAAAAAATGCAGTAAGAAAGACCCGTTCGATACGCTATTTCTCAATGTGCCACTCGGCACAATCCACATCACGGAGGAATGGAAATGCTGATAAAGAAACTCTCAGCCATCATGTTGCTGACCTGCTTACCCCTGTTCAGCCAACCCCTGTTGGCCGCAGATAAAGTCGCACCCAAACAAACCACCACAACAGAGGCCGCCAAGGACGACGGCAAACTGAATCTCAATACGGCCACCCTTGCCGAACTCACCAACCTGAAAGGAATTGGCGACAAGAAGGCACAAGCCATCGTCGACTATCGGGAAAAACAGGGAAAGTTCACTTCGATCGATCAGCTGGCGGATGTTAATGGCATTGGTCCGGCCACGCTGGAAGCCAACAGGGACATGATAATAGTCAAATAAAGTCGAATGGATCAGTTGCAAATGGGGCAGCTTGTGGCTGCCCCATTTTTCTTGGGGTATGATTGCCGCACTTTAATCCCGCTGGATAGTTTTCCATGAAAAAGACTCCTCTTGTTGTTCGCAAGGCCGTGCTCCCGGTAGCCGGTCTGGGTACCCGTATGCTGCCAGCCACCAAGGCCATCCCGAAAGAGATGCTACCGGTGGTCGACAAACCGCTGATCCAGTATGTGGTGCGCGAAGCCATCGCAGCCGGGATCAAGGAGATCATTCTGGTCACCCACTCAAGTAAGAACTCGATCGAAAACCACTTCGACAAGAGCTTCGAACTGGAAGCGACCCTCGAGAAACGGGTCAAACGTCAGTTGCTGGAAGAGGTGCAACAGATCTGCCCGAAAGATGTCACCATCATGCACGTCCGTCAGGGTGAGGCCAAAGGGCTTGGCCACGCAGTACTATGCGCCCACCCACTGATCGGGGACAACCCCTTCGCAGTGCTGCTGCCAGATGTGCTGATCGACGAAGTGGCCAGCGATCCGAAAAAGGACAACCTGGCCGAGATGGTGCACATGTTCGAAGAGAACCAGATCAGCCAGATCATGGTGGAAGCGGTGCCCGAGAGCGAAGTGGACAAGTACGGCATAGCCGACATCAAGGGCGAGGCCCTGAGCGAGGGGATGTCCCTGCCGATGCAGGCCATTGTCGAGAAGCCGCCCCGTGATGAAGCCCCCTCCAATCTGGCGGTGGTGGGTCGTTACGTCCTCTCCTCCAATATCTGGCCGCTGCTGGAGAAGACCCCGGCCGGAGCCGGTGATGAGATCCAGCTGACCGATGCCATCGCTATGCTGATGGAGCGGGAGCAGGTCAACGCCTACTTCATGAAGGGCAAGAGCCACGATTGCGGCAGCAAGCTGGGCTATATGAAAGCCAATGTGCAATATGCTGTACGCCATCATGAGCTGAACGGTGAATTCATTGGCTGGCTGAAGCAGTTCGTCAAACAGTTGTAATCACTAATAAATCTGTTTTTTATAGACGTATTCAAGGAGCATAAAATGATGCTCCTTTTTCATTTTTGCAACAAAAAATCAATCACCGATAAATAAATCCTCAGCAAATCATAATGTTGTAATTTATTAACGCATGCTCTATAAGGATTAAGGCGTGTTTCTCGCCCTTGCATAAAAAACTCAAAAAAATATAAGACACAGGTGGAAGTTCCAATGAATAACCCGTCAAAAGGGACCTTTTTAGGTCACCCTAAAGGGCTTTTTTTGCTCTTTAGTACCGAACTGTGGGAGAGATTCTCCTATTACGGCATGCGTGCCGTGCTGGTGCTCTATCTGACCGACCTGACAGCCAACGGCGGTCTGGGCTGGAGTCAGGCAGACGCCCTCAAGCTTTACGGTATCTATACCGGTCTGGTTTATATCACTCCGCTGATCGGCGGTTGGCTGGCTGACACCTTCTTGGGTCAACGTCGCGCCATCCTGATCGGTGCCGTGCTGATGGCCGCAGGCCAATTCACTCTGGCGCTGCCCCATACCATGTTCCCGGATATGGTCATCACCATGTTCTACGCCGGCCTCGCACTGCTGATCGTGGGTAACGGCCTGTTCAAACCGAACATCTCCACCATGGTGGGTGATCTCTATAAAGAGGGCGATCACCGCCGTGATGGTGCCTTCACCATCTTCTACATGGGCATCAACCTGGGTTCCCTGCTGGCCGGCGTAATCTGTGGTGCTGCCGCTACTGCCTACGGCTGGCAAGCAGCCTTCGTTAGCGCCGGTATCGGCATGCTGCTCTCTCTGGTGATCCAGGCCACCATGGCCCAACGTTTCCTGGGTGATATCGGTCGCGTCACCGCCGCCCAGCGTGCTGCCGCCCTGCGTACGCAGGAGCAGAAAGCACCGTTGACCAAGCAGGAAGTGGATCGCATCAAGGTCATTCTGGTACTGGGTCTGTTCACCATCATCTTCTGGGCCGGTTTCGAGCAGGCCGGTGGTCTGATGAATATCTACACTCAGGAGTATACCGACCGGATGATCGGCAGCTTCGAAGTGCCGACCGCCTGGTTCCAGTCCCTCAACCCCTTTTTCATTATCACCCTGGCCCCGATCGTCGCCGCTATCTGGATCAAACTCGGCAAGAAAGAGCCGAACTCCCCGGTAAAATTTGCCATGGGCCTGCTGTTCCTGGCTGTTGGCTTCCTGTTCATGGTCGGCGCAGTGCTGCAGCAAGGTGGTGACCAGACCGTCAAGACCTCCATGTTCTGGCTGGTAGGTGCTTACCTGTTCCACACCCTGGGCGAGCTCTGCCTCTCCCCGATCGGTCTCTCCATGGTGACCAAGCTGGCCCCGCTGCGTCTGGCCTCCTTGATGATGGGTGCCTGGATGGGCTTTATCGCCATCGCCAACTATGCTGCCGGCTTTATCGGCTCTATCGTTGGGGAAGCAGGCCCGATCGCCATCTTTGGCGGTATCGCCCTGGCGGCGGTACTGAGTGCCCTGATCCTGCTGGCCATGGCCAACCGCCTGGTTTACTGGATGCACGGTGCCGAAGGTCCGGCCAAAGAGCCACAAGTTCAAGAGCAGAAACTGCAGTCCGCCACCGCCTAAACGGTCAGGATTGTAAAAACAAACAGGGCGCCTATCGGCGCCTTGTTTGTTTTGGCCTGTTGATCAGGCGAGATCAGTGATGTCGCACCTGCACATCCAGTGAGCCGCCGCTGTCGCTGCGAAACTGCAGGGCAAACGGTTCATGCCAGCTGCGTTTGTGCAGCGCATAGTGGCTGCTGCGCATCAGGCCAAGGGGCAGGCCGCCGGATCGCATCAACCAGTGGGGAGAGGTAAGGCCGGCATTGGCAAACACCAACCCATCGTGCTGATCAAACAGCAGCGCCGCCATGGCAAAGGAGTGGCGCAGCCCGGACTCGATCAGCTGATGGTTGAGGTAGTCGAGCAACCTGTGTGGCTGGCTCAGCAGGCGGCTCTCATGCCGCTGAAACTGGCGGTAGGGGACGTTCATCAAGGATCGCACCAGTGCGCCACAAAACGCCGCATCCGTCCCCATGATCGGCAGCTCCATCACCAATACCAGCAGCTTGTCCTCCACCTTGAAGGTATCGGGAATAAACAGCTGCCCCAACCCCTTGAAGGTGACCTGCCAGGGGCCCCACTCCTGCAAGCCAGGTGGCTTTAACCCTGCCAACAGACGGCTGGCCGCCCTGTCGTGGGCACTGAGATAGTCGATGTGCGCCATCAACTCCAGCTGCTGCGCCCGGTTGCCGCTGCCGTTGAGACACTGTTCGATGCTGCGCTCGACCTGCGCGTAATCCTCGAGGGGTTTGAGCAGATAATCCCGCGCACCGGCCCGCAAGGCGCTGGCGACCGCCTCCATGGTGCTCTGGGCCGAAATGACGATAACCGGAATATGGGGATAGCGCGTAGAGAGGCAGGCGATCACCTCGTGGCCATCCATATTGGGCATATTGAGATCGCACAGCACCACATCGGGATGGTAGAGGGCCGCCGCCGATAGCCCCTCAATGCCATCTTCGGCCTGAAACACCGTTGCCCCGTCCCGTGCGAGGTAACTCACTAACGAGTGGCGAAAAACAGCTTCGTCCTCCACCATCAGGATCCGTAGCCCGGCTCTTAACATCTTGATAAAGCTCTTATGAGTCAATTGGTTATTTAGGTATTAAGACTAGCTCAAAAGTGCGATATCAGCGGCAACGATGTGTCAAAAATAGACCTTGGTCAGATTCTGAAATACAGATTGCTCTATTAACAACCACATAGCTGCCCCCCCCCCTCTCCCCACCATGTCGCCACCTCCACGCGAATTGTGCAAGCCCCTGCCATAGGAGATAATGGCCCCCACTCCAGCCCGTGAAGAAGACCATGACCCCAGCCGAATACAGCGCCCTTGCCCACCCCAGATTGTCCCATCCGGCACGCAGTCTCTATACCCTGCAGTTGCGCCGACTGGTGCTGGAGAACCACGCAGCTCAACTCAACTATCCCGAGCTGGGTCGGGCGCTGGCGGTGGTCGATCCGGGCGATCCCAGCGGCTTCTCGTTTCAGGTCAATGCCCGCCAGCTCACCGAGCTGTTTGATGAGCTGATGGAGGCGGGCCTGCTGCAGGTCGAGGTTCAGCCCGACAGTGAGCACTACCATCAGTGCCCGTTTCAGTTGCCGCTGCTCACCCAGAAACAGCGCAGCCCGCTGCCGGAGCGCCCCTTCCAGATGCATCTGCAGTGGCGCCCGGACGAAGAGCTGCCCGCCCTCGCCCGTCTGTGCGGGGTGATCGATGCCAGCTACAGCGAAGAGGATCTGGGGGAGTTTATCGCCTACTGGCTGGGGCGCCCCGAGGTGTTCGACTCCCAGCATCAATGGATGCTCAAGTTTATTCGCGCCCTCAAGACCCGCCGCTATACCCGTCGTAAGCCGATGGAGGTGCAGGGCTACCAGCAGGTGACGCCGGCCCCGGCAGAGTCGGGCCCCAGCAAACGGGCCCAACAGATGATTGAAGAGGCCAAGCGGCTGGCCCAACAGCAGACGCAAGAGCCCGCAGCGCAGCGGGAGCCGGATAATGATTGATAGCGGCCCCCGCCTGCAGGCAGAATCAACCCCTTGTCTACCCATCCCTGATCGAGCAGAAGGAGCACTCCATGACTGACCCGCAAGATCCCCTGCGCCAGGAGCTGGAAGAGATCGAAGCCAAGCGCCAGAAGATCGCCAAGGCCAAGCAAGACACCCGTGTTCACGACCCGGAATTGAGCCGCCACGTAGGTGGTCTGCTGGAGCGCATTCGTCGCCTGCAGCAAGAGACCGGTGGCGGCCAGTATGACTACGAGACCCTGCGCAAGGAGTACGACGCCAAGGCCAACGCCGAGGTGCGCGAGCTGCAGAAGGCAGCCCGTCAGGAGCGGATCCAGAAGCTGATCGCCCAGGCCGACCTCAACCCTGACTGGGTATTTGACAAGATGGATGCCACAGACCCGGCGCTGCAATACCCCATCGAAACCGCCCGTTACTTTATCAGCGGCTTCGAGCACTGGGAGAAGAGCGGTGGCGGCTGCATGCTGATCTACGGCGACTACGGTACCGGCAAGTCGACCCTGGCAGGTGCGGTGGCGCACGAGCTGATCGCCCGTCACCAGAAGTCGGTGATCTTCCAGCAGTGGGCCTCCATCGTCGATCGCCTGTTCTTCAACGTGATCCCCGATCAGGATGAGCGCAACCAGTACCGCCGCGCGCTGGAAGAGGTGGATCTGCTGATCATCGATGAGGTATCGGCCAACCGCGCCAAAATGGCGGAGAGCCAGTCCAGCTTCCTCGGCCACTTGCTGCGCCGTCGTCGCAACCTGTCAAAGAGCGTCATCATTATCACCAACCACACACCCCAGAGCCTGCATCAGGCGATCGGTGATTTCAGCTATGAGGCGATCAAGGCGTTCAATCCGGTGGATATCCACCTGAGTGGTCCCAGCCGTCGCCCCAGCATCGGCAACTACAACGGTTGATCCCTCTCAAAGAGTGCGAGTCGCTGGCGGCTCGCACTCTCTCCTCCCTGCCAGCTCACAAATAGAAACAACTCTCATTTACAGCAAGCGAACAAGCCACTAGGCTAGCCCCTTTTGCCAAGGGAGCTCAGCTATGCCAACCACACTGATTTTCGGAGCCAGCCGCGGGCTGGGCCGCGCCTTTACTCACCACGCCCTGAGCCAGGGTCACCGGGTCGTTGCGCTGGTGCGCAGCCCCGAGATGGCCACGGAACTGGGTACACTGGGAGTTGAGGTGATCGAGGGGGATGCGCTGGATCAAGCGGCGGTGCAACAAGCATGTGTTCAGGCGGGGCTAGATGCACAGGTCGTCTCTACCCTCGGCAGCTTCCGTCAAGCCGCGCCGGTGGACTATCAGGGCAACCGCCATGTAATCGATGCCATGGAGCAGGCTGGCCTGAAACGGCTGCTGCTGGTCACCTCCCTCGGCTGTGGCGACAGCTGGCAATATTTGCCGCAGCGGGCCCGCACCGCCTTCGGTCATGAAGTGCGTCTCAAGAGTCTGGCGGAGAGCTGGCTGCAGACCAGCGCCCTCGCATGGACCATTCTGCGCCCGGCGGGCCTTCAGGATGGCGACGCCACCGGCCGCGCCGAGCTGAGTCAGGGCAAGGAGGTACACGGACTGGTACGCCGCGCCGATGTGGCCGCCCAAGGGCTGCGCCTGCTGGCGGATGAGACGGCAGTGGGGCAGATCTACGCCATCGGGGATCCCACGCTCCAGCGCGGCTAAAGCAGCAGTAAAATCGCTCATACCCACCACATACCAAAACGGTCAGCCCAAGGGCTGACCGTTTTCGCTTTACCGCACACGCTATCTCACGGGCGCTTGCCCTATCCCGCTTAACCGGCAGTCGTCTCACTCTGTACGACCGGCTGACTGGCCACCGGCAGTGACTGCTGCCGCCAACGCAGCAACAGGCAAGCCAGCACGCCGTAGAGCAGCGCCAGTCCCCATAGCTGCCACCAGTAGCGGGCAACCTGCGCGAAGTCAGCCCCCATCTGGTTGAGGCGCAGAAAACCCTCGATACCGGGGATAGTGGGCACCCACTGAGCCAGCCAGTTGAGAGGCGCCGGGATCAGCTCGAGCGGCCAGATAAAGCCCGCCAGAAAGACCAGCGGCAGAGAAGAGATGAGCACTACCTGAGTCGGCAGATCCCGCCGGGTAAAGATCGCCCCCAGCACAATCCCGAACCAGCAGGTCGCCAGCAGGAACGGCAGGGCGAACAGCCACAACTCCAGTGGGTCAGCATGGCGAGCGATGTTGTAGTGATCGAAGCAGAAGCCGAGGAAGTAGCTCACCGGCAGCAGGAACAACCCCGCCAGCACCAGGGTTCTGGCCAGCAGCAGCGGCAACACAGGCGCGCTTTGCCAGTAACCATGCTCGCCGCGGCAGCTGCGCTGGTTCTGGGTCGCCCCCAGGATCCCCGCACCCATCAGCAACACCTGATGGAGGATCAGCACGAACACCGCCGGCACCACGTAATTCACATAGCCCATGGTGGGGTTGAACACCGGCACCACGTTGAGGGCCACCGCATTCCAGCCCATGGCCGCTTGTGGCAGCGCCTCGCCGTGGCTCAACAGCCGCGCCACCTTCACCTGGGCGGCGAGAGTGCCGCCAGCCTGCGCCAATCCCTCGGCAATGGTACCGTAGACCAGAAAGTAGGAGGCATCACCGGCATAGCTCAGGGTGACGCTCTTGCCCAGCATCAGATCCCGATAGAAGTGGTTGGGGATATGCAGGATGCCGCTCGCCTCCCCGGCCATCATCAACTGACGCGCCTCGGCCAGCGAATTGGCTCGCGCCACCAGCTTTACCTGCGGCGTGGCATCGGCCATAAACTCCAGCTGACGCGACAGCTGACTGCCATCGTCGTTGACCACCACCACCGCCTCTTCCCGCGGCAGCTGATGCAGATAGGGCTGGGGATAGAGAAACGAGTAGAAGATCACCCCGCCAAACAGGGTCAGCATGATGGCGCGATCCGCCAGCAGGGTGCGCAGCTCTAGGCGCAACAGATCGACAAATCCCAGCATCACTCAGGCTCCTTTTCGGCGCTCGCCACTGCGGCTGATTGACGGGCCAGCTCGGCCTGCTGCTTGTAACGACGTACCACCAGCAGCAGGGGGAGCAGGAACAGCAGCAGCGCCCCCAGTTGCGGCAGCGCCGATGCGAGGGGCAGACCGTAGTTGCTCTGACCAATCTGTAGCTCCACATAGTGAGAGACCGGCAACAGGCTGCGCCAGAAGCGGGCGAAATCCCCCATGGCACTCACCGGAAAGGTGACTCCCATAAAGGCAAAACCGGGCGCAGTGTAAGCCCCTGCCAACGACAGGGCGCGCGCCGGATCCCGGATAATGCCGTAAAAGAAGGCCCCCATGGTGACGCAGGCAGCCGAGGCCAGCCCCAGGCCCACCACCAGCACCAGCCAGCTGCCGTGCATGGGGTAGGAGAAGCCCTTGAACAGCAGCTGCGTCCAGACTATCCCCCAGCCCCAGCCAATCAGCATGTGGGGCAGCAGGGTGCGCCAGAGGCCAAACCAGACCCCGCGAGTGGTCCAGTCCAGTCCCAGCCGATCGGTACGGGCCAGCGCATTGAGGCCGAACAGCACCACCAGGATCTGCCACACCGCGGGCAGAATGGCGCTCAGCAGAAACTGGGCGTAGCTGGAGTTGAGGTTGTAGAGCGCAGTGACCTGACTGCTGATGGGCACTGACTGTCCAATCGCACCGGGCAATGCCTTGCCGTCAGCCATCGCCTCCAGCACGCCCACCTGACCGTTAAGAGTGCCTACCACCTGCGCCAGCGCTGAGTTAACCAGCTTGGCGATCAGGATGAACTGGCCGTTGTTGAACACCGTCACCTGCGGCTGGGTGCCCTGACGGGCATCCCGCTCCAGATGGTTGGGGATCACCACCAGCGCATAGATATCGCCACCGCGCAGGGCTCGGGCACCGGCATCGATGGAGTCAAACTGTTGCGCCACCTTGAGCCCGGCCGAGCCATCCAGCGAGAAGGCGAGCTGGCGCGACAGCATGCTGTTATCGAGATCCACCAGCCCCACCTTGAGATCGCGGGCCAGCCCTGCCGAGAAGGTCCAGCAGAGGATCCCCATCAGCAGCAGCGGTACCCAGCTCATCAGGGCGCGGCTGAACGGGTCCTGCCATAGCAGCCGAAATTCACGTCCCATCAGAGTTCAACCAGCACACTCATGCCAACCCGCAGCCCCTCAACCGGTTGCAGCGGGCGAGCCTCCACCTGGAAGCTCTTCATATCGAAGCCCTGGCGGGTATCGGTGGCACGCCAGGTGGCGAAATCACCCATCACGGCCACATGAGTCACCTTGAAGCGCACCATCTGATCGCCAAGGCCCGGGATGCGGGCATCAAACTCGGCACCAAGGGGGAAGCGGGGCAGCAGATCCTCGCGGATATGGAACTGGGCCCAGGCATCGCTCATATCGAGCAGGGTCACCACAGGGAAGCCTTGTGGCGCCAGCTCGCCGCTGCGCAGCAATACCTGGCTTACCTCGCCGGAGTGAGGGCTAACGATGCGAGTGTCGGCCAGATAGGCCTCTACCTCGGCCACCGAACCCGCCGCCATCTTGGCCTTCTCGCGAGCGGCGATCTTGGTCTCTTCCCGCGCCCCTTCAAGTGCCATCTGGTACTGCTGCCACGCCATTCCTTCGCTGTAGCGAGCGGCTTGCCAGGCGGTCCAGGCCTCGTCGCGCTTTTGCAGCGGCATCACGCCATCCCGGTGCAGGCTGGCGACCCGCTCATAGGTCTTGCCGCGCAGTTGGGCGGCGGCTTTGGCTTTTTGCCACTGATCCTTGGCAGCGGCGATCTGCTGGGCTCGCGCCCCCTTCTCCGCCTCCTGCGCCAGTGCGCCCGCGGCCGCTTCACCGGCCTTGGCCTGGCTCAGCTTGGCCTCAATCTCGGGGCTCGCCAGGGTAAAGACCAGTTGATCCTTGGTCAGCTGATCACCCTTTTTCACCAGCACCTCGTCGATGCGCCCCGGCACCTTGGAGGAGACCGAGTACTGCTGCGCTTCGATCTGCCCTTGCAAACGGACCGGCTCCGGCTGGTAGGCGAGCCAGAAGCGCCAGCCGAGCCAGACCACCAGGATCACCAGCGCCAGCGGCAACAACAGCGGTTTACCCTGGCTCATCTTCTTTTTGATGGGGGGATGGCTCATCACTTCACCTCGACAAACGGGCGACCCTTGGCGGTCGAAACAGACATGAAAAAAGGAACAGACAGGGCCGGCATCATGAGCTCACCTCGATCACCTGACCATGCTGATATTGATTGAAACTGTTCATCTGGCCGGAGAGGGCCAGCAAGCGGGCCAGCGACACCACATATTGATAGGCCGCCGCCGCACGCTGAGTCTTGACCCCCGCCAGCTGGTTGCGGGCATCCACTACATCAAGGGAGGTCGAGAGCCCCTGGCCGAAGGCTTTGTCACGCAGCAGCACGTTCTCCTCGGCCAGCGCCTGGGTGGAGGAGAGGGATTGATACTCTTCAAGCCCCTGCGCCGCTTCGCGCCAAGTCTTCTCTACCAGCAGCTCCAGATCCTGACGGGTCTTGGCCTGCAGCAGATTGACCTGAAGTTCGGCGCTCTTGGCCGCCTGCACCGTCTCGGAGCGACCGTCACGGCTCACCAACGGCATGCTGACCCCCACCCCCACCAGCCAGTCCGGCGTGGTCTTGGAAGCGATCGAATCATCTTCATAGAGGTTGTAATTACCGAACAGGAATACCTCGGGGGCATATTTGCCCTGTTCGACCCGGATCAGCCCCTTGGCCTGCTCCTTCTTGGCGTTTAACAACTTGAGGCCGGGGTGCACTTCCAGGGTCTGGCTTACCAATCCCTCAAGACGCGGTAGCTCCTTGTTGACGAACAGACCATTGCCCGGCTGGGCATCCGGCAGCTTCAGCATACGGCCGAGGGCCAGCTCGGCGATCTCGAGGCTGCGGCGCGCCTTCTGGGTATCGATGCGCGCTCTGTCATAGGCTGACTGGGCGGAGAGACGCTCCACCCTGGCGATCTGCCCCTGGGCTTCCAGCTTCTTGGCGTGATCCAGATGGTGGGCCAGTCCCTCTTCGATCTCCTGTTTGGTCTGCACCACCTGAGCGGCCAGCACCACGCCGAAATAGGTCTGGGAGAAGCTCTCGAAGGTGGCTTGCTGCTTGAGCACCAGCAGCTGCTGCGCCTCGCTCACCTGCGCCTGACGGATATCCTGCGCCGCGTCGATGCGACCACCGGTAAAGAGCGGCCAGAGCATCTTGACCGAACTGGTCACCACATTTTGTTTGGTCAGGGGGGTAACAAAGTCATTGGCTGATAGATGAGGGAGAGGTATTGGCAATTGGCCCAGTATGCCCTGCAACGCCGTGATCATCTCCGGATGGCTGGCAATGGGGTTGAGATCCATCATGTCCAGCTCCATCGGCTGATCGAGGTGGGTATAACTGGCCCCCACATCTATCTTGGGCAGATACATGGCCTTGGCGGCCTCCCGCAGCTGCTTGGCCCGCTCCACCCCGGCCTGCTCGGCAGCCAACCCTTCATCCTGCTGAATGACCCGGGTCCAGGCTTCGCTGAAGCTGACGGTCTGCGCCTGCGCCGACCCCAGCACAGCCCCCAGCAGACACGGCCAGAGTGATGTAATGAACCTTGACGTCATAGATCCCCAATCCGCTTTTGTTGCATAAATGTTTGGAGCATTTGCTCGACTTAAGCCCGCCATCATAACGCAAAGCGGGCCAGCAAGTGGACTGACAATTATGCAGCCGTCCGACCCGAATGGTACAGCGCTCCGCCCCCGGCAATCTGGCCGTTTTTCAACAACTCCAGAATTTGCAAGCCTTGGCGCGACGTTTTTTTCAGAAAAAAATGGCTGACGCTCAAATACTAACCTTTTCTCCTGCCTAAAAAATGCGTAATATACGCCGCCCTAAGCCGATGGTAACCGTGGAATGCAGATAGGTCCCCACACGCTTGAAACTCCCTTGATTGTGGCCCCCATGGCCGGTGTAACTGACCGACCATTTCGTGAACTTTGTTTGCGCTTGGGGGCTGGCATGGCCGTTTCCGAGATGCTGCTGGCCAACCCGGATGTCTGGGATACCCAGAAAACCCGGATGAGGATGGATCACTCTGCAGAAGGCGGATTGCGATCGGTCCAGATTGCCGGAGCCGACCCCGAGATGATGGCGTTTGCTGCCCGCTACAACGTGGAGCAGGGCGCACAGATCGTCGACATCAACATGGGATGTCCGGCAAAAAAAGTGAATAAGAAGTTGGCAGGTTCTGCCCTGCTGCGTGCCCCCGATCAGGTCAAAGCAATTTGCCGGGCCGTGGTGGATGCCGTGGAGGTGCCTGTCACCTTGAAGATCCGCACAGGATGGGATCCAGATAACCGCAATGGCGTGGAGATCGCCCGAATCGCCGAAGATTGCGGTATCGCGGCCCTCGCCGTGCATGGTCGTACCCGTGCCTGCCTCTACAAGGGCGAAGCGGAGTACGACACGATTAAGGCGATTAAGCAGGCCGTATCGATTCCTGTTGTCGCCAATGGCGACATAGACAGCCCGGAGAAGGCCCGGTATGTCCTCGACTATACCGGTGTCGATGCCGTGATGATCGGCCGAGCTGCGCAAGGACGACCCTGGATTTTCCGGGAAATCCGTCATTTTCTTGAGACGGGCACCAAGCTGCCGCCTCCCGAGAGGGATGAGGTTCGCACCCTGATGAACGAGCATGTAACCAACCTGCACCGGTTTTATGGTGCATTTCTGGGAGCGCGCATAGCCCGTAAACACGTGGGCTGGTATCTGGATGAAGAAGAGACGGGCCGAGAATTCCGTAAGCACTTCAATGCCCTGGATTGCGCAGACGCGCAACTTGAGGCACTCGAAGCGTATTTCGATGGATTAGGTTAACAAGATAACTAAAGAGCCGACCGAATATGTTCGAACAAACCCTGACTTCTGATGCATTGGTAACAACTACTCACAATCACGCTGCCGAGCCAACCCAGCGCCCCCTGCGTGACTCTGTGCAACAGGCCCTGCGTAACTACCTGGCCCAGTTGAACGGTCAGGAAGTGATTGATCTGTACGATATGGTTCTCTCCGAAGTCGAAGCGCCGATGCTGGACGTGATCATGCAGTACACCCGTGGTAACCAGACTCGCGCCGCCGTGATGATGGGTATCAACCGTGGCACCCTGCGCAAGAAGCTCAAGCGTTACGGCATGAACTAAGCCATAACCACTAAGCTATTGAAAATAAAAGCACCTCCATTTTCATGGAGGTGCTTTTTTAGTTTTGAACCAATATTTAAACCCACGCCTGCCCCTGGCACAGAGCGCGCGAAGACCCGTGTTCAATCGCGGGGAAGGGTTGCATCAGCGACTATGGTCATTACGTAAGATGGCCAGACAATCGGGGAGTTGCCCTCAGGAATGGCTACCCGCCGTTGCCCGAGCCTGCATCGAGAAAAGGCATTACCCCATATCTGCCGAGGTGTCTACATCACCCACCTGCCAGTGAACAGTTATCCTGAACAGCCTTAATCTTTGGGCCCCTAAGAGCACAACCTGACCTCCTCCCCCTCCTCTTCGTCAACCTGAACCCGCAAAGGAAAAAAAGTCGCAATTAATCTAATGCCCACTTGGTGTAATTGATGCATTTGGCATCCACTATTACCCCTTTTATAGTAGGAGCGATGCGCCCTAAATCGCTCCTACCCCACTCATTCCGGATAGGGAACTTATGAAAAAACTCACACTGCCCCAGCTCGCCGCACTCGTGATTGTGCTGCTGGCCACCCTCTGCTGGCAGCTGCCAGCGCCGAGCGGACTCGCTCCAGCGGCCTACCATACCGCCATTCTGTTTATCGCCACCATTCTGGTCATCGTCACCAACATAGCCCCGACTGGCTATATCGCCATCCTCTCCCTCGGGCTCTACGCCGTGCTCCATGCCGGCGGCGAAGCGACCCCCAAGGCGGCCATCGAAGGGGCGCTGGTCGACTTCAACCACCCGCTGATCTGGCTTATCGTCATCGCCTTCATGATCGCCAGCGCCTTTGCCAAGACCGGCCTTGGCAAGCGGATCGCCCTGCTGCTGCTCAGCCGCTTTGGCCAGTCCACCCTGCGCTCCGCCTACTGTCTGGCGGTTGCCGACTTTATTCTGGCCCCCGCCACTCCGAGCAACACGGCTCGCGCCGCCATCGTCGCCCCCATTGCCGACTCGCTGGCCAAGACCATCAACAAGGATGACCGCAAGCTGGGGCAGTTCCTGCTCTCCAGCGTCAGCGCCATGAACGACGCCTCGGCGGTCGCCTTCAGCACCGGCTTTGCCGGCAATCTGGCGCTGGTCGGCATTGCCGCCAGCGTCGCCGGGTTGACGATCGGCTTTCGCGAGTGGGCGCTCTATCTGCTGCCGCCCGCCATCGGTCTGCTATTGCTCATTCCATTAGTGCTCTATCTGGTGATAAAGCCCGAGACCCGAGATACCCCGGATGCCCCCCGTTTCGCCCGCGAGGAGCTGGCCAAAATGGGCCCCCTCTCCCGCCATGAAAAGAGCCTGCTCGGGGTCTTTGTCGGTCTGGTGGTGCTCTGGGTTGGCGGCAGCAATCTGGGGCTGGATGCCACCACGGTTGCCTTTCTCGGTCTGGCCGCCCTGCTGCTGCTCGGCGTGCTGAACTGGAACGATGTGAAGGGCAACAGCGCCGCCTTCGATACCCTGATCTGGTTCAGCGTGCTGATGGGGATGGCCGACAACCTGAAGCGGGTCGGCTTTACCGGCTGGCTGGGGGATGAACTCTCCGTCTTTATGCACAGCACCCTCGGCGGGCTCGGCACCATTCCCATGCTGCTGGTGGTGATGGGGCTCTACCTCTTTACCTCCTACGCCTTCGCCTCGGCCACCGCCAAGGTGGTCGCGCTGGCGCCGGTGATTGCCGGAGCCCTGCTGGCGGTCGGCGTACCTGCCGAGCTGGTTATCTTCAGCATCGCCGCCATCACCAACGTCGGCTGCAACCTCGCCACCTACTCCCACGCCCGCATCCCGCTGCTGATGGGGATGGGCTATCACACCAGCGCGGAGTGGATGCGCATCGGTCTGGTGATCGCCATCGTGGGCTTTGCCGTGGTGATGAGCATCGGCCTCACCTGGTGGCAGTGGCTGATCTGATAACAAAAGGGCCCATAACGGGCCCTTTTGCATAGAGGGTGTGCAGCGTTCCATACCGGCGCTGCGCTTGCCGCAAGCGGCGGCATTGTTAAAAACAGCGCGGGTCAGCTCTGCGGCACCGCCTTGATCAGCGCCTCGTAGTGATCAATCAGCTCGGGGCCGTGCAGCGGCGAGTCGTGCCCGCCAATCACCGTCTTGATCGGCAGCTTCATCGCTTTGAGCCGCTCGATGGTCTGCGGATAGGCCTTCACATTGGCAAAGCTCAGGTTGCCCAGCTTCTCCTTGAGGATGCAGTTGCCATAAAGCACCTGCTCGTCAGGGAAGTAGACAAAGATGCCGTCCGGCGTATGGGCCGGGCCCGCATAGAAGGCGCGCACCTTGCCCTCTTGCAGGGTGAAGTCACCATCGTGCACCACGTTGGGCAGCACCAGCGGCAGATCCGGGTACTCCGGCAGCCCCTTGCGGGTAAAGGCGACAATCTCGGCCCAGTCGCTCTTCATCAGATCCCGGGTCTGGCGCGTCGCCACCACCTTGGCCCCGATGGACTTCCAGTAGGCATTACCACCCGCCCGGTCGGTGTGGTAGTTGGTGTTGATCACCTCCAGCACCGGCTTGCTGCTGACCCGTTTGATCAGCTTGTGCAGCTCGCGGGCAGTATCCGGCGTCCAGGTCGCCCCCACCACCGTCACTCCCTTAGCCCCGAAATAGACCATGGAGTTCTCTTTGACGTAGTAGTTGTCCTCCACCACATACACCGGGCCGCTCACCTGCTTAAGGGAGATCCCCGCCGCCCGCACGCTGCCGCCCCAGAAACTCGCCATCAGCACCACGGCCCCGGCCAATGTGAACTTTATCCAACCTTTCATCATCTTGCTCCCTCGAACCAACCGCCCCTCGCCACCCCTGTGGCAAGCCGGGCCTTTTAAGCAGTGGGCAGAAGATACGGGGGATTTGTGAGGGGAAAATGAGGTTGTGTGAAGAGAAAGTGAAGTCTGGGGGAAGTAAGGGGGAAGTCCGGAGCAATCAGCAGCGACCTCCTGTTCGCGAACGTCCGAATACGCTTCGCTATTCGAACCTGCAACACAGATAGCAGCCCCTCACCCTAGCCCTCTCCCGAGGGAGAGGGGACGGCCCGTGCCAATTCCAAGCCACGCATATTCACCCGCACCACAGAGCCAACACACAACCAGCGGAGCCTATTTGCTCCCTTCTCCCACTCTTGATCACAAACAAGGGGAGAAGGGCTGGGGATGAGGGGAGGTAACAATAAGCCCCATCATGTAGGGTCGATTAGCGTAGCGTAATCGTCCACATACCGCCGAGCATCGAGTCATGGCAAGGCCAACAGGAAACTCTGAGTATCACCTGCTTATCGGCCACGACCTGTTCGCGATCGTCCGAATACGCTTCGCTATTCGAACCTACGGCCCTATCTGCTGCCGCCCGCCATCGGCCTGTTGCTGCTCATGCCGCTGGTGCTCTATCTGGTGATCCGCCCCGAGACCCGCAACACGCCAGATGCCCCCCGCTTCGCCCGCGAGGAGCTGGCCAAAATGGGCCCCCTCTCCCGCCATGAGAAGAGCCTGCTCGCGGTCTTTGTCGGTCTGGTGGTGCTCTGGGTTGGCGGCAGCAATCTGGGGCTGGATGCCACCACGGTCGCCTTTCTCGGTCTGGCCGCCCTGCTGCTGCTCGGCGTGCTGAACTGGAACGATGTGAAGGGCAACAGCGCCGCCTTCGATACCCTGATCTGGTTCAGCGTGCTGATGGGGATGGCCGACAACCTGAAACGGGTCGGCTTTACCGGCTGGCTGGGGGATGAACTCTCCGTCTTTATGCACAGCACCCTCGGCGGGCTCGGCACCATTCCCATGCTGCTGGTGGTGATGGGGCTCTACCTCTTTACCTCCTACGCCTTCGCCTCGGCCACCGCCAAGGTGGTGGCGCTGGCGCCGGTGATTGCCGGAGCCCTGTTGGCGGTCGGTGTACCTGCCGAGCTGGTTATCTTCAGCATCGCCGCCATCACCAACGTCGGCTGCAACCTCGCCACCTACTCCCACGCCCGCATCCCGCTGCTGATGGGGATGGGCTATCACACCAGCGCGGAGTGGATGCGCATCGGTCTGGTGATCGCCATCGTGGGCTTTGCCGTGGTGATGAGCATCGGCCTCACCTGGTGGCAGTGGCTGATCTAACGCCAAAGGCAGCCATGACGACAGATCCTGTGCAGAGATCCCCGGCCCCGGCCGGGGATTACTTTGTACTTCGCGCTCTTTTCGTGACCTGTACTTTCCATCATCCACTATCCAGCGTCTACCATGCCCCTCACCCAACAGAGGCACAGGCACAGGCACAGTTGAACCACACACCCGAATCGAGGATGCGAATGATTGTCCCGGATTCAGGTCAAAAAGGCGGGGAGACAACATGAAGGCAAAGATGGATGTCCCAGACCTCCCGTGATCTGACGAATGCTCACTCTCGACTGACGGTCAGGGTCACAAAGCCGCGATTGTTCCCGTAAAAACCCCAGGCATCATTGGCAAAGCAATAGAGGTAGCCACTCTTGCTCGGTGTCCAGGTCGTCTCTTTGCCGATGATAAAACGGCTGTGTGGTACTGGCGTGCCGTCCGGTTTCGGATTTCCACCATCGGCAATCACCCCGATCAGGGCAAACCACTGTGCCCCTTCCACGCGCTTGGTCGCGGGGATATTGGCCTGGTTATTACGGGTCAGGTTGCCGTAAAAACGCTCGATCTTGCCAAGGGCATCGCCCAGAAGATGTGCCAGCGCCTTATATCGCACCCCCTCGGGGCCAGCTGGAACATGCGAGTCCAGCCACTCCCCCTGCGCCTTGAAGCGATAGCGGCGACCCGCCTCCAGGTAGATCCCCGTCCAATACCAGGGGTGACGCGCATAAATATCGAGGGTGAGCGGCCCCGCATCTGGCCACGCCCGTGTCACCAGGTAAGGAAGCTGGTTAATGGGGGAGAGCTTGCGCCGTATCGCCACTGATGGATGGATCTCGGCTGAATCGAGTTGCGGCAGACTGCGCGGCGAGCTCAACAACAGCTTCATCAGACCGATGTGCGAGTCATGCAGCAGCCCGACAGGATCGGGGCGAAGCTGTGCATCGACGCCCTCCCTGAAGGCCAAGCCACACAGTGCCGCCTCCTCCATCATCCATGCCAGGGTAATGTCGGAGAGTCCCCGCTCCTTGTAACCGCCCCCCACATCACTATGCACCCCGACAAACCAGCGCTGCACTATATCCCGCCCGGGGTCAGACTCCCACAAGGTGGGGGTAAAGCTCCCCCGCTTCTCGTCAATGGCAACGGCATGGCGCGCCGTCTGGATATGCAGGCCCAGCTTAAGGTCGTGAAACCGGTAGCGATCGGGGCGATCGAGCAGGTTCAGTAACCCTTTGTCATCGGGAATACCCAGCGCCCCGACCGTATCCCACACCCCAATAAAGCGAATCGCTTGCGAGCCGGGATAAAAGGTCAAATCGGTCAGGGGCTGCTTTTTGCGATAACCCTGGTCGTAGATCCGCGCAACCAGCTCGCTCATCCTCTCATCGGCACCAAATTGGACAATCCCGCATTGCCCTATCATGCCCCCGAGACTGCGCGCGGTAAAAGCACCCCGGCTGAAGCCGAACAAGAAGATCTCATCCCCTTCCTTATAATGGGTGGCCAGCCATTGGTAGCAATCACGGATATCTTCGCTAAGGCCAAAACCGACAGCGCCTCCCATCACCTTGTCGACCAGCCCCCCACTCCCGACCCCGCTCTGGTAGCGGGTCAGTTGATGCTGATCACAGATCAACGCATTGAAAAGTTTGAATACATTGGTTGGCGCCAACACGCCATCATCCTTGTTATTCTCACTGTTCCAGGTGCCATCGCAGCACACAACCAATTTTTTAGCCATCACAAGCTCCTTGTATGGCAACCCCACATCCAATATGACGCCGCAGTGCGCCTCACCACAGCCTCACCCCGCAGTACGACCCTAAAAATAGACCCGAGTTTCGAACGTAGATGTGTGGCATGACACAAAACGGTTAACAGAAAGAGACTGTGAAGCGGTGAGCGCGGCACTCCATTTCCCGCGCCAGTAACAAAGGTGGGTGCCCCAGATTTATCCGCGAACCTACAACACAGATGGCGACCCCTCACCCTAGCCCTCTCCCGAGGGAGAGGGGATGGCCTGTGCCAATTCCACGCTACTCATATTCACCCGAACCACAGAGCCAACACACAACCAGCGGAGCCTATTTGCTCCCTTCTCCCACTCTTGATCACAAACAAGGGGAGAAGGGCTGGGGATAGGGGAGGTAACAATAAGCCCCATCATGTAGGGTCGATTAGCGTAGCGTAATCGTCCGTTTACCGCGAATAGCCTGATAGCAAGAGAAGCAGGAAACCCTGAACATCAGCGTCACCTCAACGCCCTTACTTTCGCGATCGTCCGAATACGCTTCGCTATTCGAACCTACGGCCCTAAACAATGCTCAATCTATCCCGACAATAGATTAGAAAACAAATATGAAATCATATTATGATGCATGAAATTACTCACTAAAACGTGCAGGCACGGTGATGAAGAAAGAAATTTTCTACAAATACAGGGCAATGAATACTAACCTAATAGAGTCTCTTTGTTGGGATAAAATATTTTATGCTTCACCCGCAACCTTTAATGACCCACTTGACTGCAAAATGTTCTCCATTGAGAATAACTCTTCAATTGAAGAGCTAAGAAAGATATATGCTAGGCTAAAGTTTCCTAGAACACTTAAGAATGCAGAAAATAACATTAGAGGTAAAGACATTGAAGCAAAAATAAAACCCTTACTAGAAGAAATGGCAAAATCTATAGTGATAGATGACTTAAATAGAATGAGTTATAACTCAACCGATCCAGAGTATACCTGTACACCGGAGAATGCTGAAACTGGAATATTAACTTAAAATATACTTTCAGAATTAAGGGGACATTACAGTAGAGGTGTTTTCTGTTTTTCGAAAGATGAGAAAAATATGCTAATGTGGAGCCATTATGGTGATGAACATAAAGGTATCTGTATTGGATATAGCAATAATAGAAAGCCTATTCCTGATATCAAGCCTGTGATATATGGCAAGCATGGCGTGATAAAAACATCATCACTTTACAATGCATTTGTTAAAAATGATAAAGATGAACAAACCATCATAGAAAATGAAATCCTCTTAAAGAAAAGCAGAACGTGGAAATATGAAAAAGAATACAGACTAATAAGTAACATTGGTCTTCAAGACTCTCCCCTAATGTTAGAGGAAATCACGTTTGGCCTCCGATGCCCAGCTGAAATAAGGCATACAATTATAAAAATGCTCGAAGGTCGACAACCAAGTATAAAGTACTATGAAATGGTATTAACAAACAAAAATGCAGACCTGATTAAGCAACCTTACAACGAAAATTGCGAGTGGAGCGTCCACTTACCCAAGGTAGCATATTCAGGCGTGGAAATTTTTGGTGAACATAAGATGGAAATGCCGAACCAATAACACATTTAAATAAAAACCACCCGCCATGGCGGGTGGTTTTTTTATTCTCTCAGAATGACTCCGAGATATTTAACTCACAATACAAATCAAATCAACGGCGGCGTGCGTGGCGGCACCATACGCTTGCTGCCGGTGGACTCGAAGGCCGAGGCGAAGCGCAGCAGGTTGTTGTCGTCATAGGCGCGACCGGCGAAGGTCAGCCCCACCGGCATACCGATATCGGCCATCACGCCCATGGGGACGGTGACGGTCGGCACGCCGAGGTGGCGAATGGCGAGGTTGCCGTTGGCAACCCAGATGCCGTTGCTCCAGGCGATATCGGCGGAGGCCGGATTCACATCCGCATCAGCCGGAGCGACGTCCGCGACAGTGGGGAACAGCACGGCGTCGAGCTTGAGCCCGTCCATCCACTCTTCCAAGTCCAGCTTGCGGGTCTTTTCCAGAGCGCGCAGGCCGTCCGGCACTGTGGCGATCTCGTCCCAGGATTTCAGGCCGCGCTTGGCCATATTGACGTACTCGTCCATGCCCGCCGCCAGATCGCCCTCGCGGTTCGGCAATGTGCCCGGATCGTGGGGGAAGATCTTCGGCCCATCGACGTCCTCAAGCTTATTAAGTTTGGGATCGCCGTTGGCGCGCAGGAAGTCGTCGAACGCCCAGCCGGAGAGCTCCCACAGTTCGTCGTTGAGAAACTCCGGACTCACGATGCCGCGATTGAACACGGTCGGCGCGCCGGGTCGGTCACCTTCGCAGTTGGAGACCAGCGGGAAGTCCACTTCGATAACTTCTGCGCCCGCGGCTTCCAGCGCCTTGCGCGCATCTTCCCAGAGCGCAATCACGGTCTCGCGGGTATGGATGCGCTGACCGGTCGGGCCGCCGATACCGGGGTTTTCGCTGGTGCCGGCCAGTTCATCCTTGTTGATAAACATGCGCGGCACGCCGAGGCGCTTGCCCTTGAGGGCATCGGCCTTGGCCGCCAGTTCCAGATAGGAAGCCGGACGCACCTCGGAAGCCTTGGGCAGCTGTACCCAGGGTTGCATGCGCCACAGATCGCCACGGGTATCGGCATCGTCGGCCACCACTACGTCGAGCACTTCCAGCAGGTCGTTCATGGTGCGGGCATAGGGCACCACTACATCCATGGTCGGGGTCAGCGGCCAGTTGCCGCGCACCGAGATGACGCCACGGGACGGGGTGTAGGCACACAGACCGTTGTTGGAAGCCGGGCCACGGCCGCTCGACCAGGTCTCTTCCGCCAGACCAAAGGCGGAGAAGCTGGCGGCGGTGGCGGTACCGGCGCCGTTGGAGGAGCCGGAGGCAAACGGCGCGGTCAGGTAGTCGGCATTGTAGGGGCTCTCGGCACGGCCATAGACGCCGCGCTGCATGCCGCCATTGGCCATCGGCGGCATATTGGTTTTGCCAAGGCAGATGGCACCGGCAGCGCGCAGGCGCTCAACGGTAAAGGCATCGCGCTGGGCCACCAGATCCTTGAAGGCTGGGCTGCCGGAGGCGGCAGTCAGCCCCTTGACCAGATAGCTGTCTTTGGCGGTGTAGGGGATGCCGTCGAGCGGCCCCAGGGTCTCGCCACGGGCGCGGCGGGCATCGGAATCTTGCGCCTCTTTCAGCGCATCGGGATTGGCGACCACCACGGCGTTGAGTTTGGTGGCAGTCTCGGGGCCGTTGTAGGCCTCGATACGGGCCAGATAGGCCTTGACCAGTTCGACCGCTGTGGTGCGGCCTGCTTCGAGCGCGGCACGCAGCTCGGCAATGGAAACCTCGGTGACATCTACCATTTTGGCGATCATTTGGATCTCCTGTAAAAGGGTGACTGTTTGTCATGATGATCGCCGCATCAGCGCCTGCGACCATCACACTATTAAGGGATAAAACCCCACGGCGTGGGGTTTTGAATACTCACTGGAACCGGTTTACGACCCGTCGCGAGAGGCCGTCAGCAAGGTGAAGAGCAGCGCAGGAACCGGAGTGTATGTGAATACATGAGCCGTTTGTTCCACATAAGCGAGCAGCACATGAGCCTTGATCACGGCTTCGCAGCAGGATCGTCATCCGGTTCTTATTTGCCGGAAGGGATCTGCTGGGTAATGCAGTGAATATTGCCACCGCCCAGCAGGATCTCGCGAGCCGGCACGCCGACCACTGTGTGATCCGGGAAGATCTCTTCCAGAATGCGCTGGGCTTCGCCATCGGTGGCGGCATCCAGCAGCGGGTAGACGATGCGATCGTTGGTGATGAGGAAGTTCACATAGGAACCGGCCAGACGGCCTTCTGCCTCGCGCGGCACACCGCTGCCGCTCTCGACACCGGCAGACTCCTCTTCAGTGCAGAACAGCGGGCCCGGCTGGGGCAGCTTCCACACTTTCAGCTTGCGACCCTTGGCATCGACTGCCGCTTCCAGCACCTTGAGGGCGGCCACGGAGCGGGTGTACTGGGGATCGTTCTGATCGTCAGTCCAGTGCAGGGCCACTTCACCCGGACGCACGAAGCAGCACATGTTGTCGATGTGGCCGTCGGTTTCATCCATGTAGACGCCTTCGTCCAGCCAGATAAAGCTGGTGACGCCCAGATAGTCGCGCAGGTGAGCTTCGATCTGCTCTTTGGTCAGGTGCGGGTTGCGGTTTTCGTTGAGCAGGCACTCGGCGGTGGTCAGGCAGGTACCTTCGCCATCGACGTGGATGGAGCCCCCTTCCAGAATGAGCGGCGCGTCGTAACGAGCCATGCCGTGCTGGGCCAGCATCTGGGCAGCAACCTCTTCATCCTGATCCCACGGGTAGTAGAGACCGCCCTTGTGGCCGCCCCAGGCGTTGAAGCCCCAATCCACCCCACGGCACTCGCCGGCAGCGTTGGTAACGATGGTCGGGCCGGTATCGCGGGCCCAGCAGTCATCGCTGTTCATTTCAACCAGAGTAACGTGGGCGGGCATGATGGCGCGGGCCTGCTCCATAAACTGGGCCGGTACCCCCATAAAGACCGGCGTGGCGCCACCGATGGCATCGGCCACCTTGGCGAAGGTCTCTTGCGCGAAGCGACCGGCTACGCGCCAGTTGTCCGGACGAAACGGCCAGATCATCCAGACGGCCTGCTGGTGCGCCCACTCGGCGGGCATGGTGAAGCCGTCTGTGGCTGGCGTGGAGTTAATGGTCTTGATGCTCATCGCAAGGCTCCTTGCATGGATTGAGGCCCCCGTTTACGCCCGATGCGGCGCGGGAACCCGGAAAAATAAGAGTGGGTCGCAGATTAAGACGTTGCGCCCCCATCCATCAAATGAATAGGATGGATTGTCCCATAAACACTGCGAATAATCCCCCCATGAAACTGCACCAGCTCGACCTCAATCTGCTGCTCGCGTTTGACGCCCTGATGACGCAGGGCAGCGTCACCCGCGCCGCCGAAGCGCTCTTTATCAGCCAGCCCGCCATGAGCCACTCCCTTAACCGGCTGCGCACCTTTCTCGGCGACCCGCTGCTGGTGCGCACCCCGCAGGGGATGCTGCCGACCCCGCGCGCCCAGCGGTTGCATCTCGGGGTGCAGCAGGCGCTGCGGCTGCTGGAGCAGCAGCTCACCGAGGAAGAAGAGTTCGAGCCGAGCCAGTCGAAGCGGCGCTTCGTGCTCTGCACCACAGATTACGTGGAGTGCGTGCTGATCCCGCCGCTTATTCAGCGGCTCAGAGGGCTGGCGCCGGGGGTCACCATCGAGATCCGCATCCTGCGCGACACCCTGCCGGAGGCGGAGCTGGCAAGTGGCGAGATCGATCTGGTGCTGGGCTTTGACGAGTACATGCAGGTGCCGGGGTATCTGGGCAAGGAGACCTGGCTCACCGAGCCGCTGGCCGGACTGGTGCGCGCCGATCTGCCGATGACCGCCCCAGCGCTCGCTGAGAGTGGGGATGACCCGACGCGGCAGCCCGAACGCATCAGCTTGTCGCAACTGATCGAGATGCCCCATGTGTTCCACTCGCCGCTGGGCACCTCGGAGGCGAGCCTAGACCGCTATCTGAAGAGTCAGGGCTTTAGCCGCACCATCTCGGTCAACAGCCAGAGTTATATGTCCGCCGCTGCCATCGTCAGCCAGAGCGATCACCTGCTGGTGCTGCCCAGCATGGTGGCCGAGCTGCTCGCCAGCCACTGGCCGCTGAAAAGCCTGCCGCTGCCCGAAGACGTGCCGGATTATCACCTCAACTGCGTCTGGCATCCCGTGCACGCGCAGCAACCGGCGCTGGTATGGCTGAAAGATTTGATGAAAGAGTTGGTAAGCCCGAAGTAAGGGGGCGGCGTCTGGCATACCCCATCGGCGCATATGCAATAACCAGCGCAGGTGTGGCTCAAGGATTGCGTGAAGGAGCTTGTTGACCGACCCCGATGCCCAAACCGAACCTCGATCAGTTCCCTCTCCCTTTGGGAGAGGGTTAGGGTGAGGGCTGCTCCCTCCCCCTCATCCCCAGCCCTTCTCCCACAAGGGGAGAAGGGAGCCGTTACGCTACAACTTGCAGCATCGCGGACAACCAGTCAGCCAGACTCCCAATAGATTTGGAAAGTTATCGCCATCTGCTATCACCCAATCCAGCTTCCCCAGCTCGAATAAGGCAATAAACACAGGCTGATCAGCCCAATCCCGACTGCACCTCGATCTGTTCCCTCTCCCTTTGGGAGAGGGTTAGGGTGAGGGACGCTCCTAACTCCTGCTCCCCCTCATCCCCAGCCCTTCTCCCGCAAGGGGAGAAGGGAGCCGTTACGCTGCAACTTGCAGCATCGCGGGTAACCAACTAGCAGGGCAATGCCCATCAGCTTGTCAGCTTGTCAGCTTGTCAGCTTGTCAGCTTGTCATTACCAAAATCCAGCTATGGCCCATTGTGGTCAACCAAAGATCAACAGCACCTCGATCTGTCCCCTCTCCCTCTGGGAGAGGGTTAGGGTGAGGGACGATCCTAGCTCCCCCTCATCCCCAGCCCTTCTCCCGCAAGGGGAGAAGGGAGCCGTTACGCTGCAACTTGCAGCATCGCGGACAACCATTCAGCCAGCCAAACTGATTCCCAATAGATTTGGAAAGTTATCGCCATCTGCTATCACCCAATCGAGCTTCCCCAGCTTGAATACGGCCATAAGCACAATGCTGATCAGCCCCATCCCGACTGCACCTCGATCTGCCCCCTCTCCCTTTGGGAGAGGGTTGGGGTGAGGGACGCTCCTAGCTCCTGCTCATCCCCAGCCCTTCTCCCGCAAGGGGAGAAGGGAACCGTTACGCTGCAACTTGCAGCATCGCAGACAGCCAGCCAGCCAGCCAGCCAGCCAGCCAGCCAGCCAGCCAGTCTGGCTGATTCCCAATAGATTCGAAAAGTTATCGCCCTCTGCTATCACCCAATCCAGCCTCACCAGCTCGAATAAGGCAATAAACACAGTGCTGATCAGCCCCATCCCGACTGCACCTCGATCTGTCCCCTCTCCCTCTGGGAGAGGGCTCGGGACGCAATATTCAGCCGGTAAACACCGGGGAAGCTGGCTATATCTATAGGGCCAAACAGAACTGGAGCGCGTTATGGAGAGCAACCGCTTTGCCAAGCGGCTGAGACGTGATGCCACGCTGGCAGAGCAAAAACTGTGGCAACAGCTGCGCAATCGCCGTCTGGCGGGAGTGAAATTTCGCCGCCAAATGCCTATCGGCCCCTATGTGGTGGATTTCATCTGTCTTGAACAGGGATTGATCATCGAAGTGGATGGTTCGCAACATGGAATACAAACGAATCAGATGCATGACAAGGCTCGAACGGCCTATCTCAATCAGCAGGGATTTCGGGTGATACGAGTGTGGAATAACGATGTGCTGAGTCGGATGGAGGTCGTACTGGCCCATATTTGGCTCTCATTGCGCTGAGCAGAGCCCTCCCCCTCATCCCCAACCCTTCTCCCGCAAGGGGAGAAGGGAGCAAACAACCCGGCGGCGTGTGGCATCCCCGGAAACAACCATGGCTCCCGCAAGGGGAGAAGGGAGCAAACAACCCGGCGGCGTGTGGCATCCCCGGAAACAAACATATCTCCCGCAAGGGGAGAAGG